>NZ_JCALCN010000002.1:0-543133 GCF_059812345.1 Mycobacterium sp. NGS59
CGCCACCGTCGCCGAACAGCCCGGCATTGCCACCGGCCCCGCCCTGCGAACCCAGGCTGGTGCTGGTGCTGACCCCGCCCATGCCACCCCAGCCGCCGTCACCGAGCAGCCATCCCCCACGCCCGCCGAGACCGCCGTTGCCACCGGTGAAACTGCCGGATCCGCCGAGGCCGTTCGCGGCGCCGCCGACCCCGCCGTGGCCACCGCCGCCCATCAGACCGGCGTTGCCGCCGTTGCCGCCGTCGCCGCCCCCCGCCGAGACGGTGGCGTGGCCGCCATTTCCACCGTCACCGGCATCACCGCTCAGCCATCCGCCGTGGCCGCCGTCACCCCCGCGGCCACCGGCACTACCGGGGGTCAAGGTCGCTGTGCCAGCTCCGCCTTCCCCGCCGTAGCCCCCGTTGCCCCACATTCCGGCCGGCCCGCCCGCCCCGCCGGCACCACCGACGAGGTTGATCCCGAAGCCTTGTCCGCCCGCCCCGCCCATGCCGCCGTCGCCGAACAGCCAGCCGCCGCGTCCACCGGCACCACCGGCCATCCCGCCGAGTCCGCCCTTGCCACCGATCCCGCCATTACCGATCAGGCCGGCATCGCCGCCGGCGCCGCCGGCCTGATTAGTCCCGCCCGCCGCGCCGTTGCCGCCGTTGCCGTACAGGAATCCGCCGGCACCTCCGGCGCCGCCGGGCGTCGTCGCGTCGGTGCCGTTACCGATCAGCGGACGGCCCAGCAGCGTCTGGGTGGGTGTGTTGATCAGGTCGACAACCGGTTGCAGCGGACCGACGTTGAGGGCCTCGGCGGCCGCGTACGCCCCGGCTCCGGCCGTGAGCGTCTGCACGAACTGCTGGTGCAACGCCGCGACGTGCGCGCTCACGGCCTGGTATTGCTGCGCGTACCCGCCGAACAGCGCGGTCAGCGCGGCCGAGATTTCGTCGGCTCCGGCCGCCAACACCGTTGAAGTGGGAAGGGCCGCAACAAGATTCGCCGCGCGGAGCGATTCCCCGATGCCGGCCAGGTCTGTCGCCGCCGACGCCAGGTACTCCGGGGCCGCTGTCAGATAGGACATCGTCGTCCTCCCGCCGTTAGGGGAAACTCAGCTTATCGCCGTGACGGCTCCGCAGGTCGATGTTCAGGCAGATCAGGTGGGGGCCAGGAAACCCACCGGTCCCGACGCCAGGCACAGCGCAAGGGCGGCGGTGCTGGCCTGCACCGTGATCGCGTCTCCGGCGCCCGGCAACCGGACATAGACTCGGTTGAGTCCGGGATGCACCGGAACCTTCACCTCGGGGCCCTCGGAGAGAGCCAGCATCATCGAGCCGTCGGTGTTCGCCAAGTAGTTCAGTTCGACGGTCCAGTCGGCCGGCAGCAGCGGACCATCCAGGATCAGGCGGGCCGGCTGGTCAGGAGCGGCGAAGTAACCACATTGCTCGACGGGCCCAGGTCTGATCGTCCGCACCCAGGTCACCCGCGCGTCGACGAGTTGGCCCTTGCTGTTCAGCATCCGCAACGCCGTTGTCGCCGAAGCGAATTCAGGCCGGTCACGAAGCAGAGCGAACAGGTGGCTGGCCAGGTTCTCCGGCCACGCCACCCGCTGCAGGACCAGCGGGTCGGCTTCCTGATCCAGCAGCGGCACAGTCGGATTCGCGCTTGCCAGACCGTTACGGGCGTTCTTCAGATACGGTTCGGCGGGGTTGTCCCGCCACGCCGTCCGGAATGTTGCCGTCGAATACAGGCTGCTCGCCAGAAAAGACAGTGCCACAACGGATGTCGTCGCGGTGCGTAGCCGGGACGAGTCCAGCCACCCAGCCGATTCGCGGTTGGGCGCGGTCAACGCGATCGCGGACAGCAATGTGAGTACCACCACGAGGTCGGGGAAATACCGCAGCGTTTGTGCCAGTTCGAGTGCGGTGAACCGCGAGGACCGCATCAGGTAGATCGGCACCTGGCAGGCCACGGCGTACCCGGCCGCGCTGAGCCACACGGGCCCTATGCGCCGCTTGCGGATCAGCGAAACCGCCAGCACGCCAACCAAAGTCAGCCAGCCCAGCGTCATCACCAACGGACCCGGGGTGGCCCATGGGGAGGCCGGCGCCCACCGCGCCCAATCCCAGGGTCCGCCAGCCAGACCCGGCACGATGCCGTGGGTGATCGAGCGACGCAGCAGCGCCCACGTCATCGTCAGATCCGAACTCCAGCGCCGCTGGTCGACCACCGACAAGTAGAGGGTCACCCAACCGGCGGTCAGTGCCAGCGACGCCACCCACAGCCGACGCCCCTCGCGCCAAACGGCGCGCACCGGGCTCGGCTCACCCGCGACGTGACACAGCAGGGCGACCACTGCGAAGGCCACGAACGGGATCACCGCGGCTTTCTCGAAGAACAGCAGCCCGCCGAGATAGGCCAGCGCGGCGGTGACCGCGTAGCGCTGACGACCGGTGCGGATGAGCAACACGGCGTCCCCGCACACCCAGGCCAGCGCAGCCAGCATCGGCAGCGAGTTCAGTGCCGCCGCCCACCACGCGAATCCCGGCAGACCCAGCGGCGTGAACAGTGCGAACGTCAACGGCAGCAACAACACCGGCCGCCAGCCCAGGATCAGATACAGCGTGCGCAGCAACGCCAGGGACGCCAGCAGTTGCAGCACCACCAGGCTGACCGCCGGGCCGGTCCAGTCCAGCGGCGCCAGTCGGATGATCGCCCCGGCCACCAGGAACGCACCCGGCATCACGTGCCCGTCGTGGTCGTCGAACAGGTAGGACGGGGACAGCAGATCCTGGGTGCCGGCCCGGCCGATGAGAATCAGGTCGTCCCAGTAGAAATATCCGCCGAACGCCAGCACCGCGCGAATGCCCAACTGCACCGCGATCAACACCGCTGCCGCCGTCGCCACTCTGTATGGTGGGCCGGTGCGCGCACTGGTCACCGGGGCAGCCGGTTTCATCGGGTCGACGCTAGTCGACCGTCTCGTCGCCGACGGCCACACGGTGGTGAGCCTGGACAACTTCGCGACCGGCCGCGCAACCAACCTCGAGCACCTCGCCGACAACCCGGCGCACGTCTTCGTCGAGGCCGACATCGTGACCGCGGACCTGGACGCCGTCCTCGATGAACACCGCCCGGAGGTGGTATTCCACCTGGCCGCACAGATCGACGTGCGGCACTCGGTGGCAGACCCGCAGTTCGACGCGTCGGTCAACGTGATCGGCACCATCCGGCTGGCCGAGGCGGCGCGGCACGCGCAGGTGCGCAAGGTCGTGCACACCTCCTCGGGCGGATCGATCTACGGGGTGCCGCCGGTGTATCCGACGCCCGAGACGGTGCCCACCGATCCGGCTTCGCCATACGCCGCGGGAAAGGTGGCCGGTGAGATCTACCTGAACACCTTCCGGCATCTGTACGGTCTGGACTGTTCGCATATCGCGCCCGCCAATGTCTACGGCCCGCGTCAAGATCCGCACGGTGAGGCCGGAGTGGTGGCGATCTTCGCGCAGGCATTGCTGGAGGGCAGGCCCACCAAGGTGTTCGGTGACGGCTCCAACACACGCGACTACGTGTTCGTCGACGACGTCGTCGACGCCTTCGTCAAGGCGTCCGGAACGGCGGGCGGCGGGCAACGCTTCAACGTCGGCACCGGCATCGAAACGTCCGACCGGCAACTGCACACGGCGGTCGCGGCGTCCGTCGGCGGCCCCGACGACCCGGAGTTCCATCCGCCGCGGCTGGGTGACCTGAAGCGCTCGTGTCTTGACATCGGTTTGGCGGCAAGGGTTTTGGGCTGGCGACCACAGGTCGAGTTGGCAGAGGGCGTGCGCCGGACGGTGGACTATTTCCGCCACTAGAACTGCGCGAGCAGACGCAGAATCGCACAAAATCGCTAGCGATTATGCGATTCTGCGTCTGCTCGCGGAGGGAGTTGCGCGCCTTCCAGGGCGATGGCCCGGGCCAGCCGCGCGTAGCGCAACTCCAGGTCCTTGAACCGCATGTAGGTGCTCAACGTCGTGAAGCTGAACGCCATGATCAGCCCGTAGAGCATCAGGTCGGTGCCGCGATTCACGCCGAACCAGTGCGCGACCACCGTGGTGTCGTCCGGCCGCAACACCGCGTAGATACCGAGCAGCACGAACAGGACGTAGCCCACCTTCACCCAGGCGCGTGCCCGAGCGCTGCGGCGCGACCGCAACAGAAAGATCAGCAGGGCGATGATCGAACCGATCAGCAGCACCTTGATCCAGTTCATCGCCTGATCCTTCCCCGCAGAAACCCGTCGAAGATGATGTTGACGCCGTTGAGCAGCGGCTGGCCCTTCGACTTCGAGTAGTCGGTGTAGAGCACCTCGACGGGCTCTTCGGCCACCCGCCAACGGTTTTCGGCGATCATCATGACGATCTCGGTGGCGTGGCTCATCCCACTCATGGTGATGTTCATCCCGTCGGCGACGGTCTTGTTGAACACCCGCAGACCGTTGTTGGTGTCGGTCAGACCAAGCCGCCGGCCGCGTCTGCTGAGCCGGGCCGCGGTCTGCAGCACGATCCGCTTCAGCAACGGAGGCCGGCTGGCGACGGCTTGGCCGAACCTGGTCCCGATCACGACGTCGACGTCGCCGCGTCGGAGCCGGTCGATCATCCTGGCCACGTCCTTCACCCGGTGCTGACCGTCGGCGTCGAAGGTCGCGAACACCGCGGCCCCGGGCTGCGCGCGGGCGTACTCGATACCGGTCTGCAGCGCCGCGCCCTGCCCGAGGTTGATGGGATGGCGCACCAGATGCGCCCCGGCCTGCCGGGCTATCGCGCCGCTGCCGTCGGAGCTGCAGTCGTCCACGCAGACGACGTTGTCGAAAACCGATCTCAGGTCGGCGATCACCTCGCCGATGACCTGGCCTTCGTTGAAGTCCGGGACGACGATCCAGACGTCATGTGTTTCGGAGCCCATTTCAAGCCACAACGTACACGCCGAGCAGGTCGCGATCAGTCGCCCGCGCGTGCGGCACGCCCGAGGGCGAACAGGTGGACGCCGATACCCACCAACGGTCCGCACAGCAGGGCGACCACGGTGCGGGTCTGCAGCGCTATCGGCAGCATCAACAGCAACGCCGCGGCCACCGTCGCGCCGACCCAGCCCACCGAATACGCGCGATGCAGGGCTGCGGCCACGGTCGCGGAGCCGGTGAGTGTCAACAGCGCGATCGCCACCGCGGCGGCCGTCAGCCATGCCAGCAGCGCACTGGAGGCCTGATACTGCGCGCCGAACGCGGAGCGCAGCAGCCATGGCCCCACCAGCCCGGCCAGCAGCACCCCCAGCCCACCGACGCCGGCCACCAGCAGCACTGGCGAGATCAGCGCGCGCAACCGGTGGCCGCGTTCGTCGACGAAGTGCGCTATCAGGTTGCCCTGCATCGCCGTGAGCGGCACCAGCAACGGCGCGCGGGTCAACGTCACTGCCAGGATGACGACGCCGCCCTGCGCGCCCAGTTCGGCGGACGTCACCTTCAGCAGCACCGGGAAGCCCATCACCAGGATGGCGCTGGCCCCCGCGGCCGTGATCGAGTGCGCGGTGCCGCGCAGAAACGCAGCCATAGTGCCAGGTGTCAGCAGCCGCGCGGTCGCGCGCGCCGTCGGCGACGAAACCAGGATGATGAGCCAGGACACCGAGCCGGCGACGGTCGCCCACAGGAACCCGACCAGACCCCAGCCGAGCACGAAGGTCGCGGCGGCGACCGTGACCCGGATGACGGCGTCGGTGACCATCAGCGTCCCGTAGTGACCCCACCGGTTGGTGCCGGCCAGCATGCCCTGCAACGTCGAATGCAGGCAGAACCCGGCCAGTCCGACGCTGAGCAGTCCGACCGACAACCAGCGCGCCTCGACGAACACCCGCCCGCTCCACAACGGGGAACTGCCCGCGATCAGCACGGCCGAGCTCAAGCCGACCAGGGCGGCGACGCGCAGCGGATGGGTGCGAGGGTGCTCGGGCAGTACGTCGACGTACTGCATCGCCCGCACCTCGCGCGTGGTTTCCTGCAACAGACCCGAAGCAGCGCCGGTGACCAGGCCGAAGGCGCCCCAGAACACCGCGAATACCGAGAAACCGCTCGGCGCCAGGTTGCGTGCCGCCAGGTACACCACGGCGTAGCCGCACAGCGCGGTGACCGCGGTGGCGGTGCCGACCCGCGCGACACTGCCGCGGGTGACCGGCCCCGCCGACACTGCGGGGGGACCCGCGCCGTCCGTCACCGTGGCGACACTAGCGGTCGACGGATCGCGTCAGTGCCCGGTGGTCTTGAACCGCTCCACCGAACGCTGCACCTCGGCCTCGGCCTCCGCCCGGCCCACCCAGTCGGCGGCATTGACGTACTTGCCCGGCTCCAGGTCCTTGTAGTGCACGAAGAAGTGCTTGATCGCCTCGAGCTCGTGCTCTGGAACGTCGCCGATGTCCTGGATGTGATCCCACCGCTTGTCGCCGGCCGGCACGCACAGCACCTTGTCGTCGCCGCCGGCCTCGTCGACCATCCGGAACATTCCCACCGGCCGGACCTCCACCAGCACGCCCGGGAACAGCGGCTGCGGCAGCAGCACCAGCGCGTCCAGCGGGTCGCCATCCTCGCCCAGGGTGTCCTCGATGAATCCGTAGTCGGTCGGGTAGGCCATCGGGGTATAGAGGTAGCGGTCCAGACGCACGCGGCCGGTCTCGTGATCGACCTCGTATTTGTTGCGCTGGCCCTTCGGTATTTCGATGGTGACGTCGAATTGCACGGCTACACAGTAGTCGAGCAGGTGCGGCGGCATTGCCGTGCGGCCGGTTCGGCAGAATGGGACCCGAGAAGACAGGAGATCGCAGGTTTCCATGGGTCCCAGACGCTGGCGCAAGACCACCCACGTGCTCGTCGGGTTGGCGGTCGTTGCGTTCGTCGCCGCCGTGGTGGCCGCCGCGGTGCTGTTCACCGCGGGCGGGCACGGCACCAGCGGGGCGCGGTCCCCCGTTCCGCCGCCGCGGCCGCCGACGGTCAAACCAGGGGTCAGCGCGGTGGCCGACAACGCCGAGACGCCCAGCGCGACGGGCGTGGCGGCGGCGCTGGCGCCGGCCGCGGCCGACCCCAATCTGGGCCGGCTCGGCGGCCGGGTCACCGACGCGATCACCAGCAAGGAACTGTGGCGGCAACTCGACGACGTGCCGATGGTGCCGGCCTCGGTCAACAAGGTCCTGACCGCCGCGGCGGCCCTGCTCACCCTGGACCGGCAGGCCCGCATCAGCACCCGGGTGGTGGCGGCCGGCCAAAGCCCGCAGGGTCCGGTCGTGTTGGTAGGCGCCGGGGATCCGACGTTGTCGGCCGCACCTCCGGGCGTCGATACCTGGTATCGCGGCGCGGCGCGGATCAACGACCTGGTCGAACAGATACACCGAAGCGGGGTGACGCCGACCGCGGTGCAGGTGGACATCTCGGCGTTCAGCGGTCCCACCCTGGCGCCGGGCTGGGATCCCGCCGACGTCGACAACGGCGATGTCGCCCCGATGGAAGCCGCGATGATCGACGCCGGGCGCATCCAGCCCACCACGGTCAACTCGCGGCGCTCCAAGACTCCGGCCCTGGACGCCGGCCGGGAGCTGGCCAGCGCGCTGGGCCTGGATCCGGCCGCGGTGTCGCTGGCCTCGGCGCCGTCGGCGGCCCGCCAACTGGCCGTGGTGCAATCGGCCCCGCTGATCCAGCGGCTCAGTCAGATGATGAACGCTTCGGACAACGTGATGGCCGAATGCATCGGTCGGGAAGTGGCCGCCGCCATCAACCGGCCGCGCAGTTTCACCGGCGCCGTCGACGCGGTGACCAGCAGACTCAACACCGCGCACGTCGACACAGCCGGTACCGCGCTGGTCGATTCCAGCGGTCTGTCCGTCGACAACCGATTGACGGCGCGCACCCTCGACGGCGTGATGCAGGCCGCGGCGGGGCCGGATCAGCCGTCGCTGCGGGCACTGCTGGATCTGCTCCCGATCGCCGGGGGCAGCGGCACGCTGGGTGAACGCTTCCTCGACCGCTCCACCGACCAGGGGCCCGCCGGCTGGCTGCGGGCCAAGACGGGTTCGCTCACCGCCGTCAACTCCCTGGTCGGAGTGCTCACCGACGCCAGCGGGCGGGTGCTCACCTTCGCGTTCATCTCCAACGACGCCGGCCCCAACGGCCGCAACGCGATCGACGCGCTGGCCACTCGGCTCTGGTTCTGTGGGTGCGTGACGTGAGCCCGTCCGCATCCTCTGCCGAATTGACCATGGGCGACGCGGTCGACTGGCGGTTCGCCGCCACCGTGGGGGAGAAGCTGGCCCGCGGGGGGCCGGTCACCTCCGAATACACCCGGTCGCAGGTGGCCGATCAGTTGCTGCGGTCCGCCGAGCAGGCCGAACCGCCGGTGCGCGACGTCACCGGACTAATCACCGACGGCGCGGTGCCGCCGGCCCGGGTCGTGGACCGGCCGCAGTGGATCCGGGCGGCTGCCGAGTCGATGCGGCTGATGACCAAGGGCGGCGACAAGCCGCGCGGCTTCCTCACCGGGCGGCTCACCGGCGCCCAGACCGGCGCGGTGCTGGCGTTCGTGTCGTCGGGAATCCTGGGCCAGTACGATCCGTTCGGCTCCGACGGCGGAACCTTGCTGCTGGTGTATCCGAACGTCATCGCCGTCGAACGCCAGCTCAAGGTCGATCCGTCCGACTTCCGGCTGTGGGTGTGCCTGCACGAGGTCACCCACCGGGTGCAGTTCACCGCCAACCCCTGGATCGCCGGCTACATGTCCGATTCGCTGGCCTTGCTGACCCGGGAACCCGCCGAAGACATCCGTCAGGTCGCCGGTCGGCTCGCCGAATTCGTCCGGACCCGTGGCGCCGAGGAGGACGACTCCGACGCCACCGGGGTTCTGGGCCTGGTGCGCGCCGTGCAGTCCGAGCCGCAACGCCGAGCGCTGGATCAGTTGTTGGTGCTGGGGACGTTGTTGGAAGGACACGCCGAGCATGTGATGGACGCGGTCGGGCCGATGGTGGTTCCTTCGGTCGCCATGATCCGGCAGCGGTTCGACGAGCGTCGGCAGCGTAAACAACCGCCGCTGCAACGGGTGTTGCGCGCACTGCTGGGTCTGGACGCGAAGCTCAAGCAGTACACCCGCGGCAAGGCGTTCGTCGACACCGTGGTGGACCGGGTCGGCATGCAGCGCTTCAACACCATCTGGACGGGGCCCGAGACGTTGCCCCTGCCCGCCGAGATCGAACATCCGCAGCGATGGATCGATCGGGTGCTGTAGCCCAGTTGCGCAGGGCTGCAACTGATTTCGCGCAGGACCATCTGGTCTCCGATGACCGCTGGTGCGTCGGGCTGTCCGGCGGTCCGGATTCGTTGGCGCTCACCGCCGTTGCCGCAACGTTGCGCCCGACCACGGCGCTGATCGTCGACCACGGGCTGCAGTCCGGATCCGCCGCGGTCGCCGAAACCGCACGGACGCAAGCCCTTTCGCTTGGGTGTGTGGATGTTCGGGTGCTTCGTGTCCAGGTCGGTGCCGGCGGCGGCCCGGAAGCCGCGGCCCGGGCCGCCCGCTACCACGCGTTGGACAGTCACCGGGACGGCCCGGTGCTGTTGGCGCACACGCTCGACGACCAGGCCGAGACGGTCCTGCTGGGGTTGGGCCGCGGTTCCGGGGCCCGGTCCATCGCCGGGATGCGCGCCTACGATCCGCCGTGGTGCCGGCCGCTGCTGGCGGTGCGCCGCGAGGTCACCCACGCCGCGTGCCGGGAACTGGGCCTGACCCCCTGGCAGGACCCGCACAACGACGACCGCCGCTTCACCCGGGTCCGGCTGCGCACCGAGGTGCTGCCCTTGTTGGAGGACGTACTCGGCGGCGGGGTCGCCGCGGCGCTGGCCCGTACGGCGACCGCGCTGCGCGAGGACACCGAGCTGATCGACGCGATCGCCGCCGAGTCGCTGCGCATGGTCGCCGCCGGATCGGGACTGGACACCGGCACGCTGCGCGCGCTGCCCGACCCGGTGCGGCGGCGGGTGATCCGCGGTTGGCTGCTCGCCGGCGGGGCAATCGGACTCACGGACAAGCAGATTCGCGGAGTGGACAAGCTGGTCACCGCCTGGCGCGGCCAGGGCGGGGTGGCGGTCGGGTCCGAGCTGCGCGGTCAGCGCCTGGTCGCCGGGCGGCACGACGGTGTCCTCACGCTGCGACAGGAGGCGATTTGACGGCTGCGTTGGTCGATCACAGCCGGGCGTGGCAGGCTGTGCACGTGACGGCGGAGCTGTACCCGGGCGATATCAAGTCGGTGCTGCTCACCCAGGAGCAGATCCAGACCCGCATCGCCGAACTCGGGGCGCAGATCGGGGACGACTACCGCGATCTGGCGGCCGAGACCGGTCATGATCTGCTGTTGATCACCGTGCTCAAGGGCGCCGTGCTGTTCGTCACCGACCTGGCCCGCGCGATCCCGCTGCCCACCCAGTTCGAATTCATGGCGGTCAGTTCCTACGGTTCCTCGACGTCGTCGTCGGGCGTGGTGCGCATCCTCAAAGACCTCGACCGCGACATCCACGACCGCGACGTGCTGATCGTCGAGGACGTCGTCGACTCAGGCTTGACGCTGTCGTGGCTGCTGCGCAACCTGACCAGCCGGCATCCTCGCTCGCTGCGGGTGTGCACGCTGTTGCGCAAGCCCGACGCGGTGGGCGCCAACGTCGACATCGCCTACGTCGGCTTCGACATCCCCAACGACTTCGTCGTCGGCTACGGACTGGATTACGACGAGCGCTACCGTGACCTGTCCTATATCGGGACGCTGGACCCCCGGGTCTACCAGTAGCTCTAGATCAGCTCCCAGACCGCGGTCACCGAGAAGTTCACCGTCTGCTGGCCGGGTTCCAGCGGCACCAGCGCCGCGCGGGGGGCCGGAGCTCCGGTGGGCGGCGGCATCGATCCCGTGGCTTCGGAGATGGACAGCACCTTGCCGAGGCTGAGACCGGAGAGCTGCGCGTACTGCTGAGCCCGGTTCTTGGCGTCGTCGAAGGCACGTGCCCGCGCATCCTTCACCAGCTGCGAATCATCGGCGATCGAGTAGTTGACCGAGCCGATCCGGGTGGCGTCACCACCGGTGCCGACGACGACCGCCAGCAGTTTCGACGCCGAATCAGCCGGGTGGATCTTGATCTCGACGGAGTTCTCGGCACGGTAGCCGTTGATGGTCGGGGGCCCGCCCGGCTCGGACGAGTTGTATTGCGGCTGCAAGGTGACTCCCGTGGTGCGGATGTCCTTGCGGTCCAGCCCGGCGGTCGCCAACGCGTCGATCACCGCCCGCTGGCGGTCACCGGTCTGGTTCATCGCCGTGGTGACGTCTGCTGCGGTGAACTCGATCGTCACCTCGGCCGTCAACGTGTCCGGGACGCCCTGGACCTGTCCGGAACCGTTGACGGTGACCTGGCGTGGGTTGAGTCCAGGGGTGGGCGCGGCGGTCTGTGCATCGCACGAAGGCAGGGTCGCCACCGCCAGGGCTGCGGCGGCAGCCACGATCGACCTGCGGAATCGGGTGGAGGTAGTCCGAACGGGCATGTCTGGGACCCTAGCGGCTCGAACCGCTGAAATTGATCGACGCCCTTCGTCCGCCATTGCGACATCATTTGTTTACCCGCCATTCAACTGAGTTGTTTCCGGTCAAATGTCGTCGTGTGACTAGGGTGTGCGGAGCGCCCGAAAAGTGACGTAAGTAACTCCCAGCAAACAGTTGCGGAGTCGATCAGTGGTTGCCGTGCGGTGCGGCGTATCGGCTGGCCGGGTGGGTGAACACGCCTACCCGCCAGCCTTGATTTGTGCTTGATAGGCAAGCGGAACCGTCGGTGGGCGGCGCTCGCGCCGAGTTCGGGTCGCTCGGCGCAGCCGGTTGCGCCGGCCGGCCGGCAATCGGATCGTCGGCACCCCCGGCTCTGACAACGTGCGGTATGTCGACTGTGAAAACCATTAGGGTACAGAGCATTTGAGGGAGCTACGCCAATCGCATTGCACCTTCGAATTCGTCTGCCGGGCAAGGATCGGCGAATCCTGCGGAGGGCATCCGTGCGCGATTCACCCCCGGGGGGCACTCGAATCGGCACCGCCCTCGGTCGCGGCCCCGTCGCCGCGGGATAGACCGCGACCCTACCGGCCGACGGCACGATGGGGCGCGGGTTCATATGAGACTCATGCCATAGCCGACTCATATGTTATTCAAATGTGTCCGCGCCGGAACCCGCCGATTCGCTGCAGCAAATGAATAGTTACTGACTTAGCAGTGAACATGCTGCCCGGAAGCTGTTTTGTTGCTGAGTGCCTGGCTTAACGTGGCGGAGGATCGACTCAGCGCCGAGTTTCGTCACCGTCATGAGTCGCTAAACGCAGTTTTGCAACGTGAATTTGAGGGAGGACTCAAATGTCGATCGTCTTCGCCGAGCCGGAGGTGCTGGCTGGCGCCTCGGGGGAGTTGATGTCGATCTTTTCGACCCATCGCGCCGGTAATTCCGCCGCCGCGGGCCCCACGACTTCGGTTGTTCCGGCCGCATCGGACCTGGTGTCGGCCATCATGGCCAACCACTTCGTCAACCACGCCAACCTCTTCCAGGCCATCAGTGCTCAGGCTGCGGTGGTCCAGGAGCAGTTGGCGACCACGCTGGGTATCAGTGGTGCTTCCTACGGCATCACCGAATCCGCCAACGCCGCCGCGGTCGCGTAGGGCGCAGTCGATGGATTTCGCTGCTTTACCGCCGGAGATCAACTCCGCGCTGATGTATGCGGGACCGGGGTCGGGACCGATGCTGGCTGCCGCTGCGGCCTGGGAGGGTCTGGCCGGAGACCTGCAATCCGTCGCGGCCTCGTACGGGGGGGTCGTCACCGGTCTGACCGACGGACCGTGGGTGGGGCCCTCGGCGGCTGCCATGGCGAGCGCCGCCACACCGCAGATTGCGTGGCTGACCACAACGGCCGAACAGGCCGCGCAGACCGGCGCGCAGGCAGTTGCCGCCGCGGCCGCTTACGAGGCGGCGTTTCTCGCGACGGTGCCGCCACCGGTCATCGAAGCGAACCGGGCGCTGCTGGCAGCGTTGCTGGCGACGAACTTCCTGGGGCAGAACACCGCGGCGATCGCCGCCACCGAGGCCCAATATCTGGAGTTCTGGGCACAGGACGCGGCCGCCATGTACGCATACTCCGGGGCGTCGGCGGCAGCAGCGGAGTTGCCGGCACTGACCCCGCAGTCGGTCGGTACCAGCATCGGCGGGCTGGGAGCCCAATTCGGCGCGCAGGCCAATGCGATCAACTCTGCGGTCGCGGCAACAGCGTCCCAGGATGTGGTCAAAGCCCTCAACCAGATGGCCGGGCTGTCGAACATGCCGCCCTGGCTCACCAATCCAGGGTCCGCGCTCGGCCTGACCGGTATCACCTGGAACTCCACCGGTGACGGGATTGTCCTCAACGGTGTGTTGGGCGACCTCGCCGAGGGCCTTACCGGATCGTCGACGCTGGATGCCAGCACCGTCTTCGACGCCTACATCCGGCTGGTCTCCCCGGCTCGACTCAGCACCACCACGATGAAAGACATGGACGGGCTCGCGCACTCGTTCTTCCCGGGTCTCGGCAAGGCGGCCGAGGGCGCCGCGAAAGCCGCCGAGGGTGCGGGCGCGGCTGCCGCGGCGGCCGTACCGAACCTGGGCAGTGGCCTGGGCGGCATCACCGGGGCGGTCGGCAACGCGGCCAAGGTGGGGGCCGTGTCGGTTCCGGCGAGCTGGACCGCGACCCCGGCGGCCACTCCGATCAATGTGGCGCTCAACGGCGCGGCCGGTGCGGCCGCGGCCGAACCCGCCACTTCCGCCTTCGGCGGTCTCCCGATGGTGCCAGGGGGCGGCACCGGTCGCACCGTGGCGAACTTCGCCGCTCCCCGCTACGGGTTCAAACCGACCGTGATCGCACAACCGCCGTCCGGCGGATAATCAACCCACTTCGAGGAGACATTCAGATCGGGCCGCCCGTTCGGTCCCGAACGTGCGCTGACGTCACGGCATCACCAGAATCTTGCAATGCCGCGACGGGTCGGCCAGATCGTCGAAAGCTTCCCCGACGCGATCGAGTCCGACCTCGCCGGTGACAAGGGGGCTGACGTCGATGTCGCCCTCGGCGATGGCGCGTAGTGCGGCGGCGAATTCCTCCATGTCATAGGCCACCGAGAAGTGGATGCTGATCTCCCTGGCGGTGCCGAAGAACGGATGGATGGTGTCGGGCTCCATGCAGACGCCAGCGACCACCAGACGGGTGCCCCGCCGGGCCCGCCGCAGCACGTCGCCGATGATTCCGGGCACGCCGACGGCCTCGAACACCACGGCCGCCTTGATGACGTCGAATGGGGAACCCTGCGCCGGGTCCAGGGTCTGCTGAGCGCCCATCAGTGCCGCTAGTTCGCGGCGCTTCGGCGAAAAGTCTGTCGCCACAATGTTTTCGACACCGCGCACCCGGAGGGCGGCGATGATCGCGATACCGATCGGGCCGCAGCCCAGCACCAGCGCCGCCTCGTCGGCCGCGATCCCGGACTTGTTCACCGCGTGCAGTCCTACCGCCATCGGTTCGGTCAACGCCGCGTGCCGCAGGTCCAGGCCGTTGGGTATGGGTAGCAGCAGCGGCGCCGACAGCAGCATCCGCTCGGCATACCCGCCGAGCGTGGTGTTGCTGTACACGATCGGTTCGACGCCCTTGTCGGACAACAGAACCGGCAGCGAGGTGACCAGGGTTCCCGGCGGATGCGTCTTGGTGTCGGGACCGGATTCGAGCACTTCCGCGCTGAACTCGTGGCCCATGAAGATGTCGCGATTCAGGTCGACGTTCATCCCGCCCGCGTCACCGGCCTGACGGCTCAGCTCCAGTACCTTGCCGCCGTGCGCCGCGAAATGCAGGTCGGAGCCGCATATTCCGCAGGCTTTGACCGCGACCAGCACCTGGCCGGGTCCGGGAACCGGATCAGGCAGATCGTCGCGGTAGACCATGCGTCCGTCGCGCAGCACCGACCCGCGCATCAGTTGTCCGACCCGTCCTGCTCCGCAACGTGCTGGGTGATGGCCTGCACCACGGCCTGTCCGGCGCGGCCGATCAGCTCCTCGCGCTTGTCCCTGGCCCATTCGTGGGAGGCGCGCGGTGCTTCGAGTTGCCCCTTGAAGTGCGGAATCACCTTGCGGGCGAACAAATCATAGGAATGGTAGGTGGCCTGCGGCGACGCCCAGTCGTGGCCGAGCAGCAGCAGCGTGCCGAAACCGCCGGAGCGTTCCAGCAGGTCCTCGATGTGGGCGATCGCATCCTCGGGCGAGCCGATACAGCAATTCCCTTTGGCCGCATAGTCTTCGACGAACTCGCGGGGTGTCTGCGCACCCTCGACCTCGTTGACCAACGGGACGAACCCGGCGGCCCCGAAATACTTGGCGAAGTCCATCAACCCGTAGGTGCAGTCCTCGATCGCCTGATCGCGGGTGTCGGCGATGTGCATGATGCTCAACACCCGCCAATCGCGGCGGTCGGGCTCTGCCCTGCCCACTTTCGCGGCCTGCTCGCGCACCACCTCCCAGGTGTTCTCCAGCGCCGCGTAGCCGCCGGGCACCGACATCGACAGCGACAGCAGCGAGGTGCCCAACGCACCGGCCAGCCGCGGACCCGAGGGCGAAATCATTGCCGCCGTGGAGATCTCGGGATACGGCCAGGTGTAGGGACGAATGTGCAACTGCGCGTCGCGCAGGGTGAACCAGTCGGTGTGCCGATCGATGCGTTCCTCGGGTGCGGCGCGGAACAAAGCCAGGATCGCCTCCAGCGACTCCTGCATCATCCGCCGTTGGTCGACCGGGTCGATACCCATCATGTAGGCGTCCGACGGCAGCGCGCCGGGTCCGGTGCCGAACATGACCCGGCCGCGGGTGAGGTGATCCAACAACACCCAGCGGTCGGCCACCATCAGCGGGTGGTGATAGGGCAGCGAGACGACACCGGTACCCAGGCGGATGTGTCTGGTCCGCTCTGCCGCCGCCGCGATGAACACCTCCGGGCAGGCGATCAATTCGTAGCCGCCGGAATGGTGTTCGCCGAACCACGCCTCGTCGTAGCCCAGCCGATCCAGCGCGACGACCCGGTCCATGTCGTATTGCAGTGCCACCGTGGGAGATTGGCCAGTCGGATGAAAGGGCGTGATGAAGACGCCGAATCGCATTGGGGCACTCACCATTGCACTCCTTTGAGGAATTCGAGAAGCGCCGCGTTGACTTCTGCGGGCCGTTCCTGCTGAATCCAGTGTCCGGCGCCGTCGAGCATCACCTCGCGGTAGGGGCCGGTGATCACTTCCGCCGCCCGGTCGGCACGGGTGAAACTCAGCACCGGGTCGGCGGTTCCGCCGATGAACAGGCACGGCACCGAGATGGTGGCGCCGGCGAGTTCGGGTGTGGTCTCCCAGTTGCGGTCGAAATTGCGGTACCAGTTCAAGCCGCCGGTGAAGCCGGTGCGGGTGAATTCGCCGATGTAATGGTCGAGTTCGTCCTGGGTGATCCAGGCGGGCAACCCGTCGGGCTCGGGCAGTCGTTCGACGAACCCCTCGGGTCCGGGCGCCACCATCCGCAAGCCCGCGCTGTGGTCGTCCGACAGCCGCAGTCCGGCCATCATCCGGCGAATCGTGCGGGCCGGGTCCGCGTCGAGTTCGGCGTCGGCGACGCCGGGTTCCTGGAAATGCAGGATGTAGAAGAAGTTGTCCCCGACCATGCGTCGCCACGCCTGCGTCGGCGCGACTTTCGAGCGAGGTGTCACGGGCACGCTCAGGGCGGCGACGCCGGCGACCCGGTCGGGATGCAGGAAGGGCGCGTTCCACACCACGGCGGCACCCCAGTCGTGACCCACCCAGACGGCCCGCTCGGCGCCGACGTCGTCGAGCAGGCCTGCCAGGTCGGCGGTCAACTGATGGACGTCGTAAGCCTCGATCGGCTCGGGCCGCGACGATCCGCCGTAGCCGCGCTGATCGGGAGCCAGCACGTGATAGCCGGCGTCGGCCAGGGCCGGGATCTGGTGTCGCCACGAGTAAGCCAACTCCGGGAACCCGTGGCACAACAGCACCACCGGTGCCCCGCGTTGCCCGGCCTCGACCACCCGCAACTGCACGCCGTTGGTATCCACTAACCGTTCGGTTGACGAGCCCACCGTCACACCAAATCACAACCGGATCGGGCTGAGAAGGGCACTGAGGGTGCAGCTGGGTAGCTATCGTGTGGCCATGCGAGTCGATCACGTGGTGCTCTGGACGAAAGATCCCGTTGCCGCGATGGACTTCTACACCAGGGTGCTCGGATTGGAGCCGCTCCGGTTCGACGAGTACCGGGCCGGCGAGGCGCCGTTCCCGAGCGTGCGGGTGTCGCAGGACTCGATCATCGACCTGATGGCGGCCCAGGGCGCGGCGGTCACCGATGCGATGACCAAGGCCGAGGGCAGCGCCGGCCATCGCGTCAACCACGTCTGCCTGGCGATGACCAAGGACGAGTACGACGCCCTGGACCGGCGGTTGCAGGACGAGGGGATTGACACCAGCGCGCGCCTGAACCACAGTTTCGGCGCCCAGGGCTGGGCGCCGCAGGCGTATTACTTCGCCGATCCCGACGGCAATGTCGTCGAAGCGCGCTACTACGACTGACTTCTGGAGCGTCGAGCGTCCCGCCAGCGTGGCCGTCGCGACCGAGCGTCACGCTAGAGTGACGTTCGCCGGCCCGGCGATATCGACGCCATCGGGAACTTCCGCTCGTTAGCTACGCGGTAACCTGGACACTTCCAGCGTGCGTATCGGGAAGGACCTGGCCGACGCGGCCGATGATTGATGAACCGTAAAAACGTGATCCGCACACTAACGGCGATCGCCGTGTTGGTGCTGCTCGGCTGGTCGTTTTTCTACTTCAGCGACGACACCCGCGGTTACCAGCCCGTCGACACCTCCGTGGCGATGGCCCAGATCAACAGCGACAACGTCAAGAGCGCGCAGATCGACGACCGGGAACAACAGTTGCGTCTGACCCTGAAGAAGGGCAACGGCGACACCGAGAACTCCGACAAGATCATCACCAAATTCCCCACCGGTTACGGTGTCGACCTCTTCAAGGCGCTCAGCGCCAAGAACGCCAAGGTGGCCACCGTCGTCAACGAGGGCAGCCTGATCGGCGAGCTGCTGGTCTACGTGTTGCCGCTGTTGTTGCTGGTGGGTCTGTTCGTGATGTTCTCCCGCATGCAGGGCGGGGCGCGGATGGGCTTCGGCTTCGGCAAGTCGCGCGCCAAACAGATGTCCAAGGACATGCCCAAGACCACGTTCGCTGACGTCGCCGGCGTCGACGAGGCGGTCGAGGAGCTCTACGAGATCAAGGACTTCCTGCAGAACCCCAGCAGGTATCAGGCCCTCGGCGCCAAGATCCCCAAGGGGGTGCTGCTCTACGGTCCGCCGGGCACCGGCAAGACCCTGCTGGCCCGCGCGGTAGCGGGAGAGGCAGGCGTTCCGTTCTTCACCATCTCCGGATCCGATTTCGTCGAGATGTTCGTCGGCGTCGGCGCCTCGCGCGTCCGGGATCTGTTCGAGCAGGCCAAGCAGAACAGTCCGTGCATCATCTTCGTCGACGAGATCGACGCCGTCGGCCGCCAGCGCGGCGCCGGACTGGGCGGTGGTCACGACGAGCGCGAACAGACCCTCAACCAGCTGCTGGTCGAGATGGACGGCTTCGGCGACCGTGCCGGCGTCATCCTGATCGCGGCCACCAACCGGCCCGACATCCTCGACCCCGCCCTGCTGCGCCCCGGCCGGTTCGACCGGCAGATCCCGGTGTCCAACCCCGACCTGGCGGGCCGGCGCGCAGTGCTGCGGGTGCACTCCAAGGGCAAGCCGATCGCCGACGACGCCGACCTGGACGGGCTGGCCAAACGGACCGTCGGCATGACCGGCGCCGACCTGGCCAACGTCGTGAACGAGGCGGCGCTGTTGACCGCCCGCGAGAACGGCACCGTGATCACCGGCCCCGCGCTGGAAGAAGCCGTCGACCGGGTCATCGGCGGTCCACGCCGCAAAGGCCGCATCATCAGCGAGCACGAGAAGAAGATCACCGCCTACCACGAGGGCGGTCACACCCTGGCGGCCTGGGCGATGCCCGACATCGACCCCGTCTACAAGGTGACGATCCTGGCCCGCGGCCGCACCGGGGGGCACGCGGTCGCCGTCCCGGAAGAGGACAAGGGCCTGCGGACCCGCTCGGAGATGATCGCCCAGCTGGTGTTCGCGATGGGCGGCCGGGCCGCGGAGGAACTGGTGTTCCGCGAGCCGACCACCGGCGCCGTCTCCGACATCGAGCAGGCGACCAAGGTCGCCCGGGCGATGGTCACCGAGTACGGCATGAGCGCCCGTCTGGGAGCGGTGAAGTACGGCACCGAACACGGCGATCCGTTCCTGGGCCGGACGATGGGTTCGCAGCCGGACTATTCGCACGAGGTCGCCGGCGCCATCGACGAAGAGGTGCGCAAGCTGATCGAGGCGGCGCACACCGAGGCGTGGGAGATCCTCACCGAGTACCGCGACGTGCTGGACATCCTGGCCGGCGAGCTGCTGGAGAAGGAGACCCTGCACCGCCCCGAGCTGGAAGCGATCTTCGGCGACGTCGAAAAGCGGCCCCGGCTGACCATGTTCGACGATTTCGGTGGCCGGATCCCGTCGGACAAGCCGCCGATCAAAACTCCCGGCGAGTTGGCGATCGAGCGCGGCGAGCCGTGGCCGCAGCCGGTTCCCGAGCCCGCGTTCAAGGCGGCCATCGCCCGCGCCAGCAAGGCCGCCGAGGAGGCCGGCGCCGAGGCGCAGGGAAACGGCGACAAGGCCGCCAACGGTTCGCCCGGCCCCACCCAGCCCGACTACGGCGCGCCGGCCGGCTGGCACGCGCCCGGGTGGCCGCCCAAATCGCCCAATCGTCCGCAACCAGCACCCAGTTATCCCAGCCCGGATACCAAGACGGACCCCGACGAGTCCGATCGGCACGAGCAAGACGTGACCCGGTCCAACCCGCCGGCCCACGGCTGAATAACGGAGGCTTCGATGACGCAGCTGGATTCCAGAACAGACCGGGTGCGGGAGTTCGACCAATCCCGAGCCGAGGCCGCCGTCCGCGAGCTGCTGTTCGCGATCGGCGAGGACCCGGACCGAAACGGCTTGCGGGACACCCCAGCTCGCGTCGTCCGGGCCTACCGGGAGATCTTCGCCGGCCTCTACACCGATCCGGGCTCGGTGCTCAACGCCATGTTCGACGAAGACCATGACGAACTGGTGATCGTCAAAGAGATACCGATGTACTCCACCTGCGAACACCATCTGGTGTCCTTTCACGGTGTGGCCCATGTCGGCTACATCCCCGGGGAGGACGGCCGCGTCACCGGTCTGTCGAAGATCGCCCGGCTGGTCGATCTGTACGCCAAGCGTCCGCAGGTCCAGGAACGGCTCACCAGCCAGATCGCCGACGCCCTGGTGCGCAAGCTGGATCCGCGCGGCGTGATCGTGGTCGTCGAGGCCGAGCACCTGTGCATGGCGATGCGTGGCGTGCGCAAGCCGGGCGCGATCACCACGACGTCGGCGGTGCGGGGTCAGTTCAAGACCGACGCCGCCTCTCGAGCCGAGGCGCTCGATCTCATTCTGCGCAAGTGAGTTCGGCGCCGGTGCAGGTGATGGGAGTGCTCAACGTCACCGACGACTCGTTCTCCGACGGCGGCCGCTACCTCGAGGTCGGTGGCGCCGTGGAGCACGGTATGGCGCTGGCCGCCCAAGGCGCGGAGATCGTCGACGTCGGTGGCGAGTCGACGCGCCCCGGCGCCACGCGCGTGGCACCGGACGTCGAAGCCCACCGCGTCGTCCCCGTGGTGAAAGAGCTTGCCGCGCAGGGCATTACGGTCAGTATCGATACCATGCACGCGCAGGTCGCCCGGGTGGCGCTGGAGAACGGCGCTCAGCTCGTCAACGACGTGTCCGGCGGGCGGGCCGACCCGGCGATGGCGCCCCTGCTCGCCGACGCGAAGGTGCCGTGGGTGTTGATGCACTGGCGGCCCGTGTCGGCGCAACATCCGCATCAGGTCCCGGACTACCGGGACGTGGTGGCCGACGTGCGTGCCGACCTGCTGTCCAGCGTCGACGACGCGGTGGCGGCCGGCGTCGACCCGGCCAAGCTGGTGATCGATCCCGGGCTGGGATTCGCCAAGACCGGACAACACAATTGGGCGCTGCTGCACGGTTTGTCGGAGTTGGTCGCCACCGGGGTGCCGGTGCTGGTCGGGGCCTCCCGCAAGCGTTTCCTGGGGACGCTGCTGGCCGGCCCCGACGGCGTCCCCCGCCCGCCGGACGGCCGCGAGACGGCGACCGCGGTGATCTCGGCGCTGGCCGCCCTGCACGGGGCGTGGGGTGTGCGGGTGCACGACGTGCGCGCTTCGGTCGACGCGCTCAAGGTGGTCGCGGCCTGGCAGGGGGTCTCCGATGGCTGATCGAATCGAGTTGCGCGGCTTGCGGATTCGTGGTCATCACGGTGTGTTCGAACACGAGCGGCGCGACGGCCAGGACTTCGTCGTCGACATCACCGTGTGGATCGACCTCGCCCGCGCCGCGGCCAGCGACGAGCTGACCGACACCTACGACTACAGCGTGCTGGCCCAGTTGGCCGCCGACGTGGTCGGCGGAACCGCCCGGAACCTGATCGAAACCGTCGGGGCGCAGATCGCCGAGGAAGTGATCACCGACGAGCGCGTGCATGCCGTGGAAGTGACCGTGCACAAGCCGCAGGCGCCCATCGCGCAGAGTTTCGACGACGTGGCGGTGGTGACCCGGCGGTCGCGCCGCGGCGGTCGAGGTTCGGTGATCCCGGTCTGATGTCGCGCGTGGTGCTCTCGATCGGATCCAACCTGGGCGACCGGCTGGCCCGGCTGCAGTCGGTGGTGGACGGACTCGGCGACGCGCCCGGATCGACGCTGGTGGCGGTGTCTCCGGTCTACGAAGCCGATCCGTGGGGCGGGGTGGACCAGGGCCCGTTCCTCAACGCGGTGGTGATCGCCGACGATCCGGGCCGCGATGCGTACGGCTGGCTACGCCACGCGCAAGAACTCGAGCACGCCGCCGGACGCGTGCGCGAACTGCGCTGGGGGCCACGCACTCTCGACGTCGACCTGATCACCTGCTACGACGGCCCGAGCGAAGTGCTGAGCAGTCGGAGCGAGTTGACGTTGCCCCACCCGCATGCGCATCTACGGGCGTTCGTGTTGATCCCCTGGCTGGATGTCGATCCCGAAGCCGAGCTGACGCTTGCCGGCGGGCCGCAGCCCGTCGCGAAGCTGCTCGCGGAACTCGAACCCGCCGACCGGGCCGGTGTGCGACCGACGTCGTTGACGCTGGAACGCTGATGGGACCCACCCGCAAACGTGACCTGAGCATCCTGGTGCTCGGTGCCGCCGTGGTGGGTTACCTGCTCATCAACGCGCTGTACCGGTGGTTCCCCCCGATCACGTTGTGGACGGGCATCTCGCTGCTGGTGGTCGCGTTCGCCGAATGGCGATGGGGCCGCTTCGTGCGCACCAAGATCGACGACGGTGAGATCGGGGACGGACCCGGTCGGCTGCATCCGCTGGCGGTGGCGCGCAGCGTGGTGGTGGCCAAGGCGTCGGCGTGGGTGGGTGCGCTGGTGCTGGGTTGGTGGCTGGGGGTACTGGTCTATTTTCTGCCGCGGATGTCGTGGATGCGGGCGGCCGCCGAGGACACCGCCGGTGCCGTGGTGGCCGCCGTCAGCGCGTTGGCCCTGATCGTCGCGGCGCTGTGGTTGCAGCATTGCTGCAAGTCCCCACCGCAGGATCCGGCCGAGCACGGCGAGGGAGCCGAGACCTAGCCGGGCGGCAACTCGGCGCGAGAATCGCCGGACTGGCGCGACACGCCAAGTGACCTCGCCCGGTACAGTCAGGGGCCATGACCGTTCTGTCCCGCGGCGCCCGGGTCCGGCGCGGCGGCCGCAGGCCGGGGTGGGTGCTCTTGACGACGTTGCTGGTGCTGGCCATCGGGGCCAGTTCCGCACTGGTTTTCACCGATCGCGTGGAACTTCTCAAGCTAGCTGTGATCCTGGCGCTGTGGGCCGCTGTCGCCGGCGCTTTCGTGTCGGTGCTGTACCGCCGGCAGGCTGAGGCGGACCAGGCCAGAGCCCGGGACATGAAACTCGTCTACGACCTCCAGTTGGATCGGGAGATATCGGCGCGCCGGGAGTACGAGCTGACGGTGGAGTCGCAGCTGCGCCGCGAACTGGCTGCCGAGATCCACGCGCAGGCCGCCGACGAAATCGCGGCGCTGCGGGCCGAACTGGCCTCGTTGCGCACCAACCTGGAGATCCTGTTCGACACCGACCTCGAGCAGCGACCCGCGCTGGAAACCCTGGGCCGAGACGGCGCCCGGGCCTTGACCGATCGAGCCCCCAACGGCGCCCAACACGGTGACCTCCCGCCGGCCGACTGGGTGACCAGCGACCGCGTCACCGCAGTGCGACGGGACGAGCGGATCGCCCGCACCGACGACACGGCGATCATCGACGTGCCCGAGGAACCGCTCCTGCCGCCGCGTCCTGAGCCGGCGCGCGAGTATGCGCCGCCGGCGCCGCCCCCACCTCCGGAGCCGTTCGTCGGGCCGCGGCACCGGCCCCCTCCACCAGCACAGCCGCAGCCGCAACCCGCTCCACCGGCACAGCCGCAGCCGTGGCAACCGGTCGCGGCGGAAGGGCAGTGGTTGCCGCCCGGAGCGCCCGGCAGCAACTGGGTGTCCCCCGAAGAACCCGCTGCTCCCGCGTCGTCGGGCGGGCGCCGGCGACGCCGGGACGATGCTGAGGACGCGGCGCCACCGGTGGCCCAGGTCGACGAGCCGCCCCAGTACGGGGGTCGCCGGTCGCGGTCGCGCCACTCCGAGGAGTATCGCGAGTTCGGTGTGGGTAGTTTCGCGCGTCCGGCCGAAAGCGTCGTCGAGGAGATCCCGTCGGCTCCCCCCGAGCAACCCGAACCCCCCGCGCCGGCGCCTCGGCATCGCAGCGCCGAGGAGGAAAACGAGCAACCCGTTGAAGCCGAGCGGCACGCCGCCGGGCAGACGGTGGCCGACCTGATGGCGCGGCTACAGGTCCAGCCCGGTGGGGGCGGACGGCGTCGTCGCCGCGAGGGATGAACTGGGGTCCCACCGGTGGATCGACTACAGTCTTAGTGACCGTCCGGTACCCGCGCCGCGGGACTGGAACGAACGAATATCTCTGTGAGGTCGTCTGCGATGGGGCAGTTCGACGGTTTGCGCCCGGCCAGGCTCAAGGTGGGAATCATCTCCGCCGGCCGGGTGGGCACCGCGCTGGGGGTCGCGCTGGAGCGCGCCGACCACGTGGTGGTCGCGTGCAGCGCCATCTCCCACGCCTCGCTGCAGCGGGCGCAGCGACGATTGCCCGATACCCGGGTGCTGCCGCCACCGGACGTCGCTGCCAGCGCTGAGCTGCTGTTATTGGCGGTCCCCGACAGCGAGTTGCCCGGTCTGGTATCCGGCTTGGCCGCCACGTCGGCGGTGCGGCCCGGGACGATGGTGGCGCACACCTCCGGAGCCAACGGCGTGGCGATCCTGGCGCCGCTGACCGCGCAAGGTTGCATACCGCTGGCCATCCACCCGGCGATGACGTTCACCGGCTCCGACGAGGACATCGTCCGGTTGCCCGACACCTGTTTCGGTATCACCGCAGCCGACGAAGTGGGTTATGCCATCGGTCAGTCGCTGGTGCTGGAAATGGGTGGCGAGCCGTTCGCTGTGCCCGAGGACGCACGTGTTCTTTATCACGCCGCGCTGGCCCACGCCGCCAACCACTTGGTGACGGTACTGGCCGACGCGCTCGAGGCATTGCGGGCCGCGGTGCGCGGCGACGAACTGCTCGGCGCGGAACGCGTCGACGACCAGCCGGGCGGCATCGCCGAACGCATCGTCGGGCCACTGGCGCGCGCGGCGCTGGAGAACACCCTGCAGCGCGGGCAGGCGGCGCTCACCGGGCCCGTCGCCCGCGGTGACGCCGCCGCCGTAGCCGGGCATCTGCGGGCATTGGAAGCCGCGGATCCGCAACTGGCGCAGGCCTATCGGGTGAATGCGCTGCGGACCGCGCAGCGCGCCCATGCCCCCGCGGCCGTTGTCGAGGTGTTGGCGCGATGAGGTCCAAAAAGGCGCCGACGTTCGACCGAGGCCAACTCAACGTCTACGAAACACCGCGGGACGTCTCCGATGTCACCCGCGCGCTGCGGCACACCGGACGACGAATCATGTTGGTGCCGACCATGGGAGCGTTGCACGACGGTCACCTGACCCTGGTGCGCGCCGCCAAGCGGGTGCCGGGTTCGGTGGTCGCGGTGTCGATCTTCGTCAACCCGTTGCAGTTCGGCGCCAACGAAGACCTTGACGCCTACCCCCGCACCCTCGATCAGGACGTCGCGCTGTTGCAGACCGAGGGTGTGGAAATCGTGTTCGCCCCGAACGCGACGGCGATGTACCCCGACGGCATGCGCACCACGGTGCAGCCCGGCCCGCTCGCCGCCGAGCTCGAAGGTGCCGCGCGGCCAACGCATTTCGCCGGGATGTTGACCGTCGTGCTGAAACTGCTGCAAATCGTGCGCCCGGATCGCGTCTTCTTCGGCGAGAAGGACTACCAGCAACTGGTATTGGTCCGGCAAATGGTCGCCGACCTGAACGTCGGCGTGCAGGTGGTCGGCGTGCCGACCGTGCGGGAGGCCGACGGCCTGGCGATGTCGTCGCGCAACCGTTACTTGGACCCGGCGCAACGTGAACTGGCCGTGGCACTTTCGGCGGCGCTGACGGCCGGGGCGCACGCTGCCACCGAGGGTGCGCAGGCCGCGCTGGACGCGGCGCAGGCCGTGCTCGACGCGACGCCGGGGCTGGTGCTCGACTATCTGGAACTGCGCGACACCGAGTTGGGCCCGGTGCCCACCAATGGGTCCGGCCGGCTGCTGATCGCGGCGCGGCTCGGCGCCACCAGACTGCTGGACAATGTTGCTATCCAAATCGGTAATCTCGCCGACACCGCCATCGGGTCGGACGAATCACATTGGAGGAACTGATGTTACGGACAATGCTGAAGTCGAAAATCCACCGCGTCACCGTCACCCAGGCCGACCTGCACTACGTGGGATCGGTGACCATCGACGCCGACCTGATGGAAGCCGCGGACCTGCTCGAGGGCGAACAGGTCACCATCGTCGACATCGACAACGGCGCCCGGCTGGTGACCTATGCGATCACCGGCGAACGCGGTAGCGGCGTCATCGGAATCAACGGCGCCGCAGCACATCTCGTACATCCTGGCGACCTGGTCATCCTGATCGCCTACGGCACCATGGAGGACGCCGAGGCGCGCGCCTACCAACCGCGGATCGTGTTCGTCGACGCGGCGAACAAGCAGATCGACCTCGGCCACGACCCGGCCTTCGTGCCCGACGGCGTGGACGAACTGCTCGACCCGCGGATCGGTGTGCGATAACCGTGCTGCTGGCGATCGACGTCCGCAACACCCACACCGTCGTCGGTCTGCTGTCCGGCGCGAAGGAGCACGCGAAAGTCGTGCAGCAGTGGCGGATTCGCACCGAGTCGGAAGTCACCGCGGACGAACTCGCGGCTACCATCGACGGCCTGGTCGGTGAGGACGCCGAGCGACTCACCGGTGCCGCGGCGCTGTCCACCGTTCCCTCGGTCTTGCACGAGGTGCGGATCATGCTCGAGCAGTACTGGCCGTCGGTGCCGCACGTGCTGATCGAGCCCGGGGTCCGCACCGGGATCCCGTTGTTGGTCGACAATCCCAAAGAAGTGGGTGCCGACCGAATCGTCAACTGCCTGGCGGCATTCAGCAAGTTCGGCAAAGCCGCGATCGTCGTCGACTTCGGCTCCTCGATCTGCGTGGACGTGGTGTCGGCCAAGGGCGAGTTCCTCGGGGGCGCCATCGCGCCCGGGGTGCAGGTCTCCTCGGACGCGGCCGCGGCGCGCTCGGCGGCGCTGCGGCGGGTCGAGCTGTCGCGGCCGCGGTCGGTGATCGGAAAGAACACCGTGGAATGCATGCAGTCCGGCGCGGTGTTCGGTTTCGCGGGACTGGTCGACGGACTGGTCGGCCGGATCCGCGACGACGTCAAAGGTTTCTCCGCCGACGACGACGTCGCCGTGGTCGCCACCGGCCACACCGCGCCGCTGCTGCTCCCCGAACTGCACACCGTCGAGCACTACGACCAGCACCTGACGCTGGACGGACTGCGGCTGGTCTTCGAACGCAACCGGGATGCCCAGCGCGGCCGGCTGAAGTCCGCACGCTGAAGCGAACGACGGCGCGCGTTCATTTAAGCTGGCACGTCGTGAGTTCCCCCGATCAAGACGCCGCCGCGGACCTTCCCGAACAATTCCGGATCCGTCGGGACAAGCGGGCTCGGCTGTTGGCCGACGGGCACGACCCCTATCCGGTGGCCATCGATCGCACGCACACCCTTGCCGAGATCCGGGCCGCCTACCCGGACCTGCCCACCGACACCGCGACCGAGGACGTCGTCGGTGTCGCCGGGCGCGTGGTGTTCGCGCGCAACACCGGAAAACTGTGCTTCGCGACGCTCCAAGACGGCGACGGAACCCAGCTGCAGGCGATGGTCAGCCTGGACAAGGTTGGACAGGCATCGCTGGATGCCTGGAAGTCCGACGTGGACCTGGGCGACATCGTCTATGTGCACGGCACGGTGATCAGTTCACGGCGCGGCGAATTGTCGGTGCTGGCCGATTCCTGGCGGATGGCCGCCAAGTCACTGCGGCCGTTGCCCGTCGCGCACAAAGAGATGAGCGAGGAGGCGCGGGTCCGGCAGCGCTACGTCGACCTGATCGTGCG
Source organism: Mycobacterium sp. NGS59 (assembly GCF_059812345.1). NCBI lineage: Bacteria > Bacillati > Actinomycetota > Actinomycetes > Mycobacteriales > Mycobacteriaceae > Mycobacterium > Mycobacterium sp. NGS59. The sequence continues at coordinate 27,959 of NZ_JCALCN010000002.1, forward strand.
CCCGCAAGCGCGCGACGTGGCCCGGCAGCGGATCGCGGTCATCCGCGCGATCAGGAATGCGCTGGAACGCCGCGGGTTCCTCGAAGTCGAAACGCCGATCTTGCAGACGTTGGCTGGGGGGGCGGCGGCGCGGCCCTTCGTCACCCATTCCAATGCGCTCGACATCGATCTTTACTTGCGGATCGCTCCGGAACTGTTCCTCAAGCGCTGCATCGTGGGCGGTTTTGACAAGGTCTTCGAACTAAATCGGGTGTTCCGAAACGAAGGAACCGATTCCACCCATTCGCCGGAATTCTCAATGTTGGAGACCTACCAGACCTACGGCACCTATGACGATTCGGCGGTCGTCACTAGGGAACTTATTCAAGAGGTGGCCGACGAGGCGATCGGCACCAGAGAACTTCCGATGCCAGATGGCAGCGTGTACAACATCGACGGAGAATGGGCAACTCTTGAGATGTATTTCTCACTCTCCGAAGCACTCGGGGAAGAGATCACACCCGATACTTCGGTTGACAGTCTGCGTGCGATCGCGGCTCGGCTAGACGTGGAGATTCCCGACGACCGGGGTTTTGGGCACGGCAAACTCGTCGAAGAACTTTGGGAACACGCGGTCGGCAAGAGCTTGACCGCACCCACATTTGTCAGGGATTTCCCCGTCGAGACCACCCCTTTGACCCGCCAGCACCGCAGTATTGCCGGGGTCACCGAGAAGTGGGACTTATACCTGCACGGCGTGGAGCTGGCCACCGGTTACTCGGAATTGAACGACCCGGTGGTGCAGCGGGAGAGATTCGCTGATCAAGCGCGTGCGGCGGCCGCCGGCGACGACGAGGCGATGCTTCTCGACGAGGATTTTCTCGCCGCTCTGGAGTTCGGTATGCCCCCTTGCACCGGAACGGGAATGGGTATCGATCGGTTGTTGATGTGTTTGACCGGGCTGTCAATTAGGGAGACCGTTTTGTTCCCGATTGTTCGGCCGCACTCCAACTGAACTGGCGGAGTTGTGCCGGATTGAGTATTTGAGGTTCTTATGGCAGATTAGTTCCGGGGAGTCTATCCGAACTGGATCTGTAACAGCACACGAAGAAACGTGAGGGTAAGCCAATGGCGAAGAAAGTGACCGTCACCTTGGTCGATGATTTCGACGGTGCCGGCGCCGCCGACGAAACGGTTGAATTCGGGCTTGACGGGGTGACCTATGAGATCGACCTTTCGAGTAAAAATGCGGCGAAACTGCGCAACGACCTGAAGGGCTGGGTGGCTGCCGGGCGCCGGGTCGGGGGCAGGCGGCGCGGTCGTTCGGGTACCGGACGGGGCCGCGGCGCCATCGACCGTGAGCAGAGCGCCGCGATTCGGGAATGGGCGCGCCGCAACGGGCACAACGTGTCGACCCGCGGCCGTATCCCGGCCGACGTCATCGACGCCTTCCACGCCGCAACCTAACCGCACGACACGCTTGATCCGGCGTCCGGGCCCGAGGCCTGAGCGCCGGATTTTTTTGCCTTTCGCTTGCGGCGAACCGATCGGCGGGCATTGGCGGAAACGCATGGACGTCCTTTTGCGTTATCCCCTTTGTGCTTCGGTGTCGCTGCGTACCGCGAGGTTAGTACCGCGGCGGGCCGACCATTAGAGTGGACGGAAGGTACGCGACGTCGGCCCCTGTGCCGGCTGGGTCGAACGAAGACAGGGTGTCGTCGTTTCGAGACGGAGTACCGATGGTGAGGGAGAGCAGGTAATAACCGATGTTTGAACGTTTTACCGACCGTGCCCGCAGGGTCGTCGTTCTGGCTCAAGAAGAGGCCAGGATGCTCAACCACAACTACATCGGGACTGAACACATCCTGCTGGGTCTCATCCACGAAGGCGAAGGCGTCGCAGCCAAGTCACTGGAGTCCCTGGGCATCTCGCTGGAAGGCGTGCGCAGCCAGGTCGAGGAGATCATCGGCCAAGGCCAGCAGGCACCGTCCGGGCACATCCCGTTCACCCCGAGGGCCAAGAAGGTCCTCGAGCTGAGCCTGCGCGAGGCGTTGCAGCTGGGCCACAACTACATCGGCACCGAACACATCCTGCTGGGCCTGATCCGCGAGGGTGAGGGCGTGGCGGCGCAGGTGCTGGTCAAGCTCGGTGCCGAGCTGACCCGGGTGCGTCAGCAGGTGATCCAGTTGCTGAGCGGCTACCAGGGCAAGGAGGCCGCCGAAGCCGGCACCGGTGGTCGTGGCGGCGAGTCCGGCTCTCCGTCGACGTCGCTGGTCCTCGACCAGTTCGGCCGCAACCTGACCGCGGCCGCCATGGAAGGCAAGCTCGACCCGGTCATCGGCCGCGAGAAGGAAATCGAGCGGGTCATGCAGGTGCTGAGCCGCCGCACCAAGAACAACCCGGTGCTGATCGGCGAGCCCGGTGTCGGCAAGACCGCCGTCGTGGAGGGGCTGGCCCAGGCCATCGTGCACGGCGAAGTTCCGGAGACGCTCAAGGACAAGCAGCTCTACACCCTGGACCTGGGTTCGCTGGTCGCCGGTTCGCGCTACCGCGGTGACTTCGAGGAACGCCTGAAGAAGGTGCTCAAGGAGATCAACACCCGCGGCGACATCATCCTGTTCATCGACGAGTTGCACACGCTGGTCGGGGCGGGTGCTGCCGAGGGCGCAATCGACGCGGCCAGCATCCTCAAGCCCAAGCTGGCCCGCGGTGAGCTGCAGACCATCGGCGCCACGACGCTAGACGAGTACCGCAAGTACATCGAGAAGGACGCCGCCCTGGAGCGCCGCTTCCAGCCGGTGCAGGTCGGCGAGCCGACTGTGGCGCACACCATCGAGATCCTCAAGGGTCTGCGGGACCGCTACGAGGCGCACCACCGGGTGTCGATCAGCGACTCCGCGATCGTGGCTGCCGCCACCCTGGCGGACCGTTACATCAACGACCGGTTCCTGCCGGACAAGGCGATCGACCTGATCGACGAGGCGGGGGCGCGCATGCGGATCCGCCGGATGACCGCTCCGCCAGACCTGCGCGAGTTCGACGAGAAGATCGCCGAGGCGCGCCGGGAGAAGGAATCGGCGATCGACGCCCAGGACTTCGAGAAGGCCGCGAGCCTGCGGGACCGGGAGAAGCAACTGGTCGCGCAGCGGGCCGAGCGCGAAAAGCAGTGGCGCTCAGGCGACATGGACGTGGTCGCCGAGGTGGACGACAACGAGATCGCCGAGGTGCTGGGCAACTGGACCGGCATCCCGGTGTTCAAGCTCACCGAGGCCGAGACCACCCGGCTGCTGCGCATGGAGGACGAGATCCACAAGCGGATCATCGGCCAGGTCGACGCCGTCAAGGCTGTTTCGAAGGCGATCCGCCGTACCCGTGCCGGGCTGAAAGACCCCAAGCGCCCGTCGGGTTCGTTCATCTTCGCCGGCCCGTCCGGCGTCGGTAAGACCGAGCTGTCCAAGGCGCTGGCCAACTTCCTGTTCGGCGACGACGACGCGCTCATCCAGATCGACATGGGCGAGTTCCACGACCGCTTCACCGCGTCGCGGCTGTTCGGTGCCCCGCCCGGGTACGTCGGCTACGAGGAGGGCGGCCAGCTCACCGAGAAGGTGCGCCGCAAGCCGTTCAGCGTGGTGCTGTTCGACGAGATCGAGAAGGCCCACCAGGAGATCTACAACAGTCTGTTGCAGGTCCTCGAGGACGGCCGGCTCACCGACGGTCAGGGCCGCACGGTGGACTTCAAGAACACCGTGCTGATCTTCACCTCGAACCTGGGTACCTCGGATATCTCCAAGCCGGTGGGGCTGGGCTTCAGTCAGAGCGGTGGGGACAACAACTACGAGCGGATGAAGCAGAAGGTCAACGACGAGCTGAAGAAGCACTTCCGCCCGGAGTTCCTCAACCGCATCGACGACATCATCGTCTTCCACCAGTTGACTCGCGACGAGATCATCCAGATGGTCGACCTGATGATCGAGCGGGTCGGCAAGCAGCTCAAGACCAAGGACATGTCGATGGAGCTGACCGACAAGGCCAAGGCACTGCTGGCCAAGCGCGGCTTCGACCCGGTGCTGGGTGCGCGTCCGCTGCGGCGCACCATCCAGCGCGAGATCGAGGACCAGCTCTCGGAGAAGATCCTGTTCGAGGAGATCGGTCCGGGCCAGATCGTCACCGTCGACGTCGACAACTGGGACGGCGAAAGCGCCGGCGAGGACGCGAAGTTCACCTTCACCGGGACCCGCAAGCCGACCGAGCCGGACCTGGCCAAGGCCGGGGCGCACAGCGCGCCGGAGTAGCAGTTTCGCCGAGCAGACGCAAAAGCCCCCATTTCCTGCCGAAATGAGGGGCTTTTGCGTCTGCTCGTCGATCTATATCAGCGCGGTTCGATCAGCGCGAAGGCGCGCTTGGCGACCTGCAGCATCCAGCTGGTCACCGTCGGCCCGTGGTCGCGGGGCCAGTTCAACTGGAAGCTCACCACGAACGGTTGTCCGGTCTTGTCGACGGCATACCAGCTGAACGTCAAATCTCCCGGCAGCCCACCAGCTTTCGCGCCGATGTAGGGCCACACGTTGCGGTCCAGCTGGATGCCGGCCACGGCGGACAGGATCTGCCGCACGGGTGCGGCGGTGCCGACGGCGTCGGCCTGCAGCGCCACATGTACCCGGCAGATGTCCTCGGCGGTGCCGTACCATTCGGCGCCGTAGGCCGAGGCCGGAGTGTGGGCGCGAGTCGGATCCGGTTGGTAGGGAGTCGAATTCGCCTGCGTCAGCATTGCGGCGCGCTCCTGCTGGGACGCCTTCTTCCAACGCTCCCGGACATCGGGCTGGCCCCAGCCGACCGAGAACAGCTCGTACATGGTCGGAAACGGGGTCATGCTGGCCGGATCGTGGTGCCCGGCGGTGACCAGCGCCTCTTCGACGGCTTGCGTGCCCATCCGGCCGATCAGTAGATCGGTGGCCATGTTGTCACTGGTGGCGATCATCTTCTCGGCGGCGGTTCGCACCGAGACGTGATCGCCGGGTGCCAGCTCCAGGCCGGACGACCCGACGGCTTTGCTTTTCGTGGTCACCGTCAACTGGTCGTCCCAGGAGACGGTGCCGCGCTTGACGGCCACGGCGAGTGCGTGCAGGACGTACAACTTGAAAATGGAAGCCAACGGCAGCGATTCGCCGGTGTTGGCGCCCGCCACCCGGACGCACTGACCGTTGTCGATCTTCGCCACCTGGTAGGAGTAGCGGGCGCCGGTCTTGCTCAGCACCGCATCGATATCCGGCCATGCGGTGATCGGTGGGGGCGGTTGGGTCTCGAGGTCGAACCGGTCGACCCAGCCACCGTCGTCGGTGTGAATCCGGATGTCTTGTCGCGCACCGTAGGACGAGATCAGGTGCAGGGTGGCCACGCTGGCGCCGATGTCCACGCCGGCCAAGGTGAACGGCCGGTCCCACCAGAGTCCTTCCATGGTCGCTTCCACCGAGTCGACCTTTTCCGGCGCGGCCAGGGTGGCCACCCCGACCGGGCCGATCGGCCAGTCGGAATTGAGCATGTCCATGGTCTGCTGGGCACGCAGCCCGGGCGGGGTAGTGGTGTCGATGCGGTGCCCGGGGTTCGCCGCGTTCGCGGCGGGTGTCGGCGACGGAGCGCACCCAGGCGTCAACGTCACCACCAGCGCGGTCACGGCGCTCAGCGCCGCGACTCGGCGCCGACTACTGAGCCTGTACGTTCCCGGCAACGTCGAGCACGACCTCGAATTCCAGCAGCGAAGCACCGGTGGCCACCGGGTTCTTGTTCATTCCGGCGTGGGCTTGAATGGCAGGTCCGCTCGCCCACGCCTGGAACGCTTCATCGGACTCCCAGTGCGTCACCACGAAGTAGCGGTCCTCACCCTTGACCGGACGCAGCAGCTGGAAGCCGAGGAAACCGGGCGAGTTCTCCACCGCGTGGGCGCGGTGCGCGAACCGCTTCTCCAGCTCAGGGCCAGCGTCGGCGGGCACCTCGATTGCGTTGATCTTCACCACTGGCATGCCGTTAGGTTACCGTGCCACCCGTGCCCACCGATCTGCTGACCCACCGCGGCGGTCAGGGCAGACCGTTGGTCCTCGTGCACGGGCTGATGGGCCGGGGCACCACCTGGACGCGCCAGCTGCCGTGGCTCACCCGATTGGGCGCGGTGTACACCTACGACGCGCCGTGGCACCGGGGCCGGGACGTCGACGACCCCTATCCGATCAGCACCGAGCGGTTCGTGGCCGATCTCGGGGAGGCAGTCACCGGTCCGGGTGTGCCGGTGACGCTCGTCGGGCATTCGATGGGCGCACTGCATTCCTGGTGTCTGGCCGCCGAACATCCCGAGTTGGTCGACGCGCTGGTAGTCGAGGACATGGCCCCGGACTTCGTCGGGCGTACCACCGGCCCTTGGGAGCCGTGGCTGCACGCCCTGCCCGTCGAATTCCATTCTCCCGAACAGGTATTCGCCGAGTTCGGACCTGTTGCCGGACAGTACTTCCTGGAAGCCTTCGACCGTACCGAGACGGGTTGGCGGTTGCACGGTCACACCCAGCGGTGGATAGAGATCGCCGCGCAGTGGGGTCTGCGCGACTACTGGGCACAGTGGCGGGCCGTGCGTTCACCGGTACTGCTGATCGAGGCCGGCAACTCGGTGACACCGCCGGGGCAGATGCGCCAGATGCACGAATCAACCGTTGCGACAACATATCTGCATGTCCCTGGCGCCGGCCACCTTATTCACGACGACGCCCCGGAGGTTTACCGGCGTGCGGTCGAATCCTTCCTGACTACTCCTCGCCGGCCAGCGCGAACCGGCCGTCCGACGTCTGCGTGACCAGTCCGTCGGCGAGCAACGAGAACAGTGCCCGGTCCCGCTGGGCGGTGTCGGAAAGCCACGCCACGTCCAGCTCGGCCCGGGTCACCGGAGAGTCCTTGGCGCGCAACACATCCAGCAGCCGCCCCCGGACTTGGCGATCGGTCCCGGCATAGGTTTGAACGCGCTTGGCCGGGCCGGCGGCCGGCGGGTAGCCGGCACGTCGCCAGGCGCATTGCCCGAGCGGGCACATCCCGCACTTGGGCGCCCGGGCGGTGCACACCGTCGCGCCCAGCTCCATGATCGCCACCGAAAACGTCGGCGCCCGTTCGTCATCCGGCAACAGCTCGAGCACGTCGGCGTGGTCGCGGGTCGCCGATGGCGAACCCGCGTCGGCGCGGCCGTGGACAGCGCGGGCCACTACGCGGCGAACGTTGGTGTCCACCACCGGCACCCGCTGGCGATAGGCGAAGCAGGCCACCGCCCGCGCGGTGTAGCTGCCCACCCCCGGTAACGCCAGCAGCGTTTCGACGTCGTCGGGAACCACGTCGCCATGGTCACGGGCGATGACGACGGCGCACTCGTGCAGTCGCTTGGCCCGCCTCGGGTAACCCAATTTGCCCCACGCCCGCAGCACGTCGGCGGCGGTGGCGGCCGCGGTGGCCGAGGGGGTGGGCCAGCGCCGTACCCAGTCGGTCCAGATCGGCAGGACCCGGGCGACCGGCGTCTGCTGCAGCATGAATTCGCTGACCAGGATCTGCCAGGCGCTGACGCCGGGCTGCCGCCACGGCAGGTCGCGGCTGGAGCTGTCGTACCAGGCCAGCACATTTGTGACTGGTATGTGGGGCGAGACGGTCACGAGTCCTTCCGGCAGAATGTCTGGCATGCCGAACAGCAACCCCGTAAGCGCCTGGAAAGCACTCAAAGAGGGTAACGAGCGATTCGTCGCCGGGAAGCCCGAGCACCCCAGCCAAAGCATCGAGTACCGGGCCGGGCTGGCCACCGGCCAGAAGCCGACAGCGGTCATCTTCGGCTGTTCGGACAGCCGGGTCGCCGCCGAGTTGATCTTCGACCAGGGTCTCGGAGACGTGTTCGTAGTTCGCACGGCCGGGCAAGCCATCGACGCGGCAGTGCTGGGCTCCATCGAGTACGCGGTGGCGGTCCTGGAAGTGCCGCTGATCGTGATCCTCGGCCATGACAGCTGCGGTGCCGTCAAAGCCGCACTGAGCGCAGCCGACGACGGTGAGATCCAATCCGGTTTCGTGCGGGACCTGGTGGAGCGGGTCGTGACGACGGTGTTGTTGGGCCGCCGCGACGGACTGACCCGGGTCGACGAATTCGAGGAGCGACACGTACGCGAGACCGCGGCGCAGTTGATGGAGCGTTCGACGATCATCGCCAAGCGTGTGGCGGACGGCGTGTTGGGAATAGCCGGCGTCACCTACCGCCTGGCCGAAGGACGCGCGGAGCTGGTCCACACCGAGGGCGACATCGGAGCTGAGCCAGAAAGCAAGACCGCCTGACGGCAGTGCGGTGCGGCTACTAACACGGCCGTCGACCGGTTAACCGCGCGACACGCCGACGCGGGTCGGACGCGTCTGCGTGACCTGGCCCTACCGTGTAAATGTGCTGGATCTGGAACCGCGAGGCCCGCTACCCACCGAGATCTACTGGCGGCGCAGGGGACTTGCCCTGGGCATCGCGGTTGTCGCGATCGGGATAGCCGTCGCCATCGTCATCGCATTCGTCAGTAGTGACGCCGGAGCGAAGCCGGCCGACAAGGGCACCACGGCGCAAGGGAACCTGGGGTCGAACGCGCCTCAAGCGCCCGGCGCGCCACAGCCGGCCGGACAGACCGGGGCGCCCGCCCCGGGTGCGCCGCCGGGGACGGTGAACCCGGAGGCGCCGACGCCGACCGCCGCCGTGCAACCGCCGCCGGTTCTGAAGGAGGGCGACGACTGCCCGGATTCGACGCTGGCGGTCAAGGGGCTGACCAACTCGCCGCAGTACTACATCGGTGACCAGCCGAAGTTCACGATGGTCGTCACCAACATCGGTTTGGTGTCCTGCAAGCGCGATGTCGGCGCCGCGGTGCTCGCCGCCTACGTCTACTCGCTGGACAACAAGCGGCTGTGGTCCAACCTGGACTGCGCGCCGTCCAACGAGACGCTGGTAAAGACCTTCACCCCGGGTGAGCAGGTGACCACCGCGGTGACCTGGACCGGGATGGGGTCCGCGCCGAAGTGCCCGTTGCCGCGGCCGGCGATCGGACCGGGCACCTACAACCTGGTCGTGCAGCTGGGGAACCTGCGCTCGCAGCCGGTCCCGTTCGTACTGAACCAGCCGCCGCAGCCGCCCGGTCCGGCGCCCGCGCCGGGACCCGCTCAGGCGCCGATGCCGGAGGCCCCGCCGACGGGAGGCTGATCGCTGCCGCGTTCGGGTGAACTTGGGCGTTCAGCGGGACGCCTGGGCGTTGCGTGAAAGCTGGGCTTTGAGTGTGAAAACTGGGCCTTGCGGGTGAAGCCTTGGCGGGATTTCGCCGTTTTTCCCACCGTCGGCTCACTCCGAAAGCCGTCGCTTCACACGCAAAGCCAAGGATTCACACTCGAAGTAGTGGAGCAGCCAGAACGGTCCTACCCTGCCCGCGGGGAACCGTCTTCTGGGTGTTTCCGCCGCGATCGTCAAGACAGGCCGTGGCAGGGCTCAGTGATCGGCGATGGTCGACTCGGCCAGTTGCGAGAGCCCCTCGCGTACGTGCCGGGCCCACATCGCGCCGATGCCGTCGACGGATTGCAGGTCGTTGGCGCTGGCCGCCAGTAGCCCCTGCAGCGTTCCGAACGACCGGACCAGCAGGTCGACGTGGGCGAACTGCAGTCGGGGGATGCCGTCCATGGCGCGGTAGCCGCGCGGGCTCAGCGCCTGATCCTGGGCCTCGGCTGTCGTCGGATACCCGAAGACCTTGGCCAGTGCGGTGAGCTCGAGCAGGTCGGTGTCCGACAGCGCATCCAGCTCGGCAAGCGTGGCGGCGATCTGCGCCTCGGCCGGTGGCTCGGGGCTGGCGTGGTAGTCGCGCACGATCAGATCGCGGGCGGTGTCGTTGCCGCCCAGCAGTTCCTCGAGCTGCAGCCGCAACTGGCGCCCGTCGGTGCCCAGCTCAACGGCGTCGTTGTCGATGACCAGCCCGATGCGCCGGACCAGTTCGAGCCGCTGCACCACCGTCATCACGTCGCGCAGCGTCACGAAGTCTTCGATCTCGGCCCGGGACAGTTGCCGGCTGACCTCGTCGAGCCTGGTCTTGTACCGCTCCAGGGTCGCGATCGCCTGGTTGGCACGCGACAGGATGGTCGCCGAGTCGGTCAGCACGTGGCGCTCACCGCCGGCGTAGACGGTCACGATGTTCATCGAATGGCTGACCGAGATCACCGGGTAGCCGGTCTGGATCGCCGACCGTTCCGCCGAGCGGTGCCGGGTCCCCGACTCGTCGGTGGGGATCGAAGGGTCCGGGACCAGCTGCACGTTGGCCCGCACGATGCGGCTGCCGTCGGTGGACAGCACGACGGCGCCGTCCATCTTGGACAGTTCACGTAGCCGGGTCGGGGCGTAGCGCACGTCCAGTGAGAAGCCGCCGTCGCAGATGGCCTCGACGCTCTCGTCGTGACCGAGCACGATCAGGGCGCCGGTGCGGCCACGCAGGATGCGTTCCAGGCCGTCGCGCAGCCCGGTGCCGGGGGCCAGGCGGGCAACGGCCTCACGCAGGGTCGGACGAGTCACAGCGAGCATTCTGCTACGCCGGGCGGCTGGGCGGGACCCCTATCCGGTGCCGTCGAGTTGTTGGAGCGGCGGCGGCTCGAAGCTGTGATGGTCGGCGATGTCGACGATGTGGTGCAGCGCCTCGCGGATGGTGGCCGCGGTCAAGGCCCGCATTCCGGCCGGGACGGCGGCGCAGCCCGGCGGAATCAACGCGACGTTGAATCCCTGGCGGGCGGCTTCGGCCAGCCGCCGCTCCATGCCGTGCACCCGGCGCAGGTCACCCGCCAGGCCCACTTCGCCGATCATCACCGCGGTGGTGGGCAGCGGCAGGCCGGCCCACGCCGACGCCAGCGCGGTCGCGATCGCCAGGTCCGACGACGGTTCGGTCAACCGCATGCCGCCGACGGTGGACAGGTAGATCTCGACGGCGCCGAGTTTCAGCTTGCCGTGCTTCTCTAGCACGGCGGTGATCATCGCGGCCCGGGAATGGTCGATACCGCTGACGGCCCGGCGGGGCGAACCGCCGTTCGGCTCGGCCAGCAGGGCCTGGACTTCCCCGATCAGCGGGCGTTTTCCGTCCAGCGTCACCGTGATCGCGGTGCCGGGTACCGGTGTCGGCCGCTGGTCCAGGAACAGGTGTGACGGGTCGGCGACGCCTTCGATTCCGTTGTCGTGCAACAGGAAACAACCGACCTCGTCGGCGGCGCCGAACCGGTTCTTGATGCCGCGGACCATGCGCAGCGAACTGTTGCGGTCGCCCTCGAAATGCAGGACCACGTCGACCAGGTGCTCCAGCGAGCGCGGACCGGCGATCGCGCCGTCCTTGGTGACGTGCCCGACCAGGATCATCGGGACACCCTTGGTCTTGGCCACGGCGGTCAGCGCCGCCGTCACCGCACGCACCTGGGTCACCCCGCCGGCGACGCCGTCGGCTTCGCTGGTCGACATCGTCTGCACCGAGTCGACGATGACCAGCGCCGGCCGCACCGTTTCGACGTGCTGCAGAACCGTGTGCAGGTCGGATTCGGCGGCCAGATAGACCTCGTCACCGCCGCAGCCGATCCGATCCGCCCGCAGCCGCACCTGCCCGGCGGATTCCTCACCGGAGATGTACAGGGCGCGTTGCCCGCGCTGTGCCCACCGGTGGGCGACCTCGAGCAGCAGGGTGGACTTGCCCACCCCGGGCTCACCGGCCAGCAGCGTCACCGACCCGGCGACGACACCACCGCCCAGTACCCGGTCGAGTTCGTCGACCCCGGTCGATCGGTGCCGACTCGTGTCGGCCTCGACGGAACTGATCGGCACCGCCCGCGAGGACGGCGCCGGCGAGCGCCGGCCGGCACCGACCGCGGCCAGCACCGCGACTTCTTCAACCGTGCCCCAGCTACCGCAGTCCAGGCAGCGTCCCACCCATTTGGCGCTGACATGGCTGCATTCCGAGCAGCGGTATTGCGAACGTGCATTGGCCACGAACGTGACCGTATCTGCGGGGTCCGACAGATCCCTGGATCGACAGGCGGTTCAGGAGTGATGCGGAGCCGGCTGCTGCGACTGTTCCACACCGGCCGAGATCGGTACCTGCACGCTGCCCTCGCCGGCCTTCTCGAACTTGAAGGTGAACTTGTAGGTCAGCCCGTTGGTGATGGGCTTGGACAAGTTCACGGTCGCCTTCGCGGCGCCGGTGGATCCCGGCGGGCCGGGGGCCACCGACTGTCCGTCCGGGGTGCCGATGAACAGCATCCCGGAAGCCGGCACCTTCGCGTCCCCGGCCAGCGTCACCGAACCGATTTCGCTGGTGATGCTGGTGAGCCGGTCGCTCTTGTCCGGCGAATCGTTGACCGCCACCAGCACCAAGTCCACCGTGCGGCCTGGTTGCAGGAAGTCGCCGGTCTGAGTGGCCTGGATGCGGATGTCGCGCAGCGCCAGTTGGCCGATGGTGAGCCGGTTGCCGTTGACGGCGGGTTCCTGCGCCGCGGTCTGGGAGATCTGACCGGTGCCACAGCCACTGAGCACGGCGACAGCCATGCCGGCGGTCGCCAACGAGGCGGTTAGCTTGGGCAGGCGGATGTTCAACCGGTTCACTCAATGCCTCCTGCTCGGCGCACGGACTTCACGGACTTGGTTTTCAACTATGGACAGTAGTAGCAAGGCACCGCGGGCGGTAGCGGGGACCGGGGATGTCGCAGGGCGGACAGCCCCGCCGAATTCCGTCGAACCCAACAAGGTACCCTCAGAGGGCGGATTCGGACCCGTGCCCAGGGGGCCGAATGCGTCACCGAAGATAATCCCCCTGCACGTCTGAGCCCGCCTGTCAACCCCTAATCTGCGCGTGGCGTGCCTCTGACCTGCACCGTTGTTCCACACGCGCCGGGCCCGCGTGTTAGACTTAACTAACGAAAGGGGCTCGAATCAGATGATCTTCAAGGTCGGTGACACCGTTGTCTACCCACATCACGGTGCTGCGTTAGTCGAGGCGATCGAAACTCGAACCATCAAAGGGGAGCAAAAAGAGTATCTCGTCTTGAAAGTTGCGCAGGGTGACCTGACCGTTCGAGTGCCCGCTGACAACGCCGAGTACGTCGGCGTCCGCGATGTCGTAGGCCAGGAAGGCCTCGACAAGGTTTTCCAGGTGCTGCGCGCACCGCACACCGAAGAGCCGACCAACTGGTCGCGTCGGTACAAGGCCAACCTGGAGAAGCTGGCTTCCGGCGACGTGAACAAGGTCGCCGAGGTAGTGCGCGACTTGTGGCGGCGCGACCAGGAGCGCGGCCTGTCCGCCGGCGAGAAGCGGATGCTGGCCAAGGCCCGGCAGATCCTGGTCGGCGAGTTGGCGCTGGCCGAGAGCACGGATGACGCCAAGGCCGAAACCATCTTGGACGAGGTTCTGGCGGCAGCTTCCTGAACGCCTCCTGAACCGCCCGGGGCTCGTAAATGGGCGCGGGAAACGTAGCTGCGATCGTCCCGGCCGCGGGGTCGGGGCAACGGCTGGCCGCGGGTGTGGCCAAAGCGTTCTATCAACTCGAAGGGCAGTCGCTGGTCGAGCGGGCCGTCGAGGGTCTGCGGGCATCGGGTGTCATCGACACCGTCGTCGTGGCGGTGCCGCCTGACCGCACCGACGAGGCGAAGCTGATCCTGGGCCACCTCGCCACCATCGTCGCCGGCGGGCCGACCCGCGCCGAATCCGTGCAGTTAGCGCTGTCGGCGATCGCGGAGTCGACGGAGTACGTGCTGGTGCACGACGCCGCTCGCCCGCTCACACCCCCCGCGCTGATCGTGCGGGTCGTCGAGGCGTTGCGGGCAGGCCACAGCGCCGTCGTGCCCGGACTGCCGCTGTCCGACACCATCAAGGCGGTCGATGCCAACGGGGTGGTTCTGGGCACGCCGGAGCGGGCGGGTCTGCGCGCAGTGCAGACACCGCAGGGATTCTCGACCGAGTTGTTGACGCGCGCCTACCGTCGCGCCGACACCGGCGGGTTCACCGACGACGCATCCCTGGTGGAGCACGTCGGCGGACAGATCCAGGTGGTCGACGGTGACCCGCTGGCATTCAAGATCACCACCCAGTTGGATCTGTTGCTGGCCAAGTCGATAGCCCGCCAGTGATCCAGTCGCCGCGCGTCGGGTTGGGTGTCGACGTGCACCCCATCGAACCCGGCCGTCCTTGCTGGCTGGTGGGCCTGTTGTTCCCCGGTGCCGACGGCTGCGCCGGACACTCCGACGGCGACGTCGCGGTGCACGCGCTGTGTGACGCCGTACTCTCCGCAGCCGGACTGGGTGACATCGGCGGTGTGTTCGGGGTCGACGAGCCACGCTGGCAGGGCGTCAGCGGCGCCGACATGCTTCGGCACGTGATCGAACTGCTCACCGAGGACGGCTACCGGGTGGGCAACGCGGCCGTCCAGGTGATCGGGAATCGGCCGAAGATCGGCGGGCGGCGCTCCGAGGCTCAGGCGGTGCTGTCGAGGTTGCTCAACGCCCCGGTGTCGGTGGCCGCCACCACCACCGACGGGCTCGGGCTCACCGGGCGGGGTGAGGGCTTGGCCGCCATTGCCACGGCGATGGTCCTTCCGCTGCGCTGACCCCGCGCTGGTGAGCCACGCTGGCGTGACGTTCGGCGCTGACGGTCGCTCTGGCGTGACGCTCGCGCCGGGCGGCCCGAGTGCAGGCAGTAAGCTGGCACGTCGTGACCGATCGTGCCGGCCTGCGGCTCCATGACACGGCGACCGGTGCCGTGCGTGACTTCGCGCCGCTACGGCCCGGACACGTCTCGATCTACCAGTGCGGCGCCACCCCGCAGGGGCTACCGCACATCGGCCACGTCCGCAGCGGCGTCGCGTTCGACATCCTGCGCCGCTGGCTGACCGCGAGTGGCTACGACGTCGCCTTCGTCCGCAACGTCACCGACATCGAAGACAAGATCCTCACCAAAGCGGCCGCCGCCGGCCGGCCCTGGTGGGAGTGGGCGGCCACCCACGAAAGGGCGTTCACCGCGGCCTACGACTCGTTGGACGTGTTGCCCCCGTCCGCCGAGCCACGCGCGACCGGCCACATCACCCAGATGATCGACTTAATGGAACGCCTGATCGAAACCGGTCACGCCTACGCCGCCGGTGGCGACGTCTACTTCGACGTGCTCAGCTACCCGGACTACGGGCAACTGTCCGGGCATCGCATCGACGATGTCCACCAGGGCGAGGGCGTGGCGACCGGTAAGCGCGATCAGCGCGACTTCACCCTGTGGAAGGGCGAGAAGCCGGGCGAGCCGTCGTGGCCCTCGCCGTGGGGGCGCGGACGTCCCGGCTGGCACATCGAATGCTCGGCGATGGCCCGCACCTATCTCGGACCGGAATTCGACATCCATTGCGGCGGAATGGATTTGATCTTCCCGCACCACGAGAACGAGATCGCCCAGAGCCGTGCCGCCGGGGACGGGTTCGCCCGCTTCTGGCTGCACAACGGCTGGGTGACGATGGGCGGCGAGAAGATGAGCAAGTCGCTGGGCAACGTGGTGGCCATCCCCGCGATGCTGCAGCGAGTGCGACCGGCCGAACTGCGCTACTACCTGGGCAGCGCGCATTACCGTTCGATGCTGGAGTACACCGAGGTCGCACTGCAGGACGCGGTGAAGGCCTATGTCGGGCTCGAGGATTTCCTGCACCGGGTGCGCAGCCGGGTGGGAGCCGTCTGCCCCGGCGAATGGACGCCGCGGTTCGCCGCGGCGCTCGACGACGACCTGTCGGTGCCGGCGGCGCTGGCCGAGATCCACCAGGCCCGCGCCGACGGCAACCGCGCGCTGGATGTCGGGGACCACGAGGGTGCGTTGCACGCCGCCGGTGCGATCCGGGCGATGACGGGCATCCTGGGTTGCGATCCGCTCGACGAGCGCTGGGAATCCAAAGACGAGACCTCGGCCGCGTTGGCCGCCGTCGACGTGCTGGTGCAGGCCGAATTGCAGAACCGGCAGAAGGCTCGCGAGGAGCGAAACTGGGCCCTGGCCGACGAGATCCGGGACCGGCTCAAGCAGGCCGGCATCGAGGTCACCGACACCGCCGACGGTCCGCAGTGGACGCTGGGTGGTGACGGCAAGTAGATGGCCGGCAATTCGCAGCGCCGGGGAGCCATCCGTAAGACCGGTACCAAGAAAGGTCCGACCGTCGGTTCGGGTGGCCAGCGCCGTCGTGGGCTGGAGGGGCGCGGGCCGACGCCGCCGGCCCATCTGCGGCCCAATCATCCGGCAGCCAAGCGGGCCAAGGCCCAACCGCAGCGCCCGGCCCGGAAGGTCGACGAGACCGAGACGGTGCTGGGCCGCAACCCGGTGCTGGAATGCCTGCGCGCCGGTGTGCCGGCCACCGCGCTATATGTGGCGCTGGGCGTCGAGGCGGATGAGCGGCTCACCGAATCCGTCTCTCGTGCAGCCGATTCGGGTATCTCGATCCTGGAGGTGCCGCGCAGCGACCTGGACCGGATGACCGCCAACCATCTGCATCAGGGCATCGCGTTACAGGTGCCGCCGTACGACTACGCCCACCCCGACGACCTGGTCGCGACCGCACTGGCCGCGCCCCCGGCGATGCTGGTCGCGCTGGACAACATCTCCGATCCGCGCAACCTCGGTGCGATCGTGCGATCGGTGGCGGCATTCGGCGGCCACGGCGTGGTCATCCCGCAGCGCCGGTCGGCCTCGGTGACCGCCGTCGCGTGGCGCACCAGCGCTGGGGCGGCAGCCCGGATACCGGTGGCCCGAGCGACGAATCTGACCAGAACACTTAAGGATTGGGCTGATCGCGGGTTGCGCGTGGTCGGGCTCGACGCCGACGGCGACACCCCGCTGGACGAGCTGGACGGCACCGATCCGGTCGTTGTCGTCGTCGGCTCGGAGGGTAAGGGGTTGTCCCGGTTGGTGCGCCAGAACTGCGACGAGGTGGTGTCGATCCCGATGGCGGGTCGGACCGAATCGCTGAACGCCGCAGTTGCCGCCGGGGTGGTGCTCGCCGAAATCGCACGTCAACGCAGAAGTTAGGGCGCGCAGGAACAACTACACCCCGAACAGTTGCACGCTCGCCCACAGGGCCACCACCGCCACCACCAGAGCGGGCGGCACCGTGCACAACCCGAGTCGCGTGTATTCGCCAACGCCGGTCGGCACATCATGGCTCCGCAGCACCCGTCGCCACAACAGGTTGGACAGCGATCCGGCGTAGCTCAGATTCGGTCCGATGTTGACACCGATCAACACCGCCAGCACGGCCGCCGGACCGCTGGCCACGACCAGAGGCACCAACACCAGTGTCGCGGGCAGATTGTTTACCAGGTTGGCCAGCACGGCGGCCACGGCGGCGACACCGAGCAGCGCCGGCAGGCTCGACCCGGCTGGCAGGAACGCCGACATCCGCGCCGACATCCCGTTCAGCGTTACCGCCTGAACGACAATGCCCAGCGCGAGCACGAACACCAGGAACGGCAGATTCGCCGAGCGAACGATCTCTGTCACCGAGATGTGCCTCTGCCGGAGACTCCGCAACCCCAACGCTGTGGCCCCGGCCAGCGCGGCCCATGCGGGTGCCACGTCAAGCGACTCGGCGGCGACGAACCCGACGAGCGTCAGCGCCACGACCAGCAGAACGAACAGCGGCGGACGCGCCGGCGGACCGATTTGGGTACGGTCTGGGTCGACCCGCAAGTCCCGCGCAAAGAACAACCGGAAGACCAGATAGACCGTAGCGACCGCGGACAGCCACGGCAGCGCCATGAGCAACGTGAACCTGGTGAACGAGATATTCGCGCCGCGGTAGACGAGAAGGTTGGTCAGATTCGACACCGGAAGCAGCAGCGAAGCCGCATTGGCCAGGTGGGCTGTGGCATAAGCGTACGGGGGCAACGGAGTTCGCAGCTGCCGGACGGTTGCCAGCACCACCGGAGTCAATAGCACCACGGTCGCGTCCAGGCTGAGTACCGCAGTGATGACAGCGGCGATGACGAACAACTGTCGCAACAGCCCGGTCGACCCTGCGGTCGCACGCGCCAGGGCTGCGCCGGCCGCTTCGAACAGACCCTCGGCGTCACACAGATTGGCCAGCACAAGCACCGCTCCGAGGAAGGCGACCACGCGGGCCAGTCCGGAGGTTTGCGCCGCGGCCTGGCTTGGTGAGATGGCGCCAACTGCGATCAGCATGGCGGCCGCGGGTACGGCCGCAGCGGCTTCCGGCCATCCGCGGGGGCGGGCCACGGCGAAGCCGAGGACGACAACGAGCGATATCAGGCTGAGGATCAGGGCCAAGGCTGAATTCGCTTCTAACGCCAGGGATCTTCGTACCGCCACACCGTCGGCATATGGATCTCGACACCGTCCTCTGCAGCCAGCTCGTCGAGGATGCGAATGGACACGTCCAGGTCGTCAACTGCGTATGGCATGGCCCGCAACGGTTCTGACAGCGAGCTGAAGAAGTCATCCCAGTGGATGAGAACCACGCGGCGCGCTCCCACTGTGCGTACCGTCTCGGTCCAGTAGTCGACCAGGTATGAGCGCGGCCGCACACCCAGTTGTCCGACACCGAGATAGGCGACCTCGGCTCGGTATCCCGCCAGTGCGCCCTCGACGAAACCGGCGCTGCCCTGGATCAGCAGCCGTCGCGCTGATGGCCGGTGGTGAATCAACGTCGACCACGCCTCGCCGCAGCGGTAGGCCGACGCCTTCACCGGTGGCACCAACGGCGCGTCGATCGTCCCGGGAAACCGGTCGGGCGGGCAGTGATGTGACTCGACCAGCGTAACCTCGTAGGCGCCCAACGTGATTGGTTCCCCGGAGACCGCGACGACCAGACGGTCCTCTGGGAGGCCGTGTCCGCGGCCGACGTTGGCCGCCGACTCGCCGCCGACCAACTGGGCCCCGGTACGCTCGGCGACCAACGCGGAATCCATGACGTGGTCGATGTGAGTGTGCACCGGTATGACGGCGGCGAGCCGAGATACCTTGGCCCGGGCCAGGCAGCCGTCGACGCGCGCGGCCGACGGCGCGACCTTGCCGACGGCCACTTGTGCCAGTCCCGGACGGGAGAAGTAGCCGTCGGTCAGCAGCGCCGACGACCCGTCGTCCAGCAGCAGTGTCGCCACCCCCATCCAGGTTGCCCACAGCGGCGAATCAGGTTGGGCGGCGGGAACATCGAACCGATCCGAATACTGTCCGAGGTCGGGCCGTCCCAGTTTGAGCCGCATCAGCAGAACGCACCCAACTCGACCCCGGCGGCCAGCAGTTCGTCACGCACCGCGGCCGCGATCGCCACCGCGCCCGGCGAATCACCGTGCACGCAAACCGATTCCACCGTCACTGCAACCGGGGAGCCGTCGACTGCCGGCACCTCGCCCGAGGCCACCATGGCCGTTACCCGTTGGGCGATCTGCGTCGGATCATGCAGCACCGCACCGGGTTCGCGACGGGGCACCAACCGGCCCTCGGCTGTGTAGGCGCGATCGGCGAACGCCTCGGCGACGGTGCGCAGACCTCGGCTTTCGGCTTCGTCGAAGAACACCGAGCCGGTCATGCCCAGCACCGGCAGCGCAGCGTCCACATCATGTATCGCAGCGGCGACCGCGGCGGCCTGTTCCCGATGCGTGACGATCGTGTTGTACAGCGCCCCATGGGGTTTGACGTAGGACACGGCCGCACCGCCGGCCTGTGCCAACGCCTGCAGTGCGCCGATCTGGTAGATCACGTCGGCGTGCAGGTCCTGGGCGTCGACGTCGATGAACCGCCTGCCGAATCCGGCCAGGTCGCGGTAACTCACCTGTGCGCCGATCCGCACCCCCCGCTCGGCGGCCGACCGGCACACCCGCAGCAGGCCGGCCGGGTCGCCGGCGTGGAAGCCGCACGCCACGTTGGCGCTGGTGACGATCCCGAGCATGGCTTCGTCGTCACCCAGTCGCCAGACGCCGAATCCTTCACCCAGATCGGCGTTGAGGTCGATGCGGCGCAATTCGGCCTACAGCTTGGCGATCTTGCCGGCGATCTGGTTGGCGATGTCGACTGCCGCGGTGCCGGATTCGGAGTAGGCGCACGTCACGATGTCGACCGCGATGTTGTTGCGCACCGTCAGGGCACGTTCACACGCCCAGCCGTCGCCGTTCTCCTGGACTTCGGACGTGTTGAGCATGCCGTTCTGGTCGGTGACATCGTTGACCGTCCAGATGGTGTCGGGCTGGTTGGGGCTGACGTCGTTGAAGCGACGGTTGCCGCAGGCTTTCCAGCTCTGCACCGAGGAGTTGTAGAAGTTGCTGGCGTCCTGGGCGTTCGGGAAGGCCACCACCGCCTGGATCGCGTAGTGCTTGCGTTTTTTGGAGTCGTCGATGCTGTCGTCGAGGCGCTGCCCGCGCATCGCCTTCCACCCGGTCCCGGCGTAGACCTTTTCCTGCGCGGCGCCGTCGACGGCCAGGCAGTTCTTGTCGCTGACGTTCTTGCTCCAGTCCCACATGGCTTTGGCGCTGAACCACACCTTCATCGACGTCGCACCCAGGACGCTGTTGATCTGGCTGGTGTCGAGCAGGAGGTTGTCCAAGGCGCTGACCGAGATCGGAGTCTGATTAGCCAGACCGGTCTTGTCGCCTGCCATGGCCTTGCCGTCAATCACGTCTGTGCAACCGCCGATGAGCAGGCACGCCCCGCTCAGCGCGACGAGCGCGGCGATCTGCTGGCGCACTGTTCCCCCTTCCCCAAGCACCTCGCAGGCCCCATCAGCCGGCGCCTCATCAGCTTAGGCGCTGGCTGTGTCGATGTCGCCGAACGGCCCCGGCCTCCGACACCCGCGCCGTCTTGCAGCTGCGGCCCGCAAACCGCGGTAGCCTCACCGAACGTGAGTCCCACACCGCGCAGGCGGGCGACTCTGGCGTCGTTGGCAGCCGAGCTCAAGGTATCGCGCACCACGATCTCCAACGCCTTCAACCGGCCCGACCAACTCTCCCCGGAACTTCGTGAGCGGGTGCTCGCCACCGCGAAACGCATCGGGTACGCGGGCCCCGATCCGGTGGCCAGATCGTTGCGTACCCGCAAGGCCGGTGCGGTGGGTCTGGTGATGACCGAGGCGCTGACCTATTCCTTCAGCGACCCGGCGGCACGGGACTTCGTCGCAGGACTGGCACAGTCGTGCGAGGAGCTCGGTCAGGGGCTGTTGCTGGTGTCCGTGGGTCCCAGTCGCAGCATCGAGGACGGCGCCACCGCGGTACTGGGCGCCGGGGTGGACGGGTTCGTGGTGTATTCGGTGTCCGACGACGACCCCTACCTGCAGGTAGTGCTGCAACGGCGGCTGCCGGTGGTGGTGGTCGATCAGCCGGTGGGCTTGTCGGCGGTGTCGCGGGTCGGCATCGACGACCGCGCGGCGATGCGCCGAATCGCCGACCACGTGCTGGGGTTGGGACATCGGGAGATCGGGCTGCTCACCATGCGACTGGGACGCGACCGGCGCCAAGGGCTGGTCGACGCCGAACGGTTGATGTCGCCGACGTTCGACGTGCAGCGCGAACGCATCATCGGGGTCTGGGAGGCGATGGCGGTTGCCGGCGTCGATCCGGATTCGCTGACGGTGGTGGAAAGCTATGAGCACCTGCCCACTTCGGGCGGCGACGCCGCCAGAGTGGCTCTGCAGGCCAATCCGCGGATCACCGCGCTGATGTGCACGGCCGACATCCTGGCCCTGTCGGCCATGGATTACCTTCGCGCACACGGCATTTACGTGCCGGGGCAGATGACGGTGACCGGTTTCGACGGCGTCGAGGACGCGATCAGCCGTGGGTTGACGACGGTGGCGCAGCCCAGTCTGCAGAAGGGCCGCCGCGCGGGTGAACTGGTGCTGCAACCGCCGCGGTCCGGCCTGCCGGTGGTCGAATTGCTGGACACCGAACTGGTCCGGGGGCGGACCTGCGGCCCGCCGGCTTAGTCCGATGGTCGCGACCCGCTGCGAGCGGCCTAGCGGCCGCTCTTGCGATCGCGACTAGCAGTTCTCGTGGTCGCCGATCAGCAGCCGCACGGCCAGGTCCAGGCGCTTGCTGACGTCGGTGGCCGAGGCGCGCCGGGTCAGCCACGCCAACAGATTGGACAGCCACACGTCGGAGATGACCCGGGCGATGTGGTACTGGTCCTCGGTCGGCTCGCCGTCGCTCATGGCCCGGGCGAACATGGAGTCGATCAGCTTTTCGACCTGGTCGACCTCGCTGGCTGCCGAGGCGTCGGCGAACACATAGGCGCGCGTCATGGCCTCGGTCAGCAGCGGGTTGCGCTGCATGGCGCGGTTGAGCTTGCCGACCATGAAATTCAGCCGCTGGAACGGGGTGCCGCCGGCCACCGCGGAACGGTCGGTCTTGGCGTCGATGCGGCTGAACTCGCGGCCCAGCGCCGACACCAGCAGGTGCACCTTGGACGGGAAGTAGCGGTACAGCGTGCCCACCGCGACGTCGGCGCGATCAGCCACCGCGCGCATCTGAACGGCCTCGTAGCCGCCCTTGGACGCGATGGCCATGGTGGCGTCCAGGATGCGCTTGCGCCGCTCGCGCTGCGCCTCCGACCCCAACTCCGATTCAGCCAGTACCGCCACGTTCACGACCTCGCGAGGGTGGTTGTCGGAAGCGCGAGCGTTGCTCGTGTTCGCTGGCGACATACGGCGGGCGGCTCCTCGTGCGGGCGATCTGTTCGCAAACGATACGCATTCTTCGCGTTAATCTCCCACCTCCCCGTAGCCGGGCCGACGACGTGTCCTGGCCTGATACCGTCGACTTGACGGTTGATCGCTTCCACTATTAGAACACGTTCTAGTGGGCATGATTGATTGCCTGCCCTGTGAATTTGATGACGCCGAGGAGTGCTGGTGGTAGCGACCGTCACCGACGAACAGTTCGCAGCGCGCGAGTTGGTGCGCGACTGGGCCCGCGGCGCGGCTTCGGGGCAGGCCGCCGCCGTGGTGGCCAGGGCCGTGGAACAGGGAGAGCCCGACGCGTGGCGGCCGGTGTTCGCGGGGTTGGCCGAGCTCGGCCTGTTCGGCGTTGCGGTGTCCGAGGAGGCCGGAGGAGCCGGCGGCAGCATCGCGGACTTGTGCGCCATGGTCGAGGAGGCCGCCAAGGCGCTGGTGCCCGGCCCGGTCGCCACAACCGCGCTGGCGACTCTCGTCGTTGATGATCCGGAAGTCCTGGCCGCGTTGATATCCGGTGAACGTTTCGCCGGACTGGCGTTGGAAGGCGGGGTGCGATTCGACGGTTCGGTGGCTTCCGGGGTCTTGCCGTGGGTGTCCGGCGGTGCACCGGGCGGCGTGCTGTTGGTGCCGGGCGACGGAGAGTGGCTGCTTGTCGACGCTGACGCCGACGGGGTGTCGCTCGAGCCGCTGCGCGCCGCCGATTTCTCCCGCCCGCTGGCCAGGGTGGAGTTGACGTCGGCGCGGGCCGTGCGGCTGGACACCCCGCCCGGACGGGTCGCCGACCTGGCCGCGACGCTGCTGGCGGCGGAGGCCGCGGGCGTCACCCGGTACGCCCTGGAGACCGCGGTCGCCTACGCCAAGGTGCGTGAACAGTTCGGCAAGCCGATCGGCAGCTTCCAGGCGATCAAGCACCTGTGCGCGCAAATGTTGTGCCGCGCCGAGCAGGCCGACGTGGCCGCCGGCGATGCAGCCGGCGCGGCGTCCGATCCCGACGCTCGGCAGTTCGCCATCGCCGCGGCCGTCGCCGCCGGTCTGACCATCAGGGCCGCCAAGGCCAACGTGCGGGACTGCATTCAGGTGCTCGGCGGCATCGGCTGCACCTGGGAGCACGATGCTCACCTCTACCTGCGGCGGGCGCACAGCATCGGACGATTCCTGGGTGGTGCGGAATTCTGGATGCGCCGGGTCGCGGCGCTGACCCAGGACGGCGTGCGCCGGCAGCTGTCCATCGACCTGACCGAAGTCGAGGGTCGGCGTTCGGAGATCGCCGCGGCCGTCGCCGAAGTGGCTGAGTTGCCGGTCGAGAAGCGGCAGGCCGCACTGGCCGAGGCCGGGCTGCAGGCGCCGCACTGGCCGGCGCCGCACGGGCGCGGCGCGGGTCCGGCCGAGCAGCTGCTCATCGACCAGGAACTGGCGGCGGCCGGCGTCGAGCGGCCGGATTTGGTGATCGGCTGGTGGGCCGCACCGACCATCCTCGAGCACGGCACACCCGAACAGATCGAGCGATTTGTGCCGTCGACCCTGCGTGGTGACTTCCTGTGGTGTCAGCTGTTCTCCGAGCCGGGGGCGGGCTCGGACCTGGCGTCGTTGCGCACCAAAGCGGTGCGAGGCGACGGCGGCTGGCTGCTCAGCGGACAGAAGGTGTGGACGTCGGCCGCGCACAAGGCCGCCTGGGGGGTGTGTCTGGCCCGAACGGACCCGGACGTTTCGAAGCACAAGGGCATTACCTACTTCCTGATCGACATGAAGGCGCCCGGCATCGAGATCCGGCCGCTGCGCGAGATCACCGGCGACTCGTTGTTCAACGAGGTCTTTCTGGACAACGTGTTCGTGCCCGACGAGATGGTGGTCGGCAAGGTCAACGACGGCTGGCGGTTGGCCCGCACCACGTTGGCCAACGAGCGGATCGCGATGGCCAGCGGGACCGCGTTGGGCAACCCGATGGAGGAATTACTCAAGGTGCTCGCCGAGCTCGACCTCGACGCCGCCCAGCAGGACCGGCTGGCCGACCTGATCCTGTTGGCCCAGTCCGGCGCGCTGCTCGACCAGCGCATCGCGGTGCTGGCTGTCGGCGGGCAAGACCCCGGGGCTCAGTCCAGCGTGCGCAAGCTGATCGGCGTGCGCTACCGGCAGGAGCTGGCCGAATACATGATGGATGTGTCCGAGGGCGGCGGCCTGGTTCACAACCAGGCGGTATTCGACTTCCTCAACACCCGGTGCCTGACCATCGCGGGGGGCACCGAGCAGATCCTGCTGACCGTGGCCGCCGAGAGGTTGTTGGGGCTGCCGCGCTAGAAGCCCCTACGCCGACTGTGAATCCTGCGACCCGACACGCCGGTGCAGCGTCGTCTGATTCACGCTCGCGGTGAGGGCCGGCCCCGCCTCAGGCGAAGTTGGTGACGGCGCAGGTGCTGGGCGAGGTGAGGTTCACCCCCGGATAGACGACCTGCATGTGCGTGCAGACGTAGACGGTGACGTTGGTCATCGGTTGTCCGGTCGACCAACTCACCGAGTCGATGACGCCGGTGGTCTGGTACTTGTCCGGCGGGCCCTCGCCGAAGTAGACGGTGGTGATCGTGTCGATCCCGCCCTCTTTGTGCACCCGCTCGAACTGGCTGGTCGCGTGCGCATCCAGGTAGGCCACCCGACTGTTGGACCGGATCTCGGTGGTCTGGCGTGCCCACAGACCGGACGGGAAGCCGGCCGGCCCGTCGGGAGTGCGCAGGTTCGCCCCGGCAACGAAGTCGCAACTGCCGTTCCCGTGGCAGTTGACGAAGGTGTGCGTCTCGATCTGATTCGCCTCGTCTACCGGGAACAACGTGGTGGCGGTGTTGCTGCCGGCGACGGCTGTCGGGGCGGGCAGCAACGTCAGCATCAGCCCGACCAGCGCAAGACCCGGTACCAACCGCTTCATCGTGCTCCCCTTTCCACCGACCTGAGCAGAACTTAGCGCTGTGACCTCTACCGAATCAGATTTCGGGGGAGATTGACAGGTCGTTGTGCCTACTCGTCATAGGTGACCTCGACCGTGTCGGTATCCGGATGAGCCTGACAGGCCAGGATCAGACCCTCGTCGAGATCCTCCTGCTCGAGCACGTCGTTGATCTCCATCGTGACCTTGCCGCCACGTAGCGTGGTGGCGCACGCGCCGCAGTGACCTTCCCGGCAGGAGAACGGCGCATCGAGCCCCTTGGCCAGCAACACGTCGAGCAACTTCGCGCTGCGCGGCCACGAGACGGTATGGGTCTCCCCGTCCAGTTCGACCACCGCGGTGGCCGGTCCCGCCTCGTCGTCGTCGCTGTCGTCGATCGTGACGGCGGCGAACGGGTCGGACTCCAGCGACTTGAACACCTCGATATGCACTTGCTGCACCGGCACTTTCAGCGCATCCAGCGCCTGTCGCGCCGCCTCCATGAAAGGTCCGGGTCCGCAGATGAACGCGGGCCGGTCGGTGAAGGGCGCGGCGAGGTGAGCCAATGCGGCCGCACTGGGCAGGCCCTGCAAAGACTCCAGCCAGTGCACCACCGTCAGCCGGTCGGGATATTTGGTGGCCAGGTCCTGCAATGTGTCGCGGAAGATCACCGAGCGGTCGTCGCGGTTGGCGTAGACCAGCGTTACCTGCCCGCTGCCCTCGGCCAGCGCCGACTTGCAGATGGACATGATCGGGGTGATTCCGCTGCCGGCGGCCAGCAGCAGGAAGTCGCCGTCCAGGGTCTTGGGCACGAAGGTGCCCGACGGCGCCAGCAGATGGATACGCATGCCTTGGTGCGCGTTGTCGCACAGCCAGTTGGAGGCGTACCCGTCCGCGGTGCGTTTGACGGTGACGGTCAACGCGTCGTCGGTGAACGGCGAACTGCACAACGAGTAGCACCGCGCCACCGAACCGGTGCGGTCGCTGGGCACCCGCAAGGTCAAGAACTGACCGGGCGCGTAGCGCAGCCGTTCCGGCGGGATGGACGCACCGTCGGGCACTGCGAACACCAGCGACCGTGCATCGTCGGTCTCGGCGACGACTTCGGCGATCTGCAGCTCCAGGACATGGTCGCCGAGCGGTTCGTCCGGTGCTTGGTCCAGATCCGCCTGGGTCAAGGCGCGCCCTCTCTTCCATCTCAACTAGAACATGTTATAGAAAACCCGATTGGCATCTCTACCAGCCGCAGGAATACCCTGCTCGACACAAATCGGAACGTGTTCTAGTCTTTCCCTAAGTCAGCCGCATCGGTTCTCGACTCAGCCCGCACTCCCACAGGAGGCAAACCTAAGTGACCACCATTCAACAGCGTGATGCGCAGCAGGTGTTAGCTGCCATCGACGATCTGCTGCCGCGGATCCGTGAGCGCGCTCAGGCAACCGAGGATCTGCGCCGGCTGCCGGACGAAACGGTGCAGGAACTCGACGAGGTTGGCTTCTTCACCCTGCTGCAGCCCGAGCAGTGGGGCGGCCTGCAATGCGACCCCACCCTGTTCTACGAGGCCGTACGCCGCATCGCCAGCGCCTGCGGTTCCACCGGCTGGGTCAGCTCCATCCTGGGTGTGCACAACTGGCACCTGGCGCTGTTCGACCAGCAGGCCCAGGAAGAGGTGTGGGGAGAGGACACCAAGACGCGGATCTCGTCGTCGTATGCGCCGATGGGCGCCGGTGTCGTCGCCGACGGCGGCTACCTGGTGAACGGAGCATGGCAGTGGTCGTCCGGATGTGACCACGCCACCTGGGCGTTTCTGGGCGGCCCAGTGATCAAGGACGGGCGCCCGGTCGACTTCGGCAGCTTCCTGATCCCGCGCAGCGAGTACCAGATCGACGACGTGTGGCACGTGGTCGGGCTGAAGGGCACCGGCAGCAACACCGTGGTGGTCAAGGACGTGTTCGTGCCCCGGCACCGGTTCCTGTCGTACAAGGCGATGAACGACGGCACCGCCGGCGGGTATGAGCGCAACACCGCCGCGGTTTACAAGATGCCTTGGGGCACAATGCATCCCACCACCATCTCGGCGCCGATCGTCGGCATGGCCTACGGCGCTTACGACGCGCACGTCGAGCACCAGGGCAAGCGGGTGCGTGCGGCGTTCGCCGGGGAGAAATCCAAGGACGACCCGTTCGCCAAGGTGCGCATCGCCGAGGCGGCCAGCGACATCGACGCCGCCTGGCGGCAACTGATCGGCAATGTCGGCGACGAGTACGCGCTGCTGTCGGCCGGCAAGGAGATCCCGTTCGACCTGCGTGCCCGCGCCCGTCGCGACCAGGTGCGCGCCACCGGGCGGTCGATCTCCTCGATAGACCGGTTGTTCGAGGCGTCCGGCGCCACCGCGTTGGGCATCGAGCAACCGGTGCAACGCTTTTGGCGTGACGCGCACGCGGGCCGGGTGCACGCCGCGAACGACCCGGAACGGGCCTACCAGATCTTCGGGAACCACGCGTTCGGGTTGCCGCCCGGCGACACCATGGTCTAGGCCATGACCGCCACTGAGGAACTCACCTTCGAATCCACCTCTCGTTTTGCAGAAGTCGACGTCGACGGACCGCTGAAACTGCACTACCACGAGGCGGGCATCGGCAACGCCCCCACGGTGGTGCTGCTGCACGGCGGCGGTCCGGGCGCGTCGAGCTGGACGAACTTCTCGCGCAACATCGCGGTGCTGGCCGAGCGGTTCCATGTGCTGGCCGTGGACCAGCCCGGATACGGGCACTCCGACAAGCGCGCCGAACACGGCCAGTTCAACCGCTATGCGGCCCGAGCGCTCAAGGGGCTTTTCGACCAGCTCGGGCTCAAACGCGCTCCGCTGGTAGGCAATTCACTGGGCGGCGGCACCGCGGTGCGGTTCGCGCTGGACTACCCGGACCTGGCCGGGCGGCTGGTGTTGATGGGCCCCGGCGGGCTGAGCGTCAATCTGTTCGCCCCGGACCCGACCGAGGGTGTCAAACGCCTGGGGAAGTTCTCGATGGAGCCGACCCGGGACAACCTGGAAGCGTTCCTGCGGGTCATGGTCTACGACCAGAAGCTGATCACCCCCGAACTGATCGACCAGCGGTTCGAGTTGGCCAGCACGCCGGAGTCGCTCACGGCGACCCGCGCGATGGGAATGTCGTTTTCCGGAGCCGACTTCGAGCTCGGCATGATGTGGCGCGAGGTGTACAAGCTGCGTCAGCCGGTGCTGCTGATCTGGGGCCGCGAGGATCGGGTCAACCCGCTCGACGGTGCGCTCGTGGCGCTCAAGACCATCCCCAGAGCCCAGCTGCACGTGTTCGGGCAATGCGGGCACTGGGCCCAGGTGGAGAAGTTCGACGAGTTCAACAAGCTGACCATCGATTTCGTAGGAGGTGCGAGATGAGCATCCGTTCCCTGGGTTATCTGCGCATCGAGGCCACCGACATGGCCGCCTGGCGCGAGTACGGGCTCAAGGTCCTGGGCATGGTCGAGGGTAAGGGCACCGTCGAGGGTGCCCTGTATCTGCGCATGGACGACTTCCCGGCCCGGCTGGTCGTCGTCCCCGGCGAGCACGACCGGCTCTCGGAGGCCGGCTGGGAATGCGCGAACGCCGAAGGGCTGCAAGAGATCCGGAATCGGCTCGAAGTCGAGGGCACGCCGTACAAGGAGGCGACCGCCGCCGAGCTGGCCGACCGTCGCGTCGACGAGATGATCCGGTTCTCCGACCCGTCGGGCAACTGCCTGGAGGTCTTCCACGGCGTCGCACTGGAGCATCGCCGGGTGGTCAGCCCCTACGGACACAAATTCGTCACCGGTGAGCAGGGGCTGGGACACGTGGTGCTGACGACCCGTGACGACGCGGAAACGTTGCACTTCTACCGGGACGTCCTGGGCTTCACGTTGCGCGATTCCATGCGGCTGCCCCCACAACTCGTGGGCCGACCCGCCGACGGAGCGCCGGCCTGGTTGAGGTTCTTGGGCTGCAACCCTCGTCACCACAGTCTGGCCTTCATGCCCGGACAGACCCCCAGTGGCATCGTGCACCTGATGGTCGAGGTGGAGAACGCCGACGACGTCGGTTTGTGCCTGGACCGCGCGCTGCGCAAGAAGGTGCCGATGTCGGCGACGCTGGGCCGGCACGTCAACGATCTGATGCTGTCCTTCTACATGAAGACGCCGGGTGGCTTCGACGTCGAATTCGGTTGTGAAGGAAGGCAAGTCGCCGACGACGACTGGATCGCCCGGGAAAGCACGGCGGTCAGTCTGTGGGGCCACGACTTCTCGGTCGGCTTCAAGAGCTGACCGTGGCTGCCCCGCCTCTCGATCCGCGCACGTTCCGCAGCGTGCTCGGTCAGTTCTGCACCGGGATCACCATCATCACCACCGTGCACGACGACGTGCCGATCGGTTTCGCGTGTCAGTCGTTCGCGGCGTTGTCGTTGGACCCACCGCTGGTGCTGTTCTGCCCGACCAAGGTGTCGCGGTCCTGGCAGGCGATCGAGGCGAGCGGGCGGTTCTGCGTCAACGTGCTTACCGAGAAACAGCAGCACGTCTCGGCGCGGTTCGGGTCCAAGGAACCCGACAAGTTCGCCGGGATCGATTGGCGGCCTTCCCAACTCGGTTCGCCGATCATCGAAGGCTCACTGGCCTACATCGACTGCACGGTGGCATCGGTGCACGAGGGTGGCGACCACTTCGTGGTGTTCGGTGCGGTCGACTCGCTGTCCGACTTGCCCAAGATCAAGCCGCGTCCGCTGCTGTTCTATCGCGGCGAATACACCGGCATCGAACCGGACAAGAACACCCCGGCTCAGTGGCGCGACGACCTGGAGGCGTTTCTCACCACCACCACCCAGGACACCTGGCTGTAAACGAATTCGACACGCAAAGTCGAAACACCGATTCGGTGTAAAGCAATTTGACTTTCAAGGCCGACAAGCCGCCCGCGTCGAAGACGGTGTCTCGCAGGCGCTCAATACAAGTACATCGAACCAGCTGGTGCCGCCGCCCGCCGGGGGGCGGTAGCCGGGCCGGAACACGGGGTAACGCTGCTGCGAAAGGAGTTGGAGGGAGTTTCGCAGCAGCGTTACGGGTTCGTGCCGGTCTCAGGTACGCGCTCCGCGGGAGTGGTCGTCGTCGCGGTAGTTCCCTGACTCGGTGCCCCGTCCCCCGTCGGTCACGGTGTCGGCGCCTTCCGCCCGGTCCGCGGAATCCACTTTGTCCGTCGGGTGCAGATCTTCGGCACGCTGCCATTGCTCGTCGAGCTTCTCGCGCGAGGTGGCTGCTTCGCTTTGATGCGCTGCGGCGCGGTCCTGCAACCGGGCCGCTTCGGCGGCTTTCGCCTCGGCCTCGGCCTGGGCGGCGCGTGCCCTGGCCGCGGTCTCGTCGGCCAGCGCCTCACGGCGTTCGACACGGGCCTGTTCGAGCTTGGCCTGCTCGCGTATCTCTTCGGCCTGTTGAATCCGCTTGCGGCGTTTGCTCCGGTTGGCGAGCATGGCCAGCGCGGCGATCACGGCGATGACCACCAGCGCGGCGATCACGATCCAGACGACGTTGTCGGTACTCATGATGAGCTCCATCGATTCTTCGGTTTGCGGCTGTGCGGTAGCCGTGTCTGTATCGAGTCCCCACATTCGACAGAGATAAAACAAGCGAGTCGGGTCAGAATGGCTGCTATGGCTCTGGATCTCAGCGCATACTTCGACCGCATCGGCTACCACGGGCCGGTAGAACCGACCCTGGATGTCCTGCAGGCACTGATAACGGCCCACTCTCGGACCATCCCCTTCGAGAACATCGACCCGATGTTGGGCGTGCCCGTCGACGACCTGAGCCCAGAGGGATTGGCCGACAAGCTGATTCACCGAAGGCGGGGCGGCTACTGCTACGAACAGAACGGGTTGATGGGTTATGTGCTGGCCGAACTCGGCTTCCAGGTGCGCCGGTTGGCCGGCCGGGTGGTCTGGTCGCTGTCGCCGCAAGCGCCGACACCGGCGGAGACGCACACGGTGCTCGCCGTGACGTTTCCGGGCAGTGCAGGTCCGTATCTGGTCGACGTCGGATTCGGCGGCCAGACACCGACGTCGCCGTTGCGCCTGCAGACCGGCGGCGTGCAGCAGACCGCCCACGAGCCGTATCGCCTGGAGGACCACGGCGACGGGCTGGTCCTGCAAGCCCAGATCCGCGGTGAGTGGCAAGCGCTCTATGAGTTCACCACGGTGACCCGCCCGCAGATCGACCTGACGGTGGGCAGTTGGTATGTCTCGACGCACCCGTCGTCGCACTTCGTCACCGACCTGATGGTGGCACTGGTCACCGAGGACGGGCGGATGAACCTGGCCGGACGCAACCTCGTCATCCACCGCGCCGACGGCAGCGAGAAGGTCGTACTGGACGACGCGGCCGCGGTGGTCGCCGCCCTCGACGAGCGGTTCGGGATCAACCTGGCCGATGTCGACCGCGCTGCGCTCGAAGCGCTACTGGCGAGGCAGCCACGCACCGATCCGGCGTAGCGCCTCTTCGATGTCACCCGTCGGCCCGGCGAACGACAGCCGGACATAGGAGTGGCCGCGCGCGGGGTCGAAGTCGATGCCCGGTGCAATGGCAACGCCGGTGTCGCGCAACAACTGCGAGCAGAACCCCAGCGAGTCGCTGGTGAAGTCGGAGACGTCGGCGTAGACGTAGAACGCGCCGTCGGTGGGCGCCAGTCGTTCGACGCCGATGCCGCGCAGCCCGTCCAGCAGCAACGCGCGGTTGACCGAATAGTGCTTCAGGTTGGCCTCGGCCTCGGCGGTCGATTCCGGGGTGAACGCTGACACCGCGGCAACCTGCGACAGCACCGGGGGGCAGATGGTGAAGTTGCCGGTCAGGCAGTCCACCGCGCGGCGCAACTCGGTGGGCACCACCAGCCAGCCCAGCCGCCAACCCGTCATCGCGTAGTACTTGGAGAAGCTGTTGACCAGCACCGCGTTTCGCGAGGTCTGCCAGGCGCAGCTGGTCGGCGGCGCTTGGTCGTAGACCAAGCCGTGGTAGACCTCGTCGCTGATCAGCCGCACACCGCTGTCGTCGCACCACTGCGCGATGGCCGCGAGTTCCTCCGGCGGGATGACGGTGCCGGTCGGGTTGGCCGGGCTGGCGACGATGACGCCCTGCACCGGCGGGTCGAGTTCGGCCAGCAGCTGCGCGGTGGGCTGGAACCTGGTCTCCGGGCCGCACGGGATCTCGACCACCTCACATCCCAACGCCGACAGGATGTTCCGGTAACAGGGGTAGCCGGGACTGGCCATCGCGACCCGGTCGCCCACGTCGAAGCACGCCAGAAATGCCAGCAGAAATCCCCCGGAGGACCCGGTGGTCACGACCACGGCATCGGGTTCGACGGAAATACCATGCTGGCGTTCATAGTTCGCGGCGATCGCGGCCCGCAGCTCCGGAATGCCCAGTGCCACGGTGTAACCGAGTTCGTTGAGATGCAGCGCCGAAGCGGCGGCGGCGCGCACCGGCTCCGGCGCACCGACGCTCGGCTGACCCGCGGACAGGTTCACCAGGTCGCCGTGGGTGCGTTGGCGTTCCGCGGCCGCCAGCCAGACATCCATCACATAGAACGGGGGGATGCCTGCGCGCAGTGCGACGTGACCGGTCACGGGGTCGGCAGCACCTCAGCTTCCAGCCGGCGCAGCACGTCTCGGGTGGAGTCGAGCAACTGCGCGCTGCCGTGGGCGCGCTTGAAGTACAGGTGCATGTCGTGTTCCCAGGTGATCGCGATGCCCCCGTGCAGCTGAATAGCCTCGGCTGCAACGACATTCAGCGCTTCGGTGGCGGCCAGTCGCGCAGTGGCGGCATTGACGGGTCCGGGTTGGTCGCACGCGTCGTCGACGACGGCCCGGGCCGCGGCAACTGCGACATACAGATCGGCCATCCGGTGCTTGAGCGCCTGGAAGCTGCCGATGGGGCGGCCGAACTGCACCCGGCTCTTGGCGTACTCGACGGTGAGGTCCAGGCAGCGTTCGGCGGCGCCGATCTGCTCGGCGGCCAACAGAATCGCCGCGAAGTCCGCCAGGCCGGGGTCGTCGCCCAACGGTTCGGTGTCTTCGGCGCGGACCCGCGCCAGCCGGCGGGTCAGGTCCATGGCGGCGACGGGCTCGGCGCTGAATCGGGTCCATCTGCTCAGCTGACCGTCGGTGGCAGCCACGACGACGTCGGCGATGTCGCCATTGATCACGTAGTCCGGGTCGAGCACCAGCGCTCCGATCGAGCTGCCTTCGGCCAGAGCCTCCAGCGCCGCGCCGTCGGGTTCGGGTGCGGCCAGCAACGCGAGTTCGGCGAGCGTGGTGCCCAGTAGGGGAGACGGGACCAAACCGCGGCCCAGCTCCCGCAAAACCGTTGCCGCGTCGGCCAGTTCACCACCGGCTCCGCCGAGCTCCTCGGGTACCACCAGCGCGGCCGCACCGACCTGCTCGCACAGCAGCCGCCACAGCGACTCGTCGTAGCCGCGTTCGGACTCGATCGCCGCACGCACGGCAGCGGGGCCGGCGTGCTTGGTCACCAGCGCGGCCACGCTGTCGCGCAGCATCTCCCGTTCTTCGGTGGACGTCATAGCGCCTCCAGTACTCGTCGCCGATGCTGCTCCGGTGTACCCCAGGCCGAACGCAGCGCCTGCACCCGCAGCAGCAGCAGCGACAGGTCGTGCTCCTGAGTGAAACCGATCGCCCCGTGCGTCTGCAACGCAGAACGTGCGGCCAGCAGACCCGCCTCGGCGGCCGCGGCTTTGGCCGCGCTCACATCCCGCGCGTCCAGTGTCAACGCCGCGCCGTACACCAGCGGCCGGGCCAGTTCGATCGCGATGTGCACGTCGGCCAGTTTGTGCTTGATCGCCTGGTATGAGCCGATGACCCTGCCGAACTGGGAGCGGTGCTTGGCGTAGTCGACGCTGCCGGTCAGCAGGGCTTCGGCCGCCCCGACGAGCTGTGCGGCGGTGGCCAGTGCGCCGAACTGGTAGGCGCGCGCGGTGTCGGCCTGCCAGGTGTCCCCGGTTGCCGTCACGTCGAAGAGCCGACGGCTGGGGTCGACGGACTCGTGACGCTCACCCGGGGTCGCTTCGCTGACACCTTCCGGACCGGCCAGCAATACCAGTCCGGCGACGTCGGCGTCCAACGCCCGGGGAATATCCGGTGGTAGCGCGAGGGTGGCGATCAGCTCGCCGGACGCCAGAGCACCGCTACGGTCGTCGTCAGCGAGCAGAACCGGTGCGACGGCGATGGATTCGGTGACCGGGCCGGGCACACACCAGCGACCGAGGCGCTCGAGGGCAACCACCAGATCGACCGGCGAGGCGTCGATGCCGTCGAACTTTTCCGACACCATCAGCGCCGTGACGCCGAGGTCGGCCAGTTGCTCCCACACCTTGCGACCGGGTGCGTTGTCTCCGGCGGCCCAGGCACGAACCGCGCCGGGCAGATCGGCGGCGCCCAGCGCCGCGTCGATACTGGCAGCGAAATCACGCTGCTGTTCGTCTAATGCGAAGTCCATTACCGCTTCTCCCGGGGCAGGCCGAGCAGTCGTTCGGAGATGATGTTGCGCTGAATCTCGTTGGTACCGGCGTAGATCGGTCCGCCCAGCGCGAACAGCAGGCCGTCGGTCCAGGGTCCGGCGAGCTCGCCGTCGGCGCCGCGGATATCCAGCGCGGTCTGGTGCAGTGCCACGTCCAGATCAGACCAGAACACCTTGGTGACCGAGGATTCCGCGCCGAGTTCACCGCCGCCGGCCAGCCGGGTGACGGTGCCGAAGGTCTGCAACCGGTAGGCCTGCGCCTTGATCCAGCCGTCGGCGACCCGGTCGGCGAACTCCGGCGGCGAACCGGCGTCCTTCCAGAGCTGCACCAGCCGCTCGGCGGCGGCCAGGAAACGAGCCGGGCTGCGCAGGGACATGCCGCGCTCGTTGCTTGAGGTGCTCATCGCCGCGCGCCACCCGTCGTTCGGGGCGCCGATCACGTCCTGGTCGGGAACGAAGACGTCGTCGAGGAAGATCTCGCCGAATCCGGTGTCACCGCCGAGCTGGACGATCGGGCGCACCGTGACACCCTTGGCTTTCAGGTCGAACATGAAGTAGGTCAAGCCTTGGTGGCGTTGGGATCCGGGGTCGGAGCGAAACAACCCGAAACCCATTTCGGCGAACGGCGCCCTCGAACTCCATATCTTCTGGCCGTTGAGCAGCCAGCCGCCGTCGGTCTGAGTCGCGGTGGAGCGCAGCGACGCCAGGTCGCTGCCGGACTCCGGTTCCGACCAGGCCTGGGCCCAGATCTGTTCACCGCTGGCCATTTTCGGCAGGATACGGTCCAGCTGCTCCTCGGTACCGTGCGAGAACAGGGTGGGGGCCAGCATCGAGGTGCCGTTGGCGCTGGCCCGACCGGGCGCCCCGGCCCGGAAGTATTCCTCCTCGTAGACCACCCAGTGCAGCAGCGGAGCATCCCGGCCGCCGTACTTCTCCGGCCAGGTGATCACCGACAGACCGGCGTCGAACAGGACCTTGTCCCAGTCACGGTGCTGGGCAAAGCCTTCGGCGTTGTCGTAGGACTTCGTCGGGATCGTGCCCCGGTTGGCTTCGAGGAACTCGCGCACCTCGGACTGGAAGGCCAACGTCTCTTCGTCGAAATGTAGATCCATCAAGCCAACTCTCGCAGTTGTGGTTTGACCACCTTGCCGCCGGGATTGCGCGGCAACGCGTCGACGAACCGCACCGAACGGGGTGCTTTGAAGTTCGCCAAATGCTCACGGGTGTAAGCGATTACCGATTCCTCGTCCAACTCGGCACCGGGCCGGGTGACGACGAACGCGCGGCCCACCTCGCCCAGCCGCTGGTCGGGGACTCCGATCACCGCGGCATCGGCGATTCCGTTCATCCGGGCCAGCACCTGCTCGATTTCGGCGGGGTAGACGTTGAAGCCGCCGCAGATGTACATGTCCTTGAGCCGGTCGGTGATCCGCAGGTTGCCTGCGGCGTCGACGGTGCCGATGTCGCCGGTGTGCAACCATCCGTCGGTGTCGATCGCGGCGGCGGTCGCCTGCGGGTCGTCGAGATAGCCCAACATGACGTTGGGTCCGCGCAGCAGCACCTCACCGTCATCCCCGATGCGCAGTTCGAAGTCGGCGAACGGGCGTCCGCAGGTGGTCGCGACCGTCACCGCGTCGTCCTCGGGCCGGCACGCCGTTCCCATCCCGTTGGCCTCGGTCAGGCCGTAGGCGGTCAGCACGATGTCGATGTCGAGTTCGGACTGCATGCGCTCCACCAAGACCACCGGCACGGTGGCCGCGCCGGTCACCGCGAACCGCAGCGAGCTCAGGTCGTAGTCGCCGCGGGCCGGGTGGTCGAGCAGGGTCTGATAGATGGTGGGCGGCCCGGGCAGCACGGTGATGCGGTGCTGCTCGATGGCCTGCAGCGTGCGCAGCGGATCGAAGGTCAGGTGCGGGATCAGCGTCGCGCCGGTCTGCAGGCAGGCCAGGATGCCGGCCTTGTAGCCGAAGTTGTGGAAGAACGGGTTGATGCACAGGTAGCGGTCGTCGCTGGTGATCTTGCCGTTGGCGGCCCAGGCCGCCGAGGCGGACAGCGACTGCCGGTGCGCGCACAGCACGCCTTTGCTGCGGCCGGTGGTGCCGGAGGTGAACAGGATGTCGCTGACGTCGTCGGGGGTGACCGCGGCGGCACGCTCGCGCACGGTCTGGGCGGCCGCGGGATCGTCGCCTCGGGCGATGAACTCGTCCCAGTTCCCGTCGCGTTCGTCGATGCCGATCCGCACGATGTGCCGCAGCGCGGGCAGGGCGGCGCGGTCCAGGTCCGCGGTCCGGTCGGCGCCCAGGAAGCGGCCCGCGGCGAACAGCACCGGCGCATCGGTGCGCGCGATGATGTCGGCGGCTTCGGCTGCGGTATAGCGCGTGTTCAGCGGCACCATGGCCGCGCCGACGTGGTGGATGGCCAGGCACGCGACCACCCAGTGCCAGGTGTTGGGCGACCAGATGGCGACCCGCTGTTGCGGTTCGACGCCGAGGCTGACCAGTGCGGCGGCGGCGCGGTGCACCTCGTCGCGCAGGGTGGTGGCGGTGAAGCTGCGCTCCTCGGTGATCAGGGCGGCGTGATCGGGGTGGCGGCGCGCGAATTGATCCAGCGCCGCGGGAACGGTGCGGGGATCGGTGGTCACGGGGATACTCCTAACAAAGCAAGTGCTTGGTAGGTTAGCCTACAGGTCATGCAGGACGTCGAAGAGTTCCGGGCAGAGGTCCGTCAGTGGCTCGCCGACAATCTGGTCGGCGACTTCGCAGCACTCAAGGGTCTGGGCGGGCCCGGACGCGAGCACGAAGCGTTCGAAGAACGCCGGGCCTGGAACCAGCACCTCGCCAGAGCCGGGCTGACCTGTCTGGGCTGGCCGGTTGAACACGGCGGACGCGGACTTTCCACCGCGCACCGGGTGGCCTTCTACGAGGAATACGCGCTGGCCGACGCCCCGGACAAGGTCAACCACTTCGGCGAGGAGCTACTCGGGCCGACGCTGATCGCTTACGGGACACCCGAGCAGCAGCAGCGTTTCCTGCCGCGCATCCTCGACGTCACCGAGCTGTGGTGCCAGGGATATTCCGAACCCGGCGCCGGCAGTGACCTCGCCAACGTCTCCACCACCGCCGAGCTGGACGGTGACGAGTGGGTGATCAATGGGCAGAAGGTGTGGACGTCGCTGGCACATTTGTCGCAGTGGTGTTTCGTCGTCGCGCGCACCGAGAAGGGTTCCAAGCGGCACGCCGGGCTGTCGTATCTGCTGGTGCCACTGGACCAACCCGGTGTCGAGGTGCGTCCGATCATCCAGATCACCGGCACCGCGGAGTTCAACGAGGTGTTCTTCGACGACGCCCGCACCGAAGCCTCGCTGGTGGTCGGCCAGCCCGGCGACGGTTGGCGGGTGGCGATGGGAACGCTGACCTTCGAGCGGGGTGTTTCCACGCTGGGGCAGCAGATCGTCTATGCCCGTGAGCTTTCCAACTTGGCCGACCTCGCCCGGCGCACCGGCGCGGCCGAAGACCCGGCCATTCGGGAACGGCTGACCCGGGCCTGGACCGGGTTGCGGGCGATGCGTTCGTATGCGTTGGCGACGATGGATGTCGAGCAGCCGGGCCAGGACAACGTGTCGAAGTTGTTGTGGGCCAACTGGCATCGCAGTCTGGGCGAGCTGGCGATGGATGTGCTGGGCAAGCCGGGACTGACGCTGACCGACGGCGATTTCGACGAATGGCAGCGGTTGTTCCTGTTCACCCGCGCCGACACCATCTACGGCGGGTCGAATGAGATCCAGCGCAACATCATCGCCGAGCGGGTGCTCGGCCTGCCTCGGGAGGTCAAGGGATGAGCTTGTCGGAAGCGCCGAAAGAGATTGCCGGACACGGTCTTCTGGACGGCAAGGTGGTGGTGGTGACGGCGGCGGCCGGCACCGGGATCGGTTCGTCCACCGCTCGTAGGGCCCTGGCCGAGGGTGCCGATGTGCTGGTGTCCGACCACCACGAACGACGGTTGGGTGAGACGGCTGCGGAGTTGGCGGCGCTCGGACAGGGCCGGGTGGAGAGCGTGGTATGCGACGTGACTTCCACCGCGCAGGTCGACGCGCTGATATCCACCGCCACAGCACGATTCGGCCGGTTGGACGTGCTGGTCAACAACGCGGGCCTGGGCGGTCAGACGCCGGTTGCTGACATGACCGACGAAGAGTGGGACCGCGTCCTGGACGTGTCGTTGACGTCGGTGTTCCGCGCCACCCGGGCCGCGCTGCGGTACTTCCGGGACGCCCCGCACGGCGGGGTGATCGTCAACAATGCCAGCGTCCTGGGCTGGCGGGCCCAGCACTCGCAGTCGCACTACGCCGCCGCCAAGGCCGGCGTGATGGCGTTGACGCGTTGCAGCGCAATCGAAGCCGCGGAATACGGAGTGCGGATCAACGCTGTGTCACCCAGCATCGCGCGGCACAAATTCCTGGACAAGACGTCGTCTTCGGAGTTGCTGGACCGGCTATCGGCCGGTGAGGCGTTCGGGCGGGCCGCCGAACCGTGGGAGGTGGCGGCCACCATCGCGTTCCTGGCCAGTGACTACGCCAGTTACCTGACCGGAGAAGTGATTTCGGTGTCCAGCCAGCACCCGTAGGGTTTTGATTGAGCGGCTGAAAGGCTGCTGGCCTAGGGGTAGGTGCGAAGTCGAATTTTTCAGGAAAGCGCGGATTGTAGGCTGAATAGTCCTGAAATCGCCGTGCCTACGTTGAATAAACCAGAATTCAATCCGCTAACTGTGACGGCAGGGGGGAAGGGCGGCAAGCTCTTCGGGACGCCAGTGTTGAAAAAGCCCGACATCATGCTGTTCAAACTGTTCGCGCCACCCACCGTATTTCCGAACCCTGAAACCCCGTACGCATTGGGACCGGACAGCGAATTATTGAAGCCGGAGACGAAGCCACCCGAGTTGTTGAAGCCAGAGCTGAATGTGCCGGGCACATCGGTGCTAGAGCCGATCGCAGTGTTGAAGTCTCCGGCATTCCAGAAACCCGTATTGGTGTTTCCCGAATTCCCGGAGAACGTGTTGTAGGTACCCGAGTTGTGCATGCCGGTATTCCACCCGCCAGAGTTTCCGAACCCGGTGTTTCCCGGCCCCGCATTCGCAAGGCCCGTGTTCAGGGCACCCGCATTGCCGAAGCCGAAGTTTCCGACGCCCGAATTCCCGAAGCCAATCGCCCCCGTTCCCGAGTTGCCCAAGCCCAGGCTATTGAGGCCGCCGGTAAGGGTGTTGGCGCCTGAACTGAAGAAGCCGATGTTGCCGTCGCCGGAGTTGAAGAACCCGATGTTGTTACTACCCGAGTTGCCGAAGCCGATGTTGTTGGTGCCGGAGTTCAGTCCGTCGAAGTGGAATTGACCCGACGCCAGGTCATAGTGAGCGCCGCCGACGCCGATCAGATTGTTTCCGGTGAGTCCGAATCCGATGTTGTTGTTCCCGGTGTTACCGGCACCTTGGTTTCCGTTACCGCTGTTCCCTAACCCAAAATTATTATTACCACTGTTGCCCAGGCCTACGTTGTTACTGCCCAGCGTGGGCTGGCTAAACAAGCCACCGCTGCTTCCTAAGCCCCCATTTCCGAAGCCGACGTTGCCGTAGCCGACATTCCCAGCGCCTCGGTTATCGCTGCCAATGTTGCCACTGCCGACATTGTCGTTGCCGAAGTTGCCGCTGCCGATGTTGCCTGAACCGAGGTTGCCGTTACCGAAGTTGCCAGGCCCGGTAAAGCTGTTGTTGCCGTTCCCGATATTGCCGCCGCCAAGGTTCCCGATACCAAAATTCGGGTCGCCCGGGGCGGCTGATCCGATTCCGCTGACGAATTGTCCGATACCGGGTAGGCCCCTTAATGTCTGCTGCCACGAGGACAATTGCGTTGCCGCTGCAGACGCCAAACCGTGATAGTTAACCAGGGCGGCCACATCTGCGGCCCAGAATTCTTCGTAGATATTTTCCGCTGCGGCGATCGCAGGTGCGTTCAGTCCGAAGAAGTTTGATCGGACCAGCTGCACGAATGCGTTGCGGTTTGCCGCGACGACCTCCGGGTGGATTGTCGCAGCCTTGGCCGCTTCGAATGCTCCGGCTATGGCCTGGGCTGAGCCGGCA
This sequence comes from Mycobacterium sp. NGS59, assembly GCF_059812345.1. Lineage (NCBI taxonomy): Bacteria > Bacillati > Actinomycetota > Actinomycetes > Mycobacteriales > Mycobacteriaceae > Mycobacterium > Mycobacterium sp. NGS59. The sequence continues at coordinate 69,270 of NZ_JCALCN010000002.1, forward strand.
GCGTTGACTGCTCGCTCAGATGCGGCTTGCAAGAACGCCGAGTATGGCGCTGCCGCCGCGGACATCGCCTTGGCAGCCGGACCTTGCCACGCCTGGCTGGCCAGGTTGGTGGTCACTGAGGAGAACGAGTCGGCCGCCGAAGCCAATTCCTCGGCGAGTCCGGACCAGGCGGCCGACGCCTGCAGCAACGGCGCCGAACCTGCACCCAGGAACATCCGCAGGGAATTGATCTCTGGTGGAAGAGCAAAAAAACTCACAATGAACCCCCGATGATCCCCGTCGCTCGTCTCCCCGCGAGCTCGAACTTCATCAAAGGATAAGATCCGATGCCGCCGTGATGTGCAGTTTTTGCAGAACTTCCTGGACGAGAAAGCCCAGCACGAAAACCCCCACCTTGGCCGAGCAAGCGCTTGGTTGATACCCTGATGCAGTGGACCGAGTGACCGGTCAGGCAAACAGCCGCCGAGACGAGTTGTTGGAACTCGCCGCGGTGATGTTCGCCGAGCGCGGGTTGCGCGCCACTACGGTACGTGACATCGCCGACGGCGCCGGCATCCTGTCGGGCAGCCTGTACCACCACTTCGCGTCCAAAGAGGAGATGGTCGACGAGTTGCTGCGCGGGTTCCTGGACTGGCTCTTCAGCCGTTACCGCGAGATCGTCGACAGTCAAACCAATCCGCTGGAACGGCTCAAGGGCCTGTTCATGACGTCGTTCGAGGCCATCGAGCACCGGCACGCGCAAGTCGTCATCTATCAGGATGAGGCGCAACGACTTTCGTCGCAGCCGCGGTTCTCCTACATCGAAGACCTGAACAAGCAGCAGCGGAAAATGTGGGTCGACGTCCTGCACCAGGGCATCGAGGAGGGCTACTTCCGGCCCGATCTGGACGTCGACCTGGTCTACCGCTTCATCCGAGACACCACGTGGGTGTCGGTGCGCTGGTATCAACCCGGCGGACCGCTCACCGCGCACGAGGTCGGTCAGAAATACCTCGCCATCGTGCTGGGCGGGATCGCAAAAGAAGGAGTCTGAAAATGCCGGAAGCGTACGTCATCGACGCTGTGCGGACCGCGGTTGGCAAGCGCGGCGGCGCGCTGGCCGGGGTACACCCCGTCGACCTGGGCGCGCTGGGCTGGCGCGGGTTGTTCGACCGCAACGACGTCGATCCGGGTGCGGTCGACGACGTGATCGCGGGTTGTGTCGACGCCATCGGCGGCCAAGCCGGCAACATCGCCCGGCTGTCGTGGTTGGCTGCCGGCTACCCCGAAGAGGTGCCCGGCGTCACCGTCGACCGGCAGTGCGGCTCCAGCCAACAAGCGGTTTCGTTTGGCGCACAGGCGATCTTGTCGGGAACCGCCGACCTGATTGTGGCCGGCGGCATGCAGAACATGAGTCAGATTCCGATCTCGTCGGCGATGACCGTCGGCGAGCAGTTCGGCTTCACCTCGCCGACCAGCGAATCCAAGCAGTGGCTCCACCGCTACGGCGACCAGGAGATCTCGCAGTTCCGCGGCTCGGAGCTGATCGCCGAGAAGTGGAACCTGTCGCGCGAAGAGATGGAACGCTACTCGCTGACCAGCCATGAGCGCGCCTTCGCCGCCATCCGCGGCGGCAACTTCGACAACGAAATCCTCACCGTGGAAACCGAAACCGGGCCGTTCCGGGTCGATGAGGGGCCGCGCGAATCGTCCCTGGAGAAGATGGCCGGCCTCAAGCCCCTGGTCGAAGGTGGCCGGTTGACGGCGGCGATGGCCAGCCAGATCTCCGACGGAGCGTCGGCGGTGTTGCTGGCCTCCGAGCAGGCGGTCAAGGATCACGGACTGACCCCCCGGGCCCGCATCCATCACATCAGTGCCCGGGCCGCCGACCCGGTGTTCATGCTGACCGGTCCCATTCCGGCCACCCGCTACGCGCTGGAGAAGACCGGCCTGTCCATTGACGACATCGACACCGTGGAGATCAACGAGGCATTCGCACCGGTAGTTCTGGCCTGGCTCAAGGAGATCAAGGCCGACCCGGAGAAGGTCAACCCGTCCGGCGGCGCTATCGCGCTCGGGCATCCGCTGGGCGCCACCGGAGCCAAACTGTTCACCACGATGCTGAACACGTTGGAGCGCACCGGGGGTCGCTATGGTCTGCAGACCATGTGCGAGGGTGGCGGCACCGCCAACGTCACCATCATCGAACGGCTCTGACCCCTCACCGCCGAGCGTGAATCTCCCGACGTCCACGCGGCGTGTCGGGTCGTAAACTTCACACTCGGGCGGGCCCCGCCGGGCGGCGGTTTAGGGGCTGTGGATCAGTGGTGACGAGCCGCCGCACATTGTTGGCAGCATGCCCGCATGGACTGGCCGTTTCTTGGCGCCGAAGCACTGGCCTGCGGGGTGATTCCAGAGCGGGCAATGCGACTGCTCTACGAACCCGTCTATCCCGGGGTGTACAGCCCGGCGGGTATCGAACTGACGGCGGTTCAGCGTGCCGAGGCGGCTTGGCTATGGTCGCGCCGGCGTGCGGTCGTTGCCGGCAACTCGGCGGCGGCACTGCTCGGTACGAAGTGGGTCAGCTCGAAGCTTGATGCGGAATTGGTCCACGACAACCGAAAACCACCGGCCCGCATCACTGTTCATTCGGACAGGTTGGCGCTCCACGAGACGATGACCAGGGCGGGGATTCCGGTGACCAGCCCGGCGCGCACCGCCTTCGATATCGGACGACGAACCACCGTCCGGTTACACGCCGTCCAGCGACTCGACGCGTTGGCGAACGCGACCGACGTCAAGATCGCCGACATCGAAGCCGTGATCTCCGAACATCGCGGTGTGCGCGGGCTGACCAGGCTGCGACGGGTGTTGCCGCTTGTCGACGGGGGTGCGGAATCGCCCCAGGAGACGCGGCTCCGATTGGTGTTAATCGATGCGGGCCTGCCGAAACCGCAGACGCAGATCAGGGTTTACGACGAATACGGGGATTTCGTCGCCCGCGTCGATATGGGCTATCGGGAGTTTCGGGTCGCCGTTGAATACGACGGGCCGCAACACTGGACGGAGCCCGACCAGCAGGCCCGCGATATCGAGCGGCAAGTCGCGTTGACGGAGCTCGGGTGGACAGTCATCAGGGTCAGTCGTGATCTCCTGCGTTACCGGCAGGGCACCATCATCTCCCGCGTCTACCGGGCGATGCACGCCGCCGGATGGCAGGCATCACAACGAGTGTGAACGGCGCGACACCGAATCGGCGTGTCGCGTCGTGTAATTCACGTTCGGCCGGGAAGGAAATCAAGCGTCGAAGTCGACCGCCACGAACGGCGTCGTCGGATGCGACTGGCACGTCAGAATGTAGCCGGCGTCGAGTTCGGCCTGCCCCAGCGCGAAGTTGTGATCCATCTCCACCTGCCCCTCGACCAGCCGCGCCCGGCACGTCCCGCACGCCCCGCCCATGCAGGCGTACGGCGCGTCGTCGCGCACCTGCAGCGTGCCTTCCAGAATCGAGTCGCCGGGGGCCAGGTCGTAGCTGTACTGCTCGCCGGACAGCGTGAAAGTCACTGTCGCCGAGCCGTATTCGTGTTCGGCCGGCGATGCGGTGCCGAAGCCGTGGAACAGTTCGAGGTGGATCCGTTCGGAGTCCACGCAATGCTCGAGCAGCACCTCACGGACCGTCGTCGTCATCTCCATCGGTCCGCAGATGAACCACTCGTCAACGGCATCCGGCTGCAGGTTTCCGGTCAGCCACAGGTTGAGCTTGTCGCGGTCGATGCGGCCGCGCAGTGCGGGCGTGTGCATCGACTCACCCGACAGCACGTGCAGGATCTCCAGCCGGTCGGCATAGCGCGCCTCCAGCCGATCCAGCTCGGCGCGGAACATCGTCGATTCCTTGGTGCGGTTGCCGTAGATCAGCGTGAACCGGCTTTCGGTCTCGACCTCGAGGGTCGTCGCGAGGATGGACAGCACCGGCGTGATCCCGCTGCCGGCCACCAGGCCCACGTAGTGCTTGCGGTGCAACGGATTCAACGCCGTGCCGAACCGCCCGGTGGGTGTCATCAGCTCCAGGACGTCACCGGCCTGCAACCGCTCGGCCACGAACGTCGAGAACGCCCCGCCGCCAATGTGTTTGACCGCGATGCGCAACTGGGCACGGGTCGCGGCGGCGCAGATCGAGTAGTTACGGCGTACCCCCTGACCGCCCAGGTCGGTGCGCACCGTCACGTGCTGGCCCGGCTCGAACCGGAACGCGTCCCGCAATGCTTCCGGCACGGCGAAGGTGACCAGGGTGCTGTCGGCGGTGATCGGATCGACGGAGGCCACCGGGATGCGGTGGAACACCCCGTGCGGAGAGCTGGACCGGCTCGGCATCCGCACCGGCAGCAATTTCGCCAGCCGGCCGTTCAGTTCCTTCCACTCCCGGAACTCGTCCGGATTCAGCTGCTGACCGAAGACCGTGGAGATCGCCGCGTTGCGTTCCAGGTAAGCCTCTTCGTTGCGCTTCCACGTGCGCACGTAGCGGTAGAACGGCACCGACGGGTGCAGGTGGTGCACCAGGTGGTAGTTCTGCGACAGCAGCACCGGGGTGAACAACCATTCGGCGCCGACCCGGTTGCGGGTGGCACGGTAGCGGTTGGTGCGCTGGGTGTCGGCCAGTCCGTGGTGCGGCAGCCAGTCGAACCACCACGCCAGGACGGTGAGCCCGATGCGCTGCGGGATCAGGAAGACGACGGCTAGTGCCCAGAAGTTTCCGGTGACGATCGCGACCACCAGCCCGGTCACGCTCAAAGCCATCATCGCCAGCGTCTCGGCGACCTCGCCGACCGGTCGGCTGCGCGCCCGCGGCAGGTAGTACCGCAGATAGAAGTACTCGACCAGCGACCACCGCAGCGGCAGCTGCCACCACTTGCCGTGCGAAGCGAAGGTGTCCGGGTCCTGGTCGTCGTCGTTGGAGTGCCGGTGATGCTGGATGTGGATGTAGCCGAACGACGGGAAGGCGACCACCGGACCGACGAAGAGCCAAGCGAGTCGTCCCATCAGCCCGTTCACCCAGCGCGTCGAGCTGATCGAGTAGTGCGACGCGTCGTGCACGACGGTGAACATTACGAATGTCACCGCCGCGTTGACTGGGATGGTCACCCACCAGGGCGCCCAGCCGTGCAGATAACCGACGGTCGCCACCACGAACGAGGTCAGTGCGGCGAAAAAGATTCCGACCGTGGGCAGCGCCAGCTTGGGTACCGCTTCACCCGGGTCGGGCAGCGCGTGGTGGGTAGCTTCTGGGGCCGCTGGTTCCATCTCGACGGTCGCCATAGCTGCGATAGCGTAGCCTATTTGACACGCGCCACTCACTCGACCAGCGCAGATGCCTTTTGTAAATGCGTGATCGCGTCGCGCACGATCGTGTCGATCAGCTCCGCACAGGACGGCAGGTCGTCCAAGATCCCGGCCACCTGCCCCGATGCCAGCACCCCGGCTTCCGTGTTGCCCTCGACCAGCCCGGCCTTGAGCAGCATCGGGGTGTTGGCCGCCATCACCACCTGCGACCAGGTCAGTTCCTTGCCGTGGCGCATGGCCAGCCCGTCCTGGATCATCGAGCGCCAGGTCATCTGCGACATCTGCTTGAACTTCCCCGCATTACGCACTGCCGCGGTGAAACCCCTTGCCCGCGAGCCACTTTCCAGCTTCTCGACGAGTCCGGTGCGCAGCACCCGGTGCGGCATGCCGTCGACCCGCGTGGTGACTACGGTGCCGTCCAGCGCTGACTCCAGGTACCGCTGCTTGACGGCGTCGGGCACGGTGGAGTCCGAGGTGAGCAGGAACCGGGTGCCCATGGCAACACCAGCGGCGCCGTAGGAAAGCGCTGCGGCCAGACCGCGTCCGTCGAAGAACCCGCCCGCGGCGATCACCGGTATCCCGCTGTCCTTCACCGCATCCAGCACCGACGGCAGCAGCAGCGTGGTCGCGACGGGACCGGTGTGCCCGCCGCCCTCCCCACCCTGCACGATCATCGCGTCCGCACCCCAGGCGGCGACCTTGCGTGCGTGCTTGGCGGCGCCGATCGACGGAACCACCACGGCGCCGGCTTCTTTCAGCCGGGCGATCAGCTCCTGTTTGGGCGCCAACGCGAACGAGGCCACCTTGACACCTTCACGGATCATCAGCTCGACCCGATCGCCGGCGTCGGCCGCGTCGGCGCGCATGTTCACCCCGAACGGCTTGTCGGTGGCAGCCTTGACCTTCTTGATCGCCACAGCCAGTTCGTCCAGCGTCATGGTCGCCGACGCCAGGATGCCCAACCCGCCGGCATTGGCTGTCGCGGAAACCAGCCGCGCACCGGCCACCCAACCCATCCCGGTCTGCACCACCGGATGCTCGATGCCGACCAGTTCGGTCAGCGGGGTACGCAGCCTCACTGCCGGATCTCTCTGTCGCGCAGCGCCTTCGGGTCGATGACCTCGCGGATCAGGCGGAGTTCGTCGTCGCTCGGCAGCCTGGACTCGCCAGCCTCGTCGAGCCCGTGCACCTCGAACGAAGTCGCCTCCCGTACCTCGTCGGGGGCAACGCCGGGGTGCAGGCTCATTGCGCGCATGGTGCCGTCCGGGCCGCCGAAGTCGAACACACCGAGGTTGGACACCACCCGGTAGACGTTGACGAACCGGAACGCCGGGTTGCTCGCGTCCACCTTGTCGTAGCCGATTCCGGAGACGACGTCGACCGTATCGGTGAACACCCGCTTGGAGTGATTGCCCACCCAGTAGCTGGTCGCGTGGTTGATGGTGTTGCCGGGCGAGCCGCGGACGCCGAACATCTGCCGGGTCGGCTGCTGCAGCGGCCCGAACGCCGAGATGTTCTGATTGCCGTAGCGGTCAACCTGATTGGCGCCCATGACCACGTGCCGCCGGCCCCAGGCCAGGGTCTCGAAGACCCGGCCGAACGGCATCCAGCCCTCGATGGCACCCGTCTTGCCCAACGGCGGGGTATCGGCCAACAGCTGGGCTTCACCGTCGGTGAGCAGGATGTCGGGGGAGAAGGTCAGCCGTGCCAGCCGGGCGCCCACCGAGGCCATGTTGGTCATCGGGCTGATCATGATTTCGCCTGCGTCACGGAACAATTCGGCGCACGCGATCGCGCAGACCTCGGCTCGGGTGGTGCTCACTTGCCCGCCTCCTCACCGAACTTGCGTACCGCCGCCTGGTAGTCCTCTTCGCTGCCGGACAGGTAGGTCTGCACGAACTGCTGCCAGCCCTCGTCGGTCGAGGCGGCCTCGGCGTAGTGCCGCTGGAACTTCTCGTCCCGTCCGTAATCGGGTGCGGCGGTGGTGAAGTGGGCACCGCCCGGCGCTTCCACGACACCGTCGACCATCATCCGGTTGATCAACAGTGCCTGCGGCGGAACGGCTTTGACCAGTTCTTCGGTGGACACCACGCGTTCCACCGACAGGAAGCGCTGCTGCGCGGCCATCAGGAACAGGTCGTCGAAGTACGGGTCGATGCCGGTGTAGGCCGCATTGCCCGCTGCGTCACCGAGATTGAGGTGCGCAAAGGCGACGTCCAAGGTCAGCGCGGGCATCGCGATCAGCGTCTCGTGCCCGCTGCCCGCCGACGGATACGGACTGGTGACGGTCTGCAGCTCACCCTCCCAGAAGTCGAGCACCGAGCTGCCCAATCCGGCGCGGATCGGCAGGAACGGCAGCCGCTGGGCCGCCGCCTGCAGTCCGCAACGCAGCATGCCTTCGTCCATCTCGCGGGCCTCGATGGCGCCGGTGGTACGCGCCTTGGCGAACCACGGGTCGTAGAACGGCGAGGAGTCCAGCGAGACGAACCCGTAGTAGACGCGCTTCACCTTGCCGGCCGAGCACAGCAGGCCCAGGTCGGGTCCGCCGTAGGTGACGACGGTGAGGTCGGTGACGTCGGTGCGCAGCAGGGCGCGGACGAAGGCCATCGGCTTGCGCCGGGATCCCCAGCCGGCGATGCCGATGGTCATGCCGCTTTCGACCTGCGCGACGGCCTCGTCCAGGGTGGTGCGCTTGTCGCTCACTTCTTGCCCTTCGCCGTGCCGGCGAACGCGTCGCGGTGCTCGTCGGCGACTCCGGCGAGGTTGAGTTCGAAGGTAAACCCTTGCTCCATGCGGTAACTCGAGTTGACCCGTTGCACGTCGATGAGGTTCAGCGCCTCCTTGGCCGCGCGGATGACGCGGGTGTCCTTGGCGGCGATGTCGCGGGCCACCCGTAGCGCGGCTTCGTCCAACTCGGAGCGCGGCACCACCTCGTGCACCGACCCGAAATGGTGCAGGGTGGCGGCGTCCACGGTGGCCGCGGTGAAGAACAGTCGTCGCATCAGGTGCTGGGGCACCAGGCGGGACAGGTGGGTGGCCGCGCCGAGCGCACCGCGTTCCACCTCCGGCAGACCGAAGGTGGCGTCGTCGGAGGCGACGATCACGTCGGAGTTGCCGACCAGGCCGATGCCGCCGCCCACACAGAATCCGTTCACCGCGGCGATCACCGGCACCGCGCATTCGTAGACCGCGCGGAAGGCGGCGAAGCAGCCCCGATTGGCGTCGATCAGCGCGGTGAAACCCTCGGTACGCTGCATTTCCTTGATGTCCACGCCGGCGTTGAAGCCTCGGCCCTCGGCCCGCAGGACCACCGCGTGGGTCTCCAGATCGGCGCCCGCGGCCGTGATCGCGTCGGCCAGTTCGAACCATCCTTTCGACGGGATGGCGTTGACGGGCGGGTAGTCGACCGTGACGGCGACTATGCCCGGTTCGAGGGTAGAAGAGGTGATCGTCATGGCACTTCCTGCTGGGGTCGATTACCTAAGCAAGCACTTGCTTGGTACGCTAGCACAGTGCCCCATCCGCGATCAGCCCCCCCGAACGGCGACGGGATCAATCTCGGCCTGACCGGGCGGGTGGTGCTGGTGACCGGCGGAGTCCGAGGTGTCGGCGCCGGGATCAGCGCGGTTTTCGCCGAGCAGGGCGCGACGGTGATCGCCTGCGCGCGCCGGCCGGTCGAGGGATACCCGCACGAATTCCACAGTTGCGACGTCCGTGACGAGGATTCGGTCAAGCGGCTCGTCGACTCGATAGGTGAGCAGCACGGCCGCCTCGACGTTGTGGTCAACAACGCCGGAGGGTCGCCGTACGTGCTGGCGGCCGAGGCCCCGCATAACTTCAGCCGCAAGATCGTCGACCTGAATGTGCTTGCCCCGCTGCTGGTTTCGCAGCACGCCAACGCGCTGATGCAACAGCAGGACAGCGGGGGATCCATCGTGAACGTCTGCAGTGTCAGTGGCCGGCGGCCCACCCCTGGTACGGCGGCCTACGGGATCGCCAAGGCCGGCCTGGAGAACCTCACCACCACCCTGGCGGTGGAGTGGGCGCCCAAGGTCCGGGTCAACGCCGTCGTGGTCGGCATGGTCGAAACCGAGCAGGCCGACCTGTTCTACGGCGATGCCGAGTCGATCGAACGGATCTCGGCCACCGTGCCGCTGGGACGGCTCGCACTCCCGGCCGACGTCGGTTGGGCCGCAGCGTTTTTGGTGTCCAATGTGGCTTCCTACGTCAGCGGTGCCACGCTCGAGGTGCACGGCGGAGGGGAGCCGCCGCAGTACCTGAACACCTCGAGTGCCAACAAATAACGAAAGGTGTAATGGGTATGGGCGTGGTGGACGGCCGGGTTGTCATCGTCACCGGTGCGGGCCGCGGGATCGGCCGCGCGCACGCGTTGGCCTTCGCGGCCGAGGGCGCGCGGGTGGTGGTCAACGACATCGGGGTGGGCCTGGACGGGTCGGCCGGCGATAGCCCGGCACAACAGGTCGTGGACGAAATCACCGCGGCCGGGGGCGAAGCGGTCGCCAACGGTGACGACGTCGCCGACTGGACGGGCGCGCAGAATCTGATCGACACCGCCGTCGACACCTTCGGTGGTCTGGACGTGCTGGTCAACAACGCCGGCTTCATCCGCGACCGAATGTTGGCCAATACCAGTGAAAGTGAGTGGGACGCGGTGATCCGCGTCCACCTCAAGGGGCACTTTGCGACCCTGCGGCACGCCGCCGGTTACTGGCGCCGCCAGATCAAATCCGGTGCGGTGGGCCCGGACACGCTCAACGCCCGCATCATCAACACCAGTTCGGGCGCCGGTCTGCAGGGCAGCGTGGGGCAGGGCAACTACTCGGCCGCGAAGGCCGGCATCGCTGCGCTGACCTTGGTCGGTGCCGCCGAATTCGGCCGCTACGGAATCACCGTCAATGCGATCGCGCCGGCCGCCCGCACCCGGATGACCGAGGCGGTGTTCGCCGAGACCATGGCGGCTCCCGAGGACGGCGGCTTCGACGCGATGGCCCCGGAGAACGTCTCGCCGCTGGTGGTGTGGTTGGGCAGCGTCGAATCCCGCGACGTCACCGGCAAGGTGTTCGAGGTCGAAGCCGGCCTGATCCGGGTCGCGGAAGGTTGGGCGCACGGCCCGCAGATCGATAAGGGCGCTCGCTGGGATCCGGCTGAGCTGGGGCCCGTCGTCACCGACCTGCTGGCCAAGTCGCGCACGCCGGTACCGGTTTACGGAGCCGGTTCCTAGCGGACCGCTTCCAGGCTCATGTCGACGAAGTCGAGCCGCCACAGCGACTGAAACAGCCCGCGGCCGAACTTCTCGTACAGTTCGAGCTTGATGCTGTCGGTCCCGTCGCCGGCGACGGCGGCCGCGATCTCGCGAATTGTGCGCTGCCCGTTGATGTATTGGACGAATGGCAACTCGGCGGCATTGAGGGTCATGTCCCACTGCGGGCGATGGAGCTCGGCGCCGGTCAAGCGGCAGCTCAGCCGCATCCGCGGCACGTAGTCCAGGGCATCGGGCGACGAAAAGTCAATGGTGTAGCTCTGTTTCGGCCGGTCGGGGTGCGCGGCGATGAAGAAGTGGCACGAATTGGCCGTCCTGAGTTTTTCCAGCAGAGCCCACATTTGGTGCTCCGGCAACGCGCTCATCGTTGCGAAGAATTCGGTGGCCGGGTTGGACAGGGAATTGAGGTCGTGCGGGTAGTACGGCGCGTTGTGGAACCACCGCTGGAACACCAGTCCGGCCGAGGTGACCAGCTCGATGCAGTCTCCGGTGGTGAAGCTGCGGTCGCGGCCGTGCAGACACGTATCGACAAGGCCCGCATCGTAATACAGGTCCGGAGCCGTGTCGCGGTATGCCAGGAACGGATGGTTGGGATCGAGCATTGAGATGGTCTCATTGACCATCCGGATCCCGTCCTCGTCCTGACCCAACCCCAGATCGCGGAAGACCGATTGCAACAACTCGACGCCGACCCGGCCGTAGCGCGCATACAGCATCAGTGCCACGGCGCCGCCCGGCCGCAGGCAATCGGCGAGCGCCTTCATACCCAGCGCCGGATCGGCCAGGTGGTGCAGCACCCCGGTGGACATGATCAGGTCGAAATCGCGCCCGAGCGTCGACACCTCTTCGATGGGCAGCCGGTGCAACTCCAGGTTGGACAGCCCGTGCCGGTCTTTGAGGTACTGCTCGTGATCCAGTGACCGTTGGCTGACGTCGATCGCCACCACCCTGGCAGAGCGATTGTTGTAGGCGATGATCGCGGCCTGATTGCTGCCGCATCCGGCGATCAGAATGTCCGAGTCGGGCTGGTATTCACGGTCCGGCCAGAGTTGCAGGTGTGCGTGACTCGGGTCGAACCATTGCCAGCCGTCGACAAGCCATTCGGTGATGTCCTGAATGGGTTCGGGATATGTCCACTTCTCGTATTGCGCGGACACGACATCGTTCAACCGATCAGTCATTTGTCACTCGCAGATGACGATGGGGATCGTGCGGTCGGTCCAGGCTTGGTAGTCCTCGTAGGTCGGATACATGTCGACCAGTTTCGGCCAGTACTTGCCGCGCTCCTCGTCGGTGGCGTCGCGAGCGGTCAGGTCCAGCACTTCTTTCTTGATCTGTACTTTCACCTTCGGGTTTGCCTTCAGGTTGAGGTACCACATCGGGTTCTTCGCCGACCCGCCCCGCGAAGCCGCCACGACCACCCGGTCACCGTCGCGCAGGAAATACAGCGGACTCACCCGCTCCTCGCCGGTCTTGCGGCCGATGGTGGTCAGCAGCGCGACGGGGATGTTCTGGAAGGTGCCGCCCAGACCTTCACCGCCATTGCGGCGATACATCCAGGTGTTCAGCCGCGACATCCATTTGATGAAAAAAGTGCTGAATGGCGAATTCAGAAACCGTGGCGGTGATTTCGGCATGGGCACATCTTATGGGTGTCGCGCGCAAGTGCTAGATGCGTTCGATGATGGTCCCGGTCGACAGGGCGCCGCCGGCGCACATGGTGATCAGCGCGGTGCTCTTGTCGGTGCGCTCCAACTCGTGCAGCGCGGTGGTGATCAGCCGGCTGCCGGTGCTGCCCACCGGGTGGCCGAGTGCGATCGCGCCGCCGTTGACGTTGACCCGGTCCATGTCGGGCTCGTGCACCCGCGCCCAGGACAGCACGACCGACGCGAACGCCTCGTTGATCTCGACCAGGTCGATGTCGCCGATCTTCATGCCGGCTTTCTCCAGCACCTTCGCCGTCGACTGCACCGGGCCGTCGAGGTGGTAGTAGGGCTCGGCACCGACGAGCGCCTGGCTGACGATTCGCGCCCGCGGCTTGAGACCCAGCGCCTTCGCCTTGTCCTCGTCCATCCACAACACCGCTGCGGCGCCGTCGGAGATCTGCGACGAGGTGCCCGCGGTGTGAATGCCGCCGTCCAGCACCGGCTTCAGCGTGCTCAGCCCCGACAGCGACGTCTCCCGCAGCCCCTGGTCGCGGTTGATCGTGACGCGCTCCGCCGTCGGCTGCTTGTTCTCGTCGAGCGCGGGGGCCTCGAGCGGCGAGATCTCGCGATCGAAGCGGCCTTCGGCCCAGGCTTGCTTTGCCTTGGCTTGGGACTGATAGCCGAACTCGTCGAGTTCGTCGCGGGTGATGCCGCGCCGCTTGGCGATCCGCTCGGCGGCGGTGAACTGGTCGGGCAGGTCGATGTCCCACGACGCCGGCCGCAGGATGCTGCGGTCGGGACCGGCGTTGGCGCCCAGGCCGACGCGGCTCATGGCCTCGATGCCGCAGGCGATGCCGATGTCGATGGCACCCGCCGCGATCAGCCCGGCCACCAGACCGTTGGCCTGCTGGCCGCTGCCGCACTGGCAGTCGACGGTCATGGCGCCGACGTGCTCCGGCAGCCCGGCGACCAGCCAGCTCACCCGGGTGATGTTGTTGGACTGCTCGCCGAATTGCGTCACGCAGCCGCCGACGATCTGTTCGACGTCGCCCGCGTCGATGCCGGCCTTGTCCACCAGCGCCTTCTGGGTGGCGCCCAGGAGCTCGGTGGCGTGCAGTCCAGACAGCCATCCATTGCGCTTCCCGATCGGGCTGCGGGTGGCTTCGACGATTACCGGGTTACCCATGGAGCCAGGCTAGAACACGTTTCATTACTATGACAAGCGAGGATGCCGGACCGCCTTTTGTCTGCGGTGGAGCCGTGTTTTACTGGCACTAGAACTCGTTGCAATTTAGGAGAGCACCCGAATGGCACACTCGGAAATTCCGGCGGACTTCGACTTCCTCGACCCCGACATTAACCTTGCCGGGCTTCCCGTCGCGGAACTCGCCCAGCTTCGCGAGTCGGAACCGATCCACTGGGTGGAAGTGCCCGACGGCTGCGCGGGCTTCGAGGACAACGGCTATTGGCTGGTGACCAAGCACGCCGACGTCAAGGAGGTGTCGCGGCGCAGCGACGACTTCTCGAGTTGGGAGAACGGCGCGATCCCGACCTGGCCCAAGGAGATGACCCGCGAGAGCGTCGAGCTGCAGCGCAACGTCATGCTCAACATGGACGCTCCGCATCACACCCGGCTGCGCAAGATCATCTCGCGCGGGTTCACCCCGCGCGCGATCGGACGGCTGGAGGATGAGCTCTCCCGCCGGGCCCAGAGCATCGCCGAGGAGGCGGCAACGGCGGGTTCCGGCGACTTCGTCGAGCAGGTGTCGTGCGAGCTGCCGCTGCAGGCCATCGCCGGGCTGCTGGGCGTGCCGCAGGACGACCGGGACAAGTTGTTCCGCTGGTCCAACGAGATGACCGGCGGAGAGGATCCCGAATACGCCGACATCGACCCCGCACAGTCGTCGCTGGAGCTGATCACCTACGCCATGGCGATGGCCGCGGAGCGCAACGAGAACCCGACCGACGACATCGTCACCACCTTGATCCAGGCCGACATCGACGGAGAGAAGCTGTCCGACGACGAGTTCGGCTTCTTCGTCATCATGCTGGCGGTGGCCGGCAACGAGACCACCCGTAACTCGATCACGCACGGAATGATCGCCTTCGCGGACAACCCCGACCAGTGGGAGCTTTTCAAGAAGGAACGGCCGTCCACCACGGCCGACGAGATCGTCCGCTGGGCGACGCCGGTGTCGGCGTTCCAGCGCACCGCCAATAAAGACTTGGAGCTCAACGGCGTTCAGATCAAGAAGGGTCAGCGGTTGGTGATGTCCTACCGGTCGGCCAACTTCGACGAGGACGTCTTCGACGACCCCCACACGTTCAACATCCTGCGCGACCCCAACCCGCACGTCGGCTTCGGCGGCACCGGAGCGCATTACTGCATCGGTGCCAACCTGGCCCGGATGACGATCAACTTGATCTTCAACGCGATCGCCGACCACATGCCGAACCTCAAGCCGGTCTCCGAGCCCGAGCGGCTGCGGTCCGGCTGGCTCAACGGCATCAAGCACTGGCAGGTCGACTACACCGGCGCCCGGTGATCCTGGCATGGACTTCGATCTCAGTGCAGAGCAAGAGGCCGTCGCCGACGTCGTCACCTCCGTCTTCGACCGCGAATTGTCCTGGGAGGCTTTGGTTGCCGGTGGCGTGACGGCGTTGGCGGTGCCGGAACGCCTCGGCGGTGACGGGGTCGGGCTGACCGAGGTGGGCACCGTGCTCACCGAAGTGGGCAGGCATGGCGCGATCACACCGGCGTTGGCCACCTTGGGATTCGGTGTGGTGCCGTTGCTCGAGTTGGCGTCCGACGAGCAGCAGGATCGTTTCCTGGCCGGCGTCGCCAAAGGCGGGGTGTTGACCGCCGCCCTGAATGAACCCGGTCGCGCGTTGCCGGAACGGCCGTCGGTCGCATTCGACGGTGGTCGGCTCTCGGGTGTGAAAGTCGGTGTGGGATACGCAGACTCGGCAGAATGGTTGCTGGTGACCGCCGACGACGCGGTGGTGGTCGTCTCGCCGAAGGCCGAGGGCGTCGGCTTGGTTCGTACGCCCACGTCCAACGACGCCGAGGAATACACCGTGACGTTCGACGACGTCTCGGTTGCTGACGGTGACGTCCTTGCCGGTGCTTCAGCAACACGGGTAAATCAGCTGGCGCTGGCCATGATTGGCGGGTACGCCGACGGGTTGGTGGCCGGCGCGTTGCGGCTGACCGCCGACTATGTCGCCGAACGCAAGCAATTCGGCAAACCGTTGTCGACGTTCCAGACCGTGGCCGCACAGTTGGCCGAGGTCTACATCGCCTCGCGCACCATCGATCTGGCTTCCAAGGCGGTGATCTGGAAGCTCGCCGAAGGGCTGGATGCGGCGTCGGATCTCGACGTGCTCGGCTACTGGCTGGCGTCGCAGGCGCCTCCGGTGATGCAGATCTGTCACCATCTGCACGGCGGCATGGGCATGGACGTCACCTATCCCATGCACCGGTACTACTCCACGATCAAGGATCTCACCCGGTTGCTGGGCGGCCCTTCGCATCGTCTCGATCTGGTGGGAGTCTGATGTACATAGACTTGACTCCGGAGCAGCGCCAGCTGCAAGCGGAGCTGCGGGAATACTTTTCCAACCTGATTTCGTCCGACGAAGCCAAAGCGATGGAGTCCGACCGGCACAACGCGGCCTACCGCGCGGTGATCCGCCGGATGGGCAAGGACGGCAAGCTCGGCGTCGGATGGCCGAAAGAGTTCGGCGGCTTGGGTTTCGGGCCGATCGAGCAGTCCATCTTCGTCAACGAGGCGCATCGCGCCGATGTGCCGTTACCGGCGGTGACGTTGCAGACGGTCGGTCCGGTGCTGCAGCAGTTCGGCAGCGAGGAGCAGAAGAAGAAGTTCCTGCCCGCGATCCTGGCCGGCGAGGTGCACTTCGCGATCGGCTACACCGAACCGGATGCGGGCACCGACCTGGCGTCGCTGCGGACTACCGCGGTGCGCCAGGGGGACGAGTACATCGTCAACGGACAGAAGATCTTCACCACCGGCGCCCATGACGCCGACTACATCTGGCTGGCCTGCCGCACCGACCCGGAAGCCGTTAAGCACAAGGGCATTTCGATCCTGATCGCCGATACCAAGGATCCCGGCTACTCGTGGACGCCGATCATCCTGTCCGACGGGGCGCACCACACCAACGCCACGTACTACAACGACGTGCGGGTACCGGCCGACATGCTGGTCGGCGAGGAGAACGGCGGGTGGCGGTTGATCACCACGCAGCTCAACAACGAGCGGGTGATGCTCGGACCGGCCGGCCGCACCGCCGGCATCTACGACCGCGTGCACGCTTGGGCCTCCAAGCCCGGCGGCGATGGCGTCACCCCGATAGACCACCATGACGTCAAGCGCGCCCTCGGTGAGATCTATTCGCTCTGGCGGATCAACGAATTGCTGAACTGGCAGGTGGCCGCGGCCGGTGAGGACATCAACGTCGCCGACGCCGCGTCGACGAAAGTCTTTGGCACCGAGAAGATTCAGTACATCGGTCGGCTGGCCGAGGAAATCGTCGGCAAGTACGGCAACCCGGCCGAGCCGGAAACGGCGGAGCTGCTCGAGTGGCTGGATTCTCAGACCAAACGCAATCTGGTGATCACGTTCGGCGGGGGCGTCAACGAGGTGATGCGGGAGATGATCGCGGCTGCCGGTTTGAAGGTGCCGAGGGTGCCTCGATGACCGACCTGAAAGAAGCCGTCGCGGAGGTGATTGCGACGGTTGTCGCCAAGCCGCGCGAAGCGCGGGACCCGGTGAACCAGCCGATCGTGAACAACTGGGTCGAAGCGCTGGGTGACCGCAATCCGATCTATGTGGACGAGGACGCGGCTCGTGCGGCCGGTCATCCCGGAATCGTGGCTCCGCCGGCCATGATTCAGGTGTGGACGATGTTCGGCCAGGGTGGCCAGCGCCCGACCGACGATCCCATGGGTCCGATCATGCAGCTGTTCGACGACGCCGGATACATCGGTGTGGTGGCGACGAACTGTGAGCAGACCTACCACCGGTATCTGCGCCCCGGCGAGCAGGTCAGCATTGTTTCGGAGATGCGCGATGTAATCGGGCCCAAGCAGACCGCGCTCGGTGAGGGCTACTTCATCAACCAACTCATCACCTGGCGGGTGGGTGACGAGGATGTAGCCGAAATGAATTGGCGCATCCTCAAATTCAAACCCGCCGACTCCGCATCGGCTGTTCCCGAGGACCTCGACGCCGACGCGATGATGCGTCCGGCCTCGTCGCGCGACACCGCGTTCTTCTGGGAAGGCGTCAACGCGCACGAGTTGCGGATCCAGAAGCTGGCCGACGGTTCGTTGCAGCACCCGCCGGTACCGGCCGTGTGGCAGGACCCCGCTGAGCCGGTCGCGTATGCGGTGGCCAGCGGCCGCGGCACCGTGTTCAGTTTCGTGGTGCACCATGCACCCCGGGTCCCCGGCCGGACACTGCCGTTCGTGATCGCGCTGGTGGAACTGGAGGAGGGCGTGCGGATGCTCGGCGAGTTGCGGGGCGTCGACCCGGCGGCCGTCGAAATCGGAATGCCCGTGCGGGCAACATATATCGATTTCCCGGCCGGCGATTCCGGGCCGTCGTGGACGCTCTACGCGTGGGAGCCGGAAGCATGAGCGCGCCCGCTGTGGAAGTGGGTTTGCAGCTGCCCGAGTTGAAGCTGGAAGGGACCCCGACGTTCATCATCTCGACTGCGTTGGCCACCAGGGATTTTCAGGATGTGCACCACGATCGGGATCTGGCGCAGGCCAAGGGGTCCAAGGACATCTTCGTCAACATCCTGACCGACACCGGGTTGGTGCAGCGTTACGTCACCGACTGGGCGGGGCCGTCGGCGTTGATCAAGTCGATCGGGCTGCGGCTGGGTGTGCCGTGGTACGCCTATGACACGGTGACTTTCTCCGGTGAGGTGACCGCGGTGCAGGACGGCTTGATCACGGTGAAGGTGATCGGCGCCAACAGCCTTGGCAATCATGTGATCGCGACGGTGACGCTGACGATTGGGGACGTGTGATGCTGTCGGGCAAGGCGGCCATTGTCGGGATCGGCGCCACCGACTTCTCCAAGAACTCCGGTCGGTCCGAGCTGCGGCTGGCGGCCGAGGCGGTGCAGGACGCGCTTGACGACGCTGGTCTTTCGCCTGCCGACGTCGACGGTCTCACAACGTTCACGATGGACACCAACACCGAGATCGCGGTGGCGCGGGCGGCTGGGATCGGCGATCTGAAGTTCTTCTCCAAGATCCACTACGGCGGCGGCGCGGCATGTGCGACGGTGCAGCAGGCGGCAATTGCCGTCGCGACCGGTGTCGCCGACGTCGTCGTCGCGTACCGCGCCTTCAACGAGCGGTCCGGGATGCGCTTCGGCCAGGTGCAGACCCGGTTGACCGAGAACGCCGACTCCACCGGTGTGGACAACTCGTTCTCCTACCCGCACGGGCTGTCGACACCGGCCGCGCAGGTCGCCATGATCGCCCGGCGTTACATGCACTGGTCGGGTGCTACCAGCCGGGACTTCGGTGCGGTGTCGGTGGCAGACCGTCGACATGCAGCGAAGAATCCGAAGGCGTACTTTTACGAGAAGCCGATAACCATTGAGGATCACCAGAATTCGCGCTGGATCGCCGAACCGCTGCGGTTGCTGGACTGCTGCCAGGAAACCGACGGTGCGGTGGCGATCGTGGTGACGTCGGCGGAGCGGGCACGCGACCTCAAGCACCGGCCCGCCGTGATCGAGGCGGCGGCGCAGGGGTCCAGTCCTGACCAGTACACGATGGTCAGCTATTACCGGTCCGAGCTGGGTCTGCCCGAGATGGGTCTTGTCGGCCAACAACTTTGGGCGCAGTCGGGTCTTACCCCTGCCGATATTCAGACCGCGGTGCTCTACGACCACTTCACGCCGTTCACGCTGATCCAGTTGGAGGAGTTGGGATTCTGCGGTCGGGGTGAGGCCAAGGACTTCGTCGCCGACGGTGCGATCGAGATCGGCGGGCGGCTGCCCATCAACACCCACGGTGGTCAACTCGGTGAGGCCTACATCCACGGCATGAACGGCATCGCGGAGGGTGTGCGTCAGCTGCGGGGGACCTCGGTGAACCCGGTGCCTGACGTCGAGCATGTGCTGGTTACCGCTGGGACGGGTGTGCCGACGTCGGGGTTGATCCTGGGGTAGCCCCCGGGCCCTCGCCTGGCCTGGCCTCGCCGCGATCACTCGCCGCCGCGCCTTACCCCTCGCCTGGCCTGGCCTCGGTCGATCTCTCGCCGAGCGTCACGCTAGCGTGGCCGTCGACGCCGAGCGTCACGCTAGCGTGACTCGCGACGGGGACCGCCGCGGCTCCGCCACGCGCCCTCGTGCCGATCTCTCGCCGAGCGTCACGCTAGCGTGGCCGTCGACGCGGAGCGTCACGCTAGCGGGACTCGCGACGGGGACCGCCGCGGCTCCGCCACGCGCCCTCGTGCCGATCTCTCGCCGAGCGTCACGCTAGCGTGGCCGTCGACGCGGAGCGTCACGCTAGCGTGACTCGCGACGGGGACCGCCGCGGCTTCGCCATGCCCCCTCGCGCCGATCTCTCGCCGAGCGTCCATGAGCGCCGAGCGTCACGCTAGCGTGGCCGTCGACGCCGAGCGTCACGCTAGCGTGGCTCGCGACGGGGACCGCCGCGGCTTCGCCATGCCCCCTCTCACCAGAGCGTCCGTGATCACCGAGCGTCACGCCAGTGTGGCGCTGTGGATGAATGAAGTGACGTTGACGCCGCCGCGTGTCACCTTGCGGCGATGGGCGACCCGTTTATCGGCAGCGAAGCCGTCGCGAGCGGGGATTTGATCAAGAGTGTTCTGCGCACGCGGTACCGGAAGCTGCTTCGTGACGTGTATGTCGACCCGCACGCGGAGCTGACGCCGGAAATGCGGGCCAAAGCGGCATGGCTGTGGTCGAGACGGCGAGGAATTGTCGCAGGGTTGACAGCCAGTGCGGTACACGGCGCCAAGTGGGTCGATCCTTGCGGGCCGATGGAGATTCTCCATACCAATCGAAATCCGTTGCCAGGGATCAGAGTTCACGGCGATGCCGTCGGGGCCGACGAGATCGTCCGTCGCGCCGATATACCTGTGACGAGTCCCGCCCGGACGGCACTCGACCTGGGCTGCTGGTACCCGACCGACGATGCCGTTGCGGCGATTGACGCCTTGCTCGCGGCCGGCAATCTGCAGGTTGCCGAGGCAAACGTGCTCGCCGAGCGGTACCCGATGCGGCGCGGAATACGCCGAGCGCGGTCCGCCCTCGCACTGGCAGACGGCGGATCCCAATCACCCAAAGAAACATGGCTTCGGTTGCTGCTGATCAGGGCGGGATTCCCGCGTCCGCAAACACAAATCCCAGTCGTCGACGAGTATGGCGACGAGTTTGCCTATCTGGACATGGGCTGGCAAGACGTCAAGGTCGCTGCCGAGTACGACGGCGAACAGCACCGCACGGATAGGCGGCGATACAAGTGGGACGTCCGCCGACAGGAAAAGGTCGAGCGATGCGGCTGGATCAACATCCGCGTCGTCGCGAGCGATCGACCCGCGGACATCGTCCGACGTGTCGCAGCCGCTCGCGCCAGACGGGGTGTGACGTCCGATCGCCTCCGAATGCCACGCTAGCGTGACGCTCGGCGTCGGCAGTCACGCTAGCGTGACGCTCGGCGAGAGGGGGCGTGGCGAGAGGGCGTGCCGAGAGGGGCGTGGCGAGAGGGGCGTGGCGAGAGCTGCGGCGGTCCCCGTCGCGAGTCACGCTAGCGTGACGCTCGGCGTCGACGGCCACGCTAGCGTGACGCTCGGCGAGTGGGCGTGGCGAGAAGGGGGCGCTGCGGCAGCCGCACGCTCGGCGCGAGGGGCGAGGGGCGAGGGGCGAGGGACGAGGGGCGAGGGGCGAAGCCCCCACCTACGCGGGGACGAGCTCCACGCCGGTCAGCACCACCGCATCGTCGCGCGACGGCGCGACCACCCCGGCCAGGAAACGACCGTCCTCTTTCCAGACGTTGACCAGCAACGTCTCGCCGGGAAACGCGACACCGGCGAAGCGGGCACCGTACGCTCCCACCGCCGACGCGTCCCCGTCCAGCAACGCGTCGGTGATCGCCTTGCAGGTCATGCCGTAGGTGCATAGGCCGTGCAGAATGGGCTTGGGAAAGCCTGCGGCAGAGGCGAATTCGGGATCGGAGTGCAGCGGGTTGCGGTCACCGCACAACCGGTACAGCAGCGCCTGCTGCGGCAGCAACGGCAGCGGGATCTGCAGATCGGGTGCACGGTCGGGAGCCGCGTCCGACCCCGAGGGCCCACGCTCGCCACCGAATCCGCCTTCACCGCGGGCGAAGATCGACCGTCGCTGCGTCCACAACAACGTGCCGTCCGGCGCCGTCACCGTCGTCTCGCTCCAGATCACCGCGGCTTTGCCCTTGTCCCAGATGTCGGTGAACCGGGTGACGGCTTTCGCCGAACCCGACGGCGGCAGTGGCGCGGGCACTTCCACCCGCTCGGAGGCGTGCAGCACCTTCGCCAACTCGATGTCGATGCCGGGGAACTGCACGGTGGGGGGCTCCGTCATGTGGAACGACGCGGCCACGTTGCCGAACGTCGGCAACACCTGCGGGGTGTCGTCCACCAGGTAACGCAGTTCGCGCGGATCCATCGGATCGGCGCCCGCGCCCAGACCCAGGTGGTAGAGCTGGATATCGCTACTGGTCCAAGCGAATTCGATCGGGTCCAGCTCGGCGGCCAGTGCGGTCGCTACATCGATCGGCATGTCAGCCCTTTCCGGCGATGTGCAGTGCCGCCAGGTATCCGAACGTCATGGCCGGGCCGATCGTGCCGCCCGGACCCGGGTAGGTGTGACCCATCACCGGCGCACTGACATTGCCTGCGGCATAGAGGCCGTCGATGATGCTGCCGTCGTCGCGCAGGGCACGTCCGTGCACGTCGGTGCGGATGCCGCCCTTGGTGCCCAGGTCACCCGGAACCATCTTGGCGGCGTAATAGGGGGCATGGCTGATCTCACCCAGGTTGGGATTGGGCTTGTTGGTCGGGTCGCCGTAGTACTTGTCGTAGGCGCTTTCACCGCGGTGGAAGTCCTCGTCGACGCCGGACCGCGCGAAGCCGTTGAAACGTGCCACGGTCTTGCTGAACTCCTCGACCGGCAGGCCGGCCTTGGCGGCCAGCTCCTCGAGGGTGTCCGCCTGGATGATCACCCCGGATTCCATCCACTTGCGCGGAATCCGTTGTCCGGCTTGCAGTCCGGCGAAGATGTAACGGTCGCGGTACTGCTGGTCGAACACCAGCCAGGCCGGAATGTTCTCCCCCGGCCCGGGGCCCTGGCCGTGTTCGCCACCGTACATGTGGTGGCAGGCCTCGACATAGGGCATCGATTCGTTCATGAACCGCTTGCCGGACATGTTGACGATGATCGAACCCGGCGAGTTGCGCTCGGACAGCGCGAACCACGGCGCACCGACCAGCGGCACCGTCGGACCCCACCAGGCGTCCTCCATCAAATCGAGTGCGGCGCCCAGCTTTTCGCCGGCGACGATGCCGTCACCGGTGTTGGCTTTGGCGCCCACGGTCCACTCCGAGGTGATCGGTGCGCGCTGATACTTGACCCGCATCTGCTCGTTGTGTTCGAAGCCGCCGGAGGCCAGAATCACGCCGCGTCGGGCCCGGATCAGCCGTGGTTCAGCCGATTCCGGCGCCGCGGTGTCCTGCACGTAGATCCCGCGCACCACGCCGTCCTCCACATACAGGTCGGTCAGCGCGGTGTTGAGCACCACCGGGACACCGGCCCGCTGCAACCCGATCCGCAGTGGCGCGATCAACGCGCGACCCATGCCGACCAGGTTTTTGCCGGTTGCCTTGGCCCACATGGTGCGTGCACCGACCTTCAAACTGCGGGCCACCCCCCGCGGGTGCCGCTTGAGCATGTTCAGGCGCACGTAGTCCTGCTGCATCACAACGACATTCAGCGGGACCTTGCCGTACGCCGGCTCCAGTCCGGCCTCGTCGGGACCGAGTTTGCGGGCGTTGAACGGCTTCGGCTCGATGGACCGCCCGTCCGCGCGGCCGCCCGGCGCTTCCGGGTAGTAGTCGGAGTAGCGGGGCACCCAGCACATCTTCAGCGGCGTGTGCTTGAGGACGAACGAGAGCATCTCGGGCCCGCGCTGCAGGTAGGTGTCGATGCGTTCCGGTTCGACGACATCGCCGACGATGCCGTGCAGATACTGCCGAGCCGCCTCGGGTGTGTCGCGCACTCCGTCCCGCTCCAGCACCTCGTTGTTCGGGATCCAGACGCCACCGCCGGACCGGGCGGTCGATCCGCCGAAGTGCGGAGCCTTCTCGACGACTACTGTCGAGAGGCCGCGGTGCGCGGCGGTGAGGGCAGCCACCATGCCGGCGGCGCCGCTGCCTACCACGACGACGTCGTACTCCTGTGCTGTCATGTAGAACACGTTATAGAATTGCCCGGGTCGGGCGCTACTGGCCCGGTCACAAGCGCGAAGGGAATTCGGTAAATGCTGCATGTTGCGACCCGCGACGAGCTGGCTGCCGACCTCGCACAGGCCGAACGGAGCCGCGTCGGGATAGCCTCGCTCACATCCGCGTACCCCGAGATCGACGTCGTGGACGCCTACGAGATCCAGCTGATCAACATCCGGCAACGGGTGGCCGAGGGCGCCCGGGTGGTCGGGCACAAGGTCGGGCTGTCGTCGAAGGTGATGCAGCAGATGATGGGCGTCGACGAACCTGACTACGGGCACTTGCTCGACGAGATGGAAGTGTTCGAGTCCACGCCCGTCAAGACCGGCCGGTACCTCTTGCCGAGGGTCGAGGTCGAGGTCGGCTTCATCCTGGGCGAGGACCTGCCCGGAGCGGGCTGCACCGAAGACGACGTACTGGCCGCCACCGAGGCCGTCGCCCCCGCCATCGAACTGATCGACACCAGGATCCGGGACTGGAAGATCGCGTTGTGCGACACCATCGCCGACAACGCCTCGTCGGCCGGGTTCGTGCTGGGCGAGGCCCGGGTGTCGCCTGACGACGTCGACATCACCGCGATCGACGCGAAGCTGACCCGCAACGGGGAGCTGATCGCCGAGGGCCGCAGCGACGCCGTGCTGGGCAATCCCGCCACGGCGGTGGCCTGGCTGGCTCGCAAGGTGGAAAGCTTCGGGGTGCGGTTGAAAAAGGGTGACGTGGTGTTGCCCGGGTCGTGCACCTTTGCGGTCGACGTGCATGCCGGCGACGAGTTCGTCGCCGACTTCGCCGGCCTGGGTGCCGTTCGTTTGTCGTTCGAATAGCTCAAGTAAGAGGAGCGCGTCATGCCAGACAAGGCGAGTGTGGCCATTGTCGGGTCGGGAAACATCAGCACCGACCTGCTCTACAAGCTGCTGCGATCGGACTGGCTGGAACCACGCTGGATGGTCGGCATCGACCCGGACAGCGAAGGTCTGGCGCGGGCCCGCAAGCTGGGACTGGAGACCAGCCACAAGGGCGCCGACTGGTTGCTCGAGCAGTCCGAGAAACCCGACCTGGTGTTCGAGGCCACCAGTGCCTACGTGCACCGCGACGCCGCACCGAAGTACGAGGCCGCCGGCATCCTGGCCATCGACCTCACACCGGCCGCGGTGGGCCCGGCGGTGATCCCGCCGGCGAACCTGCGGGAACACCTCGACGCCCCCAACGTCAACATGATCACCTGCGGGGGACAGGCGACGATCCCGATCGTCTACGCAGTGTCCCGGGTGGTGGACGTTCCGTACGCCGAGATCGTCGCGTCGGTGGCATCGGTCTCGGCCGGCCCGGGCACCCGAGCCAACATCGACGAGTTCACCAAGACCACCTCGCGCGGCGTGCAGACCATCGGGGGCGCCGCACGGGGCAAGGCGATCATCATCCTGAATCCGGCCGACCCGCCGATGATCATGCGCGACACCATCTTCTGCGCCATCCCCGAGGACGCCGACCGCGACGCCATCGCCCAGTCGATCAAGGACGTGGTCGCCGAAGTGCAGACCTACGTGCCCGGCTACCGGTTGCTCAACGAGCCGCAGTTCGACGAGCCGTCGATCAACTCCGGCGGCCAGGCGCTGGTCACCACGTTCGTCGAGGTCGAAGGCGCGGGCGACTACCTGCCGCCCTACGCCGGCAACCTCGACATCATGACCGCGGCGGCCACCAAGGTCGGCGAGGAGATCGCCAAAGAGACGCTCGCGGTGACGGGAGGCGCACGATGACCGGCCACATTTTCGAGGGCGCGTGGGACGTCCGGATCACCGACACCTCGCTGCGTGACGGTTCGCATCACAAACGCCACCAGTTCACCAAGGACGAGGTGCGTTCCATCGTGACGGCGCTGGATGCCGCCGGGGTGCCGGTGATCGAGGTGACGCACGGCGACGGCCTGGGCGGGTCGAGCTTCAACTACGGCTTCTCCAAAACCCCCGAGCAGGAACTGATCAAGCTCGCCGCCGAAACCGCGACCGAAGCCAAGATCGCGTTCCTGATGCTCCCCGGCGTGGGCACCAAGGAGGACATCAAACAAGCGCAGGACAACGGCGGAACGATCTGCCGGATCGCCACCCACTGCACCGAGGCCGACGTCTCGATCCAGCATTTCGGGCTGGCCCGTGAGCTGGGCCTGGAGACCGTCGGGTTCCTGATGATGGCCCACACCATCCCGCCGGAGAAGCTGGCCGCGCAGGCGCGGATCATGGCCGACGCCGGCTGCCAGTGCGTCTACGTCGTCGACTCCGCCGGCGCCTTGGTGCTCGACGGCGTCGCCGACCGGGTCTCGGCGTTGGTGGCCGAGCTCGGCGAGGACGCGCAGGTGGGCTTCCACGGTCATGAGAACCTCGGTCTCGGGGTGGCCAACTCGGTGGAGGCGGTACGCGCCGGCGCCAAGCAGATCGACGGCAGCGTGCGCCGTTTCGGTGCCGGGGCGGGCAACGCGCCGGTCGAGGCGTTGATCGGGGTGTTCGACAAGATCGGCGTCAAGACCGGCATCGACTTCTTCGACATCGCCGACGCCGCCGAGGACGTGGTGCGCCCGGCCATGCCAGCCGAGTGCCTGCTGGACCGCAACGCGCTGATCATGGGGTACTCGGGCGTCTACTCGAGCTTCCTCAAGCACGCCATCCGGCAGGGTGAGCGCTACGGCGTGCCGCCGCACGAACTGCTGCACCGCGCCGGGCAGCGCAAGTTGATCGGCGGCCAGGAAGACCAGTTGATCGACATCGCGCTGGAGATCAGGCGCGAGCAGGAAGCGCCGGCCTAGTACCGGAAAGCAAGGCCCCCGGGCCTTGATTTCGCGAGTAACCTCGATCGCATGACCAGCACATCGAGGACCGTCGGCTGGTTTGCCGGCGGCCTGTTCACCGTCATCGCTTCGGCAGCGATCGCGCTGCCGGTCGCCAATGCCGATCCCTGCAACACCACCGTGGGGCAGACGGCGGGCGAACAAGTCAACGGCTATCTGGACCGCCACCCCGACGTGCGGGCTCAGTTGCAAGCCAGGGCGGGGTCCGGCACCGACCTCACCGACTACCTCAACCGGCACCCCGACGTGCGGCAGGCGTTGATCACCCTCGCCAACCAGTGCACGTCCTGAGGTGAGCGGGCTTCGTCCCACTACCGCGCGTATGACGCGCGGAAATGTTAGCGGTTGACTCAAAACAGGAACACGTTCTAGCGTCAGAGTCGTGTTCTCTGACACGCTGACTGCAGCGATCGCCGAAGCCGAGAGTCTGGTCGCAGATGCTCCCTTCATCGAGACCGAAGCCGACCTGCTGGAAGGACTGCAATACCTGGCCGGATGTGTGGCCGGCTGTCTCCACCTGGCGTTCGACTACGAGCGCGACCATCCATTTCTGCAGTCGGGAACCGGCCCGTTCACCAAGATGGGCCTGGACAATCCCGACACCCTCTATTTCGGAACGCGGGTGCACGCCAACCGCGACTACGTGGTCCGCGGCGTGCGTGGTACCACCACCGACCTGAGTTTCCAGTTGCTCGGCGGTGAGTACACCGACGACAACGTGCCGGCCAGCCAGGCCGCGTTCGACGACCGCGAACTCGACATCGCTCCCGACGGCAGCTTCGAGTGGCGGGTCCGCCTGACAAGCCCCAGCCAGTTGGTGATCCGCGAGGTGTACGGCGACTGGTCGGCTCGGCGCGGCACGCTGACCATCGAGCGACTCGACACCGCGGGCACCGCACCGCCGCCGCTGACCCGTCAGCTGATCGAAAAACGTTACGCCACAGCGGGAAAGCAATTGATCAACCGGGTCAAGACCTGGCTGCAGTTCCCGCAGTGGTTCTATCTCGGCATCCCGGTCAACACCATGGTGGCGCCGCGGCTGACCCCGGGCGGTCTGTCGACCCAGTACTCCTCGGTCGGTCACTTCGACCTGGAACCGGATCAGGCACTGGTGATCACCGTGCCCGTCAGCGACGCCCCGTATCTGGGTTTCCAGTTGGGCAGCCTGTGGTACATCTCGCTGGACTACATCAACCACCAGACGTCGCTGAACAACACTCAGGCACAGGCGGATCCGGACGGCAAGGTCCGCATCGTGGTCAGCGACCAGAACCCCGGGGTCACCAACTGGGTGGAGACGCTGGACCATCGACGGGGATTCCTGCAGTTCCGCTGGCAGCGCGTCTCGCGCGAGCTGACCGAGGCCGACGGGCCCACCGTCGAGTTGGTCGATGTCGACAAGGTGGCGGCCGCGTTGCCGTACTACGACCACAACAAGATCTCCGAGGACGACTGGCGGGCACGAATCACGTTGCGCCAGCAGCAAATTGCGGCAAGGATGCTGGGATGACCGATCTGCTGGACGGCAAGGTAGTGGTGATCAGCGGGGTGGGTCCCGGGTTGGGTACCACCCTGGCGCGTCGATGTGCCCTGGAAGGGGCCGACCTGGTGTTGGCGGCCCGCAGCGCGGACCGGCTCGACGATGTCGCCAAGCAGGTGGTCGACCTGGGCCGCAAAGCGGTGGCCGTGCGCACCGACATCACCGACGACGAGCAGGTGAGCAATCTCGTCGACTCGAGCCTGGAGGCCTACGGCAAGGTCGACGTGCTGGTCAACAACGCCTTCCGGGTGCCGTCGATGAAGCCGTTGGCCGGCACCACCTTTCAGCACATCCGGGACGCCATCGAGCTCAGTGCGCTGGGGGCTTTGCGGCTCATCCAGGGCTTCACACCGGCATTGGCCGAGTCGAACGGTTCGGTCGTCAACGTCAACTCCATGGTGATCCGGCACTCGCAGGCCAAGTACGGGGCGTACAAGATGGCCAAGTCGGCGCTGCTGTCCATGTCGCAGTCCCTGGCAACCGAACTGGGCGAGCAGGGCATCCGCGTCAATTCCGTTGCACCCGGCTACATCTGGGGCGACACGCTGCAGGGCTACTTCAACCACCAGGCGGGTAAGTACGGGACCACCGCCGAGCAGATCTATCAGGCCACCGCGGCGCAGTCCGACCTCAAGCGGCTGCCCACCGAGGACGAGGTGGCGTCGGCCATCCTCTTCATGGCCAGCGATCTGTCCAGCGGCATCACCGGGCAGACCCTGGACGTCAACTGCGGGGAGTACCACACGTAATGACCCAGCGCACCGACATCGCGACCGTCGACGAATTACACGCGTCGGCAACCAAACTCACCGGGCTTGACGATTTCGGCCCCGACGACGACAACTACCGCGAAGCTCTCGAAGTGCTGCTCGACTCCTACCGCAACGAGGCCGGCCTGACGGTGTTGGGCAGCAAGATGAATCGGTTCTTCCTGCGCGGCGCGCTGGTCGCCCGGTTGCTGTCCGAGTCGTCGTGGCAACAGAACCCCGCCTACCGGGACGTCGCTATCGAGCGCCCGATCTTCGTGACCGGCTTGGTGCGCACCGGCACGACGGCGCTGCACCGGTTGCTGGGCGCCGACCCGACACATCAGGGGCTGCACATGTGGCTGGCGGAGTTCCCGCAGCCGCGACCGCCGCGCGACACCTGGGACTCGAACCCGTTGTACCGCAGGCTCGATGACCAGTTCAACCAGCATCACGCGGACAATCCCGGCTACACCGGTCTGCACTTCATGGCCGCCTACGAGCTGGAGGAGTGCTGGCAGCTGTTGCGCCAGTCGCTGCACTCGGTGTCCTACGAGACCCTCGCGCACCTACCGACTTACGCGAAGTGGCTGTCCCAGCAGGACTGGACGCCGTCGTATCAGCGGCACAAGCGCAACCTGCAGTTGATCGGCATGAACGACGCCGACAAGCGCTGGGTGCTGAAGAACCCCAGCCATCTGTTCGCCCTGGACGCGCTGATGGCGACTTATCCTGACGCCCTGGTGATTCAGACCCACCGGCCGGTGGAGACGATCATGGCGTCGATGTGCTCGCTGGCCCAGCACACCGCGGAAGGATGGTCGACGACCTACACCGGAGCCCAGATCGGCGCAGACTCGATGGAGACGTGGTCGCGGGGGTTGGAACGGTTCAACACCGCACGCGCCAAATACGATTCGGCGCAGTTCTACGACGTCGACTACAAGGAGTTGATCGCCGACCCGCTGGGCACGGTCGCCGACATCTACCGGCACTTTGGAATCACGCTGACCGACGAGGCCAGGCAGGCGATGGAAGCCAGTCACGCGGCAAGTCAGCAGGGCGATCGGGCGCCGAAACACCGCTACTCCCTTGCTGATTACGGGTTGACGGCCGAAGCGGTCAAGGAGCGGTTCGCCGGGCTGTGACCTGACGGCAGCGGCTCTACTCGGCCGCCTCGTGCTCCAAAATCCCCTCGGCCACCGCGTGCTCGATGCTGTCGGAAAGCCGCGGGCAGGACCGGGTGCGCGCGGTATCCCCGCCGGATGCGCGCACTTCGGCAAAGTGCGCGCAACGCTGCGCGGCGTCGCTATTCCATTGCACCGCAGTGTGACCCGGGCCGAGCCTGCGCACGGTCACCGTGACGTGACAGAACCGACAGTCCACCGGCCGCAACCCGGCGGACAGGTAGCGCTCGCGGTCGGCGCGGCTGGCTTCGGCCACCGAGGCGGCGCGATCGGGGTCGTTGCTGAAATCCCTTGACTTCGACCAGGCCCCGGAACCACCGTTCGTCGACGGCGCCTCGTCATGGTCATGGTGATCGCCGTGCAGTGCCAGCATCGACCGTGCCAAGCGGTCGACGTCGGGAACGGCCGGCTTATCGTCGGACATGTCCGTCAGTTCGCCGGGACCTCGTCGGACTCGGTGTCGCGCGCCTTCAAGTTCTCGGCCACCTCGGCGTTCCAGAACTCGTTGGCGCGCGTCGTGTCGACCTCGATCTCGAAGCGCTCCACCATCTCCGGGGCGACGTCGGCGGCGTCGACATAGAACTGCTGATACCAGCGGCGCAGCTGATAGACCGCGCCGTCTTCCTCGACCAGCAGCGGATTGTCGATGCGCGTCTTGTGCTTCCAGATCTCCACGTCCTGCAGGAAGCCCTTGCTGACGCCGTCGGTGAACACCCGGGAGAGCTTGTCGGTCATCTTTTCGTCCATGCCCTTGGGCTTTTCGACGATGACGCCCCACTGCAGCACGAACGAATTCTGCGTGACCGGGTAGTGGCAGTTGATTAGGATCGACTCCGCCTTGTACCCGCCGTAGCTGTTGTGCAGCCAGTTGATCATGAACGACGGCCCGAAGTAGGACGCTTCGGAATCCAAATGCGCCTCGCCGTAGGTGGTTCCGAGGTCGTCGACGTCGGGGCGGCCCACGTTGTGCAGGTACTGCGAGGCGATGTGACCCTCGAAGACGTTCTTGAAGTACGTCGGCAATCCGTAGTGGATGTAGAAGAAGTGCGCCATGTCGGTGACGTTGTCGATGATGTCGCGGCAGTTGGATCCCTCGATCAGGATGCTGTTCCAGCGCCACTCGGTCCATTCGTCGCTGGCGGCTTCGGCCAACTCGGGGATGCGCACCGCGGGGTCGGGTGGGTTGCCCTCGTGGTCGTGCCAGACGAACAGCAGCCCACTGCGCACGTCGGTCGTCCAGGACCGGGTGCGGGCCGTCTTCGGGGTGCGCTTGGCGTAGGGCACCAGCTTGCAGCGGCCGTCGCCGCCCCAGCGCCAGTCGTGGAACGGGCAGGCGACCTCGTCGCCCTTGATGGTGCCCTCGGACAGGTCACCGCCCATGTGCCGGCAGTAGCCGTCCAGAACCTTGATGTCCCCGTGAGAGTCGGCGAACACCACCAGCTTCGTGCCGAAAGCCTGCACCGAGTGCGGCTTGCCGTCGAGAAAGTCCTTCGCGACGCCCAGGCAGTGCCAGCCTCGGGCATACCTGGTCGGTAAGGCGCCGGGATCGATTTCCCGAACACCGACGCCGCTTGTGCCGGTACTCACCTTGTTACCTCCAATAATGGGCTGCTAACTAGAACACGTTACAGTTTTGGGGCGGGGGAGCGCAACGACGGGGACCCTAACCACGGCATATGCATGGTGCGGTATATGTAGGCAATGCCGTTGTATTCATTCGAGGGTCGATCGCCGCGGGTCGATCCCACCGCCTTCGTGGCCCCGACCGCGACGCTGATCGGCGACGTCACGGTCCAGGCGGGAGCCTCCGTCTGGTACAACGCAGTCCTGCGGGGCGACTACGCCCCCGTTGTGATCCGGGAAGGAGCCAACGTGCAGGACGGGTCGGTGTTGCATGCGCCGCCGGGTATTCCGGTCGACATCGGCCCGGGGGCTACGGTGGCCCACCTGTGCGTCATCCACGGCGCCCACATCGGATCCGAGGCATTGATCGCCAACCACGCCACGGTGCTCGACGGCGCGGTGATCGGCGCGCGTTGCCTGGTGGCGGCGGGATCCTTGGTCACCGGCGGCACGCAGATCCCGGCCGGGATGCTGGTGACCGGCGCGCCGGCCAAGGTGAAGGGGCCGATCGAGGGAACCGGTGCCGAAATGTGGGTCAACGTCAATCCGCAGGCTTACCGCGACCTGGCGCAACGGCACCTCGCCGGTGTGGAACCGCTGGAGTGAGCGCGGCGCATCGAGTGTGAAGTGTGCGACGCCGAAACGGCGTGTCGGGTCGTGAGATTCACACTCGACGGGTGGACGCGCCGGTCACCCCTCCTGCCACCCGGAGTGGATGTAAGTGTCTGCGAAGCGCTTCATCGAGTCCTGTTTCTTGTCCAGCGGCGCATCGAAACCCAGACCGTCGAAAATCCAGGGGATGGTGATGTAGTCGGTCACCCCGATCTCGACGAGCTCGCGATGACCGTCCACCCCGAACTTGTCCATGCAGACAGCTTGATACTCGAAAGGATCATCCGCCCGGCCGTTTTCGGCGAGCAGCGCCTTGAGTTTGCCGATGGTCTCGTCCAGCTGCGCATGCGTCATCATCGCGCTGGTCCAGCCGTCGCTGACCCGGGCGGCGCGCTTGAGGGCGACCTCGGTGTGCCCGCCGACGTAGAACGGCACCGGCTTGGTGGGTGCCGGGCTCATCTGCAGGCGGTCGAAATCGTAGAACTCGCCGTGGAATTCGACCATGCCACCGGCCAGCACCAACTTGATGACTTCGATCATCTCGTCGACGCGCTTGCCGCGACGCTGGAACGGCACCCCGCACCACTCGAATTCCTCCGGCGCCCAGCCGATTCCGACCCCGAAGCCGAACCGGTTGTTGGTCAGGTTGGCCACCGTGCCGACCTGGCGCGCCAGCAGCAGCGGGTTGCGTGACCCGAGTTTCATCACGTTGGTGTAGAAACGCAGCTTGGAGGTGACCGCGCCCAGCGTCGCGGCCAGGATCAGCGGATCGGCCCACGGCGTGTTCTCGTCGAACATCCGCTTACCGTCGGCGGTGTAGGGATAGTCGACGGACTGCTTCTCGAAATAGAAGATCGAGTCCGGCAGCGCGATCGAATCGAAACCGACTTCCTCCGCGGTCTTGGCGAGTTCGGTCAGCTGGTCCAGCGGACCCATCGCGATGCTCAGGGTGTACTTCATCCGCGTGGTCACGGTTTGTCGCGCCCGACGACCCACATCGAGTAGTACTGCGAGCCGCCACCGTAGGCGTGCCCCAACGCCTTTCGCACATTGGGCACCTGGTGGTCACCGCCCTTGTCCATCACCTGGATCGCGGCCTCGGCGAAGCGGATCAGACCCGAGGCGCCGATCGGATTGGACGACAGCACACCGCCCGACGGGTTCACCGGCAACCGGCCGCCGATCGCGGTCTCGCCCGCCTCGGTGAGCTTCCAACCCTCGCCTTCGGGTGCGAAACCCAAGCTCTCCAACCACATCGGCTCGAACCACGAGAACGGCACGTAGATCTCGGCGGCGTCGATCTCGTCGATCGGACTGGTGATGCCGGCGGCTTTCCACAGTGCGGCCGCCGCGTCCCGACTGGCCTGCGGGCTGACCTGGTCACGTCCGGAGAACTGCAGCGGCTCGGTGCGCAGCGCGGTGGCGTGGATCCAGGCCACCGGATGTCCTTCCGCCAGACGGGCATCGGCGCTGTCCTCGTCGCCGATCACCACCGCGCAGGCGCCGTCGGACGACGGGCAGGTCTCGTCGAACCGGATCGGGTCCCACAGCATCGGCGACTCCATCACCTTCTCGACGGTGATGTCGGGCTGATGCAGGTGCGCTAGCGGGTTCTTGGCGCCGTTCAGCCGGTCCTTCACCGCGACGATGGCGCCGATGTTGGTCGGTGCACCGGAGCGCCGGATGTAGGAGCGCACGTGCGGGGCAAAATACCCGCCCGCGCCGGCGCCGACCGGCTTGATGAACGGGATCGGAATCGACAACGCCCACATAGCATTCGACTCAGACTGCTTCTCCCACGCCATCGCCAGCACCCGGCGGTACTTGCCGGACTGCACGAGGCTGGCCGCGACGACTCCGGTGGAGCCGCCGACCGAGCCCGCGGTGTGCACGCGGATCAGCGGCTTGCCGGTGGCTCCGACGGCGTCGGCCATGAACAGTTCGGGCATCATGACGCCCTCGAAGAAGTCCGGTGCCTTGCCGACGACGACGGCGTCGATGTCGTCGAACGTGGATCCGGAATCTTGCAGCGCACGGTCGATGGCTTCGCGCACCATGCCGTTCATCGAAACGTCTTTGCGCTTCGCGACGTACTTGGTCTGTCCGGTGCCCAGCACCGCGGCGAGGTTCGCCCCTGCGCCTGCCATCAGTTCTTTCCTTCCATGACCGCGACCAGGTTCTGTTGCAGCGCAGGCCCGCTGGTCGCGTGTGCCAGCACGCGGCCCGCCGAACCGTTCCAGATGTGTTGTGCGGCAAAGCCGATGCGCTCCAGGCCGGCGACGAACATCGGGTTGGCGGCCAGCGCACCGCCGGACGGGTTCACCTTGGTCGACCCGTTCAGTCCGATGGCCTCGGCCAGGATCAGGTGCTGGTGGGTGAACGGCGCGTAGATCTCGGCGACGTCGAATCCGGTGTCGCCACCGGTGGCCGCTGCCGCCGAGGCCGCCGTCGACGCCGAGACGGTGAGATCGCGCGCACCCAGCACCGGAGTCTCGATGCGGTGTTCGATTCCCGTTATCCAGGCGGGCTTTTCGCGAAGTTCACGGGCCCGGTCGTCGGCGGCGAGCACGATCGCTGCTGCGCCGTCGGTGATCGGTGCGATGTCGTGACGGCGCAGCGGGTCGTTGAAGAACGGCCTGGACAGCAGCTCGTCGATGTCCTTGGCCGGTTTCTCGGAATCGGTGCGTTCGGACTGTGCGAACGAGTCGAGGGCGACCTGCGCCATCTGCTCGGGCGTCCACTTGCCGGAGTCCAGACCGATGCGGGCCTGCAACCCGGCCAGCGACACCGAGTCCGGCCACAACGGCGCGACGGTGTACGGGTCGGTCTGCCGGGTCAGGATCTGGCGCAGGATGCCGGCCGAGGACTTGCCGAACCCGTACACCAGCGCGGTGTCGACCTCGCCGGTGAGGATCTTGATGTAGGCCTCGTAAAGTGCCCAGGCGGCGTCCATTTCGACGTGCGACTCGTTGATCGGCGGCACCGCCCCGATGGAGTCGATCGCCGAGATGAAGGAAAACGCCCGTCCGGCAAGGTAATCCGACGAGCCCGAGCACCAGAAGCCGATATCGGCCTTGGTGATGCCCAGGTCTTCGTACAGCTGGGCGAAGCACGGCATCAACATTTCGACGCCGTTGGTGGTGCCGTCGGTACGGCGCACGTGCGGCGCGTGCGCGAAGCCGACCACCGCGACATTGCGAGTGCTCATTTGTGAGTGGGCCCTTTACAGGTGGTGTTTGTAGGTGTCGTAGTCGGCGTCCGGTTCGCCGGTCGGCCGGAAGAATTCGATGTTGTCGATGCCGAATCCCCATTCCTCGCGGGGTTTCCACACCGCCTCCACCCGCATGCCCATCCGCACCTCGTGCGCGTCGACGTCGGCGACCAGGTGCAGAAACGGGATGTCGGCGCCGTCGAGCAGCACGTAAGCCGCCACGTACGGCGGTTTGATGCGCTGGCCCTGGAACGGGATGTTGATGATCGCGAACGTCGTGACCGTGCCTTTGTCCGGCAGCTCGACGAAATCGGTGGTGGGCCGGCCGGTGGCGGGGTCGGCGCCGTGCGGGGGGAAGTAGACCTTGCCTTTTTCACCGGTCTTGGCGCCCAGTAACTTTCCCTCGGCGATGGCGCGCAGGTAGGCGCTTTCCTCGTGCGAGGCGGTGTGCTGAATGGTCAACGAGATGGGCGTGACGACCATGCTGACCGGGTCCTGGTCGGACTCCGTGCCTTCGGGTTCGGTCTCCTCGCCCAGTGCGAAGTAGGCGATGTCGGTGATGGCGCCCACCGTCTCGTCGGCCCAGTGCACGTGCACCCGGGCGCCGGTCTCGATCTTGTCCGAGGATCCCGCGTCGACGGCGTGAATGAGTGGGGTGTCGGCGCCGTCCAGCTTGATCAGCGCCCACGCGAACGGACGGTCCAGCGGTTCCCCACCCAGTGGCTCGGGTTGCCAGGTCCACGACACGACGGTCCCGACGCTGGACACGGGTACCATCTCGCCCAGCGGTTCGTAGGTGACCGGGTCGTATTCCGGAGGCGGCACATGCACCCGGCCATCGGAACCGCGTACCCCCAGAACGCGGCGGTCACGTAGCCCGGTGAAGAACTTGCCGAGGGTGGGACCCACCGAACGGGTGTAGTCGAAGGACAACGTCAACGGTGCGGAGAGGGGCGGCTCAGGGTGATCGATCAGGGTCGGGCCGCTCGAACTGGCTGTCACGCCATCGAGTAGAACAGGTTCTAAGTTTGGTTTCAATACTGGCCCCAAGGAGGCGACCATCGTGAAGCTCGGGCTGCAGTTGGGTTATTGGGGCGCTCAGCCGCCGGAGAACCACGCGGAGCTGGTCGCCGCCGCCGAAGAGGTCGGATTCGACGCCGTCTTCACCGCCGAAGCATGGGGTTCGGACGCTTACACCCCGTTGGCCTGGTGGGGGTCCTCGACGCAGCGGGTCCGTCTGGGCACTTCGGTGGTGCAGCTCTCGGCGCGCACCCCGACCGCGTGCGCGATGGCGGCGTTGACGCTGGACCACCTGTCCGGCGGTCGGCACATCCTGGGGCTGGGCGTATCCGGGCCGCAGGTGGTCGAGGGCTGGTACGGGGCCCGGTTCCCCAAGCCGCTGGCCCGCACCCGTGAATACATCGACATCGTGCGCCAGGTGTGGGCCCGGCAGGCGCCGGTGACGAGCGACGGACCGCATTATCCGTTGCCGCTGAGCGGTTCTGGGACCACCGGACTTGGCAAGGCACTCAAGCCGATCACCCACCCGCTGCGCGCCGACATCCCGATCATGCTCGGCGCCGAGGGTCCCAAGAACGTCGCGCTGGCCGCCGAGATCTGCGACGGCTGGCTGCCCATCTTCTACTCGCCGCGCATGGCCGACATGTACAACGAGTGGCTCGACGAGGGGTTCGCCCGCCCGGGCGCCCGACGCAGCCGGGAGGACTTCGAGATCTGCGCGACGGCCCAGATCGTCGTCACCGAGGACCGCGCGGCCGCGTTCGAGGGGATCAAACCGTTCCTGGCGCTCTATATGGGCGGCATGGGCGCCGAGGACACCAACTTCCACGCCGACGTCTACCGCCGGATGGGCTACGGCGAGGTGGTCGACGAGGTCACCAAATTGTTCCGGTCCGACCGCAAGGACGAGGCCGGCAAGGCCATCCCGGACGAACTCGTCGACGACGCGATGATCGTCGGCGATCTGGACTACGTGCGTAAGCAGATCGAGGCGTGGGAGGCATCCGGCGTCACCATGATGGTGGTGGGCGCTCGCAGCGTTGAGCAGGTACGAGACCTCGCCGCGCTGACCTGACGCGCAGGCTTGCGAGACCGCTAGAACGCGTTCTAGATTGGCCCGATGGGGATGGGCTCAGACGGCGCGTGCGTCGTCGAACGACATCTCCACGTTGCTCACCGACTGCGTCATCAGCGCCCGCTTGGGCAGGCCCAGCGACGCCAGTTCCCTGGCGTAGGGGTGATCGCCGAGTCGGATGCGGGCGCCGCCGAGGCGGGTGCGCACCCCGGAGGTGCTCATCTGCGACGAGGTCTCCCGGGTGACGCCGTCGAGGTGGGAGTAGGTCGTCAAGTTCTGTGCCTTCATCGCGGGGTGCGGCAGGCCCCGGCTGAACTCGATACCGGCGATCAGTTGGCCGTCGGCGCTGACGTCGAAGTCGAACTTGCGGCCCTCGCGAACGGTGAAGTCCGCCATGATCTTTGGGTAACCCCAGATGGTGCGCCCCGCTTCGAGGGTGAACTCCTGGTCCACCGGCAGGTGATGGATGAAGGTGGCCGCGTCGGCCATCGCTCGCAGGCCCCTGGCTGTGGTGCCGGGTTTGTTCACCATGAAAGCGGTGCCGTACTCGTGGTACTTGCCCAGATCGCCGTCGATGTAGCGGACCAGCAGCTGCAGCAGGATGGCCCGGCCGGGCAGGTATTCGAAGATCTGCAGGCCGCTGTAGTCGATGAGACGTTGCGCGGCGGCGGCGTCGACGGAGAACATCGCCGAGTGCTGGTCGGCTTTGCGGATGATCACCGGCATGGTGAGGACGGTGCCGGCGATGGTGTGTTGCGAGACAGGCATGGGGCTTACTGTAATGGGCTCGAAACAGAAAACTGGAGGCTGTAGATGACTGCGATCATCCCGGAGACAATCCGCGACATCGATCTGGCGGACGGCAACTTCTATGCCGACGGCGTCGCGGCGCGCGAGGCGTACCGGTGGATGCGCGCCAACCAGCCGGTGTTCCGGGACCGCAACGGATTGGCCGGTGCGACAACGTATCAGGCCATCCTGGACGCCGAGCGCAACCCGGAGTTGTTCTCCAGCACCGGCGGCATCCGGCCGGACCAGCCCGGCATGCCGTACATGATCGACATGGACGACCCCGCACACCTGGTGCGTCGCAAGCTCGTCAACGCCGGCTTCACGCGCAAGCGGGTCAAGGACAAGGAAGCCTCGATCGGCGAATTGTGCGACACGTTGATCGACGCGGTGTGCGAGCGCGGCGAATGTGACTTCGTCCGCGACATCGCGGCGCCGTTGCCGATGGCGGTGATCGGCGACATGCTCGGCGTGCTGCCCGAGGACCGCAGCATGTTGCTGAAGTGGTCCGACGATCTGGTCTGCGGGCTGAGTTCGCACATCGACCCCACCTCGGTGGAATTTCAGACGGTGATGGAGGCGTTCGCCGCCTATACCGCGTTCACCATGGACCTGATCGGGAAGCGTCGCGCGGAGCCGACCGACGACCTCTATTCGATCCTGATCAACGCCGAGGTCGAGGGTCAGCGGATGGCCGACGAAGAGATCGTCATGGAGACGCTGCTGATCCTGATCGGCGGTGACGAAACCACCCGCCACACGCTGAGCGGCGGCACCGAGCAACTGGTGCGCCATCGCGATCAGTGGTCGGATCTGGTGGCCGACCCGGAATTGCTTCCCGGTGCGATCGAGGAGATGCTGCGCTGGACTTCACCGGTGAAGAACATGTGCCGCACGCTGACCGCGGACACCGAATTCCACGGCACCTCGTTGACCGAGGGCGAGAAGATCATGCTGCTGTTCGAGTCGGCGAACTTCGACGAGTCGGTGTTCGATCAGCCGGAACACTTCGACATCCGCCGAAACCCTAACAGCCACTTGGCATTCGGCTTCGGCACCCATTTCTGCATGGGGAATCAGCTGGCGCGGCTCGAGTTGTCTTTGATGACGTCGCGGGTGTTGCAGCGTCTGCCGGATCTGCGGCTGGCCGACGAGTCGGCGTTGCCGCTGCGGCCGGCGAACTTCGTGTCCGGACTGGAATCGATGCCGGTGGTGTTCATGCCGACCGCGCGGGTGTTTTAGCGCCCGTCCGCGGCAGAGTTTTTGAGTTTCTTCGGTGAATGCTGTGGCCGAACCCTATCGTTACCGCTGCAGGCAACCTAGGGGGAGGTGCACGTGGAAGGGACGCCGTTCGGCCGCTACCGGTTGATCGAGTTGCTGGGGCGCGGCGGCATGGGCGAGGTCTGGCGGGCGTTCGACACAGCCACCGAGCGCGTGGTCGCGCTCAAGGTGCTGCCCGCGCAGTTCGCCGACGACGAGACCTACCAGCAGCGGTTCCGCCGCGAAGCCCGCTCGGCGGCCGGGCTCGACGAACCTCACGTGGTTCCGATCTACGACTTCGGTGAGATCGAGGGACGGCTGTTCGTCACGATGCGCCTCATCCAAGGCCGCGACCTGCAAACCGCATTGACCGAAGGGCCGCTCGAACCCGCGCGGATGTTGCACATCATCGGACAGGTGGCTTCGGCATTGCACGCCGCGCACCGGGTCAATCTGGTGCACCGCGACGTCAAACCGTCCAACATCCTGGTGGCTGAGGACGACTTCGCCTATCTGATCGACTTCGGTATCGCGCGCGCGACCGGGCAGACGTCGCTGACCAACACCGGAAGCGTCGTCGGCAGCTGGGCCTATCTGGCGCCCGAACGATTGACCAGCGACCGCAACGACAACCGCGCCGACATCTATGCGCTGACCTGCGTGATGCACGAGTGCCTGACCGGCAGCCAACCTTTCCCCGGTGACAGCCTCGAGCAACAACTGGGTGGGCATCTGACCCTGCCGCCGCCGCGCCCGTCCACGCTGCGTCCCGGCATTCCACCGCAACTCGACGACGTCGTCGCCAAGGGGATGGCCAAGAACCCCGACGAGCGCTACTCCACCACCAAGGAACTGATCGCGGCGGCACGTGCTGCCATCAACGCCCCTAACACCGGGCCGCAACCTGCGCCGCATCCACAGCCGTCCCGACCCGGCCCGGGACCCGTCGCTCCCGCACCGTGGCAACAATCGCCGGCCACCCCGCCGCCCTGGCCGCAACCGGCGGCCTTCGTCGCACCGGCACCCGCGTTCTCCGCGCCGCGCCCCGGCCCCGAGCGGCCGGGACAAGAGTCGCGGTGGAAGCGGCATGCCGTTGCCATCACCGCGGTTTGTGCGGTCGCCGCCGTGGCGATCGCGTTGCCGATCATCTTCATGACCACCGGGTCGTCGCAGGCGTCCGGGCCGTCGCTGTTGTCGGTGCAGGAAGTCAACGAGGTGATGGGTGAAACGAATTACCGACTTATCGACTCGACGACGAAACTGACCGAGCCCGGCTTCACCGTCACGCCCCAACAGTGCGCAGCCATCCAGTCAATCGACCTCAAATCGGCCTTCGCTGCCGTCGGCGTCAACTCGATCCAATCGGCGACGCTGCACGCCACCGGCAATGACATCCGCGGCAGCGTCGACCAGTATGTCGCGACAGCGCCGTCGACCGCCGCGGCGAATCGCTTTATGCAACAACGCTTGCAAGCCTGGCGGGGCTGCAACAAACAGCAATACTCGGCCGGCGGAGTCAAGATGACCGCGACGATCGTCGCGGATGGCCGCGACAAGATCTCCGCCCAGTACCGTTTCGCCGCCGACGACAGCTTCCTCTGCCAACAGGACGTCACAACCGCCGGCACCGCGATCGCCAGCGTCATCGTCTGTGACGACCGGTCGGGAGTCGCGACCAAGACAGACACCATCGCTGCCAAGATCATGGACGCCTCGTGAACCGAAAAGTGCTGGCGTGCATACTCATCGCGTTGACCGCCGTCGCAGTGATCGTCACGACCGCCGTCCTGCGTGCCGCCGGTGGCGGCGAGACCAGAAAGCTGACCGATCAGCCGGTGGCCGCGGGCCTGACGTCGTCGACGCTCACCGAGGCCGAGGTGCGATCGGCGGTCAGCGACAACAACTTCGTGACATCGAGTCGCTTCACCAGGCTTTCGAAGGATCCGGTCAAGGTCGATCCCACCACCTGCATCGGCGTCTCGATGATTCTGCCGCCCACCTCGTTGTCCGGCGTCGACTGGCAGGCGCTCAGGGGGGCCGTGGGATCGTCACCGCAAGGGGAACATTCGCACTATGTCGCGCAGGGGATCGCTGCCCTCGATACGCCCGACGCGGCGCGCAGCTACCTGAAAACCGCGGCCCAGGCCTGGCAACAGTGCAACGGCAAGTCTTACTCCGCCGATGCCAGCGGCAGCGTCGGGCACTGGGTGATGAAGTCGTTCGAGCAGACGGGCACCACGCTGACGGCCGGCATCAACCAGGAGAACGCGCGATACCTCTGCCAGCATGTGCTGACCATCCACACCAAGTACGTCATCGATGTGGTGGCGTGCGGTTACGACATCGTCGATCAGGCGCAGGTGGTGGCCAACCGCATCACCGGCAAGTTGGTCGACAATCTCGAAAATCCTTGAGTCGTGGGCGGCGGCATTCCGCGCCGTGCCCAGGCCGACCCCAGCCGTCCCAGGATGCCGCCGTCGGTGTCGCGGCTGGTGACCCGGATGGTGATCCAGTCCAGATCGGTGTTCATCGTTTCGTAGCGGGCGATGTCTTGGCCGAACCGGTCGGGCGTGCGATGGTGTGCCCCCTCGTACTCGAGTGCGAGTTTCAGTTGCTCCCAACCCATGTCGACGATTCCGACCAGCTCCCCGTATAAGCCGTACACCGGTATCTGGGTCTGCGGTGGCGGGTAGCCGGCACTGATGACCAGTAACCGCAGCCGGGTCTCTTGCGGGGACTCCGCGCCCGGATCGACGAGGGCGAGAGCCTGTCGCGCCCGCCTGATGTTGCGGTGGCCGCTATGGCGCTTCGCCAGCGACTCGATGTCGGCGGTGTCGAGTCTGGTTGCGCGGGCGAGCGCGTCGATGGCGGCGACCGCTTTGTCCAGTGGATACCGGCAGGCGAGGTCGAAGGCGGTGCGGGCCGGCGTGGTTGTCGGTATGCCCCGGATGAGCTGGGTCTCGTCCGGCGTGATGCGGTCTGACCAGGTGATGACGCCCCGCGGGGGACGGCGGCAGTCGTAGAGCAGCTGTGCAGGCTGCTCGTCGTCAACCCACTTTGCGCGGTGCAGCGCTGCGGCGGATTGGCCGGCAACGACACCGCGCCGCTTCGACCACAGCCAGGCGGCATGCGCGCGTTGTGTCGCGGTCAGTTCGGTGTGGACCGGGAGGTAGATGTCCCGGTGCACCGCGGTGTAGCGGCTACGCAGCTGGTAGGGCGTGATCACGCCGGACGCTATTGCTTCGCTGCCGACAAATGGCTCGACCATGAGCGCAGTGTGCCGACCGGGGCGGACAGGTTCGCCGAGCGTGTCGCTGTTGCGAAATTTCGGCCCGGATTTGGCAGTGGTTACACGCTCGGCGAAGGGGGCGGACAGGTTCGGCGTCCGGGGCGGACAGGTTCGCCGAGCGTGTCGCTGTTGCGAAATTTCGGCCTGGATTTGGCAGTGGTTACACGCTCGGCGAAGGGGGCGGACAGGTTCGCCGAGCGGGACTGACAGGTTCGCCGAGCGTGTCGCTGCTGCGAAATTTTGGCCCGAATTTGGCAGTGGTTACACGTTCGGCGAAGGGGGGCTTACTTGTTCTGGAACTGCGGCTTGCGCTTCTCGGCGAACGCCCGGGGGCCTTCCTTCGCGTCGTCGGAGAGGAACACCTTGATCCCGACCTGCGTGTCGGTCTTGAAGGCCTCGTTCTCGTGCATGCCCTCGGTCTCGCGGATGGTCTTCAGGATCGCCTGGACGGCCAACGGACCGTTGTTCTCGATGATCTCCGCGAGTTCCAACGCCTTCGCCAGCGCCTGACCGTCCGGGACGACGTGACCGATCAGCCCCATCTCCTTGGCCTCGGCCGCGGTGATGTGCCGTCCGGTCAGCAGCAGGTCGCACGCCACCGTGTAGGGAATCTGGCGCACCAGGCGCACCGCCGAGCCGCCCATCGGGTACAGACTCCACTTGGCCTCGGAGATGCCGAACTTGGCGCTCTCGCCGGCGATGCGGATGTCGGTGCCCTGCAGGATCTCGGTACCGCCGGCGATCGCCGGTCCCTCGACGGCCGC
The DNA here is from genome assembly GCF_059812345.1 of Mycobacterium sp. NGS59. Classification (NCBI taxonomy): domain Bacteria; kingdom Bacillati; phylum Actinomycetota; class Actinomycetes; order Mycobacteriales; family Mycobacteriaceae; genus Mycobacterium; species Mycobacterium sp. NGS59. The sequence continues at coordinate 113,019 of NZ_JCALCN010000002.1, forward strand.
GATCAGGGGTTTGGTCAACCGGCGACCCTTGAGGAGGGCGTCGATGCGCGACGGGTCGTAGCTGCCGTCCTTGAAAGAATCGCCCGGTGGCTTCGCGGTTGCCGCTTTGAGGTCCATCCCGGCGCAGAAGTAGCCACCGGCACCGGTGAGGATGCAACAGCGGATGTCGGGATCGTTGTCGACGCGGTCCCACGCCTGCACCATGATCTCCATCATTTCGGTGCTCAGAGCGTTGCGACGGTGCGGACGGTTCATCGTGACGATCAACGTGTGACCGCGCTGCTCGACCAGGGCGTCCGGTTCGGATTCGTTTGCTGGAGTCTCGGTCACCGTGACCGCCTTTCGCGCGACGTTGGGGATCAGCTTGTCAAGAAATGTAACACGTTCTAATTTAGGGTCCGTGGCCTTGAATATTGCTGACCTCGCCGAGCACGCCATCGACGCTGTGCCCGACCGTGTAGCCCTCATCTGCGGTGACGAGCAGTTGACCTACGCCGAACTGGAAGAGAAGGCCAACCGCCTGGGGCACTACCTGATCGACCAAGGAGTGCAGAAGGGCGACAAGGTCGGTCTGTACTGCCGCAACCGCATCGAGATCGTGATCGCGATGCTCGGCATCATCAAAGCCGGTGCGATCCTGGTCAACGTCAACTTCCGCTACGTCGAGGGCGAACTGCGCTACCTGTTCGAGAACTCCGACATGGTCGCGCTGGTGCACGAGCGGCAGTACTCCGACCGGGTCGCCAACGTGCTGCCGGAGACGCCGAACGTCAAGACCGTGTTGGTGGTCGAGGATGGTAGCGACAACGACTACCAGCGCTACGGGGGCGTCGAGTTCTACGCCGCCATCGCCGACAGCTCGCCCGAGCGTGACTTCGGCGAGCGCAGCGCCGACGACATCTACCTGCTGTACACGGGTGGCACGACGGGCTTCCCGAAGGGCGTGATGTGGCGCCACGAAGACATCTACCGCGTGTTGTTCGGCGGAACCGACTTCGCCACAGGCGAATTCGTCAAGGATGAGTACGACCTGGCCAAGGCCGCCGCCGCGAACCCGCCGATGATCCGGTACCCGATCCCGCCGATGATCCACGGCGCCACCCAATCCGCCACCTGGATGTCGCTGTTCTCCGGCCAAACCACCGTCCTGGCACCGGAATTCAACGCCGACCAGGTGTGGCGCACCATCCACGACCACAAGGTGAACCTGCTGTTCTTCACCGGCGACGCGATGGCCCGTCCGTTGCTCGATGCGCTGCTGGCGCATCAGGACGCGGGTAATGAGTACGACCTCTCGTCGCTGTTCCTGCTGGCCAGCACGGCGGCCCTGTTCTCGCCGAGCATCAAGGAGAAACTCCTGGAGTTGCTGCCGAACCGGGTTATCACCGACTCGATCGGCTCCTCGGAGACCGGCTTCGGTGGCACCAGCATCGTGGCCAAGGACGCGCCGCACAGCGGTGGCCCGCGGGTCACCATCGACCACCGCACCGTCGTCCTCGACGAAGAAGGCAACGAGGTCAAGCCCGGCTCCGGGGTGCGCGGCTTCATCGCCAAGAAGGGCAACATCCCCGTCGGCTACTACAAGGACGAGAAGAAGACCGCCGAGACGTTCAAGACGATCAACGGTGTGCGCTACGCGATTCCGGGCGACTGGGCGCTGGTCGAAGAGGACGGGTCCGTGACGATGCTGGGCCGCGGTTCGGTGTCGATCAACAGCGGCGGGGAGAAGATCTACCCCGAAGAAGTCGAAGCGGCTTTGAAGGGGCACCCCGACGTCTTCGACGCACTGGTGGTCGGTGTGCCCGACCCGCGCTACGGTCAGCACGTCGCGGCCGTGGTGCAGGCGCGTCAGGGGGCGCGGCCGACGCTGGCGGAACTGGACAGCTTCGTGCGCTCGGAGATCGCGGGATACAAAGTGCCGCGCAGTCTTTGGTTCGTCGACGAGGTGAAGCGTTCACCGGCCGGCAAGCCGGACTACCGCTGGGCCAAGGAGCAGACCGAGGCTCGCCAGGCCGACGATGTGCATGCCGCTCACGTAACCGCTTGAGCGACTTTGTCAAGCAGCGACGGGGCGCCCCGGCAGGATTCTTCGCCTGCGAGGCCGCCGGGCTGCGGTGGCTGGGCGGAGTCGAGGGCGGCGTCCCCTGCGCGCGGGTGGTCGCTGTCGACGCGACCAGTCTGACGTTGGGCCGACTCGACGCGGTAGCTCCCGACCCCGAAGCGGCGCGTGTCTTCGGTACCCGACTGGCGGTCACGCACGACGCGGGCGCGGTGGCCTTCGGCGCGGGACCCGACGGGTGGGACGGGCCCGGATTCTTCGGACCGTTGTCGCAGCCGCTGCCCATGTCGTTGCGGCACCACCGTCGCTGGGGCTCGTTCTACGCCGACGAGCGGCTGGCCCCGATGACTGACCGCGCGGCGGCCCGACTCGATGCCGCGACCCGCACAGCTCTCGATGCGGTCATGACACGCTGCCGGGCCGGTGACTACGACGACGACGACGAGCCGGCACGCCTGCACGGGGACTTGTGGAGCGGCAACGTGATGTGGACCCGGAACGGGGTGGTGCTGATCGACCCCGCCGCCCACGGCGGTCACCGGGAGACCGACCTGGCCATGCTGGCGCTGTTCGGCTGCCCGCATTACGAATCCGTCCTGGAGGGCTACCAGCGGGTGCATCGGCTGAAACCCGGCTGGCGCGACCGGGTCGGACTGCACCAGCTGTTCCCGCTGCTGGCACACGTGGTGCTGTTCGGCGGCGGGTACGCGCGGCAGACATACGCCGCCGCCCGCACCGCACTCGACGTCTAGAGTCGAAACCGCGATGACGATCGATGTGTGGATGCAGCACCCGACCTTACGGTTCCTGCGTAGCGACATGCTCGACTCGCTGCGGCGCTGGACCGGTGGGTCGATCCCGGACGCCGACCTCCCGATCGAAGCGACGGTGGCTTCGATGGACGCGGCGGGCGTCGAGTTCGGCCTGCTGAGCGCGTGGCTGGGTCCGGGCGGCCAGGATCTGGTGTCCAACAATGAAGTCGCGCAATGGGTTTCATCGCATCCCGACAGGTTTGCCGGATTGGCCGCCGTCGACCTGAACCGTCCGATGGTCGCGGTTCGCGAACTGCGCCAACGGGTTGCCGACGGGTTCGTCGGCCTGCGGGTGGTGCCGTGGTTGTGGGATGCGCCGCCCACCGATCGCCGTTACTATCCGCTGTTCGCGCAATGCGTGGAGTCGGGGGTGCCGTTCTGCACCCAGGTCGGGCATACCGGCCCGCTGCGACCGTCGGAGGCCGGGCGCCCGATTCCCTACATCGACCAGGTGGCGCTGGGCTTCCCGGAACTGGTGATCGTGTGCGGGCACGTCGGCTATCCCTGGACCGAGGAGATGGTCGCGGTGGCCCGCAAACACGAGAACGTCTACATCGACACCTCTGCCTACACCGTCAAGCGGTTGCCCGACGAGCTCGTACGCTTCATGAAAACCGGTACCGGGCAACGCAAAGTGCTGTTCGGCACCAACTATCCGATGATCGCCCACACCCACGCCCTGGCAGGTCTCGACGAACTCGGACTCGGCGACGAGGCCCGTCGGGACTTCCTGCGGCGCAACGCCGAACGGGTCTTCAAGCTGCCGGAACTGCACGGAAAGGTGGACAGATGAACGGTGCTCAGGCGCTGATCAACACATTGGTCGACGGCGGTATCGACGTGTGCTTCGCCAATCCCGGTACCTCCGAGATGCATTTCGTGGCGGCGTTGGACACCGTGGCCGAGATGCGTGGTGTGCTAACGCTTTTCGAGGGGGTGGCCACCGGCGCCGCCGACGGCTACGCCCGCATCGCCGGCCGCCCGGCCGCGGTGTTGCTGCACCTGGGCCCGGGTCTTGGGAACGGGCTGGCCAACCTGCACAACGCGCGGCGCGCCAAGGTGCCGATGGTGGTGGTCGTCGGCGACCACGCCACCTATCACAAGAAGTACGACGCCCCACTGGAATCCGACATCGACGCGGTTGCCGGCACCGTCTCGGGATGGGTGCGCCGCAGTTCGGCCGCCGGTGAGGTCGCAGCCGACACCGCCGAGGCAATCGCGGCCAGCGTGTCCGGGGCACACGTCGCGACGCTGATCCTGCCCGCCGACGCCTCCTGGTCGGACGGGGCCGAACCCGCGCGAGCGGTCGCGACGTCGTGGTCGGGCGCCAGGATCGACGACGGTTCGGTGGCCGCGGTGCTGCGTTCCGGCGAGCCGACGACGATCCTGATCGGGGGAGACGCCACTTATGGAGAAGGGTTGGCCGCGGCGGCGCGCATCGCCGAGGCCACCGGTGCACGCTTGTTGTGCGAGACGTTCCCGACGCGGCTGGAGCGCGGCGCCGGCGTGCCCGCCGTCGAACGGCTCGGCTACTTCGCCGAGGCCGCGGCCGCGCAGCTGAACGGAGCCAAGCACCTGGTGCTGGCCGGCGCCAAGTCGCCGGTGTCATTCTTCGCCTACCCCGATATGCCGAGCGATCTGGTGCCGGCGGGGTGTCAGGTGCACGTGTTGGCCGAAAGTCGCGGCGCGGGACTGGCTTTGGTGGCGTTGGCCGAGAAGCTGGCTCCGGGGACGACGGCGCCGGTAGCGGCGCCGTCGCGTCCGCAGCTGCCGTCGGGCTCGTTGACGGCAGCGTCGGCGGCCGACGTGATCGGTGCGTTGCTACCCGAACGGGTGATCGTCGTCGACGAATCCAACACCTCGGGTCCGCTGCTGCCGCAGGCCACCGCCGGTGCGCCGGCGCATGATTGGCTGACGTTGACCGGGGGAGCGATCGGCTACGGCATCCCGGCCGCGGTGGGTGCCGCGGTGGCGGCCCCGGATCGCCCGGTGCTGTGCCTGGAGTCCGACGGGTCGGCGATGTACACGATCTCAGGGCTGTGGACGCAGGCCCGGGAGAACCTCGACGTCACCACGATCATCTACAACAACGGCGCCTACGACATCCTGCGCCTCGAGTTGCAGCGGGTGGGAGCCGGGTCCGCGCCGGGACCGAAGGCGGTGGACCTGCTCGACATATCGCGCCCGACAATGGATTTCGTGAAGATGGCCGAAGGCATGGGGATACCTGCGCGGCGGGTGAACACAGCCGAGGGCTTGGCCGACGCGCTGCGCGACGCGTTCGCGGAACCGGGCCCACATCTGATCGACGCGGTGGTGCCGTCACTGCTGGGGTAGTTGTTCGTACAGCCAGTCCGCGAGCTGGTTGACGACAGTCTTTGCCGCCTCGAACGATTCGGCCTCGGCGGCCAGCGCCACGCCCAGATGGTCTGCTGCCGCAGGCACAATGCCGAACTGGCGGGCCAGGTATCCGGATTTCTGGCCGGGTCCCCAACCACCTTTGGCGGGAATGCCTTTGGCGGCCAGACCCCATCGCTGTTCGGGAATCAGGCGGTGCATGAGTTCGATGACGATGGTGGCCTCCGGGACGCTGCTCATGTTCGCCGCGAACAGCGCCTGCCGGTCGAGCGGCCAGGGCGTTTGGCCGAATGCGGTGAATCCCGTTCGGAGGCGCTGAGATTCGACGATGGTCGACGAATCCCCGGCGGCGGCCAGAACAGCTTGAACCCGCCCTGCCGCCTCGGCCGGTTCGCCGAGCTGCGACCACAACTGCTCGGAGGCGGGATTGTCGGATTCGGTGATGGCCTTGACTACCAGGGGCTCCGCGCTGCGGCGGTCAGCCTGCAGCGCTGCGATGGCCAGCGGGACTTTGATCGTGGACCACGCCACGCCGGTCGACCAGCTGCCCCAGGAGAAGCGCCGGGTACCCGAGACGGCGATGCCGCAGGTCGCCGGGTCGAGTGCCGGGGCACCGTGAAAACCGTTGCACGACAACGTCAAGCGATGCCGCCGGCGCCCGCGGTGCCGCCGGCGCCGCCGGTGCCGCCCGTGCCGCCGCCGGTGATGGTGCCGGCCGAGCCGCTGTTGGTTGTTCCGCCCGTTCCGCCACTGGTGCCGAAGTTGCCGTTGCCAGCCTGGCCGCCGGATCCGCCCAGACCGCCGGCGCCACTGGTGCCACCGGTGCCGCCCGTGCCACCGGTGCCGGACGACGAGCCGGTTCCGGCGGTGCCGCCGTCGCCGCCCTTGCCGCCGTCGCCGCCTTCGCCTCCTACGCCGCCCGCACCACCGTTGCCCGCGGTGCCGCCGTTGCTTCCCGCTGCACCGCCCTGGCCGCCGTTGCCGCCAACGCCGCCAGCCCCGCCGATGGCGCCGGCGCCACCGGTGCCGCCGTTGCCGCCGACGCCGCCTAAGCCAGTCGAGCCCGCACCGACGGTGGTGAAGCCACCGTTGCCGCCGGCGCCGCCCTTACCGCCGATGACACCGTCGCCGCCGGCGCCGCCGGCACCGCCCGCCCCACCGATACCGCCGCTGCCACCGTTGCTGCCGCCGGCACCTGCCGCACCGCCGAGCCCACCGTTGCCGCCGATGCCGGCATTGACCGTGCCGTTGTCGCCGCTGCCCCCGTTGCCACCCTTGCCGCCGAAGGCCTGCCCGTTGGTAGCGACGGTGGCGTTTCCGCCGTTGCCGCCGGCTCCGCCGTCGGCGCCGTTGCTGAACGCCACGCTCGAGAAGATGGCGGGATTGGCGTCGCCGCCGTTTCCGCCGTTGCCGCCGGTAGCCTTCCCGGCATCGCCGGTCACGGTGGCATTGCCGCCCGTTCCGCCCTTGCCGCCGTCACCGCCATTCCCGTCTCCGCCGTTGCCCCCGATTCCGGCTGCGGCAATTCCGGAAGTGCCGCTTTCGGTGGCAGTGCCACCCGTACCGCCGTTGCCGCCGGGTCCGCCGAACAGGCTGCCGTCGCCGCCCTGGCCGCCCTTGCCACCGGTCGCGGTGCCGCCTGCGGCAGCGTTGACTCCGGCGCCGCCGTTGCCACCGTTACCGCCCTGCTGAACCTGACCATTCGGAGAACCACTGCTGGGGCTGCCGACTGTACCGGTGCCAGCATCACCGCCGGTCGCAGTGGTGCCGTCGGGACTGCCGTTGCCGCCGGTACCGGCCTGCCCCACCGTCGTGGGGATCGGCGTGTTGACACCGTTGGCGCCAATGCCACCCTTGCCGGCGGCGCCGCCGTTGCCGCCGTCGCCGCCCTTGCCCAGATTGCCGAAGCCGCCAGCGCCGCCGGGGGCACCGCCGAGACCCGGATCACCGCCCCTGCCGCCGTAGCCGCCAGTCCCACCATCCCCGCCGGAGCGGGTTGCATCGTATGTGGCTGTGAAGGTCTGCGAACCGTCGGCGCCGTCGGCGCCGATGCCGCCAACCGCTCCCTTGCCCCCGTTACCGCCATTGCCGCCCTGGCCGCCGGTGAGACCGGCGCCGCCGGTGCCGCCGGTGCCGCCGGCTCCAGCGTTGCCGGCATTCCCGCCGGCTCCGCCGTCGCCCGCTGACGGGACGCCACCCTTTGCGGGCTCCGCATTGCCACCGGCGACGCCTTTGCCGCCATTGCCGCCGGCACCGGAGTCGCCGCCGTTGCCGCCGGTCCCGCCGGTGCCCGCGGCCGCGTTGGTGGCCCCGGCACCGCCGGTGCCACCGGTGCCGCCATTGCCGCCATTGCCGCCCTCGCCGCCCGCGCCGCCGGATCCGGCGACGGCGCCGCTGCTGTTGCTGGTACCGCCGACCGCCCCGTTACCGCCGAGGCCGCCCTTGCCGCCGTTGCCGCTGTTGCCCCCGGTGCCGCCGGTCCCGCCGATACCACCGACGCCGGCCGCACCACCGGTGCCACCTTGGCCGCCTTTACCGCCTTGCCCGCCGGTGCCGCCCTGGCCGCCGTCCGGCGCGTCCACCACGCCGGCATTGGGTTGCACCGCATTGCCGCCGGTGCCGCCGTCGCCCGCGTTGCCGGCCGTGCCACCGGTGCCGCCTTTACCGCCACTGCCACCTGGTCCGCCGGCGTCACCACCGCCGCCCCCCGCGCCGCCATTGGCGCCGGTACCGCCGGAGCCGCCCGTGCCTCCCGCGGGAGCCGCAGCCGTGCCGCTTATGCCGCCGCCGCCGTTACCGCCGTTGCCGCCGGTGCCGCCCGTACCGCCGTCGCCGCCGTCGCCGCCGGTACCGCCGTTGGCGCCGGCGGCCCCGCCGGCACCGCCTTTGCCGCCGTCGCCACCCACGATGCCGTTTCCGCCGGGCAGGCCGTTGTTGGAGCCCTGGTTGCCGCCGCCGCCACCCTTGCTGCCGTTGCCGCCGTCGCCGCCGTCGCCGCCGTTGCCGCCGACGCCCAGCGCACCCGCGGTGCCACCGTTGGCCGCGCCGCCAGCCCCGGCCGCGCCTCCGGCCCCGCCGGCGCCGCCCTTGCCGCCGGTGACCTGGAGCGTGTTGCTAACGGAGGTGTTGCTGCCGCCGTTGCCACCGTCGGCGCCGTTCCCACCGTGACCACCGGTGCCCCCGGTGCCGCCCGTGCCGCCGGCCCCACCGCCGGCACCGCCATTGCCACCCGCTCCGCCGTCAGTGCCGTCCCCAGGGCTGGCGTTAAAGATGAAGGTGTTCTTGCCGTTGGACCCGACGCTGCCCTTGGCTCCGTTGCCGCCGTTGCCGCCGTCGCCGCCCGCTCCGAGAGCGCCGGCCTTTCCGCCACCTCCAGTGCCCGCCGCACCGCCGAGCCCGGCCGCGCCGCCCATGCCGCCGTCCCCGCCTTTGCCACCCGCATTGCCGTTGCCGACGGCGTCCGCGCCGTTGCCGCCCAGACCGCCTGTGCCACCCGCCCCGCCGGTGCCACCGGTACCGGCGACGCCGCCCGGCACCGCCGCCCCGCCTTGGCCGCCGCCGCCACCTTTGCCGCCTGCGAACCCATTGGTGCCGTTGGTACCGGGGACAGAGGCGTTGGTGCCGCCCGCGCCCTTGCCGCCGTCGCCGCCGGTGCCTCCGGTGCCGCCGGCACCGACACCCCCACCGAGCCCGCCGTTGGAGAGGAAGCCGGATACCCCGGCGGAGCCGCCAGGTCCGGCGGCTCCACCGGTGCCGCCGGTGCCTCCGGTGCCGCCGATGCCGACGGAGCTGTCGGCGCCCAACCCTCCGGTGCCACCGGTCCCGCCCTGGCCGCCGAGGCCGCCCGCACCGCCGTGGCCGAACAACACCGGTCCGGCGCCGCCTTGCCCGCCGGCACCACCGTTACCGCCCAGCCCGCCGGAGCCACCTACCACGGCGGGGTTCAAAGAGTCGATGCCGGGACCGCCATTGCCACCCTGGCCGCCGGCTCCGCCGACACCGCCGTTCATGAACAACCCGCCCGCCCCGCCGTTGCCGCCGGTGCCGCCGTCGCCTGCCATGCCACCGCCGAGCGCGCCGGGCGCACCGATGCCGCCGGCCCCACCGTTGCCACCCGCCCCTAGCAGGAAGCCGGCGTTGCCGCCGTCGCCGCCGTGACCGCCGGTGCCGCCGCCCGCGCCGCCCTGGCCGCCTTGACCGCCGAAGCCGCCGTTGCCGATCAGCAGCCCGCCGTTGCCACCGTGCCCGCCCAGCCCGCCGAGACCGGCGGCGGCCCCCACGCCGCCGAGTCCGCCGGCGCCCCCGACACCGAACAGCAGACCGCCGTTGCCGCCGGCGCCACCCGGCGCGCCGCCGCTGCCACCGGCACCGCCGATGCCCCCGTTACCCCACAGCCCGGCGGAGCCACCCGCACCGCCGGCCTGGCCTGCCGCCCCCGCGGCCCCGTTGCCGCCGTTTCCGAACAGCCACCCGCCGTCACCGCCGGGGGCGCCCGGGGCCGTCGCATTGACGCCGTTGCCGATGATCGGACGAGACAGCAGCGCCTGGATGGGGTCGGTTGCCGCGGCGGCGGCCAATCGCAGGTTGACCGCCTCGGCGGCGGCATAGGATCCGGCGCCGGAAGTCACCGCCTGCACGAACTGAGCGTGGAACGCCGCGGCCTGCCCGGCGAGGGTCTGATAACCCTGCGCATGCTGGGTGAACAACTGGGTGACGGCCGCCGACACCTCGTCCGCGGCGGCCGACAACAGACCGGTGGTCGGCGCTGCAGCAGCAGCTGAGGCCGCTGTGATCGTCGATCCGATACTGGCCAGATTCGTGGCTACCGCCGTCATCGTCTCGGGCACTACGAGCAGGTATGACATCCGGCACCTCGCACTGGTTCAAAACGGCCCGACGCGGTCGGGTACGCAATGCTGCAAGCGGTTAGGCGCGGATCGTATCGCGTCTCGGCGGCGGGTTGTTGGATTCGCGCGTAATAGCGGGATCTGTTCCCGTCGACGCGCGTTTGCGCTGGCCAACGGGGTCGATCAGCGGCCAATGGCGAAGACGGGCTCGCCGCAGTCGACGCCCTCGGCCGACAGCTGCCGTTTGAGCACTTTGAACGTCACCGTCCCCGGCAACCCGGCGCTGATCCGCACCTGCGACGGCCATTGTTTGGGGCCCAGGTCGGGTTGTGCGGCCAGGAACGCGCGGAACTCGTCGGCGTCGAATCGCGCGCCGGGCGACAGCACCAGCGCGGCCATCACCTGGTCGCCGACCACCGGGTCGGGCACCGGGTACACCGCGGCTTCCACGACCGCCGGGTGGCGCAGCAGCACCCGCTCGATCGGGGCGGTGCCCAGGTTCTCGCCGTCGACGCGCATCCAGTCGCCGAGCCGCCCGGCGAAATAGGCGTAGCCGGCTTCGTCGCGGTAGGCGAGGTCGCCGCTGTGGTAGATGCCGCCGGCCATTCTCTCGGCCTCGGCGGCGGCGTCGTTGTAGTAGCCCTCGAACCGTCCCGGCCCGGCGGTGTTGACCACTTCGCCGACCACGCCGGGCGGGCAGAGCTCCCCGGTGTCGGGGTCGACGATGGCGATCCCCTGCGGCAGCGGGCCCAGCGAGCCGGGCGGGGTGTCGGCGGTGCGGGCGATCGCCACGCCGCCTTCGGTGGAGCCGAACCCGTCCTGCACCAGACAGCCGAACCGGGCGCTGAAGCGTTCGATGTCGGCGGGTACGCCTTCGTTGCCGTAGACCGCACGCAACGGGTTGTCGGCGTCGTCGGGCTGCTCGGGGGTGGCGAGCACATACGACAGCGGCTTGCCCACATAGTTGGCGTAGGTCGCACCGTAGCGACGGACATCGGGCAGAAACTGCGATGCCGAGAACTTGCGCCGCAACGCCAGCGAACCCCGGCAGGCCGCGGCCACCGCCCAGCCGACCAGGACCGCATTGGAATGGAACAGCGGCATCGACACGTAGCAGACGTCGTCGGGGCCGAGCGCGAAACGCTGCGCCATGCGCTGCCCGGCACTGGCCACTTTGCCGTGGCTGCACTTCACCGCCTTGGGTTCGCCGCTGGTTCCCGAGGTGAAGATCAACATGAAAAGGTCTGTGGGACAGGCGGATCGGAACACCGGTAGGGAATCCCGATGGGCGGCCACCTCGTCGGCCCAGGCGTGCGAGTCGACGTCGACGTGGTCGATGCCGTCCAACGTCTCGGCCGATCCGCTGTCGGCCAGCACCAGCTGGCAGTCGGCGTGATCGATATCGCGGGCCAGCGCCGCGCCGCGGCGCACCGGGTTCAGCCCTACCGGCACGATGCCGGTCATCGCTGCGGCCACCAGCATCGCCGAGAAGAACGGCGTGTTCTGCAGCAGCACGCCGACGTGCGGCGGACGCGCCGGATCCAGTCGGGCACGCAGCGCGGCCGCTATGGCAGCACCGTGCCGAAGGTGTGCACGCCAACTGGTGAACGAGTCCTCGAAGTAGACGCCGCGGTCGTCGATCTCGGCCAGCGGGACCAGCAGTTCGGTGACCGTGGGGTCGGCGCTCAACTCAAAACCCTCTCGAGTGTGCATCCAGCGTCACGCTCGGCGTCGAATGTGCGGCCAGCCTCACGCTCGGCGCCGAGGGGCAGTGGCTAGACCGGGGTTTCGGCCAATTCGCGACCGATCTGGCGCAGCTGCCCGGTGGCACCGCCCAGCGCGAACTCGGTCTCCTTGGCGGACAGGAAATAACGGTGTACCGGGTGGTCGGTGTCGACGCCGACGCCGCCGTGCACGTGCACGATGCTGTGCGCAACCCGGTGCCCGGCATCGGCGGCCCAGAACGCCGCGGACGCGACGTCGATCTCGGCGGGAATGTCCTCGGCCACCTTCCAAGCGGCCTGCGTCAACGTCAACCGCAGACCCTTGACGTCGATGTAGCCGTCGGCGAGCCGCTGACCCACCGCCTGGAAGCTGCCGATCGGACGGTCGAATTGCTCACGGGTGCGGGCATACTCGGCTGTCAGCTGCAGACCGCGCTCCAGCACCCCGAGTTGGTAGGCACTGCGGCCGAGGGTGGCCAGGGTGCGCAACCAGGCGACGACGATTGCGTCACCTACCTTGCGGCTGGCGGGCACCTCGGTGCCGTCCAGCGCCAGATGTCCCGCGCTGCCCAGTCCGGTGGTCTGCAACGGGGTGACCGTCACACCCGGGTCGTCCGCGGCGACCAGGAAAACGACTGTGCCGGAATCGGTTTCGGCTGGAACCAGGAACGCGTCGGCGGTCGGGCCGAAGCTCACCTGGGTGCGGGTGCCGGTCAACCGAATGCCATCACCATGGCCGGAGGCCCGCACCGGACCTTCGCCCATCTCGCCGTCCAGCGCCACCGTCAGGATCTTCTCACCGCTCACCGCGGGGGCGCCCCAATCGCGTTGCAGCTCTTCGGAACCGAACCGGGCCAGGGCGCCGGCGGCCAGCACGATCGAGTCCAGGTACGGCACCGCCGCCAGCTGGTGCCCGAGCGCCACCAGGATCGCGACCTGCTCGAGCACCCCGAAGCCGTCGCCGCCGACCTGGGTCGGGGCGGCACTGGTCAGGATGTCGCTGTCGATCAGCTTGCGCCACAGCTCGCGGTCGAACCGGTGCTCGAGGCCGTCGAGCTCACGCTGACGCTCAGGTGTGCACACCGCGTCGACGATGCTGTCGACCAGGCCGCCGAGGTCCTGGGCTGCTTCGGTCGTCGAGAAATCCATGAAATGTCCCGTTCTGTGAAGGGTCAGCGGCTGGCGCGGGGCAGGCCCAGAGCGACCATGCCGATGATGTCGCGCTGGACTTCGTTGGTGCCGCCGCCGAAGGTCAGGATCAGGCACGCCCGGTGCATCCGCTCGACCCGGCCGCGCAGCAGGGCGCCGGGGGAGTCCTGCCGCAGCGTGGCTCCGGTGCCCAGCACCTCCATCAGCAGGCGGTAGGCCTCGGTGGCCAGCTCGGTGCCGTACACCTTGGCCGCCGAGGCGTCCGCCGGGTTCAACGACGCGGCATCGGCAGAAGCCAGCTCCCAGTTGATCAGCTTGAGCACCTCGGCCTTGGCGTGCACGCGGGCCAAATTGATCTGCACCCACTCCGAGTCGATCAGCCGCGCCCCGCCGTCGTCCTTGGTGTTCTGCGCCCACTCGCGGACCTCCCGCAGGGCCATGAAAATCGGCGCCGACGAGACCAGCGCGACGCGCTCGTGGTTGAGCTGGTTGGTCACCAGCTTCCAGCCCGCGTTCTCCTCGCCGATCAGGTTGGTCACCGGAACCCGCACGTCGGTGTAGTAGGTAGCGCTGGTGTCCGGGCCGGCCATGGTGTGCACCGGGGTCCAGGAAAAACCTTCCGCGGTGGTGGGCACCACCAGCATCGAGATGCCGCGGTGTTTCTTGGCTTCGGTGTTGGTGCGCACAGCCAGCCACACCCAGTCGGCGTAGGCGATGAGGCTCGTCCACATCTTCTGGCCGTTGATCACGTAGTCGTCGCCGTCGCGCACCGCGGTGGTACGCAGGTTCGCCAGGTCAGTGCCGGCACCCGGCTCGGAATAGCCGATCGAGAAGTGCAGGTCCCCGGCGGCGATCTTGGGCAGGAAGAACTTCTTCTGCTCGTCGGTGCCGAACGCCATGATCGTCGGCGCCACGCTGTTGATGGTCAGGAACGGCACCGGAGCGCCGGCGATGGCGGCCTCGTCGGTGAAGATCAGCGAGTCCATCGGCGAGCGGTCCTGACCGCCGTACTCCTTCGGCCAGTTCAGGGTGAGCCACCCGTCCTTGCCCATCTGCGCGACGGTCTCGCGGTACACGTTGCCGGTGCCGTACTCGCCCTGTACCGAACTCAGCGCCTCGCGACGCTCCGGAGTCATCAGACCGGCGAAGTACGAGCGCAACTCGCGACGCAGCTCCTCCTGTTCGGGGGTGTAACTGATGTGCATTCCCGCCGCCTCCGATCAAGCGATCGCGTCAATTCCAGGTACCGGCGCAGCCGCCGTCATCGACACCAGCGGATACCCATCGGCCACCCCGGTTGTAACACGTTCTAGTCTCTGAATCCAGCGACCGTTCCCTGATGCGGACCGGAGCCCTATGGTGGTGCTAGACAAATGCTAGACAAAGACCGAGTTCGAATAACGCGTATTCCCTAACTCCCAGCCCAGGTTCCAGGAGGATGCCGTGCGAGTGAAAGTGGACCGTGACCGGTGCGAAGGTAACGCCGTGTGCTTAGGCATTGCCCCGGATATCTTCGACCTGGACGACGAGGACTATGCCGTGGTGAAGACCGATCCCATTCCCAGTGACCAGGAGGATCTGGCCGAGCAGTCGATCGCCGAATGCCCGCGCGCAGCCCTGTTACGGGAAGACTGACCAGAAACTAGAGGTATTCATAAATTGAGCAGCAACAACGCGACTGATCTGTCCGGCAAGGTCGCGGTGGTGACCGGTGCCGCCGCCGGCCTGGGCCGCGCGGAGGCGATCGGCCTGGCCCGGTTGGGCGCCACCGTCGTCGTCAACGACATCGCCGCCGCGCTGGATTCCTCGGATGTCCTCGACGAGATCGGCACGGCCGGATCCAAGGGGGTCGCGGTCGCCGGGGACATCAGCGCCCGCGAAACCGCCGACGAACTGCTGACCACCGCCGACGGACTGGGCGGGCTGGACATCGTCGTCAACAACGCCGGCATCACCCGCGACCGGATGCTGTTCAACATGACCGACGAGGACTGGGACCAGGTCATCGCCGTGCACCTGCGCGGCCACTTTCTGCTCACCCGCAACGCCGCAACGTACTGGCGCGCCAAGGCGAAAGAAGCCAAGGAAGGCCGCGTCTACGGACGCATCGTCAACACGTCCTCGGAGGCCGGACTGGTCGGCCCGGTCGGGCAGGCGAACTACGGCGCCGCCAAGGCGGGCATCATCTCGCTGACGCTGACCGCTGCCCGCGCGCTGAGCCGCTACGGGGTGTGCGCCAACGCGATCGCCCCGCGCGCCCGCACCGCGATGACGGCCGACGTGTTCGGTGCCGCGCCGGAAGACGGCGAGATCGACCCGCTCTCACCCGAACACGTGGTGACCCTGGTCGGGTTCCTGTCCTCCCCGGCGGCGGCCGAGGTCAACGGGCAGGTGTTCATCGTCTACGGCCCGAAGGTGACGCTGGTTGCCGCGCCGACGGTGGAGCACCAGTTCGATGCCGGCGCCGCGGCCTGGGAGCCCGCTGAGCTGAGCACGACTATGCAGGGCTACTTCGCCGGCCGGGACCCGGATCGCAACTTCGCCGCCACCGCGCTGATGGACTGATCCCGAAAGACGACCCGCAAGGCGACAGTGCCGAAGTACCAGGTGTGCATCTTCGCTGCAAAAAATTGCGGGGTTCATCGACACCCAGAACTTGTTCTAGTTAATATGAGCCCGCTCACACCAAGCAACGAGTCATCCAACGGTGTGTTTCCGGTCAAGAAAAATCGCCGCGAGCCGCAGATTGGAGGACCCGGTTTGTTGCAACGAGTTGCGGTTCCCGCCCGGGCCGTCGGCGGCTTCTTCGAGATGTCGATGGAGACCGCACGCGCCGCGTTCCGGCGGCCGTTTCAATTCGCGGAGTTCCTGGATCAGACCTGGATGATCGCGCGCGTCTCCCTCGTGCCGACGCTGCTGGTCTCCATCCCTTTCACGGTGCTGGTCGCCTTCACCCTGAACATCCTGTTGCGCGAGATCGGCGCCGCCGACCTGTCCGGTGCCGGGACGGCTTTCGGCACCATCACCCAGCTTGGCCCCGTCGTCACGGTGCTGGTGGTGGCCGGCGCCGGCGCCACCGCGATCTGCGCGGACCTGGGTGCGCGCACCATCCGCGAGGAGATCGACGCGATGCGGGTGCTGGGCATCGACCCGATCCAGCGGTTGGTGGTGCCCCGGGTGTTGGCGTCGACACTGGTCGCGGTGCTGCTCAACGGCCTGGTCTGCATCATCGGCCTATCGGGCGGTTACGCCTTCTCGGTGTTCCTGCAGGGCGTCAACCCCGGCGCGTTCATCAACGGGTTGACCGTGCTCACCGGCCTGCGCGAGCTGATCCTGGCCGAAGTCAAGGCTTTGTTGTTCGGGGTGATGGCCGGGCTGGTCGGCTGCTATCGCGGTCTGACCGTCAAGGGCGGCCCGAAGGGCGTCGGCAACGCGGTCAACGAAACCGTCGTGTATGCCTTCATCTGTCTGTTCGTCATCAACGTGGTCATGACCGCCATCGGCGTCAGAATCTCGGCCAAGTGAGGGACGGGGTAACGATGGGGGGAGTTCGAGCGATGGTGAACATGCGATGAGCTACGACGTCACCTTTCGCCTGCGCAATTTCTTATCGAGGTTCGCCGAACCGGTCGACAACTTCGGCGAGCAGGCGTTGTTCTACGGCGAGACGTTCCGTTACGTGCCCAACGCCGTCACCCGCTACCGCAAGGAGACCATCCGTCTGGTCGCCGAGATGACGCTGGGCGCGGGCGCGCTGGTGATGATCGGCGGCACGGTCGGGGTCGCGGCTTTCCTTACGCTGGCATCCGGCGGCGTCATTGCGGTACAGGGCTATTCGTCGCTGGGCAACATCGGCATCGAGGCGCTGACCGGGTTCCTGTCGGCCTTCCTCAACGTGCGTGTCGTCGCACCCGTCATCGCCGGCATCGCGCTGGCTGCCACCATCGGCGCCGGCGCCACCGCACAGCTGGGCGCCATGCGGGTTTCCGAAGAGATCGACGCCGTCGAATGCATGGCCGTGCACTCGGTTTCGTATCTGGTGTCGACGCGGTTGATCGCCGGCCTGGTCGCGATCGTGCCGCTGTACTCGCTATCGGTGCTGGCCGCGTTCTTCGCGGCGCGCTTCACCACGGTCTTCGTCAACGGCCAGTCCGCCGGCCTCTACGACCACTACTTCAACACCTTCCTGATCCCGTCCGACCTGCTGTGGTCGTTCCTGCAGGCCATCGTGATGTCGATCGCGGTGATGCTGGTGCACACGTATTACGGCTACAACGCCAGCGGTGGGTCGGTTGGCGTCGGCATCGCCGTCGGGCAGGCGGTCCGCACGTCGCTGATCGTCGTCGTCGTCATCACCCTGTTCATCTCGCTCGCCGTCTACGGCGCGTCCGGCAACTTCAATCTCTCGGGATAGCGGCGATGTCAGACACTGGATCGCGACGCACCGCCGGCCGAGTGGCCGCGGCGGTGCTGGGCTCGGTGTTGGTGGCCTCGGCGGTCTTCACCTACCTGTCCTATTCGGCGGCGTTCACCTCCACCGAGACGGTCACGGTCTCCTCGCAGCGGGCCGGGCTGGTGATGGAACCCGGCGCGAAGGTCAAGTTCCGCGGCATCCAGGTCGGCAAGGTCGAGGACATCACCTACAGCGGTGACCAGGCACGGCTGAAGCTGGCCATCTACAGCAACGACATGCACTACATCCCGTCCAACTCAACGGTGCACATCGCCGGCAACACCATCTTCGGCGCCAAGTCTGTGGAGTTCATTCCGCCCGCAGCCGACAAACCGGCGGCTCCACCGCTGCGTAACGGCGCCCAAGTGCAGGCCGCGGCGGTGCAGCTGGAAGTCAACACGCTCTTCCAATCGCTGATCGATGTGCTGCACAAGGTCGACCCGATCGAATTGAACGGCACGCTCAGCGCGCTGTCCGAAGGCCTGCGTGGCCACGGCGACGACCTCGGCGCGCTGCTGTCGGGGACCAGTACCCTCGCCCACCAAGTGAATCCGAAGCTACCGGCGCTGCAGGACGTCTTCCGCAAGGGCGGCACCGCGCTGGACTACTACGGTGCGGCCGCCCCCGACCTGAACACCGTGTTCGAGAACCTGCCGACCATCAACCGGACGGTGGTGGATCAGCAGAGCAACCTCAACACCACGTTGTTGGCCACCATCGGCCTGGCCAACAACGGTTACGAGACGTTGGCGCCGGCCGAACAGAATCTGATCGACACCGTCAACCGGCTCCGCGCCCCGCTCAAGGTGACCGGGGAGTACTCGCCGGAATTCGGCTGCCTGTTCGCCGGTATCGACCGGGGCATCAAGGAGTTCGCCCCGTTGCTCGGAGTCAAGAAAGCCGGTCTGTTCACGTCCTCGAGTTTCGTCATCGGCGCGCCCGCCTACACCTATCCGGAGAGCCTCCCGATCGTCAACGCCTCCGGCGGGCCGAACTGCCGAGGCCTGCCCAACATTCCGACCAAGCAGACCGGCGGATCCTTCTACCGGGCACCGTTCCTGGTCACCGACAACGCGCTCATCCCGTATGAGCCCTACACCGAGTTTCAATTCGACGCGCCTTCCACGCTGCAGTTCCTCTTCCACGGCGCCCTGGCCGAGAGGGACGACTTCTGATGGCCAGCGGGGCAATGCCGTCGCACCGCTCGATGGTGATCAAGGTCAGCCTGTTCACCATCGTCATGCTGGTGATGAGCGCGGGCCTGGTAGTGGTGTTCGGTGACTTCCGGTTCGGTTCGGAGCAGAAGTATCACGCCACCTTCATCAACGCCTCGAAGCTGAAGGGCGGACAGAAGGTGCGCATCGCCGGGGTCCCGGTCGGGGCGGTGTCGGGGGTCAAACTGAACCCGGACAACACCGTCGACGTGGAGTTCGGCGTCGACGAGCGCTACACGCTGTATTCGTCCACCCGGGCGTTGATCCGCTACGAAAACCTGGTGGGCGACCGGTATCTGGAGATCACCTCCGGCCCCGGAGAACTGCGCAAGCTTCCTGCCGGTGGGACCATCAACTCCGCGCACACCCAACCCGCGCTCGACCTCGACGCATTGCTGGGCGGACTCAAGCCGGTGCTCAAAGGCTTGGACGCGGACAAGATCAACGCGATCAGCGGCGCCGTCATCGAATTGCTACAGGGCCACGGCGGGGCGTTGTCCAACGTGCTCGCCGACACCAGCGCCTTCTCCACGACGCTGGGCAAGCGCGACCAGCTCATCGGCGACGTGATCAACAACCTCAACACCGTGCTGAGCACCATCGACCAGCGCAGCGCGCAATTCTCGACCAGCGTCGACCAGTTGCAACAACTGGTCGAGGGACTGGCCAACAACCGCGACTCGATCGCCGGCGCGATCCCGCCGCTGGCGTCGACGACGACGGATCTGACCGACTTGCTGAGGAATTCACGCCGCCCGCTGCAGGGCGTGCTGGAGAATGCTCGGCCGTTGGCTACCGAACTGGACACCCGCAAGGACGAGATCAACAACGACGTCGAGCAGCTCGGCGAGGACTACCTGCGGCTGGCCGCGCTCGGTACGTACGGATCGTTCTTCAACATCTATTTCTGCTCGGTCACGATCAAGATCAACGGCCCGGCAGGTTCGGACATCCGGCTCGGGCTCGGAGGCCAGGTCGATTCCAGCAAGGGGAGGTGCGCGTTTGCCAAGTAAGGGGAAGCCAAGCAGCAAGCGTGACCGCGACCCGCTTCGCACCGGCATCATCGGCCTGGTCGTGGTGACCTGCGTCGTCCTGATCGCCTTCGGATACGCCGGGCTGCCGTTCTGGCCGCAGGGCAGGACCTACGAGGCCTACTTCACCGACGCGGCCGGTATCACCAAGGGCAACAGCGTGCTGGTTTCGGGCGTCAAGGTGGGCAAGGTCAGCGACGTGACCCTGGCCGGGGACAGCGCCAAGGTCACGTTCACCGTCGACCGCCACGTCGAGGTAGGCGACCAGTCGCTGGCCGCTATCCGCACCGACACCATCCTGGGTGAGCGTTCGGTCGCGGTGAGCCCGGGCGGCCGCGGGCACGGGAGCGTCATCCCGCTGAGCCGGACCACGACGCCGTACACGCTGGCCGGTGCACTCGAGGATCTCGGCGGCAACGCCACCAACCTCAACAAGCCGCAGTTCGAGCGCGCGCTGAAGGTGCTCACCGACACCCTGCACGACGCGACCCCGGGGTTGCGCGGCGCGCTGGACGGCGTCACCTCGCTGTCGCGCTCGCTCAATACCCGCGACGAGGCGCTGCAGGGTCTTCTGGCGCACGCCAAGTCGGTGACGGCGGTGCTGTCCGACCGGGCCGGGCAGGTCAGGAAGCTGGTGGACCAGGGCAATGAGCTCTTCGCGGCACTCGACGAGCGCCGTGCCGCGCTCAGCGCGCTGATCTCCGGCATTCAAGGCGTCTCCGCGCAGCTGTCCGGCTTCGTCAACGACAACCGCCGGGAGTTCGGTCCGGCCCTGACCAAGATCAACCAGGTGGTGGGCAACCTCAACGAGCGGCGCGACTACATCGCCGAGGCCCTCAAGCGGTTGCCCACCTACGCCACCGAGCTGGGTGAGGTCGTCGGATCGGGGCCCGGCTTCAACGTCAACGTCTTCGGCGCGATCCCGGCGCCGCTGGTCGCGGCCATGTTCGACTTCGTCTTCCAGCCGGGCAAGCTGCCCGACAGCCTGGCCGACTATCTGCGCGGAATGATCCAGGAACGCTGGACGATCAGGCCGAAGTCGCCATGACCACCAAGCAACGTTTCGGCGGCACCAAGGGGCTGCGGACCATCGCCATCGTCGTACTGGTGGCGGCGCTGGTGGGTGGTGTCTACGTGCTGCTTTCCGCCGGCAAGAGCGGCCGCAAGCTCACCGCCTACTTCACCTCCGCGGTGGGCCTCTACCCCGGCGACGAGGTACGCATCCTGGGTGTGCCGGTCGGCGAGATCGACTCGATCCAGCCGCGGGTCTCCGACGTGATGATCACGATGACGTTGGCCGACGACGTCAAGATCCCCAAGGACGCCAAGGCCGTGATTATGTCGCCGAACCTGGTGGCGGCGCGGTTCATCCAGATCTCGCCGGCCTACACCGCGGGTCCGGTGTTGGCGGACGGCGCGAGCATCGACCTGTCCCGCACCGGGGTTCCGGTGGAATGGGACGAGGTCAAGAAGTCGCTGACCGAGCTGTCCGTCTCGCTCAGTCCGGCGGCCGGCGAGATGCAGGGGCCGGTGGGCGCGGCGATCAACCAGGCCGCCGACACTCTCGACGGCAACGGTGAGTCGTTCCACAACGCGCTGCGTGAGCTCGCCCAAGTCGCTGGGCGCCTTGGGGATTCGCGCGGCGACATCTTCGGTACGGTCAAGAACCTGCAGATCCTGGTGGACGCGCTGTCGCAGAGTAACGAGCAGATCGTGCAGTTCGCCGGGCATGTGGCCTCGGTGTCGCAGGTGCTGGCCGACAGCTCGCGCGACCTCGACCAGACCCTGGGCACGCTCAACCAGGCGCTCTCCGACGTCCGCGGATTCCTGCAGGAGAACAACTCGACGTTGATCGAAACGGTCAATCAGCTCAAAGACTTCACCCAGACCTTGAGCGACGAGAGTGAGAACATCGAGCAGGTCCTGCACGTCGCAGGTCCCGGTATCGCGAACTTCTACAACATCTACGACCCCGCGCAAGGCACCCTCAACGGCCTGCTGTCGCTGCCCAACTTCATGAACCCGGTGCAGTTCATCTGCGGCGGTTCGTTCGACACCGCGGCCGGCCCGTCGTCGCCGGACTACTTCAGGCGCGCCGAGATCTGCCGCGAGCGGCTGGGACCGGTGCTGCGCCGGCTCACCGTGAACTATCCGCCGATCATGTTCCACCCGATGAACACCATCACCGCCTACAAGGGCCAGATCATCTACGACACCCCGGCTACGCAGGCTAAAGCGCAGACGCCGGTTCCCGAACTGACCTGGATTCCCGCGACGGGCTCGGGGCAGCAGCCCAACTCGCCGGGCAACGTCACCGACCTGCAGAGCCTGTTCGTGCCGACGGCTCCCGGGCCGGGTCCCGCCGCCCCACCGGGATACGGTCCCGCGCCAGGGCCCGCGCCGGCCGCGGCGCCCGGTCCGCCTCCGGGACCGCTGCCCGCCGAGCAAGGGGGCGGCAGATGAGACGGATCTGGGTGCGCGCCGGCGCGTTGGCGGCCGGCAGCACGCTGCTCGCCGGTTGTTCCTTCGGCGGGTTGAATTCCCTGTCGATGCCCGGTACCGCCGGGCACGGCGGAGGTGCCTACTCGATCACCGTCGAACTCAAGGACGTGGCGACGCTGCCGCAGAACTCGCCGGTGATGGTCGACGACGTCACCGTCGGCAGCGTGGCCGGGATCGCGGCCCAGCAGCGCCCCGACGGATCCTTCTACGCCGCGGTGAAACTGGCGCTGGACAAGAATGTGCAACTGCCCGCCAACGCGATCGCCAGGGTGTCGCAGACCTCGTTGCTGGGTTCGATGCACATCGAGCTGGCCGAGCCGACGGGCCGGCCGGCGCAAGGGCGGTTGCGTGACGGCTCGCGCATCCGGGAGGCCGACACCAGCCGCTTCCCGACCACCGAAGAGGTGTTCTCGGCGCTGGGTGTGGTGGTCAACAAGGGCAATGTCGGTGCGCTGGAAGAGATCACGGACGAGACCTACCGCGCCGTGGCCGGACGGCAGGGCCAATTCGTCGACCTGGTGCCGCGGCTCGCCGAGCTGACGTCCGGGCTCAACCGCCAGGCCAACGACATCGTCGCCGCGATGGAAGGGTTGGACCGGTTCACGGCGGTCCTGGCTCGCGACAAGGACAACCTGGGCCGCACCCTGGACACGCTGCCCGAAGCGATCCGCGTGCTCAACAAGAACCGCGACCACATCGTCGAGGCGTTCGGCTCGCTGCGCAGGCTGGCCAACGTCACCTCGAATGTGCTGTCGAAGACCAAGACCGACTTCGCCGCGGACCTCAAAGACCTGTACTCGGTGGTCAAAGAGCTCAACGACAACAGGAAGAACTTCGTCACCTCGTTGCAGCTGCTGTTGACGTTCCCGTTCCCCAACTTCGGGATCAAGCAGGCGGTGCGCGGCGACTACCTCAACGTGTTCACCACCTTCGACCTGACCCTGCGTCGCCTCGGGGAGACGTTCTTCACCACCAGCTACGCCCTGGACCCGAACATGATGCACATGGATGAGGTGCTCACTCCGCCCGAGTTCTTGATGGGCTCGCTGGCCAGCTTGTCCGGACAAGCGGCCGACCCGTTCAAGATTCCGCCCGGCACGGCAGCACAGTAGAGGCGGGGGAAGATGCTCGACAGACTCACCAAGATTCAGCTGTCCATATTCGCGCTGATCACCGTGATCACCCTGACCGTGATGGCGATCTTCTACCTGCGGCTGCCGGCTACGTTCGGCGTCGGAACCTACGCCGTGAGCGCCGATTTCGTCGCCGGCGGCGGGCTGTACAAGAACGCCAACGTCACCTACCGCGGCGTGGAAGTCGGACGGGTGGAGTCGGTTGGGCTGAACTCGAATGGCGTCACCGCCGAGATGCGGCTCAACAGCGGCACCCCGATTCCGGCCAATGTCACCGCCACGGTCAAGAGCGTGTCGGCGATCGGTGAGCAGTACATCGACCTGGTGCCGCCGGCGAATCCGGTGCCGGGCAAGCTGAGCAACGGTTCCAAGATCACCCGCGCCAACACCCAGATCGGTCAGGATGTCGCCGACCTGCTGAAGAAGGCCGAGACGCTGGTCAACAGCCTCGGCAACACCCGGCTGCGCGAGGTGCTGCACGAGGCGTTCCTGGCGACCAACGGCACCGGCCCCGAATTGGCCAGGCTCATCGAATCGGCCCGGTTGTTGGTGGACGAGGCCAACGTCGACTATCCGCAGGTCTCGCAACTGATCGACCAGGCCGGCCCGTTCCTGGAAGCCCAGGTCCGGGCGGGTGCCGACATCAAGTCGCTGGCCGACGGGCTGGCCCGACTGACCACCGAGGTCCGGGTCGCCGACCCCAGGCTGCGCGACACGCTGGCTACCGCCCCGGGTGCGATCGACCAGGCCAACGAGACGTTCTCGGGCATCCGCCCGTCGTTCCCCGCCCTGGCGGCCAACCTGGCCAACCTGGGCCGGGTGGGCGTGATCTATCACAAGTCGATCGAGCAACTCCTGGTGGTGTTCCCGGCGCTGTTCGCTGCGATCACCACCGCCGCCGGCGGCGCGCCGCAGGACGAGGGCGCCAAACTTGACTTCAAGCTCGACCTCAACGACCCGCCGCCGTGCAGCACCGGGTTCATCCCGGCGCCGTTGATGCGGACGCCGGCCGACGAGACGGTCCGCGAAATTCCTCGTGACCTGTATTGCAAGGCCGCCCAGAACGACCCCACCGACGTGCGCGGCGCCCGTAACTACCCGTGCCAGGAGTTCCCCGGCAAGCGCGCACCGACTGTCCAGCTGTGTCGTGACCCGCGCGGTTTCGTACCGATCGGCTCCAACCCGTGGCGCGGTCCGCCCGTCCCCTACGGCACCCCGGTCACCAACGGGCTGAACATCCTGCCGCCCAACCACTTCCCGTACGTTCCGCCGGGAGCCGACCCCGACCCGGGCATCCCGATCGTCGGTCCGCCGCCGCCGGGCGTGATACCGGGGCCGGGTCCGGCGCCGCATCAGCCTGCGTTCAACCATCCGCCGCCCAACGACAGCGGGCCGCCACCGGGCAACCCGTCCTACATGCCACCGAACGTGCCGCCGGTGCCGCCGCAGCTGCCGTATCCGAAGTACCTCGAGCCGCCGCCACCTCCGCTGGGCACGGGCGCCCAGCCGCAGGCCGGCGGTCCGGCCTACACCACCTACGACCAGGCGACCGGCCGATTCACCGATCCCGCCGGCGGCACTGGTATCTTCGCGTCCGGCGTGACGGGCACGTCCAGCGCGGAGAATTGGGTGGACCTGATGCTTGCGCCTAAAGCGCTTTGACGAATTGCAGTTGGATTTGGTGTTGACAGATGACCAGTTGACGGCGCCGCGGGTGCGTCGCAAGGCTTCGCGCGCCGCGGGGCCTCCGAAAGTCGAGTCGAAAGGTTCGGAGCCGACCGAAGCCGTTGCCGAGACGGTCGTCGCCGAGCCCAGGGTCGAACGCTCGGTCAAGCTGAGCAAGCCGGCGGGCAAGCTCCGCCCGCCGCGGCGCCGACCGGCCCATACCCGGCTCGTCGGCTGGATCTCGTTCGCGGCCGCGTTGCTGGCGATTGCCGTCCTGGCTTCGGGCGTCGCGGTCCTGTTTGTGCAGCACGGGCACGCCAATGTGCGGCAGGCCACGCAATGCCTTCCGATTTCTTCACATCGAAGCTCCACAGCATGCTGCTCATCCGGGCCCGCCCGCTGAAGTTCTGGATATGCTCGGCGCGGGTGTTGTTCGCCGGAGTCGTGGCGACCACGTTCAGTGCGCAGTTCATCGCTATCACGATCGGGTCCGAATAGTCGTTCATATTGCGGGTTCCCGACGGCTGAGCGCACAACGTCGTGATCGCCCAGACAGCACCGGACACCCCGGCCTCGTTGAGGGCATAGTTACCGTCGGCCGGCGGCCCGAGCGCGTAGGCAGGGCTGTCGGAATCCAACGCCATTCCTACTGCGACAGTCGCGCTGGCGACGGCGCCGATGGCAAGTCCGCGACGGATTCTCACATCAAACTCCTCTACCGTGCTCTTGCTGCATCTGAGTATCACAGCGTTTCGGCGGCAGCACCATGGGTTCAGTCAGAGCCGTCGGGACGCGATTCGGTCAGTGCGTCCAGAAACGCCCTGGCCCAGCGGTCCACGTCGTGGGCGAGCACCTGGCGCCGCAGTGCCCGCATCCGGCGCCGACCCTCCTCCTCGGACTGGTTGAGTGCCGCCTCGATCGCATCCTTGACGCGTTCGAGGTCGTGCGGGTTGACCAGATAGGCCTGCCGCAATTCGGCTGCGGCACCGGTGAATTCCGACAGCACCAGGGCGCCGCCCAGGTCACTGCGGCAGGCGACGTACTCCTTGGCGACCAGGTTCATGCCGTCGCGCAACGGGGTGACCAGCATGACGTCGCTGGCCACGAAGAACGCGACGAGTTCATCACGCGGGACCGGCCGGTGCAGGTAGTGCACCACCGGATGGCCGACTTCGGCGTACTCGCCGTTGATGTGGCCGACCTGCCGCTCGATGTCGTTGCGCAGAATCTGGTAGCTCTCCACGCGCTCGCGGCTGGGCGTGGCCAGCTGGATCAGCACGGTGTCGTCGCGTTTGGCGCGCCCTTCGGCGAGCAACTCGTCCAGCGCCTTGAGCCGCACGTCGATGCCCTTGGTGTAGTCCAGCCGGTCCACCCCCAGCAAGATCTTGCGGGGGTTGCCCAGCTCGGCCCGGATCTCGCGGGCGCGGCGTTTGATGTTGCGGTCACGCGCGGCCTGGTCCAGCGCGCCGGAGTCGATGGAGATGGGAAAGGCGCCTACCCGGATGTTGCGGTTCTCGAACTGCACTTCACCGAAACGGGAACGCACCCCGACAGCGCCGCGTGAGGTCTCGGCCCCCATCAACCGCCGCGACAGGATCAGGAAGTTCTGGGCACCGCCGGCCAGGTGGAAGCCCACCAGGTCGGCCCCCAGCAGCCCTTCGATGATCTCGGTGCGCCAGGGCAACTGCATGAACAATTCCACCGGCGGGAACGGAATGTGGAGGAAGAAACCGATCGTCAGATCCGGGCGCAGTTCGCGCAGCATCTTGGGCACCAACTGCAGCTGGTAGTCCTGCACCCAGACGGTGCCGCCCTTGGCGGCGGCCCGGGAGGTGGCTTCGGCGAACCGGCGGTTGACGTCGACATAGCGTTCCCACCAGGTGCGGTGGTAGATCGGCTTGACGATGACGTCGTGGTACAGCGGCCACAGGGTGGCGTTGGAAAAGCCTTCGTAGTAGTCCGCGACGTCCTCGGCGCTCAGCCGGACCGGATAGAGCTGAAGGTCGTCCTGGACGATCGGAGCGTCCTGGGTCTCGATGTCGGAATCCACGACGCCGGGCCAGCCGATCCAGGCGCCGCGCCGTTTGCGCAGCAACGGCTCCAGGGCGGTGACCAGGCCGCCCGGGCTGCGTTTCCAGCTGGTGGTGCCGTCGGGGAGCCGTTCCTGATCGACCGGCAGGCGGTTGGCGACGACGACGAAGTCAGAGTCGCCGTAGCCGGCGGAGGGGGGCGTTTTGGAGGTACGGCCGCCTCTGGCAGCCATTAGCCGTCGAGCTTCGCCGGCCCAATACCGAGCATGGACAAGAAGACGCGGCACTCGTCGGCGTCGTTGGCGTAGGCGGCGACAACGCGTCGGGCCTGGCTCGCGGTGCTGTCGGCCAGCGGTTCCACGTCGCCGATTTCGCCATGGTCGGTCTTAGTAGGCATCCCACAACTGTAAGGGACGTCACGTTGCAGCTCGCCATGCGCATCCCGTTGCCCGCTTCCGGCGAGGGTGCACAGAGTCCGCGGACAGGCCGGACGAGCCGGGATTCCGCGCACGCTCGGCCGCTCGACGTCACGTTGGCCCCAGCGATGGTCCGCTACAGACTGTCCGTAATGTGTAAACACCTAGCCCGTGACAATGTGAGGTGGGCCCAATGACACTCTCCGATCAGGACAGCGCCGAAGCACAGGCCTACGAGCCCCCCGAGCTGGTGGCCTACGAAACCCTCGACGAGGGACGCATCGCGCGGATCTGGTTGAACCGGCCTGCCGAACACAACGCGCAGAACCGCACCCTGCTGGTCCAGCTGGACGAGGCTTTCCTGCGCGCCGAGGCCGACGACACGGTGCGGGTGATCATCCTGGGCGCGCGCGGGCGCAACTTCTCCGCCGGTCACGATCTGGGTTCCGAGGCGGCGCTGGCCGAGCGCAAACCGGGACCGACGCAGCACCCCACGTTCCGCGCCTACGGCGCCACCCTGGAGCCGATCGTGGAGAAGCTGTATCACCAGGAATGGCACTTCTTCTTCGAGAACACCACCCGCTGGCGCGATCTGCGCAAGATCACCATCGCCCAGGTGCAGGGCAACGCGATCTCGGCGGGGCTGATGCTGATCTGGGCGTGCGATCTGATCGTCGCGGCTGACAACGCGAAATTCAGCGACGTGGTCGCGGTGCGGTTGGGTATGCCGGGCGTCGAATACTATGCCCACCCTTGGGAATTCGGGGCGCGTAAGGCCAAAGAGCTGCTGCTGACCGGTGATTCGCTGGACGCCGACGAGGCCTACCGACTGGGCATGGTGTCCAAGGTCTTCCCGGTCGACGAACTCGACGAGAAGACACTGGAATTCGCGCGGCGCATCGCCGAGCGGCCGACGATGGCCTCGCTACTGGTGAAGGCGTCGGTCAACGCGGCGTCGGACGCGATGGGATTCACCGAGGCGCTGCGGCACGCGTTCCACATCCATGAGCTCGGTCACGCGCACTGGGCGGCCCACAACGAGAACAGAGCGCCTGTCGGTCTGCCGCCCGACGTCGAGGATTGGCGCACCGCTCGACCGACCCAGGTCGCGCGCCGCGATCAGCCGTAACTCACCGAAAGGGATCTCAGTGCAGCTTTCTTTTCAGGACCGGACGTATCTGGTCACCGGCGGGGGAAGCGGTATCGGCAAGGCGGTAGCGACCGGACTGGTGGACGGTGGGGCGTCCGTGCTGATCGTGGGCCGCAGCGCCGACCGGCTGGCCGAAGCCGTCGAGGAGATCGAGGGGCTGCAACTGCCCGGCTCGATCCGCTACGAACCCGCCGACGTCACCAACGAAGACGAGGTCACCCGGGCGGTCGACGCCGCGACGGCCTGGCACGGCCGGCTGCACGGCGCCGTGCACAGCGCCGGTGGTTCGCTGACCATCGGGCCCCTGACCCACACCGACTCGGAGGCCTGGCGCCGCACGGTCGACCTGAACGTCAACGGCACCATGTAC
This sequence comes from Mycobacterium sp. NGS59, assembly GCF_059812345.1. Taxonomy (NCBI): domain Bacteria; kingdom Bacillati; phylum Actinomycetota; class Actinomycetes; order Mycobacteriales; family Mycobacteriaceae; genus Mycobacterium; species Mycobacterium sp. NGS59. The sequence goes on from NZ_JCALCN010000002.1 coordinate 141,932, forward strand.
GTGCTCAAGCACGTCGCGCGGGAGTTGGTGCGCGGCGGCGGCGGGTCGTTCGTGGCGATCTCGTCCATCGCCGCCAGCAACACCCACCGCTGGTTCGGGCCGTACGGCGTCACCAAGTCGGCCATCGACCACATGATGCAGCTGGCCGCCGACGAACTCGGGGCGTCGTGGGTGCGCGCGAACAGCATCCGTCCCGGCCTGATCCGTACCGATCTGGTCGACGCCAGCGTCATCCAGTCACCGGAGATCAGCGGCGACTATGCGCTGTGCACGCCGCTGCCGCGGGTCGGTGAGGTCGAGGACGTGGCGAACCTGGCCATGTTCCTGCTCAGCGATGCCGCCAGTTTCATCACCGGGCAGTGCATCAACGTCGACGGCGGACACATGGTGCGTCGCGGTCCGGACTACTCGTCGATGATGGAACAGATGTTCGGCGCCGACGCGCTGCGCGGCGTGGTCTGAATGCAGCGCCTGGACGGCCGACGGATCCTGGTGACCGGCGCCGGGTCGGGCATCGGCCGGGCCACGGCGTCCCGGCTTCTCGACGAGGGCGCGCTGGTGGTGGGCGCCGACATCGCCACCGAGGGGCTGGAGGCCCTGTCCAGCGACCGTCTCACCGTGCTCGAGATGAACGTCGCCGACGAGCGCTCGGTGGTCGACGGGGTGCGTTCGGCCGTCGAGACACTCGGCGGTCTGGACTCCGTGGTCAATGCGGCCGGGATCCTGCGCGCCGCCCACACCCACCAGACCGGCCTGGATCTGTGGAACCAAATCCTCGCCGTCAACCTGACCGGAACGTTCCTGGTGGTCCGCGAAGCGCTGCCGGCGCTACTGGAGAACGCCCGCAGCTCCGTGGTGAACTTCAGCTCCACCTCGGCGACCTTCGCCCATCCGTACATGGCGGCCTACGCCGCCAGCAAGGGCGGCGTGCAGGCGTTCACCCATTCGCTGGCGCTGGAGTACGCCGCCGCCGGGCTGCGCGCGGTGTGTGTGGCGCCGGGCAGCATCAAAACCGGCATCACCGACGCCACCGGCGGCTACATCCCCAAGGACGCCAACTGGTCGTTGTTCGGCAGGCTGCTGCCGATCCTGCCCACCACGGAAACCTCCAGCGGCACCGGAATGGCCGACCCGGCCGTCGTCGCCGGGGTCATCGCGATGCTGGTCTCCGAGGACGGCGCGTTCATCACCGGCACCGAGATCCGCATCGACGGCGGCACGCACGCTTAGCTCGCTTCGCCGAGCGTCACGCCAGAGTGGCGTTGAGCGCCGAGCGTCACGCCAGAGTGGCGTTGAGCGTCGAGCGTCACGCCAGCGTGGCGTTGAGCGTCGAGCGTCACGCCAGAGTGGCGTTGAGCGTCGAGCGTGGCGCCGGAGTGGCGTTGAGCGTCGAGCGTCACGCCAGAGTGGCGTTGAGCGTCGAGCGTCACGCCAGCGTGACCGGAAACGCAGCTAGTTGACGCAGGGCACCCCGCCGCCGTCGATCGGCTTGCCGCGATCCGGCGTGGGGTAAGGCGTGAAAGCGCCGTTGTAGTAATAGCCGCTGGACGTGGTCGTCGTGGTGGACGTGGTCGACGCAGAGGTGGTGGTCTCTTCGGCGGCCGGCAGCGAGAAGTTGGTGTCCACGGTCACCCGGACGTGACCCGGTGCGACGCTGGTGTCCGGCTGTTTGGCGGCGTCGACGCCCAGCAGCGTGGCCAGACTCTGCGCCTCGGCTTCCGCGCCGCTGCCGTACTGGATGGTGGTGGTCGTCGGGTCGCCGGTCTGGCGGTCGCGGACCTGCCCCGCGGTGAAGCCGCGCTTCTTCAACGCGCTGGACAGCTGGGTGGCCATGCCGCTGATGGCGCCGGCGTTGACCACGTCGACGACGGTCGACGGATTGGGTTTGGCGCTGGTGGTGACCGGTGCGGCGGACGGGGACGGCGCGGTCCCGATCGCCGCGGCGATCTCCGCTTTGATCGCGGCCGGGTCGATGATGTTGACGTCGGCACCGTCGATGTTGTCGTAGCGCACCACCGGCAGCGTCCGGAACTCGACGTTGCCGCCGGCAAGCTCGCCCATGCGACGGAACAGGCTCTCGTCCCAGCCGGCGGACAGCACCACGTCCTTGCGGGCCACCGCCATCAGGCTGTTCAGCCGATCGAGGTCGGTGAATGTGCCCGAACTCTGCAGATCGTGCATGACCGAGGACAAAAACGCCTGCTGACGGTGCGTGCGGTCCAGGTCCCCGTTTTCCAGGCCGTGCCGTTGCCGGACGAACGACAACGCCTGGGAAGCGTCGAGACGCTGCCGCCCGGCCGGGAAGTCGGCCCCGGAGTACGAGTCGTAGACGGGATGGTTCAGGCATACGTCGACGCCGCCCAGCGTCTGAGCCAGGTCGTAGAAGCCGGCCAGGTTGATCTCGGCGAAATAGTCGATCGGGACGCCGGTCAGGCTCCGCACCGCGCGAAGGGTTGCCGCGCGGCCCGCTTCTCGGCCACGGGCCTCGAGTTCGCGCTGCGAGATCGAGCCCTGGTTGGCGAGCTGGTTGGCGACGTACTGCTTGGTCAGCCCGTACGCCTCCTTGATCTTGATGTGGTTGTATCCCGGAACGCCGTTGAAGGCCACCCAGTCGTCCCGGGGTATCGAGAAGGCGACGACTTTTCCGTCCGCGCTGACGTGCACCAGGATCAGCGTGTTGGTGTTGTAGCCGCCCTGGTCGGAGTCGCCGGCGTGCAGGTGTTTGAGGATCGACCAGGGCAGGTCGTTGCCCTCCTGGTCTTTGCGGGAGTCCAGCCCGATCAACAGGATGTTCATGTTGTTGCCGGTGGACCGCGGGTCCTCGGCGGTCAGCGCCCGCGAAATCGTGATGCCGCCCAGCGCGCCGTGGGCCACCCAGTAGCCCGCCCCGGTCATCCCCACGGCTATCGCCGAGGCGAGGGTCATCAAGGTCCGCGACAGCCGTCTGCGGATCTTCGACGGCTGCTTGACGGCACGGTGCCGGTGCGCACCGCCGGAACGCGCCACTACCGCCCTCGACCAACCACCAGCCAACCGGCTGGCCCCCGGCCAGCGGTTTGCGGTGCAGTCGTCAAAGGCATGACGTCCAGTATGCGGCAGATTGCTGCGGAGCTCCCACTCCAGTTGTAACGATGTGGGCAGACTCACCCGCTTACCAGGTCAGAAGCGTCTCGGCGGCAATTTTCGGCCAGGCGTACGTTCTGGCTGCAATTCGCCAAACCCGGCTCGGCCGGATGCAGTTCGCCGCGCAGGCGAGTCAGCAGTACTGATAGTCGATGTGCCAGCGGCCGTTGACGTAGTCGGCCACGAAATGGCCGCCCAGGCCCGGATTGCTGTCGTTGATGTTTCCGGAACCCCCGGTGTTGGGTGTGAAGCCGGGCGGATCCCAGGTGACCGACCGCGGATCTGCCGGTGAGTCCGGGGTGCAACCGGCCTGCTTGGCGACATAGCCGTCGATGATCCGGCGCTCCGCGGTGGCTTGGTCGCCGCCGTCGGCTGGGGGATCGGCCGGGCACAGGTAGCTTGCTCCGCAGAAGTTCTCGCTGGTGGTCACCAGGGCCACGTCGGGTACCGGTACTGCCGCCAGGGAGCCACCGAGCATCATCGCCACCGCGACCAGCCCCGCGATACGAGCGTTCATCGGGCCCTCTCGATCTCCTCGCCGGAGGTGTAATACACCGGGATATCGACTCCGGTCATGACCTCGATCATGAATACCCCGAACGGTTCGACTTCGTAGTAGTAATGCACGCCGCCCTCAGCGTCCACCGCGGTGGCGCAGGTGCGCCCCGGCGCACCGCAGCGCTGCTTGATCGGCATGGCCAGCGCCGCGATCACCGCCACCGCGACGATCCCGATCACCAGCGACGCTCTCATCCGAACGCGGACCTCGCTTCGCCCAGGGTGTGCACTTCACGCAGTCTAGTGATTTCGGCGCGGCCTTGACGGGTGTCTGTCAGCAGTTCCCGCGAGGTCTACGAGCGTCAGGCAACCGCCAGGTCCCGTCACTCCAGCCGTCGTCCCTGCACATACGTCCCCGCAATCGACGTCTCGCGGATCCCCATCAGCAACCCGAACAGCGTCTGGTCCCGCGCCATGACCGGATCGTCGGCCCGCACCCCATGACTCAGCGAGGCTTCCAGCGCCGGCGTACGGCGCGGGTCGACCACCACGAAGTCGGCTTCTTTGCCGACGTCGAAGTTGCCGAAGCGGTCCTCCATGTCCAGTGCCCGCGCACCGCCGAGGGTTCCCAGGAACAACATTTGCGCCGGATGCATCGACACACCCTGGTCGCCCGGCTCGGAGATGTGCACCTTGAACGCCGCCCCGACGACCTGGGGGATGAGCCACTCGTCGCCGCCGCCGAAGTCCGTCCCGGCGGAGATGTTCACGCCCGAGGCAACCGTCCGCAGCCACGGCATCGTGCCGGATCCCAGGAACTGCTGGGAGATCGGGCAGTGCGCGATCGAGGTGCCGGTCTCGGCCATCCGCGCCAGCTCGACGTCCTGACAATGCACCGCGTGCGCCATGATGCTGCGTCGCCCGAGCATGCTCGACCCGCCGACAGCCGACCCCGGCAGGAACTTGCCGTCGTAGGTGTCCAGGTAGGAGTGGACCTGATAGGCGTCCTTGGTTTCGTCGACCTCGCCGGTGCCGGGACGGTTGTTCTCGTTGAGGTGGCTGTGGAAGTACACACCGTCGTCGCGCACCGAGTCATACAGTTCGCCGAGGCTTTTCAACGTTCGTGTGCTGACCGCCAGGGAGAACCTCGGGACGATGGCGACGTGCAGGCGCGCGGTGCGCACGTCCCCGGTGTCGGCCGCGTGCCACTTGTCGATCTCGGCTCTGGTCAGCCGGATGGCGTCGTCTTCCGACGTGATCAGCGCAGCGGCCGCCGCGGGACCGCCGGTCTGGATGCCGCGTCCGCTGACGATCCGCAGACCGCGGCGCGCGGTCTCCTCGAACAGCGCGTCCTGGGCGTGCGGGAACGCGGACCCGAACACCATCGCCGCCGTCGTGCCCACCGCGATCCGGCGGTCGCAGAACTCGGCCGCCGCCCGTCGCGCGAAAGCCGGATCGGCGTAACGGGATTCGGACGGGTACATGCACAGCGTCAGCCACTCCAACAGCTGACCGCCGCCGTAGGAGGCGCCGGCGTAGGTCTGCGGGAAGTGCACATGGGTGTCCACGAAGCCCGGCAGCAGGAATCCGGGCCGATGATCGGACACCGTCCCGGTCCGGTACCGATCCGGGATGTCCTCTCGTTCTCCGCAGAACGCAACACGGCCGTCGTCGCCAATCACCAACGCGCCGTCGGGAATCGACACCAGAGCGGCGGCCGCATCGGTCACCAGCGGCGCACCGGAGAGATGGAAAATGTGCCCGAGATGCACCTGACTTGCCACGTGAATCCTCCTCCGCCGGAGCTTTGCCGGAGCAGAAAGCCCACCGTGCCGGATCATCGCACGCGGCGCTCCCGGATCGGACGTTTGCGGCGGCGACACTCATCCGCGCCCGTTCGGTGCCGGTCCGGAGGTTCAGTGCGAAGATTGCTGCCCGTGACAGGAATCTGGACGTCATTGCTTGCCAAGCTCGTCCCGCTGGCTCTGGTCATCGCGGTCTCGCCATTGACGATCATCCCCGCGGTGCTGGTTTTGCACGCCCCGCGGCCGCGACCGACGGCTCTGGCGTTCCTCGGCGGCTGGGTGTTGGGCCTGGCGGCGCTGACCGGAATCTTCGTCACCGGCTCCGGTCTTTTCGCCGGCCTGCACAAAGCGCCGCCGACCTGGGCTTCCTGGTTGCGGGTGGTGCTGGGCTCGGTGCTGATCCTGTTCGGCGTCTACCGCTGGCTGACCCGGAACCGGGAATCCGCGGCGCCGCGGTGGATGCGGGCGTTCGACACCATCACCCCCAGGCGTGCCGGCATCGTCGCCCTGGTGCTGACCGTGGTGCGGCTCGAGGTGTCGCTGCTGTGCCTGGCGGGCGGGTTGGCCATCGGAACCAGCCCGCTGGATGTCGGCGGAAAGTGGTTCTTCGCCGCGGTCTTCGTCGTTCTCTCGGCCTCGACGGTCGCCATCCCCATCGTGGGATACCTCAGCGCCGGCGACCGTCTGGACGACAAGCTCACCCGGCTCAAGGACTGGATGGAGACCAACCACGCCGCAATGCTGGCCGTCGTCCTGGTGTTGATCGGTGCCATGGTGCTGCACAACGGAATCAGCGCGCTGTAATCGCGGCGCGAGGTCCCGCCGCCGCGGGTTTCAGCAGGCGGACGAGCTATCCCGCGTTCCCCATTTCGTGCTTAGCTAAGTAACCAGTGGGCGCGCCGGCCCGCGCGGCTCTACTGTTGACCTACCAAAGTTCGCTTGAGGGGGCGGAGTGCAGGGCACGACCTTCGGCCGCTACCGGTTCATCGAGCTGCTGGGCCGCGGCGGCATGGGCGAGGTCTGGCGAGCCTACGACACCGAGACCCAGCGTGTCGTTGCAGTGAAAGTGCTGCCCGCCAATCTGGCCAACGACCCCACCTTCGAACAGCGTTTCCGCCGGGAAGCGCTGGCGGCGGCGGGCCTCAACGACCCGCACGTGGTGCCGATCCACCATTTCGGCGAGATCGAGGGTCGCCTTTATGTCGACATGCGCCTCGTCGTCGGCCGCGATCTGCAGGCGATCATCGCCGAAGGGGCGCTCGAACCAGAACGCGCGGTCAACATCATCGAGCAGATCGCCTCCGCGCTGCGTTCCGCGCACCGGATCGGGTTGGTGCACCGCGACGTCAAGCCGTCCAACATCCTGGTCACCGAAGACGACTTCGCCTATCTGATCGATTTCGGCATCGCCCGCTCGGCGGGGGATTCGCACATGACCGGCACCGGCAACGTGATCGGTACCTGGGCCTATATGGCACCGGAGCGGGTGACCAGCGGCCAGACCGATCCACGTGGCGACACCTACGCACTCGGGTGCGTACTGCACGAGTGCCTGACGGGCGAGCAGCCGTTCCCCGGGAACAGCCTGGAACAACAGATCGGCGGCCATCTGAGTCTGCCGCCGCCGAGGCCGTCGACCATGCGTCGCGGTATCCCCGAAGAGCTGGACAACGTGGTGGCTACCGCGATGGCCAAAAGCCCTGATCAGCGCTACCCGACGGTGACCGAGATGGCGGCGGCGGCGCGGGAGGCGGTCACCGGGACCCGGCCCATTCCGTTGCGCCGGCCCGAACCGGTGCAGCAGCGGACCCAGCTGGCCCCACCGCCGCCCGGTCCGCCGCGGCAGCCGCCACCGGGCCGTGGACCCGGACGCGTCGACCAGGGGCAGCGACGTCCCCCGCCGGACCAGCGCCGCCCGCCAGGTGGACCGGCCCCGTACCGGCCGCCGAGTGACCCGAACCAGTACCGCCCGGCCGGCCCCGGCCCCGACCCCGGCCACCAGCGGCCGGCCCCCGCGCAGCGGCCGGGCCCGGATCCGAGTCTGCGCCGGCCCCCCACCGACCCGACCCAGCGCCGCCCGGCCGCCGATCCGGTCCCGTACGTCCCGAGCAGCGACGACGCCACTCAGTACCGTGCGACGAGTGAGCCGGCCACGCCGGTCCCGTTTCAGGCGGTGCCCGAGGAGAAGGCCGGCCCCGACAAGCCGGCCCCGAAACGGCGCCGTACGCCGCTGATCCTGGCCGGTGCGGGGGTGCTGCTGACCGTCCTCGTCGTCGTCGCCGCGGTCGTGTTGACCGGTGGTGGCGGCAGCACCGGCAGCTCCGGGCACACCACCGAACACTCCGGCGCCGCCCAACCGACCCAGCTCACCGACAGCGGCCCGTTCACCGGCACCTACACCGCGGACTTCGGTCCCAAGGTCTCGCTGGCGGGCAAGGAGGTGCCCAACTCCGAGCCGCCGGGCCAGGAGACCTGGCTGCTGCGTTCGGCGTGCAATGCCAACGGGACCGAGTGCGTCGCCACCGCGCAACGAACCGACGGACTCTACAACCACACGCCGAAACTGATCTTCGACGACGTTCGGGGCCGCTGGATCGCTGTCGCCCTGGAAGGCGGCAAATGCAACGACAAGAGCATCGAGAAGTGGAACTACGTCTGGCTGCAGCCACATGCCGACGGGACGATGGTCGGCGAATGGATCACCGACTCGCTGGATTGCTACAGCAAACGAACGGTGACGTTCACCCGCAGCGGCGACGCGGATCTGTCCAGCCTGGCCAACCCCGCTGAGCTGCCGGCCAGGGTGGTGTCCCCAGGTCAGGCACTGCACGGCTTCTACCACCTGCTGACCACCTACACCGGCCCGAACGCCCCGAAACCGCAGGAAGCCGACTACAACGTGGACACCTTCTGTCTGCGCACCGGCGACCGGTGTAACAGCCGATTCGTCCGGAACGGGTCCAGCGGGACCCAGCTGCTGCTGTTCGCCGATAACGCCTGGATCCGGGACGACGAATACGATGCCGCCTGTCCGGCCGGCGGCACCTCGCACGTGCGGATCAAGGGCGACTTCCCGCTCCCGGAGCCGGCCCAGGATCCGATCACGCTGCTTACCGGTAGCGGTACCAAAGATGAATCCGGCAGCTCCTGTAAGGGCGGCCCGTACGACATGAAGTTCACCCGCACAGGCGGATGAGACGCCGGTTACCTCTGTTTTGAAACGCACCTGACGCGGGTAGGCCAACCTGGCGAAGGGAGGTGTGGTCAGTGACCGACGAACCCCAGGCACCCGAGCGGGGCACGCCGCAAGAGACACCCGAACGGATCACGCCCGCGGAAACGCCGGAGAGGTTGACGCCGGCCGAGTCCCCGGAGCGACTGACGCCACAAGATCCGCCCGAGCGTTTGACGCCGGGCTAGGTCGATACGAACGAGAACGGAGGCATTGGTAAATGCGCGCTGAAGAAGGCGACGAAACGGTCAAGGATTACGCCGCGGAGGGCGAGCAGACCCTGAACAGGATCAAGGATTCCCAGCGCTCGTCGGGTAATCCGGTGAGCAGGATCGTTCGGTGGCTGAAGGATCGAGTGCCCGGCGGTTCACGAACCTGATCTGTTTCCGCGAGTAGTCGAGCGGGTACTGAGACTACTAGTCTCGTTCAGAGACTGACAGTCTTGTTTAGCTCCTGTCCAACAAGAGGAAGCGGGCCGATGACTGATTTCGCGGTCAGAACCCTGAACCGGTCCGAACAATCACCCCCCGACGCGTTCACGCAAGGTTCCCGCGGGCGCCGAAGCTGGACATTGTTCATCGCGTGCACGGGCGTCGCGCTCGTCATCGCGTCGATGGTTTCGCTGAACACCGCGCTCAGCGACATCGCGTTGGCGACCGCGGCCACCCAGACGCAGCTGACCTGGATCGTGGACAGTTACACGCTGTTGCTGGCGTGCCTGCTGCTGCCTGCCGGGGCCATCGGCGACAGGTACGGCCGGCGCAGCGCCCTACTGGTCGGCGTGGCGATCTTCGCGATCGCATCGGCCGCGCCGCTGGTCTTCGACAGTCCGGTGCAGATCATCGCCGCGCGCGGGCTGGCCGGAGCGGGAGCGGCGTTCGTCATGCCGGCGACGTTGTCGTTGTTGACCGTCGCCTACCCGCCGGAAGCGCGCACCAAGGCGGTGGGAATCTGGGCCGGGGTCGCCGGGACGGCGGGCCTGTTCGGTTTGATCGGTACCGGGTTGCTGATCGAGTTCTTCGACTGGCGGTCGATCTTCTGGACGCTGGCCATCGGCGGACTGGTGGTTTTCGCGGCGACCCTGACGATCGCCGAGTCCCGCGATGCCCACGCCCCACGCTTGGACGTGCCAGGTGCGCTGACCATCGGGGCGGCGGTGGCGGTATTCGTGTTCGGCATCCTGCAGGCACCCGCACACGGTTGGAGCGATCCGCGGGTCTTCGGTTGTCTGATCGCCGGATCGGTGCTTGCGGTCGTGTTCGGCTGGATCGAGCTCCGGCGGCCCCAGCCGCTGCTCGACATCCGGTTGTTCGGCAACCCGAACTTCGGCACCGGCGCGGCCGCCATCACGGTCGTGTTCATGGCCACCTTCGCGCTCTTCTTCCTGGTGGTGCAGTACCTGCAGCAGGTCAAGGGTTACTCCGCGCTGGTGGCCGCGATTGCCTTGAGCCCCATGGGTTTACCGCTGCTGACGCTCTCGGCGCTGTCGTCGTGGTACGTCCCCAAGCTGGGACTACGGGTGGTGGTGTTCGCCAGCATGGTGCTGGTCTCGGTCGGCTTCCTGTGTATGTGCATGCTGGACGCCGACTCGTCGTATCTGCAGGTGTGCTGGCCGCTCATGGTGATTGCGACCGGGTTCGGATTGGCAACGGCGCCAACGACTTCGGCGATAATGTCGGCCGCGCCGGACCAGAAACAGGGCGTGGCGTCCGCGGTCAACGACGCGACCCGCGAGGTGGGCGGTGCGCTGGGTATCGCGCTGGCCGGTTCTATCCTCGCGGGGAGCTACAGCCACCACATCGCGGCCGCCCTCGGCGACTATCCCGACCAACTGCGCGGGCCGGCATCGGATTCGCTGTCCAAGGCGCTGGCCGTCGCCCAGCAACTGGGACCGCACGGGCTTCAGCTCGCCGAGCGCAGCAGGGAGGCGTTCGTGTCGGCGAGCAGTTCGTCCTACGCCGTCCTGGCCCTCATCGTCGCCGTCGCGGCGGTCGTCATCCCGCTGTTCGCACCGGGACGCGACGGGGAACGGCTGGGTATCGTGCGCCGACTGCAGGATCGGCGGGCCCGTACTGTAACGCGTTCCAGTTAGGGCGTCTTACCATTCGTTGATGGCGACGGCAGCGCAACCGTTTGTTACCCACGGACCGGGTGGTGTTCGCATCGTCTCCGACCGCCAAGGCGACCCACGGGCGCGTGCCGTGGTGTTCTTGCACGGCGGCGGGCAGACCCGACGTTCGTGGGGCCGGGCGGCGGCAGCCGTGGCACAGCGCGGATTTCAGGCCGTCACGGTCGACCTGCGGGGCCACGGTGAGTCGGACTGGTCCGGGGAAGGCGACTACCGCGTGGTCACCTTCGCCGCCGACGTCGTCGAGGTGCTGCGCGATCTGCCGCCGGATCCGGTGTTGGTCGGCGCTTCACTGGGCGGGTTCACCTCGATGCTGCTGGCCGGCGAGATCGCCCCGGGTATCGCCAGTGCCGTGGTGCTCGTCGACATCGTGCCGAACATGGAGCAATCGGGGGCGGACCGCATACACGCCTTCATGTCCGACCGGGTGGAATCGGGATTCGCCTCACTCGAGGAGGTCGCCGACGCCATCGCCGAGTACAACCCGCACCGCCCTCGACCGACCGACCTGGACGGGCTGACCACCAATCTGCGCCGCCGCGGCGACCGCTGGTACTGGCACTGGGATCCCCAGTTCATCAGCGGCACAGCGGCTTTCCCGCCCTTCGAGGTCACCGACGCCGACCGCATGCATGCCGCTGTGGAAGCGATCTTGCGCACCGGTCTGCCAATGCTGCTGGTGCGCGGGCAGGTGAGCGATTTGGTCAGCCAAGAGCGCGCCGACGAGTTCCTCGCGCGTTTCCCGCAGGTCGAATTCACTGACGTGCGGGGTGCGGGACACATGGTCGCCGGCGACCGCAATGACGTGTTCGCCGGGGCTGTTCTGGACTTCCTGGCCCGGCACGTCCGATGACCGGACACCCCGCCAGCGGCGTCCCGTCATCCCCGTTCAATCAGTACAGCGGCACCCACAAGCCCATGAACCAGTAACCCCAACCACCGTATTGCCAGTTGAAGACCGGAACGACGCTATACGAGTTGTAGTTGAACGGCGCGAAATACTGCTGGCCATAGCCGACGTCACGCGTCGGCCCCTCCCACGGGCGGTTCCAACCGCCGGGTGGCGGCGCGCCGTCCCAGCCATTCGAGGGCGCCGGTCCTTCCCAATTGGGCGGCGGGTGGCCGGGCGCCGGACCGTTGTTCCATCCGTAGCCGCTCTGTCGCGGCGGTGGTGGTGCTCCGCGGCCTGGGACGTAGAACCCGACCGGCAGGTCGATGGGGCCGCCAATCTGCACCGTGCCACGTGGGATTTCGCCGCGCGGCGGAATATACGGCGGGTGCGGCGGTTGAGTGGTCGGTGCGTCGAGCACCGGGCGAGTGGTGGACGGATAGGAGGACCGATCACCGCCCTGAGTCGTCGAGCCCCACGGACCAGACGTGGTGGGCGCCGGCGATCCACTCCACGGGCTCCCCGTGGTCGTCGGAGCCGGTGTCCCGTTCCACGGGCTCCCCGTGGTGGTAGGTGCCGGTGTCCCGTTCCACGGACTCGTGGTGGTCGTGGGTGCCGGTGTCCCGTTCCACGGGCTCGTGGTGGTCGTGGGTGCCGGCGTCCCGTTCCACGGGCTCGTGGTGGTCGTGGGCGGCGGCGAACTCCAAGGCGTGGTGCTGGGTTGGTTCGTCGTGCTCGCCGGCGGCGCCGTGGTGCGGGGTGTGGTACCCGGCGGCTTGGTGGTCGTCGGCCGAGGAGTGCCGGCACCCGGCACGGACGATCCCGGCGGCGGCACGGATCCGCCGCCCCCGTAACCCGGTCCCGGGTTAGGGCTGGGGGCGGGGGTCGAGTTGCGGCTCTGACAGGCTCTGTCCCAATTAGGGCACGGGTCTTGCGGAGCCGAGCTGGCGAAACCCGCATTGAATGCCGTCGCGGTCATACCGAGACCCGCCGCGACTGCCGCAGCTGCGGCCACTCGTTTGATGGACATTAGCTGCATCCCCTCTCGGGCTTCGGCCCGCACGATGTCTGGTAGGTCCGCGCTACGGGCAGGTCACGTCCAGCTCGAATGACTTCGTGAGCGTCTTCGGCTGCGCTGGGTTGCTGACGTCCGCGCCGGTCGCAGTGCCCTTGATCTGGTAATACTTGCCGCTCACCGCGGCCCCTGCGGAGCCGCCCTGGCCTGGGGCTGCATCGGAATAACCGAGCACCACGCCGTTGACGGCGCCCAGCCCCACCGCGTGGACGATGGGCGGATTGTCTTTGCTGACCACCGCACCGATCCCATTGGCCGCGTCGCCGATGCCGATGTTGATGTTGTTCCCGGCCGGCGTGCAGGTGATCGCGCCACTGACATTCTGGCTCTGACCGTCGACGATTACCTGAGGGCCGGCCGGGGCCGCTGGTGCGGTGTTGGGCGCACCCTTATCGGATTTGTTGCTGGAACATCCTGCGCAACTCACAGCAACTATGGCAACACCGGCTACTCCGACGAGGACTCCACGCTTCACCGCTGTTCTCCTTCGTGCCCCGGGAGCCCGCTCGTACTGGAGGGCCCCCCGCTGGCAAATTTACCGCTATTTGCCATCAACTCATAGAGTTTTCACAAATAAGACAGGCATCCACCCCGTTCAGCGATTTCGTAAACCCGGAAGTTTCGGGTCGTCTCAATGCGGGCTGCCTGCGCATCGGCAGAGAAACCTGTCCGGGCCGGACCGCTATCCCGGTCTGCTCGTTCAGCAGCCGATGCCGGGTAAATCGGTGGCGAAGATTTTGCGGGGCAGTCACTTTGGCAATCGACCTGGCCTGACGGTCCAAGCAGGGGTATCGCACACCCTTTGCCCGCAGCGGTGGATTCATCCCCACCATGGCCACCCGGATCCACCAGACCTGCTGGCACAACGAATCCAGCTGCGCCGCAACGTCTTCTGTCAGTGGCCGAGGGTGTCCCGGACACCCATGCCGCACGGGAAGTTGCGACAGCTCAGCCATCGAGGCGCGCGGCGAACAGCGTCCCGCTGGGCTCGGGATAGACACATGCCCCGGGGGTCTCCTGCTGACCCCGAAGCCTGCTGCCCTGCCTTCGGTTTGTAGCCGTGAATAAGAGCTAGGGTCAACCGAACTCATTTGGACTACGGTCACAAGCGGGAGCCTGTTCATCCAAAGGAGTGGTGCGTGAGCAAGACGGCCAGGCGGCTAGGGCCGCAAGACATGTTGTTCCTCTACGGCGAAACCGCGAGCACGATGATGCACGTCGGTGGACTGATGCCGTTCACCCCGCCCCCGGATGCGCCGAACGACTTCTTGCGTCAGTTGGTCGACGAGAGCAAGGCCAACGAGGTGGTCGAGCCGTGGAATCTGAAACTGAGCCATCCTGACCTGCTGCGCAGCCCGATTCAATCCTGGGTCCACGACGACAAGTTCGACCTCGACTACCACGTGCGACGTTCGGCGTTGGCCAGCCCCGGTGATGAACGCGAACTCGGAATCCTGGTGTCGCGGTTGCACAGTAACGCCCTCGACATGCGCCGGCCTCCTTGGGAGATGCATTTCATCGAGGGACTCGAAGACGGACGGTTCGCCATCTACGTCAAGATGCACCACGCGTTGGTCGACGGCTACACCGGCCAGAAGATGTTGGCGCGCAGCCTGTCTACCGACCCCCACGACACCACGCATCCCCTCTTCTTCAACATCCCCACGCCCGGACGGGTGCCCGCGGCGAAGGACGAATCCGGCAACGGCCTGACCAGCAGCGTGCTGGGCACCCTGGGCGGTCTGGTCACCAATTTGGGTGGCGTGGTGAGCGGGGTGGGTGGTGTGCTCGGGTCCGTCGCAGGTGCGGGACGCTCCACGCTGGATCTGACCAAGGCCATCGTGAACACCCAACTGCGCAACGACAACGAGTACCGCAACCTGATCGGTTCGGCGCAGGCACCGCGGTCCATCCTGAACACGCGGATCAGCCGCAACCGCCGTTTCGCCACCCAGCATTACCAGCTGGATCGGCTGAAAAGCATTGGGAAGCAGAATGACTCGACGGTCAACGACGTCGCGTTGACGATCGTCGGGGGCAGCCTGCGCAGGTTTCTCGACGAGTTGGGCGAGCTCCCGGACAAACCGTTGATCGCGATGTTGCCGGTCAACGTGCGACCCAAGGACGACGAGGGGGGCGGCAACGCCGTCGCGGCAATCCTGGGCACGCTGGGCACCGACATCGCAGACCCGATCGAGCGTCTGCACACCATCACCGCCACCACCCGGGTAGCCAAGGCCGAATTGTCGAAGATGAACAAGGACGCGATCCTGGCGTACACCACTGCCCTGTTGGCCCCGTTCGTGCTGCAGGTGGCCGGTTCGCTCACCAAGGTCAAGACGCCTTGGCCCGACACGTTCAACCTCTGTGTCAGCAACGTGCCGGGACCTCAGGATCCGCTCTACCTCCGGGGCTGTCGGATGGAGGCGTCGTTCCCGGTTTCGTTGGTGGGGCACAGCCAGGCGCTCAACATCACCCTGCAGAGCTATGCCAGCACGATGAACTTCGGGTTCATCGGGTGTCGCGACACCCTGCCCCATCTGCAGCGACTGGCCGTCTACACCGGCGAGGCACTCGACGAGTTGGAGAGCGCCTCCTGAGCATGGGCGACACCCTCGTCGAATACGGCACTGACGGCGGTGTGGCCACCATCGGGCTGATCAACTCCAAGCCGCTGAATATCATTGGCAGTCAAGCGATCTCGGAACTCACCGATGCATTCCGTGCGGTCGGTGACGACGTGCGGGTGGTCGTGCTGCGCGGCTCGGGGGACAAGGCGTTCATCGGCGGCGCCGACATCAACGAGATGGTCACCCTCGAACCGTCCAGCGCCGAGGTGTTCATCCGCCGACTCGCGGGTCTGTGCGAGGCGATCCGGGAATGTCCCGTCCCGGTCATCGCCCGGCTGGCGGGCTGGTGCCTCGGCGGAGGGTTGGAAGTCGCGGCGTCGTGCGACCTGCGCGTCGCCGAATCCGGCGCCGGATTCGGGATGCCGGAGGTGGCCGTCGGAATACCGTCGGTGATCCACGCGGCGCTGCTGCCGGCATTGATCGGGGCGTCGCATTCGTCGTGGCTGTTGCTGACGGGCGAGACGATCGACGCCGACACGGCCGCCACCTGGGGTCTGGTGCACGAAGTCGTCGCACCGTCGGCACTGGACACCCGCATCGGCGAACTCGCTTCGAGACTGGCCGGTTTCGGTCCGCACGCCGTCCGCCAGCAGAAGCGCTTGCTCAACAAGTGGTTCGACATGTCGGTGCACGCGGCGATCGAGGACAGCGTCGAACAGTTCGGTCAGGCGTTCCTGACGGGGGAGCCGCAACACCATATGCGGGCCTTCCTATCCCGTAAGAGCAAATAGCGAATTCTTCGATATCCCCGTCTTTTCCCGGCCTGCGCGCGATCATGTCTAATACGCGATACCAACGGGGGTAGGCGATGTCATTTGTGCTTGTCGCGCCGGACATGCTGGCCGCAGCCGCGGCCGACGCCGCTCATCTCTCGGCCGCAGCGGCTCTCCCGACCACCGAGGTAGTGGCCGCGGCCGCCGACGAAGTTTCGACCGCCGTCGCATCGTTGTTCGGCACGCACGCCCAGTCGTATCAGGCGGCCGCGGCGCAGGCCGCCACGTATTACGAGCAGTTCACCGGTGCGCTCAATACGGCGGCGGCGGCCTACGCCGGCGCGGAGGCGCAGATCGTCACGTCGTTGCGCGTCGCCGCGGCCGACGCGTTCCAGACGGCGGTCTACGGCCCGGTCCGCGCGGCCGGACAGGCGTGGATCGGCAGCCCGTTCGGCCAGGCGCTGGATCCAATTGTGAACGCGCCCACCAACATGCTGCTCGGGCGCCCGCTGATCGGCAACGGCGCTGCGGGGACGGCGACCGCACCCACCGGCGGCGCCGGGGGACTGCTGTTCGGCGACGGCGGGGCCGGTTATTCACCCACCGCAGGTGTCGCGGTCGGCGGCAACGGCGGGCACGCCGGGCTGGTCGGCAACGGCGGTGCCGGCGGTGCCGGCTTCGGCGGCGCAACCGGCGGTGCGGGCGGCTTCGGCGGCTGGCTGATGGGTAACGGCGGTGCGGGCGGTGCCGGTGGCACCGGCGGCGCGGGCGGGCAGGCCTTCTTCTTCGGCAACGGCGGCCCCGGCGCAGCTGGCGCCCCCGTCGGCCGCGCGGGGTTGTTCATCGGCACCGGGTCTTTCGGCGATCCCGCCGGCGGCCAGTCGATCGTCATCGATCTGGTGCGGCACGGACAGACCTCGGCCAACCTGGAAGGCTGGATCGACACGGCCATCCCGGGGGTATCCCTCACCGCCCTCGGTCAACAGCAGGCCACGGCCGTCGCAAACATCCTGGCACCGAACGCCCCCTACGCCGGCATCTTCGCGTCGCAGCTGACCAGGACTCAGGAAACCGCGGCGGCGCTGGCCGGCATGCTCCCGGGGTCGAACGTGCAAGTGCTGCCCGGACTCAACGAGATCAGCGCCGGAGTGTTCGACGGCTTACCGCAGATCAGTCCCGCCGGCCTGCTCTATCTGGCCAGCCCGATCGCCTGGATGTTCGGATTCCCGTTGATGCCGATGCTCGCGCCGGGTTCCTCCGACTTCAACGGGATCGTCTTCAACCAGCACTTCACCGGCGCGCTGGAAACGATCTACAACCATGCCCTGACGCCCCCGATTCAGGTGGCCGCGGACGGCAACATCACGTCGGCGGCCTACACCAGCGCGTTCACCATGGCCGTCGGGACGATGATGAACGTGAACAATCCCGATTTCCTGCTCATGCTCACCCACTTCCCCGAGAACACCGGCACCGTGGTGGTGCAGGGTGATCCGCGAGGCGGCTGGACGCTGGTGAGTTGGGAAGGCATCCCGGTCGGGCCCGCGAACCTGCCGACCGCACTCTTCGTCGACTGGCGCAACCTGATCACCGCGCCGCAGTACGCGGCCTGGGACATCGGGATGTCGCTGCTCTCCGGCGATCCCACGGCGATCGTCACGGCGGTTCGCGACGGTATCGACGAAGTCGCCACGGCCACCATCGGTTTCCCGTTCGCGGTGGTCGAGGATGTGGTCGACGCGTTGCAGGGCGACATCCCCCTGCTGCCCGTCCTGGTCCCCTGACCGCGGCGAAATCCGTTCCACCGCAGCGGGTTCAGCTGGCTGCTGGCACCGCCTGCAGGTGTCGGCGCGAGCGACGACGGCCGATGCGTTGCATCACCGCGCGGGAGCGCAGGCCGCCGCGTCGCGAGTCGGCCGCCGCCGACCAGTCGGCCAGGGACACGGCCGCGCTGGTGTAGTCGCCGTTCGCGTCGATGAAGTCGTCGATGAGACCCGCCACGGTGTCGGTCTGCTCGGTCTGCGGGTGGTGGAAGACACCCGGGATGATGTGCAGCCGGCTGTGCGGCATTGCTTCGTGGGCCGCGTAGGCGTGCGAGACGGGGATCACGCGATCCTGGTCGCCGCTGATGATCAGCACCGGCACGTTGGCGTTGAAGTGCAGCTTGCTCAGCGCGCAGACGAACTGGCCGCGACGGTCGACGACGGCGCGCAACGTGCGCAGCAGCGCCAGCCGGTTCTCCCGGTTCGACAACGCGGCGTGCGCTTCCCAGTGCTCGCCCAGCCGGGACTTGTGCTCGTCGCTGGACCGCAGCGCCGAAAACGCTTTGCGCGCAGCGATCATCGGCCGCGACGAGGCCAGCTGCAACACGATCTCGGATCCGGGCAGCGAGATCAGCCGCAGGGTTCGGTTCACTTCGGCGCCCAGACCGCCGCTGCTGATCAGGATCAGCCGCTCGCAGTAGTCGCGGTGCTGGTGGGTGAATTGCATTGCGATGCCGCCGCCGAGCGAGTGACCGATGACCGTGACGCGGGGGATCCCCAACGCGTCGAGGAAGTCACGCAACCACACCGCGAACGCGCCCAGTGAGTAGTCGCCGCGCGGCTTGTCGGTCTGACCGTGCCCCAGCAGATCCGGTGCGATGACGCGAAACTTCTTGGACAGCGTCGGGATGATCGCGTTCCAGTTCTTCGAGCTGCCGCCGATACCGTGGATCAGCAGCAGCACTTCGCCCGCGCCTTCGTCGCGGTAGGCGACGCGGTCGCCGTGAAGGAACATCGTCTGGATGTCGTTGCTCATGTTGGCCTGCTTGGTCACTTCGGTGTGAACGGATAGGGGTGTAACTGTTGAAGTGAAGTCTGCGGACCGCGCCTTGTGAGTTTCTTGGGACTTTCTAAAGGGGTTTGCGGTGTCGGCGCGCGACGAGTTCTGTCGTCGTTCGTGTCGACTGGTGGCGGGGTGAATCCCCGCGGCCGGCTCAGTCCCTGATGCGGGTGAAGACCTGATCGTAGGGGCCACCCTTGCAGGTGCTGCCCGAAGCCTCTTCCATGCCGTGTCCGGACAGCGTCTGTATCGGGTCGGCGGCCCCCTTGGCCAACGGGAACACGCCCGTGACCCGCACATGGCTCGTCCCGCCGGCCGAGCAGGGCACATCTTCCTCGGAGTTCTCCGTCCAAGCGTTGTTGGCGAAGATGAACAGCTGGTGGTCACTGAAATCGGTCAGCACGAAACGGCTCAGGCAGCGGTCGCCGGCGCGCAGGCAGAAGGTGTCGACGCTGAAGTCCTGGTCGCCCGGTCTGGCCTGGCCGGCCGCCGTGCTGAATTTCGAGCGATAGAACCCGTGCAGCCCCAGTGCCGGGGATTTCACGCGTGCCGGCAGGGTGACCGGGTCGGGCAAGCTGGAGATGTCCGCGTCACCGGTCTTGGTGAACGTCACGCTCCGTTTGCTGTAGCACCTGACGGAATCGTCGATCCATTCGCCGGACATGCTGCCGTCCGGCCGGGGCCGCAAGTAAACCCAATGCCACTCTTCGATGTCCTCGTTACCGCACCGTTCGGTGTCCAGGGTGACGGCGACCCAGCGTCCGCTGATGTCGTCGAATGTCAGAGTCGTCGGGTGCTTGAGGTTTCCACTGCTTCTCGCAGCGGTAGCCACGCAGCCTTTGTCGCCGCACACCGACCGCAGCTTCCAGGTCTCCTTGCCGGCCGGTTCGCTGCCTTGCTGCTCCCTGCCGGCAATGTCGATGCTCGGGCCGAACGTCAGGGTGTAGGTGCCGGTCAGCGGGCCGGTATTCGCCGGCTGTGCCGTGGCGGCGCCACCACCGCCCGAACCGCCGCCCTTGGTCATCAAGAAGCCGGCGACCAGGGCGACAACCAGGACGACGGCCGCGATGCTGCCCGCCAGGATGAGGCGACGACGCTTGGGGTCCGGTTTGGTGGTCTGCCCGCTCTGCGCCGATCCGCCGCCGGATTGGCTGGGACTGGACGGACCGTACTGGCCGCCCCGATTGTCGGTCGGGCCGTATGAGCGGTACTGCGTCGGGTCGGTGTTGGACGGGCCGCGGTTCGGAGTCGGCGGATAGTAGTTCCGCTGCTGACTCGGGGCGCCCGGCGCGATCGGCACCCGCTGCGTTTCCGATTGGCCCGGGTCGGTATTCCGCGGAGGAGGGGGCAGCACCGTCGGCTGGGTGATTGCCGCCTTGGCCGCCGCAGCCATCTCGGTGGGAGTCGAATAGCGCTGCTCGGGATTCTTGGCCATCCCGATCGCAATGACCCCGTCGAGTTGCACCGGCAGGCCGTGCCGCAGCGCCGACGGCCGGGGCGCCGGCAAACCCAAATGGCCGCCGATCTGCTGTTCCAGGCTGTTGCCCGGGAACGGCTGGCTGCCCGTCAGGCACTCGTGCAACACACACGCGAGGGCGTAGGTGTCGCTGCGGGGATCGGCCTGGCCTTTGCTCAGCCGCTCCGGCGCCATGTAGGCCCAGGTGCCGATCACGCTGCCGGTGTTGGTCATCCGCGATTCCCCGGCCACGCTGGCGATCCCGAAATCGATCAGGTAGGCGAAGTCGTTCGGCGTGACCAGAATGTTGGAGGGCTTGACGTCGCGGTGTACCAGCCCGATCTGGTGGGCGTCGTGCAGTGCCGAGGCGATCTGCTCGATGATCATCACCGCGCGGGCCGGCTCCATCACTCCTTCGGCGATGATGGTCTGCAGGTCGCGGCCTTTGATCAGCCGCATGTCGACGTAGAGGCGGCCGTCGATCTCGCCGAAGTGGTGGATCGGTATGACGTGCGGGTCGTTGAGTCCCGCGGCGGCCAGTGCCTCCCGGCGGAACCGTTGCACGAAGGTCGGGTCGGAAACCAGGTTCTCGGGCAGCACCTTGACGGCGACGATCCGTGAGGTCTCGGTGTCGTACGCCCGCCACACCTCGCCCATGCCGCCGCGACCGATGAGCTCGATCAACCGGTACCGGCCGAACGGCGTCCCGTCCTGGTCCACCCAACCCCCTATGTACGTATCTGGTAAATCGTCAACCCACTGATTCAACCGGCAATGTCAAGCCCAGCACAGGACGAGGATAGGGAACTCAAATAAAGGTCATATGTTTCACACGTATTTCGGCCGCGCTGCGTACTTCCGCGTACGGGACCGCCGAGATCGAGTAGTGCACTACGCAACTCACCTTCACGCACGGGGGCGACAGTTTTCTGGTGGGGCACCAGTTGACCGATGCGGCCTGTTTCGAATCTTGCGGCACATCGATACCGACGCCGCCATCGGTGCGCCTTCCGAAGCTCGTACAAGGTGCGGCATTTGCATTCTTCCGCCGGCGGGCGATGCACCACTGGATCCGGCGGCACGGACGCATTTTCGAGATCAATGTCCCATTCTTCGGCCGGTCGGTGGTCGTCTCCGACCCGGCTCTCGCGCGCGCTGTGTACACCGCGGATCCCGAACAGATGATCAACGTGCAACCGAACCTCAGCAACTGGTTCGGGCCGGGATCGAGTTTCGGGATCGAGGGCAGACGGCACCGCGACCGCCGCCGGCAACTGGCGCCGGCGTTTCACGGCCGATGCCTGAGGGACTACGAACAGCTCATCGAGGCCGAGACGCTGCGTGAAACCGCGAATTGGCAAGAGAATAAGGAATTTCGGGCCCTCGAACCCATGAACCGGATCACGTTGAGCGTGATCCTGCGAACCGTCTTCGGCGCCGACGGTCCGGAACTCGAACGGTTGCGCGAGGTCGTCCCGCCGTATATCAAACTCGGGCAGCTCGTGGCGTTCGCGCCCGCACCACCGGCCTGGGCGCGACGTCACAGCCCGTGGGGCAGGCTCGACCGGCTCCGAAAAGTATTCGACGAGAACGTATTCAGCCTCATCGACGGGGCGCAGCGCGATCCGCATCGCGGCGAGCGCAACGACATCCTGGCAGCGTTGCTGCGCGTCCGGCACGACGACGGAACCGGGATGTCCCGGACGGACATGTGCGACGAACTGTTGGCCTTCGTCGTGGCGGGACACGAAACCACCGCATCAGCGCTGGGTTGGGCATTCGAGCGATTGCGGCGTCACCCAGAGGTGTTGGCTGATCTGGTCCGCGAGGTCGATGCGGGAGGCAGTGAGTTCCGTCGGGCCACGATCCTGGAGTTGCTGCGCGTGCGGACCGTACTCGATGTGGCGGGTCGCCGTGACGTGGCGCCGCATTTCGAGCTCGGCGCCTGGCGGATCCCGCACGGGCGCACGGTGCTGGTGCGGATCGCCGATCTCCAGCGAAACCCAGAGATCTTCCCAGACCCGGAACGGTTCGATCCGCGCAGGTTCTCGGGCACCCGCCCGGCGGCTTCAGCATGGCTGGCTTTCGGTGGTGGTGAGCGACGTTGCCCCGGAGCTGATTTCGCGATCACCGAAATGGATGTTGTGCTGCGCACGGTGTTGCGGGACTTCTGCGTCGAGACCGACTCCGCCCCTGGCGAGAAGTCGGTGTTCCGCGGGATCGCTCACACCCCCAGGCAGGGTGGCCGCGTAGTGGTGAATCGTCGGAGGTAGCCCGGTGTCGACCCAGCTGATCAAACCGTCGAACGCGCGACGGCTGGAGGTCCGCTGCAATGTCGGCGACACCATCGTGGCCAATTTGGCGACCCACGTCGTCTTCTTCTTCAAGCGGCCCCTGGACACGACGCTGCTGACCCAGGCATTCGCACGCACCCTCACGAACCTGCCGATCTTCGCCGGACGGATGTCGATGCTCAACGGCCCGATGCGAATTCGATGCCAAGCGCAGGGTGTGCCGTTCACGGTTGTGTCGTCCGGTCGTACCCTGCGCGAGGCGATCCTTTCCACGACGAGGGACGACGGACTATGGCTGGTCGACCCGGTGAACGGCGTCACGGCCCGGTGGGGCCTGGGTCCGTTGTGCAAGGTACGTGTCACGCAGCTCCGCGATGACGCGACCGCGATCGGGGTTTCCTGGCACCACGCGGTCGGCGACATGCAGACCTTGATGCACTTGATGAACGGTTGGGTCGCCGCGGCCGCCGACAAGCCGCTTCCGAAACCGTTGCTGGTCGAAGATCGGGCCGCCTACCTCGATGAGCATCTGCCCGCGGACGGCGCTTCCCAGCCCGGGGTACGTAGCCTCGGGCTCGCAGAACTCGCCCGCAGTGCGCTGTACCTGGCGAAGGACGCGAGGAAGCAACGGACGCTGAGTTTCTACTTCGGCGACGACGAGCTCGCCCGCATGCGCGGCGCGTACGGCGGCCGAATGCGGCTGTCCGCCAACGATGTCGTCTGTGCGCACGTCTGCGAAGCCATCATGAGAGCGGATCCCGCGGTGGATTGCCGCAGTCTCGCGGTCGTCGTGAACGTGCGGAATCGGTGCGGTCTCGATCCCATGCTGATCGGCAACATCGTGACCACCTTGAACGTCGACGTGCGACGCGGAGAGACAGTCGGCGCGATTGCAGCACGCATTCGCCACGGCGTGGACCACTTCGCCGATCAACACTGCGACATGCGAATCAATCAGCAGTTCCTCGACGCTGCCAATGCGTGGGAGGCAGCACGTTGCGTAACCACAGCTTTCAATCCGGCCCGCTGGAACCCGCTCGTCACGAACCTGAGTAGCTTCGGTGTCTACCGAGTCCAGTTCGAGGGCGCGCTCACGTCGTATTGCACCCTGGTGCTGGCATTGCCGGTCGCGGGTCTTGGCGCCCTGATGGAAGGTGCGGACGGTCGCGGGCTGGTTCTCCAGATGTCCTTGCCGCCTAGGGAGTTCGAGGCTCTGTCGAACCCTGCCGCTCGGGAGCGCATGCACCGGTTTCGCTGTACGGGTGACGACATCCCGTCCCTGCACCGTGAGATCCACGGCTGAGGGCTCAGCTGGTACGCAGTATCCCAACGGTTTCCAGCCGCCGTGCATGAATCACCGGATATACCGCGGCGGCCAGGACAAGCAGGAACACGGCCACCACAGCCGTCCGCAGCGGCAATGGCACCACGCCCCAGTCGATCCTGGTGCCGTAGAACACCGGTGACCCCATCGACCACAGGTACGTCAGGCCCACGCCTCCGAGAACCGCGACACCCGACACGAGCAGTCCGAGGAGCCCGGCGTTGGCGATGATCACGGCCTGTTCCTGGCGACAGGTCATCCCGATCGCCCGCAAGGCGGACCGTTCACGTTTGCGTTGAATGAGTCCCAGCACAAACACATTCAGCAGGCTTATGCCGGCGGCAGTCATGACCAGGTACCCCCCGATGGTGAACGGCTTCAAGAATCGGGTGATCCCCTTGGCAGCCACCGACTGCCACTGTTGGTTGTCATACACCCACAGCCCGGCCTCCAGATTCAGGAAATCGTCGCGGTGGGCGGTTGCCTCCGCCGCGGACCGATAGGCCACCGCCACCTGGTCACGCGCGGCCGCCCAGTCACTGCGCGCCGAACTCTCAGAGGCCAAGACGATGTCGCCGACTGCGGCGTCGTTGACCATCCGTGCGTCAAAGATCCCAGCCACTCGGTATCGCTTCGACCCGGTGACGGTGGGCAGTTCGACGGTGCCCCCCGGCACCCCGCCGAGCCGGCTGGCAGCGATCTGGCTCAGTCCGATCTCACCGCGCTGCAAGGCATTCCAGAACTCGGCACCGGTTTGGGCCGGCTCGTACAACGCCTGGCTGTACCAATCACCCGGCGTCACGCCGACGACCAGACGCGACAGCGCCCCCGACGAGATCGTGGACCGCCAGCGCGAGGACACCGGACGCCCGCCGGTTGCGCTGGTCACCGAATCGAAGGTGGAATCGGCGATCCGGCCGTCCCGTTGATCCAGCACCGATTGGGCCGTAATCATCAGCGAGGCGGGAAGCCGGTCGTTCTTCTGCGCGGCCACCTGGCCGGCGCCCAGCACCTGCATGCTGTGTGAGCCGATGGCCAAGCTGGTGGCTTCGGCGAGTAGCGCGGCGGAGAACGCGAACAACAGTGCGTAACGCCGAAAGTCGGCATTCAGCAGACGTCCCACCGCGGGACGGGCGACCGTCAGCAACTCGATCAACAGTCCGGCGCCGCGCGGGGCCAGCCACAGCGTCACCAAGACGATCCCGAACAAGCCCACCGTCAACCCATCGATGCCGACGTTCAGCGGCAGCGACCCGCGCTCGAAGATTTTCATCAAAACGGTTGCGGCCGCCAGTAAGCCGGCCCCCACGATCAGCGGCCAGAACGGGATCTTCCTGGCGCGCTGCACTCCGCCGGCGCTGGCCATCGATGCCAATGGTCCGTCGCGGAACGACTTTGTCGCCGGTCCGATCATCGCGAGAATTCCGCAGAGGATCCCGGCGCCTGCCCCGGCCAGTATCAGACTCGGTGTGAAGTGCGCCGCAACGGTGCCGCCGGACCCGGCCAGCATCGACCGCCCGAACGTGTCCACCAGGTAGGTCCCGAATAGGAAACCGGTTGGTACACCTGACAATCCGCCGAGTAGCCCCACTGCAGTTCCTTCGCCGAGCAGCCCGCCGAACAGGCCGACGGGCCTGGCACCGATCGCGCCGATGGTGCCCAGCACCGCTCGGCGGTCCTCGATGGCCAGCAGGATGGTGTTGACGGCGATGAGGACGCCGACGATGATGCCGGCCAGCATCGTGAGATTCAAACTCTGTGCGCCGCTTTCGAATACGGCCGGCAGGTGCGGTCGGGGCGGCCCGGCCGTCGCGACGCCGGCGATCACGCGGTCCAGCTCGGCCGTTACGGCTGTCCCCGGTCGCGGCAGGACGAACGCCGCTGTCGCATAGCCGGGTGAGGACAGCAGGCTGGCGGCGATCTCGGCGGAAGGGGCGAACAACACGTAGCCGTCGTTGATGCCCTGGACGCGGTCGAATTCCGGAAAGGTCGATCCCAGGTGCGCCGCCCCCGGCGGCAGGCCCGGAATTCGCAATGGGTCACCGGGTTTCAGGCCGTGCCGCTGCGCGATGGCCGTGGGCATCTGCAGTGGGACGCCGGGACCGTCGGCGGGTTTGACGTCGTGGGCGCGCTGCTCGCAATTGAACGAGCCGATCAACAGCTCGACCTGGCAGGTCCCACCGAGCAGAAAGAATCCGTGGCTCCCGTCGGCGGTGTGCGGGAAGTCGACCGGCGTCAAGGCGGCGACCACGGGAACAACGGCCTGCGCCCCCGCAACTTCGGACTGCAGCCGGTTGACGGTGTCGGGCGGCAGGCGGCCGCTGACCTTCGGCGTGACCTCGATGACTCCAGTGTTCGCGGCGTGGGCCAGCGATGGGCCGTAGGAGTCGAAGGGCCGGGTCATCTCGGTCTTCAGTATCAAGACGCCGAGTACCACGGTCACTCCGAGCGCCACCCCGATCACGCTGAGCAGCGTCCGGCGCCAGTCGGCGACCAACGCGGTCAGGTGGATGCGGCGGAAGGACGTCCACCCGGCACGCAGCCTCACCATGACCGTTCCGCCGCCGGTGCGGGATCGGGTGCACACGCTCGCCCGTCGACGAGATGCACTTCGCGACTGCCGTAGCCTGCCGCGGCCCGATCGTGTGTCACCATCACCACCGCCGCGCCGTGCTCAGTCGACAGCGACCGCAAGAGATCCAGCACTTCGGCCGAGGAATGGCTGTCCAGGTTCCCGGTCGGCTCGTCGGCGAGGATGAGTGGCGGCCGGGCCACCAGCGCGCGCGCCACCGCCACCCGCTGCATCTGTCCGCCCGAGAGCTCGGCGGGCCGGTGCTGGGCCCGATCGGCCAGCCCGACCCGTTCCAGCAGTTCTTCAGCGCGTGCGTCGGCAGCGCGGGCCGGTACCCCGTCCAGGACCAGCGGCAACGACACGTTCTGCACGGCGGTCAGCATGGGCACCAGGTTGAAGAACTGGAATACGAAGCCCAGGTTGCGGCGCCGGAACGCCGCGCGTGCGCCCTTGCTCATCGACCCCAAGTCCTGGCCGGACACCGTCACGTCGCCGCTGTCCGGTGCGTCGAGCCCGCCGGCGATGTGCAGCAGGGTGGACTTGCCGGCCCCCGACGGCCCGGTGACGACGACGAACTCGCCGGCTTCCAACGTGAAGTCGAAGTCGACGAGCACCTGCACCTGCTCGCCGCCTCGGGAGTAGGTCTTGCTCACCCGCTTGAGCTGCAGCACCGAGTTCGTGCCGCGGCAATCCAGAATGCGTTCCGGAAACATCAGGCCTCCCCGTTTGGGTCGTGACCGATGGATCGTCACGCGCGCGACGGGCGACGGACTGAGTAGGGGGCTACCTCATTCCGACTTGTGGATTGGGGGACGTAATCGCGCGATAGATTTCCGGCGCTACGTAGTACCGGCCGTAGGTGCCAACCGGGCCGACCAGAATCCCCAGCGATGTCAGGCGCTTGACGGCAACGTCGATCCCCTGCGGCGTCCGGTGGAACCGGCGGGCCAACGCCGGCACGCGCACAATCGGTGATTCGACAAGTGCCTCGACGATGTCCCGGGCGACGCCGCCCCGATAGTTGCTGTTCTGGAGACGTTGCACATAGTCGCGTTGAGCCTCGAGCATACGGTTGATTCTGTTCGCGGTATCAACTGCCGACGCCTCTACACCTGAGCTGAAAAACGTTATCCACGAGTCCCATTCACCGGTCGCGGACATCCTCACCAGTTCGTCCTGGTAGTCCTCTCGGCGAGCCTCGAACCACGGCGACACACTCAACAGCGGCTCTTGAAGAAGCCTATCGACCATGAGTTGCAGCGCTATGAGCAGACGACCTAGACGACCGTTGCCGTCGTTGAACGGGTGCAGCGTCTCGAATTGGTAGTGCGTCATCGCGGCAGCTATCAGGGGATCTCGGTCGCGGCCGCCATTGTTGATCCACTCGACAAGATCCCGAAGGGCGGCGTCGAGTTCGGCACCGGGGGGCATGGGGACGAATCTCGAGGACTCGATCGTTCCGTCGGGGCTGCCGATAGCAACTTGACATTGTCGGATACGGCCCGCATCCGGAGTCTCCGACTGCGTACCGCTTACGAGCTCACGGTGCGCCCACTGGATCAAACTCGTTGTAATCGAGCGGTGTTCGCCGACATAGTCGAAAGCCGCATCTGCCGCACTCACGTAATTGAGCACTTCGTTGAGCGCGGCGTCGTGCTCTTCCCGGTTCGCAGAATCGGCCCCCAGCACTTGGTCGATCGGGGCGAAGGTCCCTTCCAAAGCGGACGTGCTCTGCGCTTCGCGACTGAGCATCGGGCGGCGAAGCACACGAGGGTTCGGGACCTGACGCGATGCCTGGTCGAGGTGCGCCAAAGCCCGACTCGCTCGCGTGACAACACGCCAGGTAGCTCCCTGCAGGTCCGGCTCATTGCCGAGGGGATGAGCAACGAATGCTGCGTGCGAGTACGACTCACCGTTGCGGCCATCAGTTCCCGCGATGGCTCTGAGGTCTCCGACCGGACTATTGGCGAAGCGGTCTAGCTGCACAAACCAAGTGTATGGGACTGTGAGTTGGTATTACAGCGGCAGAACTCAAGCCAGGTTGTCATCTGGTCTGAGATACCAGATCAGCAGGCGCCATAGGCCGTAGCTCAGGGGTTGGGCATCTCTCCTGCCGAATGCAGTTCAGAGCCCCCTGTCAGGATTGAACTGACGACCGCTCGCTTACAAGGCGAGTGCTCTACCACTGAGCTAAGGAGGCCGGCAAAGCCGGTGCCAGCCTAGTCGGGGTTGACGATGCGTTGCGAGCGCACCGACCGCGACGACGAGCGGGGCCGCCGGCCCGGCAGCGGGATGCGGTCGGCGATGGTGCTCAGCGGGTTGACCACCATGGTCAGCGAGATGACGGCTTCCTGCAGGGTCGCGATCGCCGGTTCCAGTGCCTCCATCCCGGGCGCCAGTCGGGCCAGGGTGTCGGCCACGTCGGCCAGTTGCTCGAGCGGACCGTTCTTGGCCGTCAGCTTGTCGACCAGCCCGCCTTCGGAGAGCAACTTGTCGGCCAACCCGTCCTCGGCCAGAACCCGCTCGATCAGGCCGTCATTGGCCAGCAACTGGTCGGCCAGGCCGCCCGGTTGCAGGGCGCGTTGCAACCCACCGCCCTCGGCGGTCAGCCGGTCGATCAGGCCTCCCTCCGACGTCAGCAGGTCGACCACCCCGCCGGGGCGCAGCATTCGGTCCATCGGCCCGTTGGGTGCCACCGCGCGTCCCAGCGGCATGTCGTCGTCAAGCAATCGGGCCAGCCGGTTGGCGCGCGCCAGGGCGTCGTCGATGCCCAGCATGTTGGCCATGGCGTTGGATCCCCGCGGCCCGGTGGTGTCACCGAGTACCTGCTTGGCGAGACCAACCGCGGCCCCGGCCAGGTTCAGGCTCGCCTCGGCGGCGGCCAGGCCGGTTCGGGCCGGCGCAGTCGCCAGCGCCATGACGGATTTGGCGAGATTCATTCTGCTGAGTCTATTCGCGACGCGCCCGAGAAATCCCGTGCGGGTCTGAGTCAATTTCCTCGATCCTGGCAGACTACTAGCGGTCGACATTGAGCCGCGAAGCAAACGCACGAGTTAGGGCGGGGAGACTGACGCCATGACACTGGGCAACCCGAACGAGATGACCCAACCGGAAGCTCGGATCCTCGTCGTCGACGACGAGGCCAACATCGTCGAATTGCTCTCGGTGAGTCTGAAATTCCAGGGATTCGAGGTTTTCACCGCGAGCAACGGGACCCAAGCGCTGGATCGTGCCCGCGAAGCCAAGCCGGACGCGCTGATCCTCGACGTGATGATGCCGGGCATGGACGGCTTCGGTCTGTTGCGGCGACTGCGCGACGACGGCGTCGATGCACCCGCCTTGTTCTTGACGGCGCGAGACTCGTTGCAGGACAAGATCGCCGGGCTCACACTCGGCGGCGACGACTACGTGACCAAGCCGTTCAGCCTGGAAGAGGTCGTTGCCCGGCTGCGGGTGATCCTGCGGCGCGCCGGCAAGGGCCGCGCCAATGAGCCACGCAAAACCCGGCTTTCGTTCGCCGACATCGAACTCGACGAGGAGACCCACGAAGTGTGGAAGGCCGGCGAGCCGGTTTCGTTGTCTCCCACCGAATTCACGCTACTGCGTTACTTCGTGATCAACGCCGGCACGGTGCTGAGCAAACCGAAGATCCTGGATCACGTGTGGCGCTACGACTTTGGCGGCGACGTCAACGTCGTCGAGTCCTACGTGTCCTATCTGCGCCGCAAGGTCGACACCGGCGAGAAGCGACTGCTGCACACCCTGCGGGGCGTCGGCTACGTGTTGCGGGAGCCGCGCTGAGCGTGGCCGGCACCGAAACCGTAAGACGGTATCGACGCGCGGTGCCGTTGCGGGTAGGCCTGGTTGCGGCGACCTTGGTGCTGGTGTCGTGCGGTCTGCTGGCATCTGGTGTGGCCGTCACGTCGATCCTGCGGCACAGCCTGATCAGCCGGATCGATTCGACGTTGCTCGATGCCACCCGCACGTGGGCGCAGGCGCCGTGGAAACACACCCGGCCCAATGGGGAAAGCCCCGACCCGGCCCGCCCGCCGTCGAAGTTCTACGTCCGTGCGATCGGACCCGACGGGCAGCGCATGACGGCCATCAACGACCGCAATGCCGAACCGGCGTTGCCGCCCGACAACGACGTCGGACCCAATCCGACGACGTTGCCGTCGGTCGACGACTCCGACATCGAGTGGCGCGCGGTCTCGGTGCGCGGCCCGCAGGGGGGCCTGACCACCGTGGCCATCGACCTGTCCGACGTCGACCACACGGTCCGCGCGCTGGTCCTACTGCAGGCCGGCATCGGCGCCGCGGTGCTGGTGGTGGTCGGGATCGCCGGCTTCGCGGTGGTGCACCGGAGCCTGCGACCGTTGACCGAAGTCGAGCAGACCGCGGCCTCGATCGCGGCGGGTCAACTGGATCGTCGCGTCACCGAGCGCGACCCCCGCACCGAAGTTGGCCGACTGTCGTTGGCGCTCAACGGAATGCTCGCCCAGATTCAGCAGGCTGTGGCGGCTTCCGAGACGTCGGCTGAAGCCGCGCGCGGTTCCGAGGAGCGGATGCGACGGTTCATCACCGACGCCAGCCACGAGTTACGTACCCCGTTGACCACGATCCGCGGGTTCGCAGAACTCTACCGGCAGGGTGCCGCCAGCGACGTGTCGATGTTGCTCGCGCGGATCGAAAGCGAAGCCGGCCGGATGGGATTGCTGGTCGAGGACCTGCTGATGCTGGCCCGCCTGGATGTGCAACGTCCGCTGGAAAAGGGTCCGGTGGACCTGTTGGCGCTGGCCATCGACGCCGTGCACGACGGGCGCGCCATCGATCCCGAGCGCAGCATCACCATGGAGGTGCTCGACGGTCCCGGCACCCCGGAGGTGCTCGGTGACGAACCCCGGTTGCGCCAGGTGCTGAGCAATCTGGTGGCCAACGCGATCCAGCACACGCCCGAGACCGCTCATATCACCGTGCGGGTGGGCACCGTCGGCGACGACGCCGTGCTCGAGGTCGCCGACACCGGGCCCGGCATGAGCCAGGAGGATGCGCAGCGCGTCTTCGAGCGGTTCTATCGCACCGACTCGTCGCGGGCCCGCGCGACCGGCGGCAGCGGGCTGGGGCTGTCGATCGTCGACTCGCTGGTACGGGCGCACGACGGCGCCGTCACGGTCACCACCGCACCCGGCGAGGGATGCTGCTTCCGGGTCACCCTGCCCCGAGTCGACGACGTGCGCGCCTCGGTGGGGTGAGATCGCCGCTCGCCGTGAGTTGTCGGTGGGCGCTGCGATGATGACGTCATGTCCGCAACGGCTGAGCCGTTGAACGAGGTCAAGCGCATTGATGTGCTGTTTGAGGAGTTCGCGGAGTTGGCTGGTCAGCGCAATGCCATTGATGTCCCACCCTGTCCCGGGCCTACCGGCGAACGCGCCGACTGGTGGTGGTACACACCCTACGACCCGACGAGAAACTAACGCCGACAACAACATCGGCGACTTTCGGTCAAACGCGCCTGTGGTCGGCTAGGAGCCCTGCAGTTGGGCCAGCGCCGCCTTGATCTTCGCTTGCGCTTCGTCGAGCGACTGTTCCGACGGGTTGCGATCGACATTGGCGAAACCGAAGTCACCCAAGCTGCGAGTCGGGAACACGTGGACGTGCAGGTGCGGTACTTCCAGACCGGCGATGATCACCCCTGCACGCTCCGCCGAGAACGCCTTGGTCACCGCCTTGCCGATCAGCTGGCACACCTCCATGACCCGCGCGAAAGCGGCGCCGTCCACGCTCTGCCACTGATCTATTTCTTCCCGCGGCACCACCAGCGTGTGCCCTTGGGTCATGGGTTCGATCGTCAGGAACGCGACGACGTCGTCGTCTTCATAGACGAAGCGGCCGGGTAGTTCACGGTTGATGATCTTGGTGAAGATCGATGCCATTGCCTCAGCATAGGTGCGCTGTCGACGCGCCATCCGTGGGCATCCGGAATCTTGAGGAACTAGGGGGCCCGGAGCGCGCGTCAACCGGTGGCACGCGCCGCCAACTTCGGCAGCGTGTACGCGACAACGACGACGGGAAGCTTGGCCGTCGCTTCGCGAACCGTTGATATAGAGCAGGATTCGTGTGACTGGCTTACGAAACCAGGGGAAGGATGTCCGGGCGGCCGGCGTGGACGTACCCGACGCCGGCTGACGTGACGCCGAATCGTTAACGCTCCGTTGCGGTGTCGTACTCAACGGTCGCCACACTGCCAGGTGACCCAAACCGCGGGAGGGCACCTTGGCGCGATGGCCGAAGGAACTGTTGGCAATTGCGCTGGCAGTGCTGACCGCATGGGCTGTCTCCCTGCTTCCGGCCATCACCCCCGCCCGCGCCGCCGACGCATTCGGGCCGCTGGCGCCGCCTAATCCGTACATGGCACCCAACGGTCTTGCGTCCATGCACAACGACGCGGGATCTGCGGACGCCGGGCCGCTACCAGGACCCGGTGCCCGCCTGGTCCCGATCTTGGCGTTCCCGCTGCTGGCGGCCTGCCCGACCATCACGCAGGGCACCGACGGCCTGGTGCTGGCACTGTGCACCACGATCACCCAGCAGGCTCCGGTGCTGCACCTGATCGACCCCGGAGGCGTTCTGCCGCAAGTGATTCCGCTGGCCAGCATGGACATCGCCAAAGGCGGACTGCTCGGCGGTGTCTATGCGTACCTGGACAACAACAACCAGATGGTGCTGATCGACGGCACCAACCATCTCCTTCGCGTCGCGCACAGCAGGGACGAACGGGGCGCTTGGCACCTGGTCGTCACCGAGTCCACCGACCTGTCCGGCGCGATACCGTCCGGCGACAGCTCGGTCGGTGTCGTCCCCGACTATTTGGGCAACGTCTGGTTCGCCACCGGCAACGGCGTGGTGGGTGTCGCGAAGGTCGGCGGCGGCGTTGCCAGCCTGCAGCTGCCCGCCGGACAGCAAGTGGCGAACAGTATTTCGGCCTCGCCACAAAACCGGGTTGCGGTGGCCACCACGCACGCCCTCTACGAGATCAACCTCAACGGTGGCGGCAACCCCCAGGTCCTGTGGAGCCAGAACTACGACCGCGGGCCGGCACGCAAACCCGGACAACTGAGTTGGGGAACCGGTTCCACTCCAACCTATTTCGGTCCCACCGGCGCCGATTACCTGACCATCGTCGACAATGCCGAACCGCAGGTGCATGCGCTGGTCTACCAATCCGGCACCGGAAACCTGGTTTGTCAGCAGACGGTGCTGACACAGGGCGGGCCGGGTAGCGAGAATTCACCCATCGGTGTCGGCAATTCGATGTTCATCGCCAGCACCTACGGCTACCCCTATCCGGCGGTGCCGCCGAACGCCGGTCCGGCGGTTCCCCCGACGGCGCCGTTCGTCGGAGGCATGACCAGAGTCGACATGAACAACCCGGGTCCGGGTTGTCATACGGTGTGGGAGAGCAAAGTTCGCAGCGCCGCGTTGCCGCATCTGTCCACCGGAGACGGCCTGATCTACACGATTACGCGTATCGGGCTGGACCAGACGACACCGGCGGACCTGTTCGCCTACGCCGTCATCGACCCCAACACCGGCAGCCTGGTGTACCAGCAACCCAAGTCGGCCACCTTGCTCAGCGATCCGATTCAAACCTCGTCGATGGTGCTGATGGGCAACAAGATCATGCAGGGCAACATCACCGGCATCGGCCGCATCGGCTAGTCCCACGGCCGAGCAGACGCAAAAGCCCCCAAAAACCTGCGGTTTTGGGGGCTTTTGCGTCTGCTCGCGCAAGGGACGGGCGCAAGGGGCGGGGCGCTACTCCTGGCCGAACTTCATCATGTCCAGGTTCCAGTACCCGCGCATGTTGGCGATCAGTCCCTCGTCGTTGACGTGGTAGGTGAACACCCCGCGCACCGAACTGGTGACGCCGCCCTCGAACTTGCTGTCCAGTACCAAGATATGGGCGATCTCGTCAGGTGAGCTGGACGGGAACGTCTCCTCGCAGGTGATGGTCAGGTTGTTGGCCGCGATGTTGGTGTCGTAGAAGACACCGACAGCCTCCTTGCCCCGCACCCCGTTGCCGTCGGGGTTGGTCACGGACTTGCCGATCGGGTCCTCGATGACGACGTCGTCGGCCATCAGCGCCAGCCAGCCTTCGCGGTCGTGTGCTTGCACACAGCGCCATGACGACTGTGACGCTGCCAGCGCCGGGGATGGCGCGGTCTGAGTCATCGCGGGCCTACCGGTCGGCGTCGGTGTAGCGGATTACGCCACGAATGTTCTTGCCCTCCAACATGTCCTGGTAGCCCTCGTTGATCTGCTCCAGGCGGTACTGGGTGGTGACCATGTCGTCCAGGTTCAGCTTGCCGGCCTTGTACATCGCCAGCAGCTGGGGGATGTCGTACTGCGGGTTGCCGCCGCCGAAGATGGTGCCCTGCAGGTTCTTCTGCATCAGGGTCAGCATCGCCAGGTTGAGCGTCACGTTGGTGTCGAGCAGGCTGCCGATGGCGGTGGCCACGCAGGTCCCACCCTTGGCAGTGATATTGAGGTAGTTGTCGATGTCGGCGCCGTGCAGCTCGCCGACCGTCACGATCACCTTGTGCGCCATCAGGCCGTAGGTGACCTCGGCGATGCCCATCAGCGCGGCGTTGATGTCGGGGTAGACGTGGGTGGCGCCGAACTTCAGTGCCTGGTCACGCTTCCACTCCACCGGGTCGATCGCGAAGATGTAGCGGGCCCCCGCGGCCACCGCGCCCTGCAGCGCTGCCATGCCGACCCCGCCCACACCCACGATCGCGGCGTCCTGGCCCGGCCGGATGTCGGCGGTGCGGACTGCCGACCCGTAGCCGGTGGTGACGCCGCAACCGACCAGCGCGGCCACCTCGAACGGCACCGACGGGTCGATCTTCACCACCGAGCTGCGGTGCACGACCATGTACGGCGAGAACGTCCCCAGCAACGTCATCGGGAAGACGTTCTGTCCGCGAGCCTGGATGCGGAAGGTGCCGTCGGAAACCGCCGCGCCGCCGAGCAGCCCGGCGCCCAGGTCGCACAGGTTGCGCATGCCGGCCTGGCAGGTCGGACACTGTCCGCAGGACGGGATGAACGAGAGCACCACGTGGTCACCCGGCGCAAGGTCCTCGACTCCGGGGCCGACTTCGGTGACGATCCCGGCCCCTTCGTGCCCGCCCAGCACCGGGAATCCGGCCATCGGGATGCCGCCGGTCACCAGGTGATGGTCGGAATGGCACATCCCGGCCGCTTCCATCTGGATCTTGACTTCGTCCTTGACGGGGTCGCCGATCTCGATTTCCTCGATGGACCAGGGCTGGTTGAACTCCCAGATCAGTGCGCCTTTTGTCTTCACGATGGATTCGACCCCATTTCGCCGTTGAATTGAGAGTGCCCGGCACCTATCTTGCCTGGCACGGTGGTGACGAGTGCCACAGGGCACTTCTGACCGCCAGCATAGCCCCCATAACAAATCAAATGCTTGGTTGGGTGCCCAGCACGGAGCTCACCAGATCGGGACGGGTGCCTGACCCAGCGGGTAGTACCCGGGCAGCTTCTCACCGGCCAGGCTGCGCTCGATGCGCTTCTGCATGCCCGGGGACAACTTGCCGGCTTTCATCAAATCCAGGTACAGCGCCTGCACATGGCCGAAGTCGAAGAAGTCGCGCTGCCATTCGATCTTGGCGTCGGCGTTGAGCCGGAACCAGCTGCCGCCGATGCCGTAGATCTCGGACTGGCCGCCGTCGGAGTCGAGGGCGACCTGTTTCCAGAAGCCGACGATTTCGCCCTGCTTGTCGTCGATCAGCACCTTCTGGTACGGGTACTGCCAGTTCTCCAGGCCTTCCATCTCCAGCCCGAGTGCGATGTCGCGGATCTCGTCGATGCCAACGCACATCACGTCCTCTTTGGGCCCGATGTTCCAGCCGTAGGTGGCGTCCTCGGCGTAGAAGTCGGCCAAGCCCTTCCAGTCGCCTTCACGCTCGGCCACCCGGTTGGCTTCCAGCCACCGCTCAACCCAGTCGTCCAATAACTCTCGGGGGTGCGACGCCATTGTCAACCTTTCTCTTTGATGAATATCGCTTGGGTAGGGCACATTTCGACGGCACGCTCGACTTCGTCGCGGGCGTCGTCGGACGGTTCGGCGTCGAGGATCTCGACCTTGCCGCGTTTGGGCACCCGGAAGTAGTCGGGCGCCTCCAGTTCGCACATGGCATGGCCCTGGCACAGATCCAGATCGACTTCGATCCTGAACGAGCCCATGCGCGTCAGCCCCGCGTGCGCTTGCGGTAGCGGACCTTGGCCGGCCGGGCCAGCTGAACCACCATCTTGGAATGGTCGTTGCGGTAGCTGTCGGCGGGCTGAGCCATCTCGAAGTCGTACTCGCGCAACAGAACCGAGAAGATCGCCTTGATCTGCATCTGGGCGAACGCGGCGCCGACGCAGCGGTGCCGGCCGGCGCCGAACGGAATCCAGGTCCACCGGTTGGCCATGTCGGCCTGCTCGGGTTTGTTGTAGCGCTCCGGCCGGAAAGCATCGGGGTCCGGGAAGTCTTCGGGAATCCGATTGCTGATCGCAGGTGACGCAGCCACGAAGTCGCCCTTGTGGATAGGGAAGCCCTGTACCTCGAACTCGCCCTGGGCGACCCGCATCAGGATGATCAGCGGCGGGTGCAGCCGCAGTGTCTCCTTGACGACGTTGTCCAGCTTCGGGATCGAGCGCAGCGCATGGAAACTGACTTCTTGGCCGTCGGCGTAGAGCTCGTCGAGCTCGGCTTGCACCTCCGCGTAGGCGTCAGCGTGCCGGATCAGTTCGATCAGTGTCCACGCCGACGTCCCGGAACTGGTGTGGTGCCCGGCGAACATCAACGAGATGAACATGCCGGTGACTTCGTCGGCGGAGAACCGCGGGTTACCCTCCTCGTCCTTGATGGACACCAGCACGTCGAGCATGTCGCGGTCGCTCTTGTCCTTGGGCGGGTTGGCCAGCCGGTTGTCCATGATCTCCTGAACCAGCGCAACGAGTTTCACGCGCGACTCGTCGCGCAGCCGGAAACTCTCGATGTCCAGGTAGGGGTCGACGTAACACAACGGGTCGGTGCCACGCTCGAGGTCGTGGTAATACTGCGCGAATCGGTGGTCGAGCTGGTTGCGGAACTTCTCGCCGATCAGGCACGCCGTGGAGGTGTAGATGGTCAATTCGGCGAAGAAATCGAGCAATTCGATCTCACCCTCGTCACCCCAGTCAGCGATCATCCCGTTGACCTGGCGCTCGATGGTGGCGGCGTGGCCCTTCATCTGCTCACCGCGCAGCGCGGAGTTGTGCAGCATCTCCTTGCGCCGCTCCGGGCTGGCGTCGAACACCACACCCTTGCCGAAGATCGGCGTCATGAACGGGTAGGCCTCGGCTTGGTCCAAATCCTCGTCGGCAGAACGGAAGAAGAACTCGTTGGCCTCCGCCCCGGACAGGAAGATGACGTGTTTGTCGACCAGCTGGAACCAGCCGACGTCGCCGCACTCCTCGCGGATGCGCTTCATCAGGCCGATCGGATCGGTCCGGAACTCCTCGAGATGGCCGTGCTCTTCTTCACCGCCGGAAACCCGGGGCACCACTGCGGTTGAGGTCATTTCGGCATCCCTTCTTCGCCGAGCGCGAGCTTCTGGCGTTCTGTGGTGGCGGCCAACGGAGCTTCGGGCTGGAGCTCCATGTTCGCGACGAAGCCGCCGCGGGGTGTCTCGGCGACGAATGTGATGGCGCGCGCCAGGTCGGAGGCACGCAGGAAGTAGTCATGCCGGGCCTGGCCCCACTTGGCCCAATCCTCTAGCGCGGGACCGATTTTCTCGGCGGGCAGGCTCCAGCCCATCGACGTCTTCGTCGGGCCGGGGTGCACGATCGAGGCCCGCACCCCGGTGCCTTCGAGTTCCATCTGGAAGTTGGTGACCATCGCGACCAGCGCCGCCTTGGCGGCGCCGTAGGCACCCATATGCGGTCGCTGGCGCAGCGCGACGTCGGAGCCGACGAAGATCAGATCGCCGCGTTGCCGGTCGAGCATGCCGGGTAACACGGCGGCGGCCAATCGGTTTGCGCCGACCAGATGGATCTGCAGCTGAGACTCGAACTCGTCGGTGGTGATCTCGGCGAGCTTGCCGAAATAGGTGTCGCCGGCACCGGCTACCAGCACCTCGATGTCGCCGAGGGCGTCGACAGACTGTGCGACAAAGGATTTCACCGAGTTCGGGTCGGTGACGTCCAGGTGGAATCCGACCGCATCACCGCCGTCGGCGTTGATCTTGCCGACGATGTCGTCGAGCTTCTCGACGCGACGCGCCCCCAGAGCGACGGGAAAGCCATGCGCGGCCAATTCGATGGCGGTGGCTTCTCCGATGCCGGAGGAGGCCCCGGCCACGATGGCCGGCCGGCGTTCGGGTAGCGGAGCGAAGCGGGGCATCTGAGGTCCTTCAGTGAGTTTGAAGAGTCATCGGTAGGTGGGCGAACCCGCGGACATTGCTGGAGTGGACGCGGACGGCGTTGGCTTCGTCCACTTCGTACCCGCGGATTCGCTTGAACAGCTCGGTGAGTGCCACCCGGGCTTCCATCCGGGCCAGGTGCGCGCCCAGGCAGAAGTGGGCACCGCTGCCGAAACTCAGTAGCTTGGAGCCGATCTCGCGACCGATCAGGTAGTCGTCGGGGTTGTCGAACACCCGCTCGTCGCGGTGCGCCGAGCCGGGCAGCAACAGCAGCACATCGTTCTCCGGGACGGTGGTGCCGTAGAGCTCCAGCGGTCCGGAGACCACGCGCGCCAGGATCTGGCTGGAGGTGTCGTAGCGCAGGGTTTCCTCGAC
Source organism: Mycobacterium sp. NGS59 (assembly GCF_059812345.1). Taxonomy (NCBI): domain Bacteria; kingdom Bacillati; phylum Actinomycetota; class Actinomycetes; order Mycobacteriales; family Mycobacteriaceae; genus Mycobacterium; species Mycobacterium sp. NGS59. The sequence continues at coordinate 181,345 of NZ_JCALCN010000002.1, forward strand.
CCACAACGGGATGCGGGACAGATCGGCATACACCGGGGTCAGCTGGTCTGGGCATTTGTGCCCCCAGAATGCCGCGTTGGCAAGGAGTTTGGTGGTGGTCTCGTTGCCGGCGATCACCATCAGGAACATGAAGCCGAGGACTTCCTCGTCGGTGAGCCGGTCACCGTCGATCTCGGCTTCCAGCAGCGCCGAGGTGAGATCGTCGGTCAGCTTCTTGCGACGCTCGGCGATCATCTCCTGGTAGTAGACGATCAGGTTGATCGAGGCCTCGATCGCAGACGCCGGAACGTCGTTGACGCCGTCCTCGCGGTGCATGACGCCGTCTGCCATGGCCCGGATGCGGTCCCGGTCGGGCTCCGGCACCCCCATCAGCTCCGAGATCACGTCCATCGGCAGCTTGCCCGCGAACTCGGCGACGTAGTCGACGGTGCCGGACCCGGCCTTCTCCAGCATGACGTCGAGGTGCTGCACGGCCAGCTCGGTGACGCGGGGCTCGAGTTCGCGAATCCGGCGCGGGGTGAAGCCTTTTGACACCAAGGTCCGCAGCCGCAGGTGCGCGGGGTCGTCCATGGCCAGGAAGGACATCGTCTTGGACGCGTGCGGCCCGCGGGAGATGGGATCCAGCGCGACGCCGTCGCGATTGGACAGCGTGGTGCTGTTGCGGAAACCCTGGTGCACGTCGCTGTGCCGCGACAGGGCCCAGAAGCCGAGTTCTTCGTTGTGGTAGAGCGGCGCGTGGTCGCGCAACCGCTGGTAATACGGGTACGGGTCCTCGTGGAAGTCGTAATCGTAAGGATCCAGCACCAACTCGGAATCACCGACCTGGGTTGTCATGTTGCACCGCCTTTTTCGGCTCCGGCGAGAATGAGGTTCACGACGCCGGCCAGTCGGTCGGCGATCTCGTGGTAGGTGAATTCGCCGCTGCCGGCCTGCACCAGCGCGCCGAAGAACGCCATCTGCAGCGCGGCCACGGTTCCGGCTTCGGCGCCCGGCCCGATGGCCGACGCGATACGGCGGTGGATCTCCGCGCCGATCCGGTCGCGGGCTGCGCGTACCGCGGGATCGGTGCCGCCGCTGAGCAAGGCGGCCGTGCACGCGGCTCCGACCTCGGGTTCGTCGGCGACCACCAGCGCCAGATGGCGCAGCGCCTGATCCACCCGCGCGCGCATCGGGTCGTTGACGTCGGTGAAGTAGGGGACCTTGCGCACCAGATCCAGGTAAACCTCGGCGATCAGGTGGTTTTTCGACGAGAAGTAGGTGTAGGCGGTGGCCGGCGCCACCTTGGCCCGGGCGGCCACCATACGCACCGTCAGGTCGGCGTAGGAGTTCTCCCGCATCGTGGCCATGCCGGCGGCCAGCACCTTGCGGAACGTCTCTTCCTGACGGCGGTTCCGCGGCATTCTCCCGGCCGGGTGCTGGGCCTGGGCTGCGTCCGAAACCAGTGCATCGCTGGACACATGTCCAAACTAGAGGATGATCGCGACCCTAAGCAAGCCCCGTGGCCAAACCCGCATGTCAGGCCGACGTGTTCGAGTACTGCGAGCTGACCTGCGGGATCGGGTCTTGCACCGCCGCGGACCGTGGGGCTATGGTGCGATGCGAAGATATCGGACAGCTGTCCATTGAAGATGATTCTCGGGAGTGGCAGATGGCCCTGTTGGCCGACGGCGTTAGCGCACTGTTCATCGACGGCAAGTTATCGGAGGGCGGCGCGGGCACCTTCCCGACCGTCAACCCGGCCACCGAGGAGGTGTTGGGTCTCGCGGCCGACGCCGACGCTCAGGACATGGGTCGCGCGATCGAAGCCGCGCGCCGGGCTTTCGACGACACCGACTGGTCGCGCAACACCGAGTTGCGGGTGCGTTGCGTTCGCCAGCTGCGGGAAGCCATGCAGCAGCACATCGAAGAACTGCGCGAGATCACGATCTCCGAAGTCGGCGCGCCGCGCATGCTGACCTCGATGGCCCAGCTCGAGGGGCCGGTCAACGACCTGGCGTTCGCCGCGGACACCGCCGAGTCCTACGAGTGGAACCAGGACCTCGGTCAGGCCGCGCCGATGGGCATCCCCACCAAGCGCACCGTCGCCCGGGAGGCCGTCGGTGTCGTCGGCGCCATCACGCCGTGGAACTTTCCGCACCAGATCAACCTCGCGAAACTAGGTCCCGCCCTGGCCGCGGGCAACACCGTCGTCCTCAAGCCTGCGCCCGATACACCTTGGTGCGCAGCGGTTTTGGGGGAGCTCATCGCCGAACACACCGATTTTCCGCCCGGTGTGGTGAACATCGTCACCTCCAGCGACCACAGTGTGGGGGCGTTGTTGGCCAAAGACCCACGGGTGGACATGATTTCGTTCACCGGCTCCACCGCCACCGGCCGCAGCGTGATGAGCGACGGTGCGATGACGATCAAAAAGGTCTTTCTGGAGCTGGGTGGCAAGTCGGCTTTCGTAGTGCTCGACGACGCCGACCTGGGGGCGGCCGCCGGGGTTGCCGGTTTCTCGGTGTGCATGCATGCCGGGCAGGGTTGTGCGATCACCACCCGCCTGGTGGTGCCCCGGGCCCGTTACGACGAGGCGGTCGCCATCGCGGCGGCAACGATGGGCGGCATCCGGGCCGGCGATCCCACCAACCCGAAAACGATTTGCGGGCCGCTGATTTCGGCCCGGCAGCGGGACCGGGTGCAGAGCTATCTGGATTCGGCGGTCGCCGAGGGCGGCACGTTCGCGTGCGGTGGCGGCCGTCCCGAAGGCCGGGATGTCGGCTTCTTCATCTCACCGACCGTGATCGCGGGTCTGGGCAATGATGCCCGTGTGTCGCGGGAGGAGATCTTCGGGCCGGTGCTCACCGTGATCGCCCACGACGGCGACGACGACGCGGTGCGCATCGCCAACGACTCGCCCTACGGGCTGTCCGGCACCGTGTACGGTGCCGACCCCGAGCGGGCCGCTCATGTCGCGTCGAGGATCAGGGCAGGAACCATCAACGTCAACGGCGGTGTCTGGTACTCCGCGGACGCGCCGTTCGGCGGGTACAAGCAGTCCGGCAACGGCCGTGAGATGGGCCTGGCCGGTTTCGAGGAGTACCTGGAAACCAAACTCATTGCGACAGCAGCGAATTAGAGGAGATCTGGGTGGGACAGTTCGACAACAAGGTAGCTATCGTCACCGGGTCCGGTGGCGGCATCGGTCAGGCCTACGCCGAGGCGCTGGCTCGCGAGGGTGCGGCGGTGGTGGTGGCTGACATCAACGCCGACGCGGCCGAGGGAGTGGCCAAGCAGATCGTCGCCGACGGCGGCACCGCCATCAGCGTCCCGGTGGACGTGTCGGACCCGGCGTCGGCCAAGGCGATGGCCGACCGCACGCTGGCCGAGCTGGGTGGCATCGATTACCTGGTGAACAACGCCGCGATCTTCGGCGGCATGAAGATCGACTTCCTGCTCACGGTGGACCCCGAGTACTACCGGAAGTTCATGAGCGTCAACCTCGACGGCGCGCTGTGGTGCACCCGCGCGGTCTACAAGAAGATGGCCAAGCGCGGTGGCGGGGCCATCGTCAACCAGTCGTCGACCGCGGCGTACCTGTACGCGAACTACTACGGTCTGGCCAAGGTCGGCATCAACGGTCTGACTCAACAACTTTCGCGCGAACTGGGCGGGCAGAACATCCGGATCAACGCAATCGCGCCGGGCCCCATCGACACCGAGGCCAGCCGGACTTCCACGCCCAAGGAGATCGTCGACGACATCGTGAAGGGTCTTCCCCTGTCCCGCATAGGCACACCCGAGGACTTGGTGGGGATGTGTCTGTTCCTGCTGAGCGACCAGGCTTCCTGGATCACCGGGCAGATCTTCAACGTCGACGGCGGACAGATTTTCCGGCCATGACCGAACTCAAGCTCGGCTACATCGGCCTGGGAAACATGGGCGCGCCGATGGCCACGAAGATGACCGAATGGCCTGGCGGAGTGACGGTTTACGACATCCGGACCGAGGCGATGACGCCGCTGGCCGAGAAGGGTGCCGGCCTGGCCGACAGCGTCGCCGACGTCGCCGCCGCCGACATCATCCACATCACCGTGCTCAATGACGCCCAGGTGCGTGAGGTGGTCGGCGAGTTGGCCGGCAAGGCCAAGCCCGGCACGGTGATCGCGATTCACTCGACCATCAGCGACAGCACCGCCACCGAGTTGGCCGCTGAACTCAAACCCCAAGGCATCCATATCGTCGACGCGCCGGTAAGCGGCGGTGCGGCTGCCGCGGCCAAGGGCGAGCTGGCCACGATGGTGGGCGCCGAACGCGAGGTCTACGAGCGGATCAAGCCGGCGTTCAAACATTGGGCGTCGGTGGTCATCCACGCCGGCGAGCCGGGTGCAGGGACGCGAATGAAGTTGGCCCGCAACATGTTGACGTTCACCTCCTATGCGGCGGCGTGCGAGGCCATGAAGCTCGCCGAGGCAGCCGGGCTGGATCTGCAGGCTCTGGGCAGGGTGGTGCGCCACACCGACGCGCTCACCGGCGGGCCGGGGGCCATCATGGTGCGCGAAGACATGAACGACCTGGAGCCGGACAATTTCCTCTACCAGCCCTTCCTGCACACCCGGGGCCTCGGCGAGAAAGACCTGAGCTTGGCGCTGGCATTGGGAGAGGCGGTGTCGGTGGATCTCCCGCTGGCCCGAATCGCCTACGAACGACTGGCCGCGAGCCTTGGCGTGCCGCACACATCGAAGGAGTCGTGATGGACGAGCTGCGCCGCAAGGGCCTGGACAAGATGAACGAGGTCTACGGCTGGGAGATGCCCAACATCGAGGGCGACGCGTACTTCGACCTCACCGTCGATCATCTCTTCGGCTCCATCTGGACCCGGCCGGGATTGTCGATGCGCGACAAGCGCATCATGACGCTGACGGCGGTGACCGCGGTAGGCAGCCGCGATCTGGCTGAGATCCAGATCAACGCCGCGCTGCTCAACGAGGAGCTGTCCGAGACCGAACTCAAGGAGATGGCGCTGTTCCTCACCCACTATCTCGGGTTCCCGCTGGGTTCGGCGCTCAACGGTGCGGTCGACGCCGTCGTGCGGAAGCGCAGGAAGGCGGCGGCCGAGGGTGGTGAAGAGGACAAGAAGGGCAATGTCGACAGCGCGGTGAAGATGCATCGGGGGGACACGCGCGATTAGTGCGCAATTGATCGGCCGGTTGCCGAGCAGACGCAAAAGCCCCTCATTTCGGCACGAAATGGGGGCTTTTGTGTCTGCTCGCGCAAGGGGCGGGCCTTGCGGCTAGTGTGACGTGTCGTGCGAGTCCTGGTGATCGGTTCCGGTGCCCGTGAACATGCCCTATTGCTGGCGCTGAGTAGAGATCCCGAGGTGACGGGCCTGATCGTGGCGCCCGGTAACGCGGGCACCGCCCGGCTGGCCGAGCAGCACGCCGTCGACATCACCTCCGGCGATGAGGTGATCGCGCTGGCCCGCAAGGTAGCCGCCGACCTCGTGGTCATCGGTCCCGAGGTCCCTCTGGTGCTCGGTGTGGCCGACGCGGTACGCGCCGCCGGCATCGCCTGCTTCGGGCCTAGCAAAGGTGCCGCCCTGATCGAGGGCTCCAAAGCATTCGCCAAAGATGTGATGGCCGCGGCCGGGGTGCGTACCGCGTCGAGTGAAATAGTCGACAATCCATCGCATTTGGACGGCGCGCTGGACCGATTCGGGCCGCCTTCCGGCGACCCGGCCTGGGTGGTCAAGGACGATTCGTTGGCGGCCGGCAAAGGTGTGGTGGTGACTTCGGACCGCGACACCGCCCGCGCGCACGCAGCCGCCTTGCTCGAGGCCGGGCATCCGGTCTTGTTGGAGTCCTTCCTGGACGGACCCGAGGTGTCGCTGTTCTGCGTGGTCGACGGTGCGACCGTGGTGCCACTGCTTCCCGCGCAGGACTTCAAGCGGGTCGGCGATGGCGACACCGGCCCAAACACTGGCGGCATGGGCGCCTATGCACCGCTGGGCTGGCTGCCCGACACCGTCTACCGCGAAATCGTCCACCAGATCGTCGAACCCGTTGCGGCCGAGATGGTTCGGCGTGGCAGCCCGTTCAGTGGACTGCTCTATGCCGGTCTGGCGATCACTTCCAACGGTCCCGCGGTCGTCGAATTCAACTGTCGCTTCGGCGATCCGGAGACCCAGGCGGTGCTGGCACTACTGGATTCGCCGCTAGGACAGTTGCTCCACGCCGCCGGCAGCGGAAAGCTGTCCGACTTCGGTGAGCTGCGTTGGCGGGACGGTGCGGCCGTCACGGTGGTGCTGGCCGCGGAGAACTATCCCGGTCGCCCCCGGGTCGGGGACGTCGTCGTCGGCTCGGATGCGGAGGGTGTGCTGCATGCGGGAACGGCACGTCGCGACGACGGTGCGATCGTGTCGTCCGGCGGCCGGGTGCTCTCGGTGGTCGGCACCGGTGCCGACCTGTCACAGGCCCGCGCGCAGGCGTACCAGATCCTCGGTTCGATCAAGTTGCCCGGCAGCCACTTTCGGACGGACATCGGCCAGCGGGCCGCCGAAGGCGCGATCAGCGTCTGAGCGTCCTACTGCTGATATTGCGGGCAGTACACGCTGATTGCCGCGTTTACCCCCGCCGCGGCCTGCGAAGGCGTGATTCCCTCGTTGCCGTTCACGGTCGCGTTCGCGACGTCGTTGGGGCTGGCGCCGTTCTGCAGGACCGTGCAGGCGTTACGGCCGGTGGCGACCGCGACCGACGGGTCGGTGACGGTGACACCAGGAATCCCCGACATCAGATTCAGGTAGGCCTGGTCGGGACTGGGCGCCGGTTGCTGCGGGGCAGGCGCTGCCGGTTGCGCGACCGGCGTCGGGGCCTTCGCAGCGGGCGCGGGCGTCGCCAGGGTCGGCGCGGGCGCCCGCGGGGCAACCTCGGGCGCTCGCGCGGCCGGGGAGGCCGCAGGCGCGGGAGCCGGGGCGGCCGCAGGCGCGGGAGCCGGGGCGGGCGCCGCAGTCGGAATCGGTGCCGCTTGCGGTGCGATCGGTGGCGCGTTCTGCACCATCGGTTGCGGCGGCGCCGACATCGCAGGTCCCTCCGCCGCCGTGGTCTTGCTGCTGCCGGGGTATCCGCTGGCGCCGACGGCGGTGAGCGCGACAACCGCGGCCGCGGCCGCGAAAGTTCCCCACCGTTTGCGTCGTGGCCGTTGGTCGGCGTCGACGGAGCCGGCGCTCTTGGGCGGCCGGACCGCGAGAGGTCGGGGCATGGTCGTCGCCGAGGCTGCCGGGTGCCGCCCGGAACGGACCGCCTCTTCGAAGGCCTCGGCGAATTCGGTGCAGGTGGCGAATCGGTCGGCAGGGTCCTTGGCGAGGGCCACGGCCAGCACCGGGTCGAACACCCTGAGCATCGGGTGTGTATCGGCCAGTGGCGGAGGCGGGGCCGACAGATGGCGCCCGATCACGACGGCCGGGTTGGTGTGCGGGAAGAGCTGTGATCCGGTCAGCAAGTGGTAGACGGTCGCCGCCAGAGCGTATTGATCGGCGCGCCCGTCGATCTCTTCGTCCGTCAGCTGTTCGGGTGCGGCGTAGGGCAGCGTGCCGATCGTCATGTTGGTCGCGGTCAGGCCGCTGGTGTCGCCGAGCGCCCGGGCAATCCCGAAATCGCTCAACAGGATTCGTTGGTCACCGTCTGCCGGCTCGGCGAGCAGGATGTTCGCCGGGCTGACATCGCGGTGCATCAGGTCGTGCTGCTGATGTGCGTAGTCGAGTGCGGTGGCGATAGCAGTGAGGATCGGCGCCACCTTCTCGGCGGGCATGCCCACCGGATAGTGCTCGCGGACCAGGGTCGCCGCGTCGGTTCCGTCGACGAAGTCCATCGCCAGCCAGAGTTGGCCGTTGAACTCGCCTCGGTCGTTGACCCGCACGATGTTCGGATGCCACAGGGCGGCCGCCAGGTCTGCCTCCCGGACGAAGCGCCGGCGATAGTCCTCGTCAGCCGAGACGTCGCTGCCCAGTACCTTGAGCGCCTCCAGGCGGGGCAGCCGCGGATGCTGAGCGAGATAGACTTCGCCCATCCCGCCGGATCCCAGAAACCGGACAATCGTGTATCCGGCGAACACTTCTTCGACCTTCAACCCGATGCCGGGACTTACCTGAATCAACCCAATCACCGCACCGTTCGTAACCGCCCGGCGCACCCTCCAGCACCAGGCCCACGGATCAGGGTATAGCGCTGTTCACTGTCTGGCTACCTTCTGTTAACCAAAACATACCTAATACTTAAAGTTCGGTTACCAGTCAGAAGGCGACGGCTTGCCCGTCCCGCCGTGGATCGCTCACGGCGAGATAGCCCTCGTCCAGTCGCCAGATCGCCTGGCAGCTGCCGAATGCGTTGTAGTCGTCGACGACCAGCAGCTCGTGTCCGCGCCGGCGCAACTCGTCGAGGGTGGACGGCGCGAACCCTTTCTCGCAGGCGACCTGCAGTCCCTGGATCCACCGGAACCGTGGGCCGTCGCAGGCCGCCTGCGGATTCTGTCCGTAGTCGGCGATGCGGACCATCACCTGGACATGACCTTGCGGCTGCATCGGCCCGCCCATGACCCCGAAGCTCATCACTGGCGAGCCGGCTTTGGTCACGAACGCGGGAATGATGGTGTGATAGGGCCGCTTACGCGGACCGACCCGGTTGGGGTGACCCAGCGCCACAGCGAAACCGGAGCCGCGATTCTGCAGTGCGATGCCGGTGCCCGGCACCACTACTCCGGATCCGAAGCCCATGTAGTTGGACTGGATCATCGACACCATCAAGCCGGAGGCGTCCGCGGCGGTCAGATATACGGTGCCGCCCCGAGGTGACCCGGCCGACGCCGGCAGGGCACGAGCCGGATCGATCAGGGCAGCCCGGGCTTCGAGGTATTGGCGGTCCAACAGCTGGCCCGGGCTCACCGTCATGTGGTCGATGTCGGCGAGATGAGCCTGCGCGTCGGCGAAGGCGAGCTTGAGCGCTTCGATCTGCAGATGCACGCTGTCGGCGGAATCGACGGCCCACGACGACAGGTCGAAGTGTTCGAGGATGCCCAGCGCGATCAGCGCGACGATGCCCTGGCCGTTGGGAGGTATCTCGTGCACCGTGTACCCGCGGTAGTCCCCGTCGATCAAGCCGACCCAATCGGCGCGGTGGGCGGCCAGATCGGTGGCCAGCATCGCGCCGCCGTGCGTGGCCGAATGCGCTTCGAGCCGGTCGGCCAGCTCCCCCCGATAGAAGACACCGCCCTTGGTCGCGGCGATTTTTTCCAGCGTGGCAGCGTGATCGCGCAACGTGACCACTTCACCCGGCCTGGGCGCTCGTCCATTCGGCATGAAAGCGGGGGCGAATCCGGGTTGGGTTGCGAACACCGGGACCTGAGCCGCCCACTGCGACGCCACGGTCGGTGACACTGGAAAACCGTTGCGGCCATAGGCGATTGCAGGTGCGAAGAGACGCTCGAATGGCAGCTTGCCGAACTCGGCGTGCAACCCGGCCCAGGCCGACACCGCACCGGGCACCGTCACGGTGTTCCAGCCCATCGCTGGAACCGGTTGTCCGGCAAAGTATTCCGGTGTCCAAGCCGCCGGCGAGCGGCCCGAGGCGTTGAGGCCGTGCAGTTCTTTACCGTCCCAGACGATGGCGAAGGCGTCCGCTCCGATGCCGTTGGACACTGGTTCGACGACGGTGAGCGTGACGGCGGTGGCGATGGCCGCGTCGACGGCGTTGCCGCCGTCGGCGAGCATGCGCAGTCCGGCCTGGGCGGCCAGGGGTTGCGACGTACAGACCACGTTGGCGCCCAATATCGGCATGCGTGGCCAGGCGTAGGGGAAGTCCCAACCGAACGATGTGCTCACGCCCGGATCGTCGCACGTCCGCGAAAAGACGCAAAAGCTCCCGTTTCCGGCCGGAATAGGGAGCTTTTGCGTCTCCCCGCAAGCGGGAGGTGCCCCCAGCTCGGCACTATGCGGTGAGCAGCGGAGCCAGCCAGGTGAGTTCGGCCGGGAGCTGAGAGCTCCAGAAACCGCCGTTGTGGCCACCCGGGGAGAACCCGCCCGCCGGCGGATTGGGCAGCTGGGCGATGAACTGCTTGGTCGCGCCGTAGAAGGGATCGCTGTCGCCGCAGTCGATCCGGATCGGGATCGACCCCAGCGCCGGCATCCCCCAGACCGAGTTGGCCGCGTAGTCCTCCGGCCCGTCGAACGCGCCGGGCGCCGCCGCCCCCGCCGACGTCCACAGCGCCGGGCTCACCGCGCAGATCGCCGCGGTACGGCCCGCGCCGAGCCGCCCGCCCAGCAACAAAGCGCCGTAGCCGCCCATGGACCACCCCAGAAACGCCACCCGCGAGGTGTCCAGACCCTGGCCGTCCAGCAGCGGAAGCAGCTCGCTCAACACCATCGCCCCGGCGTCCTCACCCGAGGCCCGCTTGTGCCAATAGCCACCGCCGCCGTCGACCGCGACCACCGCGAATGGCGGCAATCCCGCGTTGACGGCCTGGGCCAGACCCTGCTCGACGCCGCCGGCCATCACGGTGGCCGCGTCGTTGCCCTTGCCGTGCAGCGCGATGACGGGACGAAGCGGCTTGGTCTGGCCGGGCGGACGCGCGATGGCCCAGTTGGTGGATATCCCGCCGCGCGCGGCCGAATTGAACGAGCCGGTCACCATCGTCGGCGCCACCTGTCCGGCGGGTGCCGGATCCAGCGGCCGTGTCGGAGCCAATGGAACGTTTGTGCCAGTTCGGGGCATAGGGGCGGCGTCGGACGTGCGTGCCGCAAACAGCACGTCGAGCGCATATGCGCCGACCGCACCGCATGCCGCGCTGGCACCGAGGCCCAGTACGGTGCGGCGACTGATGTCAGGCATGCGGGCCATCATGCCATGTCCGTTTGGCGAAAATGGCAATGCTGTACCACTTTGACTGGCAGCATGGGTGGGCGTGACAGCAGCAGTTACTCCAAAAGGAGAACGTAGGCGGTACGCGCTGGTGAGCGCTGCCGCCGAGCTGCTCGGCGAGGGCGGGTTCGAAGCGGTACGGCACCGGGCAGTTGCCCGCCGGGCCGGTCTGCCCTTGGCGTCTACCACGTATTACTTCTCGTCACTCGACGATTTGATCGCCCGCGCGGTCGAACACATCGGGATGATCGAGGTGGCGCAGCTGCGGGCCAGGGTCAACGGCCTGTCGCGGCGGCGTCGGGGGCCTGAGACCACCGCCGAGGTGCTGGTCGATCTGCTTGTGGGGGACGTGTCCGGACCAGGACTCGCCGAGCAACTGATATCCCGATATGAACGGCACATCGCCTGTACCCGGCTGCCCGCTCTGCGGGAGAGCATGCGCCGCAGCCTGCGGCAACGGGCGGAGGCGGTCGCCGAGGCCATCGAAAGATCAGGCCGGTCGGTTCAGATCGAACTCGTGTGCACGCTGATCTGCGCGGTCGACGGTTCGGTGGTGTCGGCGCTGGTCGAGGGCCGTGACCCGAGGGCGGCGGCGTTGGCGACGGTGATCGATCTGATCGATGTGCTCGCACCAGTCGATCAACCACAGATACGGATCATCAGCGCGCCCGCGGCCACCGACGGCGTGACGATGTAGCTTCCGGGTCGCCGCCCGCTGAGAGCGACGTGCGGCGACCCGAGCGAACGTACGGAGTCGCGCGCGACCGTAAGCTAGCTGTCTGTGAGCATTCCGAATGTGCTGGCCGCGCGGTACGCCAGCGCCGAGATGGTGGCGATCTGGTCGCCCGAGGCCAAGGTGACTGCGGAACGGCGGCTGTGGTTGGCCGTGGTCCGGGCGCAGGCCGAACTCGGGGTGCCGGTGCCGGCCGAGGCGATCGCCGATTACGAGCGGGTGCTCGACGATGTGGACCTGGCTTCGATCGCGGCACGGGAGCGGGTGTTGCGGCACGACGTCAAGGCCCGCATCGAGGAGTTCAATGCACTGGCCGGTCACGAGCACGTGCACAAGGGAATGACCAGCCGCGACCTGACCGAGAACGTGGAGCAACTGCAGATCAGGCGCTCGTTGGAAGTGGTCTTCGCGCACGGGGTCGCGGTGGTGGCGCGGTTGGCCGAGCGCGCCGTGACCTATCGCGACCTGGTGATGGCCGGGCGCAGCCACAACGTCGCCGCGCAGGCCACCACGTTGGGCAAGCGGTTCGCCTCGGCCGCGCAGGAGACGCTGATCGCGTTGACCCGGTTGCGCGAGTTGATCGACCGTTACCCGTTGCGCGGCATCAAGGGCCCGATGGGCACCTCCCAGGACATGCTCGACCTGCTCGACGGGGATGGCGCCAAGCTGTCCGAGTTGGAACGCTCGATCACCGAATTCCTCGGCTTCTCAACGGTTTTCGACAGTGTCGGGCAGGTGTATCCGCGTTCGCTGGACCACGACGTGGTCTCCGCGCTGGTGCAGTTGGGCGCCGGACCGTCGTCGCTGGCGCACACCATCCGGCTGATGGCCGGCCACGAGTTGGTCACCGAGGGGTTCGCCGAGGGACAGGTCGGCTCGTCGGCGATGCCGCACAAGATGAACACCCGTAGCTGCGAACGGGTCAACGGCCTACAGGTGGTGTTGCGCGGCTACGCGTCGATGGCCGCCGAGCTGTCCGGTGCGCAGTGGAACGAGGGTGATGTGTTCTGTTCGGTGGTGCGCCGGGTTGCGTTGCCGGACAGCTTCTTTGCGATCGACGGCCAGATCGAGACGTTCCTGACGGTGCTCGACGAGTTCGGTGCCTATCCCGCGGTGATCCAGCGCGAGCTGGACCGCTACCTACCGTTCCTGGCGACCACCAAGGTGTTGATCGCGGCGGTGCGCGCGGGCGTGGGACGCGAAGTCGCGCATCACGTGATCCGCGAGCATGCGGTCGCCACCGCGCTGGCCATGCGCGAACGGGGCGCTGAGCCCGACCTGCTGGACCGACTGGCCGCCGACCCCCGGCTGCCGCTGGACCGGGCCGCGCTGGACGCCGCGCTGGCCGACAGGAAGGCATTCGTCGGTGCCGCCGGGGACCAAGTGGACGAGGTCGTAGCGCTGGTCGAGAAACTCGTCGAGCGCTATCCGGAGGCGGCCAAGTACACGCCCGCGGCGATCTTGTGACTGTGACGCTCACCCAGATCGATTTCACTGATCTGGGCAACTTCGCCCAGGGTTTTCCGCACGACTTGTTCGCCGTGCATCGTCGCGAGGCACCGGTGTACTGGCACGAACCGACCGATAACACCCCGGACGGCGAAGGCTTCTGGTCGGTGGCCACCTACCCCGAAACCCTTGCCGTGCTGCGCGATCCGGTGACCTACTCGTCGGTGACGGGCGGTGACCGGCCGTTCGGCGGCACGTTGCTGCAAGACCTGGCCATCGCCGGTCAGGTGCTGAACATGATGGACGACCCGCGGCACTCGCAGATCCGCCGGCTGGTCAGCTCCGGGCTGACGCCGCGGATGATCACCCGCGTCGAGGACGACCTGCGCACCCGGGCCCGCCGGCTGCTGGACGCGGTGGTGCCCGGTGAACCGTTCGACTTCGTGGTCGAGATCGCCGCCGAACTGCCGATGCAGATGATCTGCATACTGCTCGGAGTGCCGGAGTCCGAACGCCATTGGCTGTTCGAGGCCATCGAGCCGCAGTTCGACTTCGGCGCTTCCCGCAAGGCGTCGCTGGCGCAGCTCTCCCTGGAAGAAGCCGGGACGCGGATGATCACCTACGGCCAGGAGCTGATCGCCGCCAAACGCGCCGAGCCGACCGACGACATGTTGTCTGTGGTCGCCAACGCCACCATGCCCGGAGCCGACGACGCGATCATGTCCGATCTGGAGTTGTACCTGTTCTTCAGCCTGCTTTTCAGCGCCGGCGCGGAGACCACCCGCAATGCGGTCGCGGGCGGGTTGTTGGCGCTGGCCGAGCATCCCGCCCAATTGCGGTCGCTGCGGGCCGATTTCGGCCTGTTGCCGACGGCGATCGAGGAAATGGTCCGGTGGACTTCTCCGTCGCCTTCCAAGCGGCGCACCGCCACCCGCGACGTCTGCCTCGCCGGACAGTCGATCGAGGCGGGCCAGAAGGTGCAGATCTGGGAAGGATCGGCCAACCGGGACGACGATGTCTTCGACCGCGCCGACGAATTCGACATCACCCGAAAACCCAATCCCCACTTGGGGTTCGGACAGGGAGTGCACTACTGCCTGGGGGCGAACCTGGCGCGCCTGGAGCTGCGGGTGCTCTACGAGGAGCTGCTGTCCCGGTTCGGCGCCGTCCGGCTGGCCGAGCCGGTCGAATGGACCCGCAGCAACCGGCACACCGGCATCCGGCACCTGATCGTCGAATTGCGCGACGTCTAGCTCAGCCGGATTCCGCCTATTCGGCCGGCACCGGTTTACGATGACGCCGTAGAAGATGCCTGGTCACAGGAGCGGCGATGAATGAAGCACAGCCAGACACCGCGCACCCCGATCTGGTCGCCTGCTTTCGATCTCAATTCGAGGATTACTGCGAAACAAGAAGATTCACGTTCCTGCGCGAGTCCCGACGAGACCTGATCCCGGAGGTCACCACGTTCGGGGAGCTGGACCGGTGCGCCCGCGAAGTGGCGGTGTGGCTCGATTCCTGCCCGCAGGCCGATCGCCCGGTGCTGCTGTTGTTCGAGCAGGGCATCGAGTTCTGGATCGGTTTCCTGGGTTGCGTGTACGCCGGTGTCGTCGCTGTCCCCGCGCCCCTGCCCCACGACGAGCGAAGCCTGCAGCGCGTTGCCGGGATATTGCGCGACGCCGACACCAGCCTCACGCTGACCAGCGCCGGCCTGCGCGACATGCTCGCCGCGGGCATCGACGGTCTCGGACTAGACCGCAAGATCCACTGCGTGGCCGTCGACGACGGCGCGCTGGCGGACTCCGGCGAGTGGACCATGCCGGACGTCTCACCCGAGACCGTCGCTTTCCTGCAGTACACGTCGGGCTCGACCGGTGACCCCAAAGGTGTTGCCGTCACTCATGACAACGTCCTGAACAACGTGTCCGCCCTGGCGCAGGCTCTCGAGGTGACCGCCGAATCGGTTGTCGTCGGCTGGATCCCACACTTCCACGACATGGGCCTGGTGAGTGTGCTGGTCGCCTATTTCAGCCTCAGCGATGTCGTGGGCATGTCGCCGCTGGCGTTTCTGAAACAACCGATCCGGATGCTGAACGCGATCAGCGACTATCGCGGCACGCATGCCGCCGCACCCAACTTCGCCTACGATCTGATCGCGCGGCGGCTGACACCGGAGCAACTCGCCGGCCTGGACCTCTCGTCGTGGCAGGTGGCGCTCAACGGTGCCGAGCCCGTCCGCCGCCGCACCATCGAACGACTACAGGACTTGCTTGCTCCGGCCGGCTTCGCGGCCTCGGCCGCCCGTCCCGCGTATGGAATGGCCGAGGTGACGCTGCTCGCCACCGTCAGCCGCGGTGCCCAGCGTTACCTCGACGCCGATGCCGAGGACCTCGAGCAGAACCGGTACACGCCCGGGGCGGGACGTTCGGTCAGCCTGGTCAGTTCCGGTGCACCCGGACCCGGCATCGAGGTACGCATCGTCGAACCGGACACGCTGGAGTGCCTGCCCGAAGATCGCGTCGGCGAAATCTGGTTGCGGGGCCGCAGCGTCGCCAGCGGTTACCACAACCGTCCCGCGGAGACGGCCGAGCGATTCCGCGCTCGCACCGCCGGGGGCGAAGGCCCGTACCTGCGCACCGGCGACCTCGGCTTGCTGCACGACGGTGAGTTGTACGTCACCGGGCGGCGGAAGGATCTGCTGATCGTCAACGGCCGCAACCTGTACCCACAGGACATCGAAGAGTTCGTGCAGACCGTGCACCCCGCGCTGGCCGGTTCGCGCGGAGTCGTCGTCTCGGTCGATGTCGACGACGCCGAGCGACTCGTAGTGATCCAGACCGTCAAGGACGGCTTACTGGCCGAGACGACCTACGACGAACTCGCCACCGCGCTCAAGCGCGCCGTCGCACGCGCCTTCGAGGTTCCGTCCCCGGGTGTGGTGTTCGTCGGACGCGCCGGAATCCACCTCACGACAAGCGGAAAGGTGCAGCGCGCCTCGATGCGCACAGCTTTCCTGAAGTCCGAACTCACCGACGTTCTGCACGCCAGCCCGGCCCCCGGCTGAGGGCTCCAAGAAACTCTTTAGAACGCTTCAAGCGCTGCGCCTCAAAGTCTTTGCAACAGCAGTTCCGCAACGACTCGAGGAGCAGGCCATGATCGCGAACCACCGCCCGATATTGCGCTGGCTGACCGCCACTCTCGCCTCGTCTCTGGAGGTCGCACCCTCTACGCTTGACCCCATGGTCCCGTTGGCCGACATGGGTGTCGACTCGGTTCGCGCGGTCGGTCTGGTCGGCGAGATGGAGATGTTCTACGACATCGACGTCGATCCGACGCTGATCTTCGATTACCCGACCCTGTCCCACATCGCCGAGTACATCAGCTCGGCCCTAGTGGAGCAGTCAGAAGCCGTCGCGTAATGACCGACATCGCCGTCGTCGGATTGGACTGCCGGTTTCCCAAGGCGAGCGACCCGGCCGCGCTGTGGCGGCTGCTGATGGGCGGCGAGGACGGCATCGACGAGATCCCCGCGTCCGCGCGGTGGGACGCCGCCGCGCTGCAGCAAGACGGGACCATCAACCACCGCAGCGCAGGTCTGATCGCCGACGCCGACGCTTTCGACAACGATTTCTTCGGTATCCCGCCCCGCGAAGCCGAAGCCATGGACCCGCAGCAACGGTTGCTGTTGCAAACCGCTTGGCGCGCAATCGAAAACGCCACCCTGGATCCGCGTGGGCAGGCCGGTTCCCACACCGGGGTGTATGTCGGCGTGATGGCCAACGAATGGGCACACCTGCAGATGCGCGACTACGGCCGGATCACCGCCCAAACCGGCACGGGCAACGGCTATTTCATGACGGCCAACCGGCTGTCCTATCAGTTCGACTTCAAAGGCCCCAGCCTCGCTGTCGACACCGCTTGCTCCTCGTCACTGGTCGCGGTGCACCTGGCGGCCCAGGCGCTGCGCAACCACGAGTGCGACCAGGCGCTGGCCGCCGGGGTCAACCTGACGCTCACCCCGGCGCTGAACGCGTTCTACACCCAGGCCGGTCTGGCCGCGCCGGACGGAAGGTGCAAGCCGTTCAGCGCATCCGCCGACGGGATCGGCCGGGGCGAAGGCGTCGCGGTGATCGTGCTGCGGCGACTGGCCGACGCGCTAGCCGAGCGGTTGCCCGTCTACGCGGTGATCAAGGGCAGCGCGGTCAACAGCGACGGCCGCAGCAACGGCATCACCGCGCCGAACCGCTGGGCGCAGCAACAGCTCGCCGCCGCGGCGTACCGCGCCGCCGGCATCGTCCCGGCGCAGATCAGCTTCCTGGAAGCGCACGGCACCGGCACCCTGTTGGGCGACATGATCGAGGCGCGAGCACTCGCCCACACCCACCGCCGCGGACGGGAAAAGCCTTGCGCGATCGGCTCGATCAAGGGCAACCTCGGCCACACCGAAGGCGCCGCGGGTATCGCCGGCCTGATCAAGGTGGTGCTCAGCCTGCACCACCGGGTGGTCCCGCCCACCCGATTCGCCGACGACGAGAACGCACAGCTGAAGCTGCACGACGGTGGCCTGCGGTTGCTTGCCGAGCCGATGGAGCTGCCGGACGAGGTCGTCTACGCCGGGGTCTCCAGCTTCGGCATCGGCGGCACCAACAGTCACGTGGTGCTCGCCACTGCCGTCCCGGAAGACGCCGCGCCGGCCGCCGCCGGAGGTGGTGTGCTGACGCTGTCGGCCGATTCGTTGGAAGGGCTGCAGCGCAACGCTGTTCGGCTTGCTGATGACCTCGAGAACAGCACTGTGCCGCTCGCGCAGCTGTGCTGGTCGAGCAACAGGATCAAGGCCATGGGCAAGATGCGCATGGGGATGGTCGCCGACGACCGCGCTTCAGCGGTCGCGTCGCTGCGCGGTGCGGACTTCGACACCGGCACCGCGGGCGGCATGTCGGCGGGCTGGCTGTTCAGCGGTCAAGGAACCCAATATCCGGGTATGCACACGGCTTTCGCCGCAGCCGGCGCGGCCTTCCGCGACGCGTTCGAGCGAGTCGAGACGACGATGCTGCCTTATCTCGGCCTGCGTCTCGGGGAGGTGATGGACGACGACCGCATCCACCGCACCGAATTCGCCCAGCCTGCGATATTCGCCGTGCAGTACGCGCAGGCGCAGGCGCTCCTCCAGGCCGGGGCCCAGCCCGCCTGGCTGCTCGGCCACAGCATCGGTGAATTCGCTGCCGCCGCCGTCGCCGAGGTCATCAGCCTGGACGACGCGTGCCGGCTGGTGGTGGCACGCGGACAACTGATGCAGCAACTGTCCGACGGTGGCGCCATGTTGGCGGTGCGCGCACCGATCAGCGAAATGCCCGACCTGCCAGTCGATCTCGCCGCAGTGAACGGAACCGGAGAGTTCGTGCTGTCCGGGGCACGCGGCGACATCGAGCGGGCGGCGACGATCCTGACCGGGTCGGGTGTCGAGGTGCGCCGGCTCAACGTGTCGCACGCTTTTCACTCGGGGCTGATGGAACCGATGCTCGCGCAGTTCGCGGCGGTCGCCGCGCAATGCTCCTACCAGTCACCGGCAGTCCCGATCTTCTCCACCCGGCACGGCAGAGAGCTCGGGGACGACGAACCCATGGACGCCGACTACTGGACGGCGCACATCCGCGCCACCGTCCGGTTCGCCGATGCGGTGACCGACGCACTGGGAGCCCAACCCACACACCTCGTCGAGTTCGGATCCAAGCCGACGCTGGGCCCCATGATCACCCGGTCGCATCCTGATGCGCCGCCCACGCTGAGCGTCGCCAACGGCATCACCGAAGCCGTCGTCGCGCTCTACCGCGACGGGCTGAATCCCGAATGGAGCGCGCTGTATCCCCCGCAGGCCAGGTTCACGCACCGACTCAGCGGCTACGAATTCACCCGCAAGCGCTTCACCATCACCGAGCAAGCCGGCCCACCCGGCATCGCCACGCCCAGCACCGGCAAGGAGTCCACGATGGACAACCTCATCGCCCTGTTCCGCGAGCAAGCCGCGGTGCTGGCCGCCTGCCAGGGAGCCGAACTGCCGGCCGGACAGCCCGAATCGGAGGCAGCGGCCGACGTGGCGGATCTCGTGCGCGCCGAGATCGCCCGCCTCAGTGGGTTCCCCGTCCAGCAACTGCGCCCGGGCCGGGCCATCGTCGGGGACCTGGGCTTCGACTCCATCATGGTGACCAACCTGATCAGCGGCCTGCAGCGCCAACTCCCCAGCGCGACAGTCGATCTGGCGGCGTTCGGGCCTCAGACGACAGTCGGCGACGTGATCGTCATGGCCGGGGGACAGGGATCGACTTTGGGGGCGGTGGATGCGCCGCAGCCTGCCGTCACCCCACAGTTCCGCATCGGCGATTTCGAGGAGGTCAAAGCGCTGGCCGACCGGATCGCGCAGGTCGAAGCGGCCGGCATCGACAATCCCTACTTCGTGGTCAACGACGGCGTCACCACTGGTACGTCGTTCATCAATGGCGTTGAGGTGGTCAACTTTTCGAGCTTCAACTACCTGGGCATGTCCGGTCACCCGCGGGTGGCCGAGGCCATGGCGGACGCGGTGCGCCGCTGGGGCAGCTCCTGCTCGGCGTCGCGGCTGCTGTCCGGTGAGAAGCCGATCCACCGCGACCTCGAGCAGGAGTTGGCGAATCTCCTTGGCACGCAGGATGCTTTGGCACTGGTCAACGGCCACGCCACCAACGTCACCGTGATCGGGCACCTGCTCGGCGAGAGCGACCTCGTCATCCACGACAGCCTCGCGCACGACAGTATCGTGCAGGGCTGCAAGCTATCCGGGGCCACCCGTCGACCCTTCCCGCACAACGATCCCGCCGCGCTCGACGAACTGCTGGGCAACATCCGCCACCAATATCGCCGGGTGCTGATCGTCATCGAAGGCATCTACAGCCAAGACGGCGACATCGCCGACCTGCCCGCCTTCATCGACGTCAAGAACAAGCATCGGGCGCTGCTGATGATCGACGAGGCACACAGCATCGGTGTGATCGGCGCGACGGGCGGCGGCATCGGCGAGCACTTCGGCGTCGACCGGGACGACGTCGAATTGTGGAGCGGCACCATGTCGAAGGCGCTGGCCGGCTGCGGTGGCTACGTCGCCGGCAGCCGGGAGCTGATCGAATTCCTGAAGTACACGACGCCGGGCTTCATCTTCAGCGGCGGCCTGCCGCCTGCCATCGCGGCGGCGGCGCTGGCCGCGATCAGGGTGATGCGCAGCGAGCCCAGCCATCTGCGGCGGCTGCACGAGCTGTCGGCGCTCTTCCTGCGCCTGGCCCGCGCGGCGGGTCTGGACACCGGCGACAGCGAGGGCACCCCGATCGTCCCGTGCATCGTCGGCAGTTCGCTGACGGCGCTGCAGTTGTCGAATGCGTTGCTCAAGCGCGGCATCAACGTCAACCCGATCCTGTATCCGGCCGTGCCGGAGGACCAGGCGCGGCTGCGGTTCTTCATCACCAGCTGCCACACCGAAGAGCAGATCCGGTATGCGATCGCGGCGCTCACCGAGGAGCTGGCGATCATTCCGTGCGGAACCTGATCCCGGCCGCCCGCAGCTCCAGGGCCGCCAGTCCCCGCATCACGACGGGATCTTCGTAGCGCCACCCGCCGACCGGGTCCGCACTGACCGCGGCCAGTTTCGCCGGGGAACGATTGGCCAGCGCGCGCAGCGCCAGCAGCTGCTGACCCGCGGCGGTGCCGGCCAGCGCTGTCACGATCCACTTGCGCCGGAAGAAGCGGACGCGCAGGTACAGCCACGGCATCGTGACCGCCAGGATGGGCGGCAACGCGACCGCCAACGCCAACACCCAGGCCAGCCAGCTCGCGGTGGTGTCCAGGTTGTGCCCGGCGCCCGCGATGTCCAGCGCCGCCTCGCTGGCCGCGTTGAGCGGCTGGCTCAGCGCGTCACCCAACAACGGAACGTTGTGTGCGCTGTGCCCGGCCGAGGCCAGGTTTCCGGCGACCCCTTTCGAACCGGCCTCCACTTGCCGTCCCGCCTCGGCGATCGTCGCGATGGCCTCGTGGACGGCGAAACCGACGAGCACCCAGATCACCGTCCACACCGAAACGATGATGTCGCTCATCAGTTGACCGAACAGACGGACGGGCCGGGTCGAGTAAGGCAGATAGCGGGTCATGACACCGATACCAGCACAGCCGGCAGCAGAATGGGATTGTCTTTTCCCGCGGCGGCGCCCGATAGGCTGACCCGATGCGACCCGCATTGTCCGATTACCAGCATCTGGCCAGCGGCAAGGTGCGTGAGATCTACCGCGTCGACGACGACCATCTGCTGCTGGTCGCCACCGACCGGATCTCGGCGTACGACTACATCCTGGACAGCACCATCCCGGACAAGGGCCGCATCCTGACCGCGATGAGCGTGTTCTTCTTCGGTCTGGTGACGGAACTCGACGGGGTGCCCAACCACCTGGCCGGACCGCCGGACGATCCGCGCATCCCCGACGAGGTGCTGGGCCGCGCGCTGGTGGTGCGCCGGCTGGAGATGCTCCCGGTGGAATGCGTGGCCCGCGGCTACCTGACCGGCTCAGGGTTGTTGGACTACCAGGCCACCGGGAAGGTCTGCGGCATTCCGCTGCCGCCCGGGTTGGTGGAGGCCAGCAAGTTCAGCACGCCGTTGTTCACGCCGGCGACCAAGGCCGCGCTGGGTGACCACGACGAGAACATCGACTTTGACCGGGTGATCGAGCTGGTCGGCGATGTGCGCGCCGAGGAGTTGCGCGACCGCACCCTGCAGATCTACGGGCAGGCCGCCGACCACGCGCTGAGCCGGGGAATCATCATCGCGGACACCAAATTCGAGTTCGGCACCGATCCCCAGGGCAACCTGGTGTTGGCCGACGAGATCTTCACGCCGGATTCGTCGCGCTACTGGCCGGCCGCCGACTACCGCCCGGGTGTGGTGCAAACCGCGTTCGACAAGCAGTTCGTCCGCAACTGGCTCACCAGCGCCGAATCGGGCTGGGACCGGCACGGTACCGAGCCGCCGCCACCCCTGCCCGACGACATCGTCGACGCCACTCGCGGTCGTTACATTGAGGCATACGAACGGATTTCGGGTCTGCGGTTCGGCGACTGGATCGGTCCCGGCGCATGACGCAACGGCTCTCGCCGCCGGTCGCCAAACGTTTGGACACCCGTCGCGAACATCACGGTGACGTCTTCGTCGACCCCTACGAATGGCTGCGCGACAAGGAAAGCCCCGAAGTCCTCGCCTACCTCGAGGCCGAGAACGCCTACGTCGACGCACAGACCGCCGATCTGGATCCGTTGCGGCAGAAGATCTTCGAGGAGATCAAGGCGCGCACCAAGGAAACCGACCTGTCCGTGCCGACCCGTCGCGGCGACTGGTGGTACTACGCGCGGACCTTCGAAGGCAAGCAGTACGGCGTCCACTGCCGTTGTCCGGTCACCGATCCCGACGACTGGACCCCGCCGCAGTTCGACGAACACACCGATATTCCCGGCGAGCAGGTGCTGCTCGACGAGAACGTGGAAGCCGACGGTCATGACTTCTTCGCGCTGGGTGCGGCCAGCGTCAGCCTGGACGCCGAACTGCTGGCCTACTCCGTCGATGTCGTCGGCGACGAACGGTACACGTTGCGGTTCAAGAACTTACGCACCGGTGAGGTCTATCCCGACGAAATCCCGGGCATCGGCGCCGGCGCGACCTGGGCGACCGACAATCGCACCGTCTACTACAGCACGGTCGACGAGGCGTGGCGCCCGGATACGGTGTGGCGCTACCGACTCGGCGCGGGGGAGCCGTCCGAGCGGGTCTATCACGAACCCGACGAACGGTTCTGGCTGGGGGTCGGGCGCACCCGCAGCAACGCCTATGTGCTGATCGGGGCGGGTTCGTCGGTCACCTCCGAGGTGCGCTACGCCGACGCGGCCGATTCCCACGCGGAGTTCACCGTCGTGTTGCCCCGCCGCGAGGGTGTCGAGTACTCGGTCGAGCACGCGGTGGTCGGCGGCGAACAGCGGTTCCTGATCCTGCACAACGACGGTGCGGTCAACTTCACCCTGGTCGACGCCCCGGTGGACGATCCGAGCCGGCAACGCACCCTGATCGCGCACCGCGACGACGTCCGGTTGGACGGCGTGGACGCCTTCGCCAATCAACTGGTGGTCAGTTACCGGCGCGAAGCACTGCCGCGAATTCAGTTGTGGCCGTTGCAAGCCGGCGGCGATTACGGGGAGCCCGAGGAGATCGCCTTCGATTCCGAGCTGATGTCTTCGGGGTTGGGCGCCAATCCGAACTGGGACTCACCGAAGCTGCGGGTCGGGGCCGGGTCCTTCGTGACGCCGGTGCGCATCTACGACATGGACCTGGTCACCGGGGAACGCGCCCTGCTGCGGGAACAGCCGGTGCTCGGCGGATACCGTCGCGAGGACTATGTGGAACGGCGGGACTGGGCGGTCGCCGACGACGGCGCCCGCGTCCCGATCTCCATCGTGCACAAGGCTGGTATCGAATTCCCGGCACCGGCAATGGTTTACGGCTACGGCGCGTATGAGTTGTGTGAGGATCCGCGGTTCTCCATCGCCAGACTGTCGCTGCTGGATCGCGGAAT
Organism: Mycobacterium sp. NGS59; assembly: GCF_059812345.1. NCBI lineage: Bacteria > Bacillati > Actinomycetota > Actinomycetes > Mycobacteriales > Mycobacteriaceae > Mycobacterium > Mycobacterium sp. NGS59. The sequence continues at coordinate 205,041 of NZ_JCALCN010000002.1, forward strand.
GGTGTTCGTGGTCGCCCATGTGCGCGGCGGCGGCGAGATGGGCCGGCTGTGGTACGAGCACGGCAAGCTGTTGCAGAAGAAGAACACCTTTACCGACTTCATCGCGGTCGCAACGCATCTGGTGGACTCCGGACTGACCCGCCCGCAGCAGCTGGTGGCCCTCGGCGGCAGCGCGGGTGGACTGCTGATGGGAGCGGTGGTCAACATGGCGCCGGACCTGTTCGCCGGGATACTGGCGCAGGTGCCTTTCGTCGACCCGTTGACCACGATCCTGGATCCCTCGCTGCCGCTGACCGTGACCGAGTGGGACGAGTGGGGAAATCCCCTGGACGACGGTGACGTGTACGCGTACATGAAGTCCTACTCGCCGTATGAGAACGTGGCCGAACGGCCCTATCCGGCCATCCTGGCGATGACGTCGCTGAACGACACCCGGGTGTACTACGTGGAGCCGGCCAAGTGGGTCGCGGCGCTGCGGCACAGCAACACTGACGGAAAGCCGGTGCTGTTGAAGACGCAGATGAAGGCCGGCCACGGCGGGATCAGCGGTCGCTACGAGCGATGGAAGGAAACCGCGTTCCAGTACGCCTGGCTGCTGTCGACCGCCGGTGGTTAGCCGGCTGGGCGTTTGGGCAGGAATGACGCGGGGATCAGGGTCGTGATCAACAGGACTGCCGCGATCGTCAATACCACTGTGTAACAACGCGAAAGATCCTGCAGCAGATGGCTGGCGAAATCGGCATCGAGGGTCCGCGGGGGTATGGCGTTGGGATCGACGGGAACCTGGCGCCGTACGGCCTCCTGACGGAGCCGCACGAGTTCGTTTGCCGCGGTGATGTTTTGGCTGCGGTTGAACTGGCTGGTGAGGACCATCGACATCAGCGCCGTCCCGATCGAACCGCCCACCTGAAGGTTGACGCTGATCAACGTCGACCCGCGGGCGATCTCGTGCGGAGCCAGCGCCTGCACCGAAGCCCCCGACAGCGGCATCATGGTGCAACCCGTTCCCATGCCCATGACGACCAGGGCTGCCACCATCAGCGGCAGGTAGGCGGACTGCCGGGCGACAGCGAGGGTGAAGATGCTGAGCCCCACCGCGATCAGTGAGATGCCGAACAGGACGCTCTTGCCGGGACCTTTGCGGTCCATGAAGATCCCGGCCCACGGCATGGTCAGCATCGCACCGATGCCCTGCGGGATCAGGTGCAGGCCGGATTGCATCGGCGTCAGGTGCATGACCTGCTGCAGATAGCTGGGGAGCAGCAGCATGGAGCCGAAGAAGGCGACCGCGAACAGAAAGCCGGTGATGTTTGCGTTGGTGACCACCGGATTCTTGAACAGCCGCAGGTCCACGAGCGGGTGATCGGCGCGGAACCAGGCGTGGAACAGGAACGCGACGATCAGGATCAGGCCGATGGTCACCGGTATCAACACGTGCCGGTCGGCCACGCTGCCGCGTCCGGGAATGGAGGAGACCCCGAACAGGAAGGTGGCCAGACCGGGGGAGAGCAGCAGAGCTCCGACCGCGTCAAACGTCTCCGAGGGCGCCGGATCGTCCCGCGGAAACACGTACGCGGCAAGGACGAACGCGCACAACCCGATCGGCAGATTGATCAGGAAAATCCAGGGCCAGCTGAAGGCGCCGATCAGCCAGCCTCCGACGATCGGACCGCCGATCGGGCCCAGCAACATAGGAATGCCCAGCACCGACATAAGCCGGCCCAACCGCTTCGGGCCCGCCACGCGGGTCAGGATCATGAACCCCAGCGGCATCAGCATTCCGCCGCACATGCCCTGTACCGCACGAAACACATTGAGCAGCAGAATGTTCGGCGCGATTGCGCACAACAGGGAGCCCACCATGAACGCCAGCACCGAACCCATCCACAGGCGTTTGGTGCCGAAGCGGTCGGCGGCCCAGCCGGCTATCGGGATGACGGTGGCCAGCGCCAGCGTGTAGCCGGTCATGGTCCAGCCGACCACGGCCTGCGTCGACTCGAACTCGGCGATGAAGGTGCGTTGCGCGACGCTGACGACGGTGCTGTCCAGGCCCATCATCATCGAGGCGAGAATGCAGACGCCGGCTATCCGCAGGGTCGCTGCGTCCAGCTTGTCGGGGTAGTCGACGGTCTCGACGGGTGTGGCAACTGCCTCGTCCATGGCGTTGCTGAGCATATCTAATCGATCGGGCCTGCCCCGACGCGTCGTCCGTTTCGGGCGCGATAGACGCCTGCCGGCAGCGTGTCCTTCACCGTCTCGACATCTGACCTCGGCAAACTACAAGCGTGTCTGGAAAATTGATCGTCTCGGTCTCGGGGATCGGCGAACACACCCTGGACGACGTGCAGGACTTCTGCGCGGAGATGGATGCCCGCTCCGTCCCTGTCTCGTTTCTGGTGGCACCCCGCCTTGGTGAGCAATACCGCTTGGACCGCGACCCCCACACCGTCGACTGGCTGACCGCGCGCCGCACGAACGGAGACGCCCTGGTCCTGCACGGTTACGACGAATCGGCGACCAAGAGGAGGCGCGGGGAGTTCGCCACCCTGCACGCCCACGAGGCCAACCTGCGGCTCAAGGGCGCCGACCGGGTGCTCGAGCATCTGGGGCTACGCACCCGACTGTTCGCCGCGCCGGGTTGGCTGGTCTCGCCGGGAGTCGTCAAAGCCTTGCCGGCCAACGGTTTCCGGCTCCTCGCTGATGCCTACGGGGTGACCGATCTGGTGCGGCACAGTACCGTGCGGGCGCGGGTGCTCGGGATCGGCGAAGGTTACCTGGCCGAGCCGTGGTGGTGCCGGATGGTCGTGATCTCGGCCGAGCGGACCGCCCGGCGCGGCGGGGTGGTCCGGATCGCGGTCGCGGCGCGGCACCTGCGTAAGCCCGGGCCGCGGCAGGCCATGCTGGACGCCGTCGACCTGGCCCTGATGCAGCAGTGCACGCCGATGGTCTATACCTGGCAGGCCGACAAGGCGGTTCTGGACGCCGCTTAGCGCTCGTTGAGGGCCGCCGTGCGGGTGGCACTAACCTGTACCGACATGAGCGATGCGAGTCCCGTCCCGGACGGGTTCGAAGCCGACGCGATCATCGTGGGAGCCGGACTGGCCGGGCTGGTTGCCGCCTGCGAGCTGGTCGACCGCGGGTTGCGGGTGCTCATCGTGGACCAGGAGAACAGCGCCAACGTCGGCGGGCAGGCGTTCTGGTCGTTCGGCGGCCTGTTCTTCGTCGACAGTCCCGAGCAGCGCCGGCTCGGGATCCGCGACAGTCACGAACTGGCCCTGCAGGACTGGTTGGGCACGGCCGCCTTCGATCGGCCCGAGGACTACTGGCCCGAGCAGTGGGCGCATGCCTACGTCGATTTCGCGGCGGGAGAGAAACGCAGCTGGCTGCGGGCCCGCGGGCTGAAGCTCTTCCCACTGGTCGGCTGGGCCGAGCGGGGCGGTTACGACGCTCAGGGACACGGCAATTCGGTGCCGCGCTTTCACATCACCTGGGGCACCGGGCCCGCGCTGGTCGAGATCTTCGCCCGGCAACTGCGCAACCGGCCCAATGTACGGTTCGTCCACCGCCACCAGGTCGACCGGCTGATCGTGGAGCGGGAGGCGGTGACCGGCGTGCGGGGCACCGTGCTGGAGCCCTCCGACGAGCCGCGCGGCGTGCCGTCGTCGCGGAAGGCTGTGGGCAAGTTCGAGTTTCGGGCCTCGGCGGTGATCGTCACCAGCGGCGGCATCGGCGCCAACCACGACCTGGTGCGCAAGAACTGGCCGCGGCGCATGGGCCGCGCGCCCAAGCAGCTACTCAGCGGGGTGCCGGCCCACGTCGACGGCAGGATGATCGGCATCGCCCAGAAAGCCGGCGCGCGGGTGATCAACCCCGACCGGATGTGGCACTACACCGAGGGCATCACCAACTACGACCCGATCTGGCCGCGGCACGGCATCCGGATCATCCCCGGCCCGTCGTCGTTGTGGCTGGACGGCGCGGGCAACCGGTTGCCGGTCCCGCTGTATCCCGGGTTCGACACGTTGGGGACCCTGGAGTACATCGCTCAGACGGGCTACGACTACACGTGGTTCGTGTTGAACGCCAAGATCATCGAGAAGGAATTCGCGCTGTCCGGGCAGGAACAGAATCCCGACCTGACCGGGCAGAGCGTTCGGCAGTTGGTGCGCTCCCGTGCCCGATCCGGTCCACCCGGGCCGGTGCAGGCGTTCGTCGACCGGGGAGTGGACTTCGTCAGCGCGGACTCGTTGCGCGACTTGGTCGATGCCATGAACGAGTTGCCCGACGTGCAGCCGCTGGACTACGACACCGTCGAGGCTGCCGTCACATCCCGGGACCGCGAGGTGGCCAACAAGTTCACCAAGGACGGACAGATCACCGCGATCCGCGCGGCCCGTACCTATCTGGGCGACCGACTGGGACGGGTGGTGGCGCCGCACCGCCTGGTCGACCCGAAGGCCGGGCCGCTGATCGCGGTCAAACTGCACATCCTGACTCGAAAGACGTTGGGCGGCATCGAAACCGACCTGGATTCACGGGTGTTGAAGTCGGACGGTACCCCGGTCACCGGTCTGTATGCGGCCGGAGAGGTCGCGGGTTTCGGCGGCGGAGGTGTGCACGGTTACCGGGCCCTGGAGGGGACGTTCCTGGGCGGCTGCATCTTTTCGGGTCGGGCCGCCGGGCGCGGCGCCGCCTCCGACATCACCTGAGTTGCTCGGCACTAAAAGGTGACCGCCCTCGGCGCTAGAAGGTGACCGCGTCCTCCTCGGGGAGTACCTGAAAGTCGGTGCTGGTCATCTCGGTCAGCCGGCCGTAGTAGATGCCGCGCGCGTCGGGCGCCACGATGCCCTGGTGGATCGGCACCGCCCGCGCGGGGTTCACCGCGCGCAGGTAGTCGACGGCCTCGGAGATCTTCATCCAGGGCGCCGCCGCGGGAGTGGCCAGCACGTCCACCGGCTCGTCCGGCACGAACAACGCGTCACCGGGATGCATCAGCCGGGCGGGGTGCTCGCCGTCGCCGACCAGATACGAAATGTTGTCTACCACAGGGATTTCCGGGTGGATGACGGCGTGACGCCCGCCGACCGCCCGGATGGTCAGCTGCCCAACCGAAAGCTCGTCGCCGACGTGCACCGCGCGGCACGGCTCGCCCAGCTGCGCAGTGGTCTGCGGGTCGGCGTACAGCGCGGCGTCCGGGTTGCCGTCCAGCAACGCCGGCAGCCGGGACACGTCGACGTGGTCGGGGTGCTGATGCGTGATGACGATGGCGGACAAGCCGGTGATGCCCTCGAATCCGTGCGCGAAGCTGCCGGGATCGAAAAGCAGCTTGGTTGGACCGAACTCGGCGAGTAGGCAGGAATGCCCGAAATGGGTCAGTTGCATGTTTACGATTGTGCCTTGATGGGGGCGGTGCAGCTGAGGATGTTTCTGGCGACGATGATGGTCGCCGGCACCCTGGTCCTCGCCGTGGCGACGGTGATCGTAGCGACGCCCGCGCACGCCGATCCGCAAACGTGTCCGCCGATCTGCGATCAAATCCCGGCGACGGCCTGGATTCAGCACCCGTCGGTGCCGCTCGACGCCGTGTACCGGTGGCCGGCCTTGGCGGGCGTGGCCGTGCCCATGACCGGCGGTGCCCCGACACCCCAATTCAGGTTCGAGCAGGTCTGCAACACCCCAGCCTTCCCGCGGGACAGCCGCGACTCCGCGGTCTCGTCCCGCGCGCTGGTGACTCATTCCGACGGCCAGTGGCAACTGCAGGCGCTGATCCTGCACTGGCGCGGCGACACAGCTCGGGGCGGCGCCGTCGCGGCGTCGGTGTACGGCACCGCGGTCGCCGCGCTGCGCGGCTGTCAGCTCGGCGCCCCCGCCCAGTCGCCGTCGGTCACCGACGACGAGCCGACGCGTATGGCGGCGGTGATCAGCGGACCGGTCGTCATGCACACCTATCTGGTGGCGCACGCGGCCAGCAGCACGATCAGCGAGCTCACATTGTGGACGACGGGGTCCCCGGAGGTGCCGTGGCCGGTGCTCTCCGACGCCGCGGTCCTGGACGCCATCACCGCCCCGTTGTGCGAGGCCTACCTCGGCTCCTGCCCGTGAACACTGAAATGTTCTCTGCTGCTGCGGCTTTCCGGTAGGTTCGGCGAATGGTCACCGTCGACGTGCTGTACAGCGCGGCCATCCATCCGTGGCCGGAGCTGCGGGACAAGGTACTGCGCGCCGAAGCTGAGGGGTTCGGCACGGCGTGGGTGTTCGACCACCTGTCCGGTGCGATGCTCTCGGGAACCCGGATGCTGGAGTGCTTCACACTGGCCGGTGCGCTGGCCGCGGCCACCTCGTCGATCCGGATCGGCACCCTGGTGGTGAACGCGGCCAACCGGCCGGCCGGAGTCACGGTCGCGGCGGCCGCTTCGGCGCAGGAGATCAGCGGCGGGCGCTTCGTGTTCGGCCTCGGGGCCGGCGCCGCGCCGAGCAGTCCGTGGTCGCGGGAGCACCAACTCCTCGGCATCCCGTTGGCCGACTCGATGCCGCTGCGTCATCAGCGTCTGATCGAGGTGCTGGACCTGTGCGACGCCCAGTGGAACCCCGCCAGGGAAGCGACCTGGGCCGGTTTTCCGTTGCCGACGCCCAGGCCGCCGGTATTGCTCGGGGTCAACAGCATTGCGCTGGCCGAAATCGCCGGTGCCCGGTGCGACGCGTTGAACGTAAACCTCGAGCATCCCCGCATCGCCAAGTTCTTCCAGGCGGCCCGGACCGCGCGCGCCAGATCGTCCCGATCCGCAGACCCGCTGACGCTCAACGCCTGGACCGCGCTGTCCGAAGCCGCCCTGGACCCCGCCGGCGAAGCGCACCGACGGATCACCGACCTCGGCGGCGACGGACTGATTCTGGTCGCCTGACCACACCCCGCCGATCGCCGGTAGAGTTGGCTCCGGCCTGCCGCCTGGACTGTTGTCTGCCGGGTGGACCCACTTTCGACAGGAGGAGCGCGTGGCCCGGGTGGTCGTGCACGTGATGCCCAAAGCGGAGATTCTGGACCCGCAGGGTCAGGCGATCGTCGGCGCGCTGGGGCGCCTCGGACATCCGGGGATCTCAGATGTGCGGCAGGGCAAGCGGTTTGAGTTGGAGGTCGACGACTCCGTCGACGACTCCGTGCTTGCCGAGATCGCGGAATCGCTACTGGCGAACACCGTGATCGAGGACTGGACGATCAGCCGGGACCCGCGGTGACGGCCCGTATCGGCGTCATCACCTTTCCAGGCACCCTCGACGACGTAGATGCCGCCCGCGCGGCGCGACTGGCCGGAGCCGAGGCCGTCAACCTCTGGCACGCCGACGCCGACCTCAAAGCGGTCGACGCCGTGGTGGTGCCCGGCGGTTTCTCCTACGGCGACTACCTGCGCGCGGGGGCGATCGCCCGGTTCGCGCCGGTGATGGGCGAAGTGGTCGCCGCGGCCGGTCGCGGCATGCCGGTACTGGGAATCTGCAACGGTTTCCAGGTGCTGTGTGAGGCCGGGCTGCTGCCCGGCGCCCTGACCCGCAACGCCGGCCTGCACTTCATCTGCCGCGACGTGTGGCTGCGCGTGTCCTCGACGTCGACGGCGTGGACGTCTCGTTTCGAGTCCGACGCGGACGTGCTGATCCCGCTGAAGTCCGGTGAGGGCCGCTACGTGGCGCCGAAAGAAACCATCGACGAGCTGGAAGGCGAGGGCCGGGTGGTGTTCCGCTACCGGGACAACCTCAACGGCTCTCTCAACGACATCGCCGGTATCAGCTCGGCCAACGGCCGCGTCGTCGGACTGATGCCGCACCCCGAACACGCCACCGAAGCGCTGACCGGCCCTTCCGACGACGGCCTGGGCCTGTTCTACTCGGCGCTCGACGCGGTGCTGACCGCCTGAGACTCAGGCCGACAGGCTCACGTAAGACCCTGCGGCCGTGCGCAATTCGTCGAAGGAGGCGCTGATCGCGTCGGTCGCGTCGTGCGGGTCGGCGAATGTCCGGTCGTCGGTGAGTACCGCGACGCCGAGCTGGTCGGCGTAACTCCAGACGGTGATGTTGACGGGTGCGCCCGGTGACAGCACGCCTGTGGAGTAGATCTCGGTGACCGGCGCGCCGCCGAAGTGGCCACGCCGACGCGGTCCGATGACGCTGGACACCGCGACGTTCATGATCTTGTTGGGCGCGTCGCGCCGGCCCAGCCACCGGAACATCGCCGGGGCGACGGCGGCCGGCAGGTAGTTCATCAGTCGCCCGTACAGCCTGGGGCCGAGGAGTTCGTGATCTTCCTTGGCCACCCGGGTGGCCAACGCCACCAACCGCACCCGTTCCATCGGGTCGGCGACGTGAACCGGCAGTGACACCGACAGACCGCTGATCTCGTTGCCGCTGACGCGGTCTGACTTGTCGGTGGCCGTCGGGACCGACGCGATGATCGGACGATCGGCGATCCCGTCGTAGTCGAGCAGCAGCGTCCGTAGGCCTCCGGCGGCGGTGGCCAGGATCAGGTCGTTGATGGTGACACCCAAGTCGGCTGCGGTCGCCTTGACATCGGCCAACGGCAGTGCGGCGCTGGCGAATCGGCGCTGCGGCGACACGACGTGGTTGAGGAAGGTGGGCGGAGCGTCGAACCCGGCGGCCAGATCGGGATGGCTGCCGCGCTCGCGGGCGCGGCGGCGCACCCGGGCCATCCCCAACGCGGCGTCCTTGACCAGACCCGGCAGTTCGGCGATCTGCCGCACATGGTCACGCATCGCCTGGCGCACCAGCGGTGCGAACGTCGTTGTGCCGCTGCCTTCTTCGCCCGCGACGAGGGTCATCTCGGTCAGATCCATGGCGCGCGCCAGCAGGTTCGCCGAAGCGACGCCGTCGGCCAGCGAGTGGTGCACCTTGCCGATCACGGCGTACCGGCCGTCGGCCAGTCCTTCGGCGAAGTGGAACTCCCACAGGGGTCGGCTACGGTCCAGCGGCGTGGACGCGATCTCGCCGATCACCCGATCCAGTTCGCGGCGTCCACCCGGTGCCGGGATCTGCACCCGCCGTAGGTGGTAGTCCAGATCGACGGCGCAGTTCTCTTGCCACATCGGGTGATTGAGCCGCCACGGCACCTCGACCAGCCGGTAGCGCAGGGGCTCCAGCTGGTGCAGTTTGCGCTGCAGATGCCGCCGGAAGACGTCGAATCCGAACGTCCCGTCGAAGCCCGACGCGTCGATGACGGTCACCTTCAAGGTGTGCGTGTGCAGATTGGGCGTCTCGCTGTAGAGCAGCATCGCGTCCATGCCGTTGAGCCTTCGCACGTCACGGCCTCCGATCAGCCCAGGATGGGCAGCCGGCGCTGGCCGGCCAAGCGATCCAACGCTTCCTGCATCACCGCACGGACATGGGCGTCGACCTCGGCGACATCGGGATCCTCACCGAACTCGGCGAGGATGTCGATGGGCTCGAGCACCTCGGTGACCACCTTGGCGGGCAGCGGCACGTTCGGCGGGAAGAACACGCTCAGGCCGAACGGAAAACCGAAGCTGACCGGCAGGATGTCTGACCTGAACCTGTTCAGGCCCAGGCGGCGGGCCAGCCAGTTGCCGCGGGTCAGGAACAGTTGGGTCTCCTGAGCGCCGATCGACACCGTCGGAACGATCGGCACCCCGGCCTCGATGGCCGTCCGGACGTAGCCGGTGCGTCCGTTGAAGTCGATGGTGTTCGCGCTGAACGTGGGCCGGTACGAGTCGTAGTCGCCGCCGGGAAAAACCAACACCAGCGCGCCGGAGTGCAGCGCTTCGGCGGCGTTCTCCCGGCTTGCCTCGATCACCCCGAGTCGGCGCAGCCAGCCGTCGATGGGTCCCATGAACAGGCCGTAGTGGCCCAGGGTGTAGACCGGCCGGTCGTAGCCGAAAGCGTCGTAGTAGGCCGGGGAGAAGATGAACACGTCCGGGGTGAACATGCCACCGGAGTGGTTGGACACCACCAACGCACCGCCGGCCGGCGGGATGTTGTCGAGGTTCCGCACCTCCGCGCGATGCCAGACTTTCATCGCGGGCGCGACGGCATCGATGACCTGCTTGGTGAACGCGGGATCCCACTTGGCGATCTCGCGGTGGTCAGGGGTGTTGCTGGCGGCGCCCATGAATGTTCTCCGATTGCGTTTGATATCCGGCCTGTGATGGGAATTACCCCTTTAGACCTCTCTACGTCCGTAGAGAACATGCTACTCTCAAATTAAGAGAATGTCATTATCACCGGATGTGGCATACCGCACATATGGCGAGGTCAGGGGAGAGAATGCCCGAGAAAGTTCTGGTCACCGGAGGATTCGGACTCGTCGGTTCGCAGACCGTACGACGGCTGGCCGCGGACGGCCATCAAGTGGTCGCCACCGACATCGGCACCTCCGCCCAGCGCAAAGCCGCCAGGGCACTGCCGGCGGGCGTCAAGGCGCGCTGGGCCAACCTGACCGACCCGGACGCCGTGGCGACTTTGGTCCCAGAGGTCGAACCGACGGTGATCATCCATCTGGCCGCGGTCATCCCGCCGGTCATCTACGGCAAGCCTGACCTGGCGCGCCTGGTCAACGTCGACGCCACCGTCTCGCTGCTGCGCGCCGCCGAGTCGTGCCGGCGTCCACCCCGCTTCATCCAGGCGTCCAGCAACGCCGTGCACGGCGCCCGCAACCCGCACCGTCACCACGAACTGCTCACCGCTGAGAGCCCGGTGGATCCCTCGGATCTCTACGGCGCGCACAAAGCCGAGGCCGAGCAGCACGTCCGCCACTCCGGCCTGGACTGGGTGATCCTGCGACTCGGCGGCGTCATGAGCGTCGACCCCGGTGCGATGCCGTTCACCCTCGACGCGCTGTTCTTCGAAAGTGCGCTGCCGGCCGACGGGCGGATGCACAGCGTCGATGTCCGCGATGTCGCGGCCGCATTCGCCGCCGCGACCACTGCCGCACGGGATGCCGTGGTGGGCGAGATCCTGCTGGTTGCCGGCGACGACTCGCACAAGTTGCGGCAGGGCGAGGTCGGCGCCGCGCTCGCCGCCACCCGCGGTCTGAACGATGTGCTGCCGGTCGGCCGGCCCGGCAATCCCGACAGCGACGAGGACTGGTTCGTCACCGACTGGATGGACACCACCCAGGCTCAGCAGGCATTGGCATTTCAGCAGCACAGCTGGCCGGACATGCTGGCCGAGATGCGTGCGGCGACCGGTTGGCGTCGCCATCCGATGCGACTGGTGGCACCGCTGGCGCGGATGCTGCTGCGGCGACGTGCGGCGTACCGGGACGCGCCGGGCTGCTACGCCGACCCGTGGGGTGCGATAGGCCGCAAACTGGGCGAGCCGCGCGTGGACAAGGTGCTGATCGGCTGACCGTCAGCCGGCGTCGAGAAGCAACGGCGCGGTCGGCAGTTCGACGGCCGGGTCCAGCCTGCGGAAGAGGTCGATCGCGGCGCTGAGGGCGCGGTCGGCGAAGGCCGCGAAGTCGTCGAAGCTGACCTGCTCGCCGAACCAGCGGGATTGCTCGGCGGTGACGCCGATGCGCTGCGGATCCGACGATGCGTGCACGATCGCCGTGATGTCGCGGTTGTGCTCGTTCCAGCTGTCGGCGAACTGAGACAGGTGGGCGCGCTCGATGGCCGGGAAGAAGCACGCCGGTGTGACCCGGATCGTGCACACGTCGGCGTGCAGGGCCGGGATCTCGAGGTGGACGTGCAGGCGCCGGCTGTCGGAGAGGACGAAGAAGAACTCGCCGTCGTGCCGGCCCCGGAAGAAGCGCCGACCGCGGCTATACAGATAGCGTTCGATCAGGCTGGTGCTGAAGGGCTCGGCCGAAAGCGCAGTCATGGTAGCCATGCTGAGGCCGGCGGCTATGCGAATCCTTCTGCGACGGAAAGCGATTGCCAAGAATCAGTTGAGAATTCGCTGAGCGACAGCGCCCAGCTCAGGCCGCCTTGATCGAGGGAATGATCTCACGCCCAACGACATCGAGATAATCGGACCGGACGACGTGCGGGATCGTGAAGAGGAACTGATCGATTCCGCAGCGTTGGTACTGCCCAATGCGCTCGACGCACCGTTCGGGGGACCCGACGATGAGTCCCGATTCGGGAATCGAAGCGAATTCCGCGCGGATCCGCGCTTCCTGCTCGACGGATTCGGTGGGTGCCAGCAACGCCGTCACCGACACCCGAAGCGTGCCGGGGTCACGCCCGGCCGACTCGCACGCCCGGTTCAGGAAGTCCCGGCGCCGGCTCACCTGCTCGGGTGACCACCACCGCACGTTGAGCCCCTGCGCCGAACGGGCGGCGATGGTTTGGACGCGGTCGCCTTCACCACCCACCCACAGCGGGGGATGGGGTTGCTGGACCGGCGGCGGATCACACACGGCACCGTCGAGTGTGTAGAACTGACCGGCGTAGCTGGGATTCGCCTCTGTCCACACCGCCCTGAGCACCTGCAGCGACTCCTCGAGTGCCGAGACCCGGTCGCGGACCGGCGGAAACGGGATGCCGTAGGCATTGAACTCGCGCTCGAACCAGCCCGCGCCCAGGCCCAGATCCAGGCGCCCGTCGGAGATGACGTCCAACGTGGCGGCCATCTTCGCCAGCACCGAAGGGTGGCGGTAGGAGTTGCACAGCACGCTGGTGCCCAGCCGCAGTCGAGTGGTGTCGCGAGCCAGCGCGCTCAGCGCCGTCCAGCACTCCAGCAAAGGCAGCGACGTGGGCTGCGCGCCGGAGTCGACACCGGCGGGTCCGTCGGCAATGCCGGCGTCCTTGACGTAGTCGTCGGGACTGATGGTCAGGAAGTGGTCGCACAACCACACCGAATCAAAGCCGTAGCGTTCCGCTTTCTGGGAGACGGCAACTATATCGGGGTACGCGCTCACCGCCAGGCCGTTGATCGTCAGAGCCAGGATGAGACCCACGCGAGTGTCGAAGAAACCGGCTCGGCTAGACGACGACATAGAACGAATCCCGGTAAGCCTCAAGGAGTCTCAGCCACAGCTCGCTGATGGTCGGGAAGCAGGGGACCGCATGCCACAACCGGTCGATGGACACTTCGCCGGCGACGGCGATGGTGGCCGCGTGCAGCAGTTCGGTGACACCCGGACCCACCAGGGTCACGCCCAGCACATGCCGGCTGTCCACGTCGACCACCATGCGGGCCCGACCGACATATCCGTCGGCGAAAAGCTTGGCGCCCGTGACGACATCGCCGATCTCGACATCGATGACCTTCGTGCGGCGGCCGGCCTGGGCGGCCTGCTCGGCGGTCAGTCCCACCGCCGCGGCTTCAGGATCGGTGAAGAACGCCTGCGGCACGGCGTGATGGTCCGCGGTGGTCGCGTGCGCGCCCCACGGTTCGGTGTCCAGCGGTCGTCCCGTGGCGCGCGCACCGATGGCGGCACCGGCGATGCGGGCCTGGTACTTGCCCTGATGGGTCAGCAGCGCGCGGTGGTTGACGTCGCCGGCCGCGTACAGCCACCCGTCTTCGATTCCCTTGACCCGGCAGGTGTCGTCGACATCCAGCCAACTGCCCGGCGTCAGCCCGACCGTCTCCAAGCCGATGTGATCGGTGAGCGGTTTTCGGCCGGTGGCAAAAAGTATCTCGTCGACTTCCAGGTCGGTGCCGTCGCTCAACGCCAGCGACACCGGGCAATAGGGATAGGCCCGGCGCAGCTCCTGCACCGATACGCCCATGCGTACATCCACGCCCGCGTCGGCGAGTCCGCGGCCGACGAGCTCACCGACAAACGGCTCCATCTGGGGCAACAGCTGTGATCCTCGGACCAGCAATGTGACCTGAGCGCCCAATCCCTGCCAGGCCGTTGCCATTTCGACGCCGACGCCCCCGGCGCCGACCACGGCGAGCCGGTTCGGGACCTCGCTGCTGTCGGTTGCTTCGCGGTTGGTCCACGGCCGGGCGTCGTACAGACCCGGCAGGTCGGGCAACGCCGGCCGGCTCCCGGTACAGACGACTACCGCATGCCGGACCGACAACGCCACCTCCTTGCCGCCGGGTGTGGTGACCACAACTCGTCGCGGACCATCCAGCCGTCCGTGTCCGCGGATCAGTGTGGCGCCGATGCCTTCCACCCACTCGACCTGTCCGGTGTCGTCCCAGTCGCTCACGTAGCGGTCGCGGCGGGCGAAGACACCTCCCGGATGGATGGGGCCGATGATCGCCTGGCGCGCACCGTCGAGGCGGCGGGCGTCGGAGACGGCGAGGACCGGACGCAGCAGCGCCTTGCTCGGCACACAGGCCCAGTAGGAGCACTCGCCACCCACGAGTTCGCGTTCGACCACTGCGACGCTCAAGCCCGCGGCCCGTGTCCGGTCGGCGACGTTCTGCCCGACGGGACCGGCGCCGAGCACTACGACGTCGAACTCCTGCTCCTCCGGCATGGCTGCACGGTCCTTTCGGCTCGGTTCTGTCAATGAAGCTACCCGGGCGGTGAGCGAGCTCGGCTACCTCGCGGCCGTGAGGCGCTCAGCCAGCTCGTGCAGGTCCGTCACCACGAGGTCCGGTTGTGGGAGCCCCGGAACGAGCAACGGCTGGTTGCCTGGGCGAACGACCAGCGCCGTGCTGAAGCCTACGTTTTGTGCTCCGAGAAGATCCCAGCCGTGAGCCGCCACCATCATGCACTCATCGGGCGCCACGTCGAGTTTCCGGCAGACATGCCGGTAGACGTCCGCCGCGGGCTTGAAGGCGCGGCACGGGTCGACGCTGAGCTGCCGCTCGAACAGACCGGCCAGCCCGGCGTTCTCCAGTGGCGTCGGCAGGCCAGGAACGTGCGGGGAATTGGTCAGGGTGACCAGTCGAAAGCCGTTGTTGCGCAGCAGGGCTAACGCGTCGGCGGCGTCGGCATGCGCCGGCAACATTCGCATCGCCGCGCTGACCCGGTTGACGTCATGCTGGGTCAGATCCACTTGGTGAATTTGGCCGAGCATGCGCAGCACGCCCTCACCGAGGGCGCCGAAATCGACATACCGCTCAGCCAGAGTCACTGTCATCGAATACATCACCAGTTGACCGAACCACTCGCGCAGCACTCGGCGATCGCCGAAGAGTTCACCGAAAACTGCTGCCGTCGAGTCGATATCAATCAATGTCTCGTTTACGTCGAAGACCAGAATCGAAGGCGACACAGCTACCGCGCAGCCCGCTTCGAAGGTGCGCCGATGTCGGGACGCAAGTACCCGACCAGGCACAGGCAGATCAGGATCATCGCTGCCATTGACCACTTGGGTGCGATGACTGCCGCCGCCGCGAATCCGCCGATCGTGACGAAAGATCTCATGTGCAACATTGTGCGCATCCGTCGCGACACATCCTCGGCGGCACAACGCTCGATGGCTTCCCGGCACAGCGCGAGATAGGTGACATCAACCAGTACGAACACCGCCGCATATACCGCCACGGGTGCCCCGGCCAGGCGGGATTCGGCAATCCATTCGGTGGTGAACGGGATCAACGACACCGAGAACAGGTGCGCGAAGTTCGACCAGACCAGCCTTGTTGTGGCTGCCTGGGCGTAATGGAACAGATGATGATGATTGACCCACACCACCGCCATGAACAAATAGCTGACTACGTAGCTCAAACCCGTTGGCCATAGCGGCAGCAGCGAACCGAACGAATCAGCTTTCGGCGGTTCCAATTTCAGCACCAGGATGGTGATGATCACCGCGAAGACACCATGGGAGAATTGCCGAACTCGTTCGGCGTCGGCGTTCGGGGTTACCATGCTCCGGGCTTCAGTTGCGCTCCGCATCGATGGTGACGACCATCTTTCCGCCGGCATCGCCGGACTCCATCACCCGATGTGCTTCGCGGATCTGATCGAAGCCGAATATCCGTGCCGGGCGGGCATCCAGCAAGCCGTCGGCGACCTGTTCGGCGATGTCCTGTAGCGGCACGTCGGACAGTGGGAAGCCGGGGGTGCCGAAGACGAAGCTGCCGAAGAAGTTCAGGTTCACTCCACTTGCCATCCGCAGCAGCGGGTTGAAGTCGCTGATCGGCGCGAGTCCGCCCAGCCATCCCGCCAGGCAGGCCGAACCGCCACGGCGCAACATGTCGAGGGAGTCGAGGATGGTGCTGTTTCCCACCAGATCCAAGACGGCATCCAGGTTCTTGGCTTCGGCGAGGTGAGCGGCCAGGTTGGTTCGTTCCAGTTCCACGCGCTCTACACCCAGTGCCTCCAGCATCGGGATGCGTTTCGGACTGCGCACGGTGGCGACGACGTGGGCGCCGGCTGCGACCGCCATTTTCACCGCAGCCTGGCCGAAAGACGATGTGGCGCCGCGGATCAGCAGCCTCTGGCCGGGTTGCAAGGTCAAGTTGCGGAACAGACACGTCCAGGCGGTGGCGTACGTTTCCGGCAACGCAGCCAGTTGCGACCACGGTAGATCGGATTCGATGAGCGCGACATTCCCCGTGCGCACCCGGGTGAACTGTGCATAGCTGCCGTTGACAGTCCGTCCGAGGCCGCCCATCAAGGCCGCGACCTTCGCACCCACCGGGAATTCGCCACCCGGGCAGGAATCGACGATGCCGACACATTCGATACCACTGACCTCGGCAGCTTCGGCCCACTCGCCTCGCCGCATGTGCAACTCGGCGTGGTTGATGCCGAAGGCCTTGACCTCGATCACCACCTCGCCGTTCCGGGGGAGCGGTTTCGGTATGTCGGTGTACACCAGGCTGTCCAGCCCGCCGAACCGCTCCAAGACGATGGCACGCATGTTTTCGACGGCGGCCGATTCACGCACCACGGCTGGTGCGCTCGGCAACACGCTGACTTCTTTGACAGGCATAGCTTTTCAGACTTTCCATCAGTAATGGGCCAGATGTCCCATTATTATGGGCTGGGCAACCCATAATGTCCAGACCGGGTCAGGATTTCGAGGCGCGTCTGGGGTTTCCCGATCGGGCACGAGGGGCCTTGCGTTGGCTGGAAAACGAACGCACATAGTCGACGGCGGCATACACGGCGGCGGTTATCGGAGCCGGATCACCGGCCACGAAGGTCAGCATGGCACCGCCTTGGTGTGCCGCGACGAGAGATGTTGCCAGATGTCGTGCATCCGCTTCGGGCCGCAAGTCGCCGCGACTCTGCATTTGGAGCAGGCCGTCGCGAAACAGCGCGATCCAGGCGTCGTAGCCGGCGGACAGATCGGCATGGATGTCATCGTCGGCGTCGATGAGTTCACCGGCCAGCGAACCGTAGACGCACCCTCCGAGCCGATACACGGAGTCGACATCGGCGACACACGCGTCGGCCCAGGCTTGTAGGGCGTCCACGTTGTCCAGGCGGCCGAACGCCGGGCGGGTGTGGAAGGCCTGCACGCCAGTGTGACGCGCGGCGATGACGTGCCGGGTCAGTTCACGCTTGTCGCGAAAGTAGTGCGTGATCTGCGATCCACTCACCCCGGCACTGGATCGCACGTCGTCGATGCTGGTATTCGCCACCCCGCGCTCGAAGATCAGCCGGGCGGCGGCGTCGACAATGCGGGCCCGGGTCGCCAAACCCTTGCTGGTCAACCGAACATCGGGCGCGTCACTTCGGGTCGGGATGGACGCACGTCCGCGCGCACGCCGCGGCGCTCGCGCCACCCGTTCAGCGGGATCGACCGCAAAGGTGCGCAGATAGTTGATCGCGAAGCGGATCGCGTCGGCGTGCGGCCACTCGGCACGATAGGTGAAGGCCAGGGTGCCGCCACCCTGGTGGGCGGAGACAATGACCGAGGCCAACGCATGCACGTCGGCGTCGGCGACGAGAACTCGGTCGTCTTTCATCTGCTGCAGTGCGCGCTCGAGCAGCACGATCCATTGCCGGTAACCCGCTGCAAGTGCTTCCCGGGTGGCGCTGTCGGACTTGGCCAGCTGGGCGGCCAGGGCGTGGTAGGTCGGTGTGCCGGTGTACTCGATGCGTCTGAGGTAGCGCATATTGAGATCGATCCACCGCTCGAAGTCGGCGAAGGTGGTCAACCCGCCGAGCTTGGGCTGCCGATGGAAATCAAGCACCACGCCGATCTGGCGACCGATCACCGCACGAATCAAGGCGCCCTTATCGGTGAAGTAATGCGCCAGTTGAGAACCGCTCACCGAGGCGGCGCGGCGCACGTTGTCCATGTTGAATGCCGCGAGGCCGTCGGTCACGATCAACTCGGCGGTAGCGAGCACGATCCGATCGCGGGTGGCACGCCCCTTCGCCGTCAACCGCGGATGGGAGTCGGCATCCGGATCCATCGCGTCAGGCTAACGTGACCGCCACTGCGATTATGGGATATTCAGCCCACTGATATCGGGCGGCTGGTCAGCTTGGTACCAGATTCCGGTCCAGGAAACCGAGCATCAGTGCGGCGACGTCATCCAGCGCCGACTCCAGCAGAAAATGCCCGCCTTCGAGTAGATGAATTTCGGCGTCGGGCAGATCGGTGGCGAACGCTTCGGCACCGGCCGGACCGAAAATCTCATCGCCGCGGCCCCACACCGCCAACAGCGGAACCCCGGTGGCGCGGAAGTATTCGTGCAGCCGGGGATACATCGGCGCGTTGGTTGCGTAGTCGCGGAACAGCTTCAGTTGTATCGAGTCGTTCCCGGGGCGCGCGAGCAGTGCATAGTCGTGATGCCAGCAGTCGGGATCCACCAGCGTCGGATCGGCGACGCCCGTGAGGTATTGCCACCGGGTGGCCGCCAAGCTGAGGAACCCTCGGATAGCGGCCTCGTTGCCGGCGGACGGGTCGTCCTGATATGCCCACACCTGCTGCCAGAATTGCGGCACGAAGCCGGCGTCGTACCCATTGCCGTTCTGGGTGACGACCGCAGTGATCGCGTCCGGGTTGCGCAGTGCCAACCGCCAACCGATCGGAGCACCGTAGTCCTGGACGTAGAGGGCATACCGATCGATTCCCAACTGTTGCAGCAATCCGGCAGTCAAATCGGTGAGCGAATCGAAGCTGTAATGAAATTCCTCGACCGGCGGCGCGTCGGACAACCCGAAACCCAGATGGTCGGGTGCGAGCACGTGATAGCGACCTGCGAGAGCAGGGATGAGATTGCGAAACATGTATGAGCTGGTCGGAAAGCCGTGCAGGAGAACGATTGTGGGCCTCTCGGGACTGCCCGACTCGCGGTAGAACAGTTGGCGGCCATCCACGGCGAGGTAATGGTGATGAACCTTCGGCATGTAAGTCCTCCTTCACCCCGTAATGGGTTGTCCATCCCATTATGCACGAACGGCGCCATCGATGCATCGGCCCGGATCGATGAAGATCGAGCCGCGGGATATTCTGGGTCAGGCATCCCACTCAGCAGATATTTGGCTCCAGGGGCAGACTTGGGCAGGACCGTCGCCCACTACCGAGCCATTGTGGTACCTACGGCGCGGCGCTGACCCGACACCCAACAGCATCCTGCGGGTGCCCCAGCTTGCCATCCACCTGGCCGACGATCGCAAGGCGTTGACGCTGGACCCGCAGCGGCACGTCAACGATGACGCACGACCTGACCCCCTCGGCGGTGATCGGCGCGGACGCCAGCCTGCTCAGCGCGCCGCGGCTGGACAACCAGGCCAGTTGCTACGCGGGACTGGAAGCGTTGCTGAATGCTTCGCCCGGCGAGTTCCTGCCTGTGCTGGTGCTCTCGGGCTACGCCGGCGGCGCGAGCGCCACCGAAGCCTCGGCGGTGTAGCACAGGAAGGTCAGGGTCTCCTGCAGATACAGCTGCACGGTGTCGGCGTCGTGGCTGAGGTAACCGATCGACACATCGGTACCCAACTGCAGGTCGAAATCGCCGCCACGCGTGGTCAACACGAAAGCGCCGTCGATGGCCGGTGCCCAGATGATGTCCCCGTCCACTAACCGGTGCAGGTGCTCACGGATGGGATAGCCGTGCTCGGTGGTCTCACTGACCTTGGTGTAGGCGTCGGCGGAAAGCAGGACCGAATACGGTCCGTCGACCCCGGCCAATCGCAACGACGACAGCGCCTGGGTGATCACGTCGGGAAAGTCACGCGCGTCCTCCGGCAGCGTGAGCGGCGGGTTGGAGCTGGCGCCGCGGATGCCTTCGATCGATGCCGGCCCATAGCCCTCGAAGATTCCTCGATCCTCAACGAACGCAAGCTTTTTGGCGGCTGCCTTGACCGGTTCCCAGTCGGCGTCATTGGAGCCGCGCTCGACGTCGTCGATTTCATTGCGCGACAGTACGAATGGCACTCGTAGCCGTACCAGGGGCCGGCTGTCCCGGAGGTGGGCGATCACGCCGTCGGCGGGGGACTCCAGGTCGAGGAGTCGCCCGGTGCTGACCGCCGCCGTCACCGGACCACCGGGCTCGCTGACGTCGACCACCCTGCGACCCGCGATGTGTCGTTTGAATGTCCGGGTGGCCTCCAATTCGATTTCGGCCCAGGCGACTTCGGTGACTGGCGCCAGATCGCGATAGAGGTTGTTCATCGGGAGGTTCCTTTCAGGCTGCCGATTTGCAGTGAACCGTCGTGGGGTGGCGGGCCGGGTACCGCAACGGCCGGTCTATGTTGCGGCAGTGGCGGCGGATCGTCGAGAAAGTCGACGGTGGGGGAGAAGAACAGGCCGCCGGTGACGGCGGTGGAGAACTCCAGGATGCGGTCGGTGTTACCCGGGGGATCGCCCAGAAACATGTTGCGCAGCATCGTTTCGGTGACCGTGGGGGTGCGTGAGTAGCCGATGAAATAGGTGCCGTACTCGCCTTTGCCGACCGCGCCGAACGGCATGTTGTGGCGCACGATCTTCAGCTCGTCGCCGTCCTCGTCGGTGATGACGTTGAGCGCGACATGCGAATCGGCCGGCTTCGTGTTGTCGTCGAGCTCGATGTCTTCGAGCTTGGTTCGCCCGATCACCCGCTCCTGTTCGGTGACCGTCAACGAGTTCCACGACGTCATGTCGTGCACGTACTTCTGCACGTGCACATAGCAGGAGCCGGCGAAGTCGGGGTCTTCGTCGCCGATTGCCGTGGCGCTCACCGCGATCGGGCCGTCGGGGTTCTCGGTGCCGTCGACGAAGCCGAGCAGATCGCGGTTGTCGAAGAACCGGAAACCGTGCACTTCGTCGACGACGGTGACCGCACCGGCCATCGCCTCGAGGATGCGACCCGCGAGTTCGAAGCACATGTCCAGGCTCTCGGCCCGAATGTGGAACAGCAGGTCTCCCGGTGTGGCGGGTGCGGTGTGCCGCGGTCCCGCCAAGGCGACGAACGGATGCAGCTCGGCCGGGCGCGGACCGGAGAACAGCCGGTCCCAGGCGTCGGAACCGATCGAGGCGATCGCTGACAAACGCTTGGCGGGCTCGCGGAATCCGATCGCGCGCACCAGGCCGGAGACGTCGCCCAACGCGTCGTGCACCGTTGCTTCGCCGCCCTCGTCGATGGTCGCCACGAGAAAGATGGCGGCGGGCGTCAGCGGTGCTAGAACGGGTTGGGGCTGAACCGGAGGCACGCTGCAGACCCTAACTCCAACGGTGCTGTCCGGGACAGCGATGATGGTGACCATGTCCGCCATGTCGGCGAGCGCCGCGGGTCTCGCTCAGTTCATCGACGCCTCGCCGTCGCCCTTCCACGTCTGTGCCACGGTGGCCGCGCGGTTGCTCGACGCCGGATACCGCGAACTCGACGAGACCGACCGCTGGCCGGCGCAGCCCGGCCGCTACTTCACCGTCCGCGCGGGGTCGCTGGTCGCCTGGCACGGCTTGGACGGTGTGACTCCGTTCCGGATCGTCGGCGCGCACACCGACAGCCCCAACCTGCGGGTCAAACAACATCCCGACCGGTCGGTGGCCGGGTGGAAGGTGGTGGCGCTGCAGCCATATGGCGGCGCGTGGCTGAACTCCTGGCTGGACCGCGACCTGGGTGTCAGCGGCAGGTTGTCGTTGCGCGACGGCACGACGGTGACTCACCAACTGGTCCGGATCGACGAACCCATCCTGCGGGTGCCCCAGCTTGCCATCCACCTGGCCGACGATCGCAAGGCGTTGACGCTGGATCCGCAGCGGCACGTCAACGGCGTATGGGGGGTCGGCACCGCGGTCGAGTCCTTCCTCGCCTACGTCGCCGAGCGTGCCGAGGTTTCCGCCGCCGACGTGCTGGGCGCCGATTTGATGACGCACGACCTGACCCCCTCGGCGGTGATCGGCGCGGACGCCAGCCTGCTCAGCGCGCCGCGGCTGGACAATCAGGCCAGTTGCTACGCGGGACTGGAAGCGCTGCTGAATGCTTCGCCCGGCGAGTTCCTGCCCGTGCTGGTGCTTTTCGATCACGAGGAGGTTGGGTCGACCTCGGATCACGGTGCACAGTCCAATCTCCTGACGACCGTGCTGGAACGAATCGTGCTCGCGGGCGGCGGATCCCGGGAGGACTACCTGCGGCTGCTGCCCGCTTCGCTGCTGGCGTCGGCCGACATGGCCCACGCGACCCACCCGAACTATCCCGAGCGGCACGAGCCGGGCCATCTCATCGAGGTCAACGGGGGGCCCGTAGTCAAAGTGCACCCGAATCTGCGCTACGCCACCGACGGACGCACCGCAGCGGCTTTCGCGATGGCGTGCCGCCAGGCCGGAGTTGCGTTGCAGCGGTACGAACATCGCGCGGATCTGCCCTGCGGGTCGACCATCGGGCCGATGGCCTCCGCACGCACCGGCATCCCGACCGTCGACGTCGGTGCCCCGCAACTTGCCATGCATTCCGCGCGCGAGTTGATGGGCGCGCACGATGTGCCCGCCTATGCGGCTGCGCTCAGCGCGTTCCTTTCGCCCGACTCGGCCCCGGCCTAGGGCCGTGGGCTACGACGCCCACACTGGAAATCGTCACCTTCGACTCCACCGATCCCGCGGCGTTGGCCGGTTGGTGGGCCGAGCAGTTCGACGGTACGAGAGTCAGCCGGCTTGCCGGGGTGAACCTAGACTGACTGCGTGACGAGCGCGCAGCCCTCATCGATCGACACCGTCGAGCACGCCGCAACCAGCCCCGACCAGCCGCAACCCTTCCACGAGTTGGGTCTCAAGGACGACGAGTACCAGCGGATCCGGGAGATCCTGGGCCGGCGGCCCACCGACACCGAGCTGGCGATGTATTCGGTGATGTGGAGCGAGCACTGCTCGTACAAGTCCTCCAAGGTGCACCTGCGCTACTTCGGTGAGACCACCACCGACGAGATGCGCACCGGCATGCTGGCCGGCATCGGCGAGAACGCCGGAGTCGTCGACATCGGCGACGGCTGGGCGGTCACCTTCAAAGTGGAGTCGCACAACCACCCCTCCTATGTGGAGCCCTACCAGGGCGCGGCCACCGGCGTCGGTGGCATCGTGCGCGACATCATGGCGATGGGCGCGCGCCCGGTGGCGGTGATGGACCAGCTCCGGTTCGGTGCCGCCGATGCGCCCGACACCCGTCGCGTGGTGGACGGGGTGGTCCGAGGTATCGGCGGCTACGGAAACTCCTTGGGACTGCCCAACATAGGCGGTGAAACCGTCTTCGACGCCAGCTACGCCGGCAACCCGTTGGTCAATGCGTTGTGCGTCGGTGTCCTACGGCAAGAGGACCTGCATCTGGCGTTCGCCTCGGGCGCCGGGAACAAGATCATCCTGTTCGGGGCGCGGACCGGTCTGGACGGCATCGGCGGGGTGTCGGTGCTGGCGTCGGACACCTTTGACGCCGAAAACTCACGTAAGAAGCTGCCGTCGGTACAGGTCGGCGATCCGTTCATGGAGAAAGTGCTCATCGAGTGCTGCCTGGAGCTCTACGCCGGTGGTCTGGTGATCGGCATCCAAGACCTGGGCGGTGCCGGATTGTCATGCGCCACCTCGGAATTGGCTTCTGCTGGGGACGGTGGCATGGCCATCGATCTGGACACCGTACCGCTGCGGGCCAAGGACATGACCCCGGCCGAGGTGCTGTGCAGCGAGTCCCAGGAGCGGATGTGTGCGGTGGTGGCACCGGAGAACGTCGAGGCGTTCATGGCGGTGTGCCGCAGATGGGAAGTGCTGGCCACCGTCATCGGCGAGGTCACCGACGGAGACCGGCTACGCATCACCTGGCACGGGGAGACGGTCGTGGACGTGCCGCCGCGCACGGTCGCCCACGAAGGGCCGGTCTATCAGCGTCCGGTCGCCCGCCCGGAAGCACAGGATGCCCTCAACGCCGACACGTCCGCCGGGCTGCCCCGCCCGTCCACCGGTGCCGAGCTACGCGCGACTTTGCTTGCGCTGCTTGGCAGTCCGCATCTGTGCAGTCGGGCATTCATCACCGAACAGTACGACCGCTACGTGCGCGGCAACACGGTGCTCGCCGAGCACGCCGACGGCGGTGTGCTGCGCATCGACGAGGCGACCGGCCGCGGTATCGCGCTGTCCACCGACGCGTCGGGACGCTACACCCAGCTCGATCCCTACACCGGTGCACAGCTCGCGCTGGCCGAGGCCTACCGCAACGTGGCGGTCACCGGCGCCACCCCGGTCGCGGTGACCAATTGCCTCAACTTCGGTTCGCCCGAAGATCCCGGCGTGATGTGGCAGTTCTCCCAGGCGGTGCGCGGGTTGGCCGATGGTTGTGCGGCTCTGGGCATCCCGGTCACCGGCGGCAACGTCAGCTTCTACAACCAGACGGGATCGTCGGCGATCCTGCCGACGCCGGTAGTCGGCGTCCTCGGCGTGATCGACGACGTCGGCCGGCGCATCCCGACAGGGTTGGGCGCCGAACCCGGAGAAACCCTCATTCTGCTCGGCGATACCCGCGACGAACTCGACGGATCGGTCTGGGCGCAGATCGCCGGCGACCATCTGGGTGGCCGACCGCCCACCGTGGATCTGGCGCGGGAGAAGCTCCTGGCCGAGGTGCTCAGCGCGGCATCCCGGGACGGACTGGTGACCGCCGCACACGACCTCTCCGAGGGCGGGCTGGCCCAAGCCGTCGTCGAGGCGGCGCTGGCCGGTGAAACCGGTTGTCGCATAGTGCTTCCCGAGGGATCAGACCCGTTCGTGACATTGTTCTCCGAGTCCTCCGGACGGGTGCTGGTCGCCGTACCCCGCACCGAGGAGAGCCGGTTCCGGTCCATGTGCGAGGCGCGGGGATTGCCCGCCGTCCGCATCGGCGTCGTCGACCAGGCCTCGGACGGCATCGAGGTGCAAGGGCTGTTCACCATCCCCTTGGCCGAATTGCGCGAGACCTCCGAAGCGGTGCTGCCGCGCTTCTTCGGCTAACGCCGCCGGCGAAGAAATACCCGGTTTCCGGGATTACCGCGGAAAGTCGCGGGTACTTGAGCGTCGAGGTCCTCGATCTTGCGGATAGCTGAGCCAGATGCACCGCCCCACCCGGCCATTTTCGATTGCACAGAGGCAGGGACGCAGCCATGGCCACAGCAAGCCTCCACCGCGCTGACACGGGTATCTCGCTGCAGAAGATCGACCGTTATGGCCACGAACGCCGGGTCATGGCGGCGGGTTGGACTGTTCTGCTGATCGTGATCGCCGTTCTATCGGCCTGGGCTCACTACCGCACCGAACAACCGGATTCACCGGACAGCGAAGCGGTTGCACCGACGCCCGAGTCGCTGGCGGCATGGCGCACCAAATCCGAGCCGCTGATCAGTCACCTGGTAGCCGAGCGAAACACCATTGCCGCTGCTGCCACCCGCCGCGATGTCGCGGCCACGGCTGCGGCATGCCAATCCGCCGCCGGCGCGGTCAGCGAACTACACCAACAGCTGCCGAGCCCGGAGCGGGCGCTGAACAGAACGCTGCAGCAGGCAGTCACCGACTACGAGATCGGTCTGCCCTATTGCATCTCCGCCGCGCGCACCGAAGACGCCGCAGGAATGCTGCAGGCGGCGACCCATATCCGGCACGGAGACGCTTTCCTGCGCGAAGCCCTGGACATTCTCGACCAGCACTGCCGCGGCGGCGGTCCCCATGGCGGACTACTGATGGTGTAGTGCAGCGGGCACAGATCAGGGATTGATGGTGTAGTCACCGACCTGGCGACCCCACACGTAGTCGAGCATCAGCGGCGAGGGAAGTTCGAAGTGGTTGTAGGGCGCCAGACTGGCCCCGACGTCCATCACCAGCAGCGGGGCGGGCCACAGCTGACGGGTGACCGGCTGCCAGCAGCCTGGTTTGCCGCCGGGGCCGCCGCGTGCATTCACCCGGGGCAGGTTCTCCGGGTAGAAGTACGGCGGCGGCGCCCCGGTGATGCCGCCCGCCGAGTTCGCACCGAGCGCGTAGCCGTTGAACCCCAGTGCCGCACGGATTTTGGGTGCGACGTGGTCGTAGTTGCGCAATGTGCAAAAGACCTCGGGGCTGTACTCGTCGAGCAGCCGTGCGGTCGGTTCCAGGTCGATGGCTCCGCGGGTCAGGAAGGGCCCCGCCCGCTCGAATACCGGCGAGCCGATGTTGCCCAAGCCCGCAGCCGCCAGTAACGCCTCGTCGAGGTCACCTTGTTGCCTGTCGACGGTGCGGGCCGTGGTCGCGGCGGCGTCGAGGGCCTCCACCACGTCTGGGACGGCGTCGGCGTAGGTGTCTCCCAGGGCCGCGAGGCGCTGAATATCCAAGCGGGCCTGCGGCAGTCGCGGGTTCAGGTCATCCAGGATGGCGTTGCCATTCGACAGCGAAGCGCCGAACTCGTCGCCCAACCCGGTCAGCGCCTGCGCGGCGGCGTTCAACGTCAGATTGAGCTTGACCGGGTCGACCTTCTCCGAGATGGCGGTGAGAGTTTCGAACAAGCTGTTGAACTCGGTGGTCACCTGGGTCGCGTTGATGACCGTCGAGGGTGTGACGTGTTGCGGTGACGGCGCGGATGTCGGTGAGCTCAGCGCTATGTACTTGTTGCCGAACACGGTCGTCGCCTTGATCTCGGCAGCGACGTTGGCCGGGATCTGCGGGATGTAGCGCGGATAGATATCCAGCACCAGCTGCGCTGCCGGGACGCCGTGGTGGGTGATCTCGGAGATTTGGGACACCCGGCCGATCTGCACGCCGTTGTAGGTGACCTTGGCGCCGGGGTCCATCACCAGACCCGCCCGCGGGGCGATCATCGTCAACTTGGTCTTCGGGGTGAAGTTGCCGCGGAACTGCCAATACAGCGACCCCAGCACGATCACCAGCACAATCAGCGCGAGCACGCCGATGGTCTTGAAAGGTGGCCGCGTCCGCGGGTCCATAGTTCTGAGACCCTAGGGTATGGCTGCCCGGAATAGCGCTGATCCGGCGAAGACTCGGCAGGCCGTGCTGGCCATTGCGGAATGGTTACGCGACGAGACCCGTCCCGGGCCGGACCGGGCTGAGCTCGGGACGGCTGTGCGACTTACCGCCCGCACACTGGCTGCCCTGGCGCCCGGCGCCAGCGTCGAAGTCCGGGTGCCGCCGTTCGTCGCGGTGCAGTGCGTCGCGGGGCCCCGGCACACCCGCGGAACACCGCCGAACGTCGTGGAGACCGACCCGCGCACGTGGCTGTTGGTGGCCACGGGGCTGATGGGTTTCGACGAGGCCTCCGACAGCGGTCTGCTGCGTCTGTCGGGCAGCCGGTCGAGTGAGATTGGCCACCTGTTACCGGTGGTGCATATGTGACTTGACCTGCGTGTTTGGCGCGACACGCCGAAAATGAACGGGAATAACACGCCCGCCGAATTCGTCGCTACCGGCGGCAAAGCCGTAGACTCCGTTACCGTCACTACCCGCGCCCCAGGGAGCCGCCAAACCGTGACCGTGCAGCCCGAAGAAGACTTCAACTCGCCCCGTGAAGAGTGCGGTGTATTCGGGGTCTGGGCCCCGGGTGAAGACGTCGCCAAGCTCACGTACTACGGCCTGTATGCGTTGCAGCATCGCGGCCAGGAAGCCGCGGGCATCGCGGTCGCCGACGGATCCCAGGTTCTGGTGTTCAAGGACTTAGGTCTGGTCAGTCAGGTATTCGACGAGCAGACGTTGGCGGCCATGGACGGCCACGTCGCGATCGGGCACTGCCGCTACTCCACGACCGGGGACACGACCTGGGAGAACGCCCAGCCGGTGTTCCGTAACACCGCGGCCGGGACCGGAGTTGCCTTGGGGCACAACGGAAATCTGGTCAACGCCGCCGAGCTGGCGGCCCGGGCCCGCGACGCGGGGCTGATGGCCAGGCGGTGCCCGGCACCGGCGACCACCGACTCCGACATCCTGGGCGCGCTGCTGGCGCACGGCGCGGCCGACTCCAGCCTGGAACAGGCGGCGCTGGAACTGCTGCCGACGGTGCGTGGTGCGTTCTGTCTGACGTTCATGGACGAGAACACCCTGTACGCCTGTCGCGACCCGCACGGGGTGCGTCCGTTGTCGCTGGGCCGGCTCGACCGCGGCTGGGTCGTCGCCTCCGAAACCGCCGCGCTCGACATCGTCGGCGCCTCCTTCGTCCGCGACATCGAGCCCGGTGAACTGCTGGCCATCGACGCCGACGGAGTGCGGTCCACCCGGTTCGCCAACCCGTCGCCCAAGGGCTGCATCTTCGAGTACGTCTATCTGGCCCGGCCGGACAGCGTCATCGCCGGGCGGTCGATTCACGGTGCCCGGCTCGAGATCGGCCGTCGGCTGGCCCGCGAATGCCCGGTGGACGCCGACCTGGTGATAGGTGTGCCGGAATCCGGCACACCCGCCGCGGTGGGGTACGCCCAGGAATCGGGCATCCCCTACGGCCAGGGCCTGATGAAGAACGCATATGTCGGGCGAACCTTCATCCAGCCGTCTCAGACGATCCGCCAGCTCGGCATCCGGCTCAAGCTCAATCCGCTCAAAGAAGTGATCCGCGGCAAGCGGCTCATCGTCGTCGACGACTCGATCGTGCGAGGTAACACCCAACGCGCGCTGGTGCGCATGCTGCGTGAGGCCGGCGCGGTGGAGGTGCACGTGCGGATCGCCTCACCGCCGGTGAAATGGCCGTGCTTCTACGGCATCGACTTCCCGTCGCCGGCCGAGTTGATCGCCAACGCCGTCGAGGACGAAGGCGAGATGCTCGAGGCGGTGCGGCACGCGATCAACGCCGACACGCTGGGATACATCTCGCTGCGCGGGCTGATCGCGGCCACCGAGCAACCCGCCTCGCGGTTGTGCACGGCGTGCTTCGACGGCACCTACCCGATCGAGCTGCCGAGTGAGAGCGCGCTGGGTAAGAACGTGATCGAGCACATGCTCGCCACCGCCGCGCGCGGGGCCGGCATGGGCGAGTTGTCCGGCCAGCAAGTCCCGGAAGTTCCCGTCTCGCGCTGACGATTACGACTCTCGGCGCGCAATCGGCGGTGACGCGTACCGCCGTGGCCGGCTACCGGTAGCCTTTATCGCGATGACGGATCCCGAAGGCGTCACTTACGCATCGGCCGGGGTGGACATCGAGGCCGGTGACCGCGCCGTCGACTTGTTCAAGCCGCTGGCAGTCAGGGCCACCAGACCCGAGGTACGTGGTGGGCTGGGCGGATTCGCCGGGCTGTTCGCCTTGCGTGGCGACTACCGCGAACCGGTGCTGGCGGCGTCCACCGACGGCGTCGGCACCAAGATCGCGGTCGCTCAAGCGATGGACAAGCACGACACCGTCGGGCTGGACCTGGTCGCGATGGTGGTCGACGACCTCGTCGTGTGTGGCGCCGAGCCGCTGTTCCTGCAGGACTACATCGCGGTGGGCCGCACTGTCCCGGAACGGGTCGCGGCGATCGTCAGCGGCATCGTCGAGGGCTGCGTGCGGGCGGGCTGCGCCCTGTTGGGGGGCGAGACGGCCGAGCATCCCGGCCTGATGGAACCGGACCACTACGACATCTCGGCGACCGGTGTCGGCGTGGTCGAGGCCGACGACGTGCTGGGCCCCGAGCGCGTCAAACCAGGTGACGTCATCATCGCAATGGCATCCTCGGGACTGCATTCCAACGGTTATTCGCTGGCCCGTTCCGTTCTCCTCGACATCGACCGGATGAACCTCGCCGGTTATGTGGAGGAGTTCGGTCGCACGCTGGGCGAGGAGCTGCTGGAGCCGACCGTCATCTACGCCAAAGACTGTCTGGCACTGGCCGCCGAGACCCAGGTCCGCACGTTCTGCCATGTCACCGGCGGAGGGCTGGCCGGCAACCTGGCGCGGGTCATCCCGCACGGGCTGGTCGCCGAGGTGGACCGCGGCACATGGACCCCGGCGCCGGTGTTCGGCATGATCGCCCAGCGGGGCCGGGTAGCGCGGGCCGAGATGGAGAAGACGTTCAACATGGGGGTGGGCATGATCGCCGTCGTCGCCCCCGAGGACACCGATCGCGCCCAGGCGATACTGACCGCGCGGCACCTGGACTGTTGGGTGCTGGGCACCGTGGGCAAGGGAGGAAAAGAGGGCCCTCGGGCCAAGCTCGTCGGACAGCACCCGCGTTTCTAGGCCCAGACGTCAAGCCGACCGTGCCGTTGCGATGTGCAGGGCACGGTCGGGTGGTGAGGTCTAGCGGCGCCAGTCGTCCTGGTCGTCGTATGAATCGTCGTCCGCGTGGTCCGACTCATCGGTGCTCGTCCCTGACAGCTCGCGCTGCAGCCGCGTGAAGTCCGTCTGCGGGGAGCTGTACTTCAGTTCTCGAGCAACCTTGGTCTGCTTTGCCTTAGCCCGGCCGCGGCCCATGGGGGAACCCCCTCGCGAAATAACGGAGCGGCCTAACAAGTAGGCGGCTCCGATCTCTTAGTGTCATTGTCCTGCCGACAGCTTACCGTGCCCGGTGCCCGAACGTCGGCTCGCCCTGCCTGGGGACACCGACCGGCCCGGGGATGTCGTCGACGTCACAGTCGATCAACGGCCACCGCCGCGCAGCCGCTCCACGGCGAGCCGTCCGGCGCCCACCTCGTCGACTGGCGGCAGTGATTCGGCGTCGATCACCGCGGCGACCTCGCCCTCGGCGCCCGCCGCCAGCTCGGTGTCGCCCGGTATGCCGCGTTTGAGTAGCGCCAGCGCTATCGGGCCCAGGTCGACGTGCTCGACGACCGTTCCCAGCCGCCCGACCGTGCGCCCACCGGCAAGGACCGGGTCACCGGTAGACGGCCGGTCCACCGAACCGTCGAGGTGCAGCAGGACCAGCATCCGGGGCGGTTTGCCCAGATTGTGCACCCGCGCGACCGTTTCCTGTCCCCGGTAGCAGCCCTTGTCCAGATGCACCGCGCCCTCGCCGGGGCCGCCGATCCAGCGCACTTCGTGCGGGATGGTGCGCTCGTCGGTGTCCACGCCCAGCCGCGGACGCAGCGCGGCCACCCGATGAGCTTCATAGGCCCACACCCCGGCCGGGCGCACACCGAGGCGCCGCTGCCAGTCGCCCGATTCGCCGCGCGGCACCAGCAGGTCCAGTTCGACCGGCCCGTCCGCAACGCCGCGCATACGTCGCACCAAACCGCCACCGGCCAGCGGCATCGACTGCCCTTCGGCCGGTAGCGCGTCCAGTCCCAGCGCGTCGAGCACCGTTGTGTCTGCCAGCCGTGGACCGAGCAGTGAGAGCACCGCCAGGTCCGCGGCCGCGGGTGTGACGTCGGACCAGAAGACCATCCTGGACAGGTAGTTCAGCAACGGCTCGCCCCGCCACGGCTCGGTGTCGAGGTAGGTGGTGCCGCCCAGCTCGGTCTGCAACCAGTGGTCCTCGACCCGGCCTTGCCCGTCCAGACTCAGATTCTGGGTGCACGCGCCTTCGGGCAGTGCGCTGACGTGCTGGGTGGAGATGTTGTGCAGCCAGGATTGCCGGTCGTCGCCGGTCAGGGCCAGCACTGCACGATGCGAGCGGTCCACCAGGATGGCGTCGGTTTCGCCGGCCCGCTGTTCACCCAGCGGATCGCCGTAATGCCAGATCGCACCGGCGTCGGGTCCGGGATCCGGGGCAGGGACTGGGTTCACACGTCAACCTTACGGCGACGGCTCCGGGCCACCCGAACGTCACGCTGGCGTGACGCTCGACGTCGACAGTCACGCCAGCGCGACGCACGCTGGGAACGACGGGGTAGCTAGGCTGACCCCTCATGGCCGCTGTGGTTGTCACGCTCGACGGCGCGATCGTCGATCCGGGAACGCCGCTGCTGCACGCCGACGACCTGGCCGCGGTCCGCGGTGACGGGGTGTTCGAGACGCTGCTGGTGCGCGACGGCAGGGCATGTCTGATCGAGTCGCACCTGCAACGGCTGACCCAGTCCGCCAAGCTGATGGACCTACCCGAACCTGATTTGCCCGGCTGGCGTCGCGCGATCGACGTCGCGACCCGACAGTGGGTCGCGACCACCGGTGCGGAAGCCGCGATGCGGCTGGTCTACAGCCGCGGCCGGGAGAGCGGTTCGGCCCCGACCGGCTACGTCGCAGTCAACCAGGTGCCGGAACGAGTGGCCGCGGTGCGCCGTGACGGCGTATCGGCGATCACCCTCGAAAGAGGGTTGCCGGCCAAGGGAATCGATGCGATGCCCTGGCTGCTGGCCGGCGCCAAGACGCTGTCTTACGCGGTGAACATGGCGGTGTTGCGCCACGCGTCCCGCCGCGGCGCGGGTGATGTCGTGTTCGTCAGCACCGACGGTTACGTCCTGGAGGGTCCGCGCTCGACGGTGGTCATCGCGACCGACGGCGAGAACGGCAAGCCCTGTCTGTTGACCCCGCCGCCGTGGTTCCCCATCCTGCGGGGAACCACCCAACAAGCGCTGTTCGAGGTCGCGCGCGGCAACGGCTACGACTGCGACTACCGTGCCCTTCGGGTTGCGGATCTGCTTGCGGCTCAGGGCGTTTGGTTGATATCGAGCATGACGCTGGCGGCCCGGGTGCACACTCTGGACGGTCGGCTGCTGCCCCCCGCGCCCTTCGCGGCCACGTTCGCCGAGTTGATCGACGCCGCGATAGTCAGCGACCGGGACGGCCGGTAGCGGCCGAAATTTAATGGCTGGCAACCGTTTCGGGGTCGGTGGTAGCTTCGTCAGTACACAGGAAAGGAGGTGGTCCGCGAAATTGATAGCTTCATGGACATGTGAGGTGGCTGCGCGCTAGCTGCATTGGCTCGGAAGAGTCAGCGATCAACGCGCGCTGGCGAATTTCCCGCAGTCACCCGGCCCTCGAGCTTCCGGTCTGTCCAACCGGAATATGGCTCGGGGGCCGCTCCATTTCCCCGGCCAGCCATTGCGGCGGGAGGCGATCAGCCGACGTAGCGAGCCAGGCGCGCCGACAGATGCGGCACCAAGGCGCCGTCGGCGTCGACCCGTTCCTCCACGTAACCCAGGTCGCCGCCCTCGACGATGCCGTACAACCGCTTGGCGCCGCCGACCAGCACACCCGACCGGCTGCGCGCCAGGGCGTCGGTGGCCAACTCCCACGACGACTGGGTGAGTGGTCGCCCATAGAAGAGCTCGACGTATCCCGACGAGTGTGCCAACAAGAGTTCGATCGCGGTGGATTCGGTCGGATCGTCTGGGTCGCTGACGAAGCGCCAAAATCCCGTCTCGCGCAGACCGGGCTCTCCGTAGTCGCCCGAGGCGGTGAGCCGCCACGACCGGGCTTCCCAGTTCAGGTAGTCGCCCCCGTCGTGGGAGACCACGATCTGCTGGCCGAAGCGGTAGTCGCCGTGGCTCCCGCGACCCTCGCCTTCGCCGCGCCAGACCCCGACCAGCGGCAGCAACGCCAGCAATGCGTCGTTCAGGCTGGCGCCCTCGCGCAGGTTGGCGGTGTCCGCGGGTAGCGGCAGGTCGTCGAACGCCGGAATATTGCGCGCGGCGGTCAGTTTGGCGCGTTCGGCCGCGGCGGCGACGGCACGATCCGCCGAACCGGCGGCCTCGGAACCGCCTGCCGCGTCATCGCCCTCGGTCGGGGTCACGACTCGTCGGTGATCAACCGGTACAGCGCATACAGCGCAAACCAGGAGATGACCCCGGTCGCCACGACCAGCATGATCTCGAAGAACAGCACCACGGGGACGAGTCTATTCTCACCTGTTGCTCGGGCTGGTACATCCGGGCGCTGATGTGACCGACCCGTCAGGCGATCTTGATGTCCACCTCGTGGACGCCCGCGCCCGACGGCGCCACCGCGGCGTCTCCGTTGCCCAATTTGGACAATGCCCGCAGTGTCCACGATCCCGGCGCGGCGAAGAAGCGGAAGTCACCGGTGGCCGACGCGACGACCTCCGCGGTGAACTCGTCGGAGGAGTCCAACAACCGCACGAACGCGCCGCCGACGGCTTGTCCGTCCCGGTCGACGACGCGACCGGTGATCACCGTTTCCTTCTCCAGGTCGACGCTGGCGGGCAACGTCAGTCCTTGTTTCGGTGCAGAGCACATGTCAGCTTCCCAACTCGATCGGGGCACCCACCAGGGAGCCGTATTCCGTCCAACTGCCGTCGTAGTTCTTGACGTTCTGGTGTCCGAGCAATTCCTGCAGCACGAACCAGGTGTGCGACGATCGTTCCCCGATTCGACAGTAGGCAATCGTCTCCTTGGAGCCGTCCAGGCCGGCGTCGGCGTACAACTTGGCCAACTCGTCGTCGGACTTGAAGGTGCCGTCCTCGTTGGCTGCCTTGCTCCACGGCACGTTGATGGCGCTCGGGACGTGGCCGGGGCGCTGGCTCTGTTCCTGCGGCAGGTGAGCCGGGGCCAGGATCTTGCCGGAGAACTCGTCGGGGGATCGCACGTCGACGAGATTCTTGACGCCGATGGCCGAGATGACCTCGTCCCGGAACGCGCGGATGGTGTTGTCCGGTGCGGACGCGGAGTAGGAGGTAGCCGGTCGGCTGACGGCGTCGCTGGACAGGGGACGGCCGTCGAGTTCCCACTTCTTGCGGCCACCGTCGAGCAGCTTGACGTTCTGGTGACCGTACAGCTTGAAGTACCAGTACGCGTAGGCAGCGAACCAGTTGTTGTTGCCGCCGTAGAGGATCACGGTGTCGTCGTTGGAGATGCCGCGGTCAGACAGCAGCTTGGAGAACTGCTCGGCGTCGACGAAGTCGCGTTTGACCGGGTCCTGCAGGTCGGTGCGCCAGTCCAGCTTGATCGCGCCGGGGATGTGACCGCCGTCGTAAGCGCTGGTGTCCTCGTCGACCTCGACGAAGACGATGTCTTCGGCATCCAGGTTGCTCTCCGCCCAGTCGGCAGAGACCAGGACGTCGGAGCGTGCCATGGTGGATCCTTTCGATTTCTATTGATGGATTTCGGGCACTACCTGACCGCTTGGCGCGGACGTCCACGCACTCGGGTGGTATCGGTGCTCGACACGGATTTACTCCTAGGTATGCCTGTTGCGCGTAAGGAGACATGCCGCGGTGAGAGCTCCGGGCTGCTCCGAGTGCTGCGCAGAAAGGCGCGGCTACTCAGCAGCTACAGCAACAGCAACAACCCGCGGTGCGGCACAGATCGACTGTGCGGCACTTGGAGAGCAGAAGCTCGGTGCGGGCTGACACGTCGGACAGCTTACCCAATGACACAGTGATGAAGCCAACAACGGCATTACGGCCGCCAACCGGCCGATTCACGACTGTTTGAATTCCACCAGCCGGACGGCGACGTCGTAGGTGATGCCTTCGATGATGACGTCGGAGCCGCGGGCCCCGACGGTGGTCGGTCCCACTCCGAACGGCAACTTCTGGCCGGGCAACCTGCCGCTGAACGCGCGCAGCACGGCCGTCCGCTTGTCGTCCGGGACAACCTGGTCGGCCGTGTTTGGGCCGAGGAGCACGCCGGTGGGGGTGATGACCAGCGTCGCCGAATCATCCGAGGCGATGGACAGGTCTACCGAGACGCTGACCCGGTGATCGAAAGCCGCCGATTTCGGAGTGCCGCT
Organism: Mycobacterium sp. NGS59; assembly: GCF_059812345.1. NCBI lineage: Bacteria > Bacillati > Actinomycetota > Actinomycetes > Mycobacteriales > Mycobacteriaceae > Mycobacterium > Mycobacterium sp. NGS59. The sequence continues at coordinate 240,813 of NZ_JCALCN010000002.1, forward strand.
GAACACCAGCCCGTGGCTGCCGGATATTCCAGACTCGGTGGTTCCGCCGGTGGCGTCGTTGGACTCCTGGGGCGGCGTCTCCACCATCAGGTCGGTGATGCCCAGATATCGGCCCAGATGCACCGAGTCGATGATGATGCGGCTTTCCAGTTCGCGCACCGGCAGCTTGGCGTCCTGTCTGATCAGCCAGGATGAGTCAGTGAGCCCGATCGAATGCATGGTCGCCTCGAGGGTGGCCCGGCCGACCCCCGGTTGATCGACGCCGCTGGCCTTTATCTCCAGTTCGTTGTAGTGCTGGCGCATCGCCTGCGGGATGAACGGGAAGGCCAGGATGGCCACGAACGGGTCCGATTCCAGGTCGGCGGCTCTGCGGACGGCAGCCGAGAGGCGGTATTCGGCGAAGATGCTCGCGCCGTAGTCGACGCTCAACGCGCCGAGCACGACGGCGATCGTCACGGCGGCCGCACCGACCAGGATCCTGCGCACCGAGTCATTGTGACACCGCTCGTCGGCCGTGTTGCTTTGGTCACAACGCCTCGCACGGCTGCGACACCGGCCGAGCCGTCGACAGTCGGGGTGACAATCACCGAGGGTTCGATGATTCGGTGGTGTCGCATCCCGGTTCCAAAGCGCGGTCGCATCCGGCATCGGTCCCGGTAGGGGCGTCGCGCGCCCGGCGCGGCAACACCGTCCGGTTGCCGGGGGGAAGGGAGCGACGCACAGCGCAGCGGCCGCCGTGGCAGGCCGTGCCCGGCAAGCGGCACCGGCGGGTTCCGGCGGTATGGGGTAGGTGCGAAAGACCACGTCGGAAGGCCAAAAGCCACGTTGCACGTTATCGTTAGATGTTCTGGCCGCTAACGTCATGTGTCGCGATGAATCTGGAGGCCTTGCCCACAACGCTGGAGGGGCTTGTTGGAACTACTACTGCTGACCTCGGAGCTGTATTCCGATCCTGTCCTGCCGTCGCTGTCGCTGCTCCCTCATTCCGTGCGGACGGCGCCGGCGGAGGCGTCCTCACTGTTGGAGGCGGGTAACGCCGACGCCGTGCTCGTCGACGCGCGCAACGATCTCTCGGCGGCGCGCGGGCTGTGCCGCCTGCTGAGCACCGCGGGCCGAGCGGTGCCGGTGCTGGCGGTGGTGAGCGAAGGCGGTCTGGTGGCGGTCAGCGCCGACTGGGGTCTGGACGAGATCCTGTTGCCCAGCACCGGACCGGCCGAGATCGATGCCCGGCTGCGGCTGGTAGTGGGGCGCCGCGGAGGTCTGGCCGATCAGGAGAGCATCGGCAAGGTGAGCCTGGGTGAGCTGGTGATCGACGAGGGCACCTACACGGCCCGCTTGCGGGGTCGCCCGCTCGACCTGACCTACAAAGAGTTCGAACTGCTCAAGTACCTGGCGCAGCACGCCGGCCGGGTATTCACCCGCGCGCAGTTGCTGCACGAGGTGTGGGGATACGACTTCTTCGGCGGCACCCGCACCGTCGACGTCCACGTCCGGCGGCTGCGGGCAAAACTCGGGTCCGAGCACGAAGCGCTGATCGGCACGGTCCGCAACGTCGGCTACAAGGCGGTGCGACCCGCGCGCGGCCGGGTAGCGGCCACCGAGCCCGACGACGCCGACGCCGACGCCGAGGTAAACCGCGACGGTGCCCCCGATCCCCTTCCCGACCCGCTGCGCACCCAGTGACGACGCTGGACTGGCGCCCGGCCCTGACCGCCGGCCAGCAGCAGGCTGTCCGCGATATCATCAGTGCCGCAACGGAATTCGATGCGGTGGCGCCCGTCGGTGAACAGGTGCTGCGCGAACTGGCGCACGATCGCACCGAGCACCTGTTGGCTTCCGATGCCGGCGACGCCATTGTCGGTTACCTCAACCTGAGCCCGTCCCGCGAGGACGCCGCCGCGATGGCCGAATTGGTGGTGCACCCCCGGCATCGGCGTCAGGGGATCGGTGCGGCGCTGGCGCGCGCGGCGCTGCACAAGACCGGCCGGGGCAACCAGTTCTGGGCGCACGGCACGCTCGAGTCGGCCACAGCCACCGCGTCGGCTCTGGGTCTGGTCGCCGTTCGGGAACTGTTGCAGATGCGGCGCCCGCTGCGCGATGTCCCCGAGCCGACGATCCCGGACGGGCTGCGGATCCGCACTTACGCCGGCCCGGACGACGATGCCGAACTGCTGCGGGTGAACAACGCCGCGTTCTCCTACCATCCGGAACAGGGTGGCTGGACCGAACGTGAGCTGGACGAGCGGCGCGCCGAGCCGTGGTTCGACCCGGACGGCCTGTTCCTGGCCTTCGAGGATCAGCACGACACCTTGCTGGGTTTCCACTGGACCAAGGTGCATCCGGACCCGGCCGGGTTGGGGGAGGTCTACGTGCTGGGTGTGGATCCTGCGGCGCAGGGCCGGGGCCTGGGTCAGGCGCTGACGTCGATCGGCCTGGCCTCGCTGGCGCGGCGACTGGCCGACCGGCCTGATCCCACGGCGCTGCTCTACGTCGAATCCGACAACAAAGCCGCGGTGCGCACCTATGAGAAGACGGACTTCACCGTATACAGCGTCGACACGGCCTACGCGGCCGCCGGATAAGGTCGAGGCGCGCCTGGTCACCGCGATCGACGGGTTGCGGTGACATGGCGACCGAGGCTCCGCCGGGCCGCGGTGACGGGGAATTGACGGGATCACAGTGACGCCAGACCCAGCCGACGCAGGCTCGGGCGAGGTCGTCGCCGTGCCGCCGGCCGTCTCGGGCCGCCTGCTCGGCCAATCCGGCCGGCACGTGGGGGATCGGATCTTCCGACGGATTTCGGAGGGTGCCGGTGGGTTGATGGTCGCGCTGATCGCGGCGATCGGCATCTTCCTGCTGTGGCGGGCGGTGCCGGCGCTGGTGCGCAACCGGGAGAACTTCTTCACCTACGGCGGCCGCTGGGTCACCTCCGACGCCGCCGCGATGCGGTTCGGCATCGCCGAACAGTTGCAGGTGACCCTGTTCGTGTCGGTGTTCGCCCTGGTTGTGGCCATGCCGGTGGCGCTGGGCGTGGCGATCTATCTCACCCAGTACGCCCCGCGCAAACTGGCCGCACCGATGTCGCACACCGTCGATCTGTTGGCCGCGGTGCCGTCCGTCATCTACGGCGTCTGGGGACTGCACGTGCTGGCGCCCGAGCTGCGTCCCCTGGCGATCTGGCTGAATACCCATCTGGGGCACTGGTTTCTGTTCGCAACCGGCAGCGCATCGGTGAGCGACGGCACCATCTTCACCGGCGGGATGGTCTTGGCGGTGATGATCCTGCCGATCGTCACCGCCGTCACCCGCGAAGTGTTCGTGCAGACACCGCAGGACCACATCGAGGCCGCTATGGCGCTCGGCGCCACCCGCTGGGAAGTGGTCAAGACGACCGTCCTTCCGTTCGGCAGATCCGGCTTCGTCAGTGGCGGAATCCTGGGCTTGGGCCGGGCTCTGGGTGAGACGGTCGCGCTGCTGATCATCCTGCGCGGCACCCGGGAGGCATTCGGGTGGTCACTGTTCGACGGCGGCTCCACGTTCGCCACCAAGATCGCCGCCAACGCACCCCAATTCGACAACAAGTACCAGGTCGGTGCGTACATGGCCGCGGGCCTGGTGCTGTTCGCACTCACCTTCGTGGTCAACGCGCGGGCCCGCCGAGCCGTGACCCGGCCGCACGCCGGGAGAGCGCAATGACCTCGATGCTGGACCGTCCGCTGAAATGGCGGAGGATTTCCGGACTCAGCCGGCGCCGTCGCATCGCCGACACGGCGGCCACCGTGTTGGTCTGCCTGTCGATGGTGATCGCGTTGACATCGCTGCTGTGGGTGTTGTCCTCGGTGCTGCTGCGCGGATTCAAGGCGCTCACGGTGAGCAGTTGGTGGATCAACTCGGAGGAGGGCAGGACGGCCGTCGAGACCGGCGGGGGTGCCTACCACGCCATCGTGGGCACCCTGCTGCTGGGTCTGGTGTGTGCGGTGATCTCTGTCCCATTCGGTGTCCTGGTCGGGATCTACCTGGTCGAATACGGCGGCAGCAGCCGGCTGGCCCGCCTGGTCACGTTCACCGTCGACATCCTGGCCGGCCTTCCTTCGATCGTGGCGGCGTTGTTCGTCTATGCGGTGTGGGTCGCGGTGCTGGGCCTGCGCCGCTCGATATTCGCGGCGGCGTTGGCGCTGGTGTTGCTGATGCTGCCGGTGATCGCCCGGGCGACCGAAGAGATGCTGCGCAGCGTCCCGGAGGACCTGCGTGAAGCCAGCTACGCTCTGGGGGTACCGAAGTGGAGGACCATCACCCGGGTGGTGCTGCCCACCGGTCGCGCCGGCATCTTGACCGGGATCCTGCTGGCGCTCGGTCGGGTACTGGGTGAGACGTCGCCGTTGCTGGTTCTGGTCGGCTATTTCCACGCCACGAATTTCGACGTCTCCAGCGACTACATGGGGACGTTGCCCGGCATGATCTATGACCAGACGACAGCCGGGGCGGGCACCAGTTCCGTCCCGACCGACCGACTGTGGGGTGCCGCGCTGACATTGATCGTGTTGATTGCGATGATCAATATCGGGGCCAGGGTGGTCGCACGGATCTTCGGCCCGAAGAGAACCTAGGCAGGAGCTGTTTTACGTGGCCAAACGGTTGGACCTCAAAGAGGTCAACATCTACTACGGGTCGTTCCACGCGGTCGCCGACGTGTCGCTGTCGGTTCTGCCGCGCAGCGTGACCGCGTTCATCGGCCCGTCCGGCTGCGGCAAGACGACCGTGCTGCGCACGTTGAACCGGATGCATGAGGTCATCCCCGGTGCGCGGGTCCAGGGCAGCGTGCTGCTCGACGACGAGGACATCTACGGCTCGCGCATCGACCCGGTGGGGGTGCGCCGGGCGATCGGGATGGTCTTTCAGCGGCCGAATCCGTTCCCGGCCATGTCGATTCGGGACAACGTGGTGGCCGGCCTGAAGTTGCAGGGCGTGCGTAACCGCAAGCTGCTGGCCGAGACCGCCGAACACTCGCTGCGCGGCGCGAACCTGTGGGACGAGGTGAAGAACCGGTTGGACAGGCCCGGCGGCGGATTGTCCGGCGGGCAACAGCAGCGACTGTGCATCGCGCGTGCCATCGCGGTACAACCCGACGTGCTGCTGATGGACGAGCCCTGTTCGGCGCTGGATCCCATCTCGACCATGGCGATCGAGGAACTGATCAGCGAGTTGAAGCAGGACTACACCATCGTCATCGTGACCCACAACATGCAGCAGGCCGCCCGGGTGAGTGACCAGACCGCGTTCTTCAACTTGGAGGCCACCGGCAAACCGGGTCGCTTGGTCGAGATCGACGACACCGAGAAGATCTTCTCCAACCCGACCCAGAAAGCCACCGAGGACTACATCTCCGGCCGATTCGGCTGAGCGTCCTACATCGTGCCGGTGGCCTGGAAGATGACCCGGCGGGCGACCTCGACCGCGTGGTCGGCAAAACGCTCGTAGAACCGGCCCAGCAAGGTCACGTCGACGGCGGCCGCCACCCCGTGCTTCCATTCCCGGTCCATCAGCACGCTGAACAGGTGCCGGTGCAAGTCGTCCATCGCGTCGTCTTCTTCGCGGATCCGCGCGGCCTTCTCCGGGTCTCGGGTCTGCAGCACCTCTTGCGCGCTGGTGCCCAATTCGACTGCGACTCTCCCCATTTCGGCGAAGTACCCGTTGACCTCTTCGGGCAGTGCGTGCTGCGGGTGCCGACGGCGGGCGATCTTGGCGACGTGCAGTGCCAGCGCGCCCATCCGGTCGATGTCCGCCACGATCTGAATCGCGCTCACGATGGACCGGAGATCACCGGCAACCGGGGCCTGCAGCGCCAACAGGACGAAGGCGCTCTCCTCGGCCTGGGTGCTCAGCGCCGAGATCTGCTCGTGGTCGGTGATCACCTGTTCGGCCAGCACGAGATCGGCTTGCAACAGGGACTGGGTGGCCCGCTCCATCGCCATCCCCGCCAGGCCACACATCTGGCCGAGCCGCTCGGAGAGTTCCGTGAGCTGCTCATGGTAAGCGGTGCGCATGGGTAAAGACTACGTTCTATAACGCCGAATTGTGATTAAGCACCACGTGGGCGACTACTCGCAGGTGGTGTCGGCCGCATTGGTCACCGTGAGGTCTTCGGGCAGCCTGGTCGGCGTGCTGCCGGAGTTGCGGCTGATCTGCATGCTGACCGAGGATCCGCTGGGCGGCGGGGCGCTCACCGCGCTGAAGTCCGGGCCGATCACCACCTGGACCACCGAACCGATTCCGGTGACCCGTTCCACTTTGGAGTTGCCGAACGCCGCGGCGACCGTTGCGGCAGCCTGTTCGTTGCCGGGCGAGAAGAACACCGTGGTGGCTTTCAGCGTGTTCGGATAGTCGTCGGGTGTCATCACGTTGAAACCGTTGCGCTTGAGCTGGCTGGCTGCGGTGGCCGCCAAACCGGAAGTGCTGGTGCCGTTGGAGACCTGCACGGTGACCTCTTGCGGGGAGGTGGTCACCACCTGCTCGCGGTGCGTCTCGTTGGTGGGGGCCGCCTCGGGCGTCTTCTTGGTGGTCGAGGGTCCCGAAGTGGTGCCCGGCGTACGCGAAGTCCCCAGGGTCTGCGCGTTGTGGTCGTTCTCCAACGGCAGGGGATCGTCGTTGATGATGGCCGTGAACAGCGCTTTCATGTCGGCTGTCCGGGGCGGCTCATTGCCGTCCTGGTCGGTGATTCCGGTGGGCACGGTGACGAACGTGACGTGGCCGGCCGCCATGTGCTGCAGGGATCGGCCCAGCTCGACCAGGTCCCTGGTCTTGACGTTGTCGACGTAGCTGTTGGCGATGAACATGTTGACGACGTTGTTGAGCTTGTTGAGGTTCATCAACGTGTCCTCGGAGATCATCGCGCGGAGCAGCGAGGACAGGAACAGCTGCTGGCGCTTGATGCGGCCGTAGTCGCCGTTGCTCTCGGTAGTGACCTGGCGCGCGCGGACATAGTTCAGCGCGGTGGGCCCGTCGATGACCTGCCGACCGGCGTGGTCGAGCACGGTGCCCAACTCGTAGTCCCGCAGCGCCGTGGTGCTGCAGACCTCGACGCCGCCGAGCGCCTCGACCATCCGGCCGAATCCGACGAAGTCGATGGCGATGAACCGGTTCACGCTCAACCCGGAGAGTTTCTGGATGACCTTGACCAGACATTTGGGGCCGCCGAAGGAGAACGCCGAGTTCAGCTTGGTCTCGGTGTACACCATGCGCGGACCCGTCTTGCCGGTCTTGGGGTCGTAGATGGGGCCATACTTGCCCGTTTCGGGGTTCCAGGCTTCGCACTGGATCGGGTTGATCGCCAGGTCACGCGGGAACGACACGGCGACCACGCGTTTGCGATCGGCGGGGATGTTGACCAGCATCACCGTGTCCGACCGGGCGCCGCCGGCGTCCTCGGTGTCACCGGCCCCCACGTTGGCGTTGGCCCCCAGCCGCGAGTCCATGCCGACGATCAGGAAATTCTCGTCTCCGTACTGTGCGTTGGGGTCGACGATGTCAGCCGACTGCGGGTCCAGCGCGTTCACGGTATTCAGCTGATTGTTCTTCGACGCACTCCACTGGTACGCGGCGCCGGTCAACACCAACGACAGCAGCGCGATGATGGCTGCCGCCGAACGTCCGGCGATCATGGCCGGGCGGCGACGGGATCGCCGTTTCGGTTCGCGCGTCTTCGGGGCGCGGTCCTCGGCGGTCTCGGAGGCTCGCCGGCGTTGCGTCTTCGTCGAACCCGGCTCGGGTCCGACGGCTTCGTCGTCGGAATCGTGCGGATAGTTGGCCGCCCCGAGATCGGGCAATTCCGAGAGCAGTTGCAGCGAGTAAGCGGGGATCGGCAGAACCTGCGTGTCGGACAGGTCGTCGGTGAGTTCGGCGGACTCCGGTGCCGGGTGCGCTTCCGGGTGCGCTTCAGGGTCTTCCGGGTCTGCGGATTCGTGGGGCTCCTCCGCGACGTGGTGCGGAGTGGGCCGGTCGGGAACCGTGGCGCCGAGTCTGGCGATCAGTTCGGCGACACTCAGCGGGCCGTCATGGCGAGTGCCGGACTCCTCGGGACGCTCTTCATCGTGGGCATCTTGCGTTTTGGGCGACCACCGGCTCAGATCTTCGTCGACCGACGGCGCCGAAAACCGTTCCCACGGCGCGGCGCCTGGCAATGGATGCGGGTTTGCGGTAAGCCGGTCCTCAGTGCCGTCGGAACTGCGCCGAGGAACAGGAGTGGCGCCTGTGTCGCCGTCACTCATGTCTTACCTGGCCTCCGAATGTGCGCGCACGTCAGCGCAGCACTTCAGACAGCGCCGCGCAAAAAGCAGTAAGGCTCACATCGTACTGATTTCTCGGCCGAGACGCGATTTCAGCAGGGTCTCGGTTCGGCCGCCATCAGCCGCCCTCAGCCGCCCGAGTGCATGACGTCGGCGCCCTCGGGCACCCGGCAGTCCTCGGGGTCGTCCAGCCAGCCCTCGGGGAGCGACACCCGTGCCGGTGAGCCTTGCCGGCCGCGCGGACCGTTGCCGGCCGCCGGAAACGGCGCGGCGCCGTCCAGCCGTCCCAGCAGGTCGTCGAGTTCGTCCAACGTCTTGACCAGCGCCAGCGCCCGACGCAGATCGGAGCCGGCCGGGAAGCCGTGCAGGTACCAGCCGATGTGCTTGCGGATGTCGCGCATGCCTTTGTCCTCGCCGAAGTGCGCGGCCAGCAGGGCGCCGTGGCGGCGGACGATGTCGGCCACCTCGCCGAGGTTCGGCGGGACCGGTGCCGGGCTGCCGGTGAACGCGGCCGACAGTTCGGCGAACAGCCAGGGCCGGCCGAGGCAGCCGCGGCCGATGACCACGCCGTCGCACCCGGTGGCGGCCATCATGGCCAGCGCATCGCTGGCGTCGTAGATGTCGCCGTTTCCCAGCACCGGGATGGTCCGTACCTGCTCCTTCAACCGGGCGATCTGGTCCCAGTCGGCGGTACCCGAATAACGTTGCGCGGCAGTACGCGCATGCAGGGCGACGGCGGCCGCGCCTTCGGCTTCGGCGATCCGGCCGGCGTCCAGATGGGTGTGATGCTCGTCGTCGATGCCGATGCGGAACTTGACCGTCACCGGGATGTCGGTGCCCTCGGTGGCACGCACGGCGGCGGCCACGATCTGGCCGAACAGCCGCCGCTTGAACGGCAGGGCCGCCCCGCCGCCGCGCCGGGTCACCTTGGGCACTGGACAGCCGAAGTTCATGTCGATGTGGTCGGCCAGTCCCTCGTCGGCGATCATCCTGGCCGCGGCGTAGGTGGTGTCCGGGTCGACGGTGTAGAGCTGCAGCGAGCGTGGGGATTCGTCCGGCGCGAACGTGGTCATGTGCATGGTGACCGGGTGGCGCTCGACGAGCGCCCGCGCCGTCACCATCTCGCACACGTAGAGGCCGCTGACCGTGCCGACCTTGGACAGCTCCTGCTCGCGACACAGCATGCGAAAGGCGGTGTTCGTCACGCCGGCCATCGGGGCCAGCACCACCGGGCTGGCCAGCTCGATGGGTCCGATGCGCACCGGCCGGCTACCGCCCGCTCATGGTCAGCGTGCCGGTGGTCTGGTGCAGCTCGAAGGCCGTGGTCCGCTTACCGGTACGGGCCTCCCGATCGAGTTGGCGCTGCTTGGACACCTCGAACTTGTCGCAGGACTGCTCGAGTTCCTTGATCAGCAGCGCCAGGTCGTCCCGCATGGCGGCAGCTTCGCCGGTGAAGTCGTCGCGCTCGAAGATGCGCCACTTCTTGAGTACCGGCATGACGACCTCGTCGAGGTGGATGCGCGGGTCGTAGACGCCGCCGACGGCGATGAACACCGCCTTGCGGCGGAACTCCGGCACCTGGAAACCGGGCATCTGGAAGTTGCGCAGCACCTTGTGCAGCGACTTCATCGCCTGGTTGGGCGCGGCGGCGAAGCCGGCCTCGCTGACGTCGCGGTAGAAGATCATGTGCAGGTTCTCGTCGGCCGAGATCTTGGCCAGCAGCTGATCAGCGACGGTCTCGTTGCACGCCTTGCCGGTGTTGCGGTGCGAGATCCGCGTCGCCAGCTCCTGGAAGGTCACGTAGATGACCGAGTCGAACAGGCTCTCGGCGAACAGATCCTCCCGCACCTGGTGGTTCTGGCCCGGGCTGAACCCCCGGTTGACCACCTCCATGCGGAGCCTCTCCAGCTCGACGGGATCTACCGCGCGGGTCACCACGAGGTAGTCGCGCAGCGCGATCCCGTGCCGATTCTCCTCCGCGGTCCAGCGGTTGACCCAGTGACCCCAGGCCCCGTCCAGGCCGAAGTTCATCGCGATCTCGCGGTGGTAGGACGGCAGATTGTCCTCGGTCATCAGGTTCTGCACCATCGCCACCTGGGCGAGGTCGGAGAGCTTGCTTTCCTCGGGATGCCATTCCTGGCCGCCGAGGGCGTAGAAGTTCTTGCCGTCCGACCACGGGATGTAGTCGTGCGGGTTCCAGTTTTTGTGCATCTTCTCGTGCCGGTTGATGTACGTCTCGACCACCGGTTCGAGTTCTTGCAAAAGCTGCAGGTTGGTCAGCTCCGCTGACATGACGCCTCCAGTTATCTGTGTCGTCGGGTTGCAGTCAATATATCTGTGCCTATCAGTAGCATCAAGTTTCGCCGACGGTGTGGCGCATCACGGCGAGGTCACATTCAGCGGGTTCAGGCGAGCGTCGCGTAGCTGGCCGCCGTGCTGAGCAGCATGTCGACGCAGTAGTCGATGAACTGTTCGCGACTGGCGCCCAGCTGCCCGGTCAGGTACGCCGTGAACAGGCCGGTGAGGGCACCGATCAGGCTGGTGGCGACCAGTTTCTGGACGACCGGGTCGGCGATGCGGGACAGCTTGCGTTGCAGCAGATCGATGAAGGTGGGCATCCATGCCGCACCGGACTGGGTCAGCGTCGGTTCGACCGCGGGTGCCAGCAACAGCACCCGTCCGCGCACCGGATCGTCGACCATCAGGGTGACAAAGCGCTCGACGGCTTCCCGCGGTGTCTTCGCCGACGTCAGCGCGTCCATGGCGCGGGTGCAGACGTCGTCGTAAACCGCCCGGACGAACTGTTCGCGATCGGTGAAACTCTCGTAGAAGTAGCGTTCGGTGAGGTCGGCGTGACGACAGGCGGCGCGCACCGTGAGCGCCGGGCCATGCTCCCCGCCCAGCAACTCGACGCCGGCGGCGACGAATCGGTCTCGGCGCAGGGCGTGGCGGTCTTCCAGGGGGACGCCCGACCAGCGGCCCCGCCGTTGACTGCCCTGCACTTCGCTCCTAAGATCGATTCTGACAACGTGTGTGGTCAGAATTGCTGACAACCGAGGATTTCACCAGTGACCCAAGATACGTCCGCTGCCTGCCCGGAGACCAGCGGCAATTCCGAGCCCAGCGAAGTGGCCCCGCCCGCGCCATCCGACGGCGTGGCCGCCGGGTGCCCGGTGTCGTCGCCGGGTTACGAAGCGCCCCCGGTGCCGCTCGGCCCGCAGTCTCTGACGTGGAAGTACTTCGGCGACTGGCGCGGCATCCTGCAAGGTCCGTTCGCGGGCTCCATGCAGAACATGCACCCGCAGTTGGGCGCTGCCGTCCAGGATCACTCGACCTTCTTCCGGGAGCCCCTGCCGCGGGTGATGCGGTCGCTGTACCCGATCGGCGGGGTGGTGTTCGACGGTGACCGGGCCCCTCAGACGGGGGCTGAGGTGCGCGACTACCACACCGACATCAAGGGCGTCGATGAGCAGGGCCGTCGCTACCACGCCCTGAACCCCGACGTCTTCTACTGGGCGCACAGCACGTTCTTCATGGGCACCATCCTGGTGGCCGAACGGTTCGGCGGCGGGCTGACCGAAGCGCAGAAGCGGCAACTGTTCGACGAACACGTCCAGTGGTATCGGATGTACGGCATGAGCATGCGGCCGGTGCCGCAGTCCTGGGAGGAATTCCAGGACTACTGGGATCACATGTGCCGCGAGGTATTAGAGGACAACTACGCGACGCGGGCCGTGCTGGACCTGACCTTGTACGACAAGCTGCCGATCGCGCCCTGGCTGCCTAAATGGTTGTGGGGCGGCCTGACCAGGCTGTCCCGGCCTCTGTTCGTCTGGCTGACGGTCGGCTTCTACCACCCGGCGGTCCGGGAGCGGCTCGGCTTCACCTGGTCACGGCGCGACGAATGGCTGCACCGGCGCTTCGGCAACCTGGTCTGGCTGGTCTTCTCGTGCGTGCCGCCCCGGTACCGCAAGCACCCGCGGGCCCGGGCCGGCCTCGACCGCGCCTCCGGCCGCATCGCCGCGGATGCGCCGCTGCCGCAGACGGCGGCACGCAACCTTCCCCCGCTGGACGAGCGGGGCGACCCGAAGCACTACTGCCCGAACGTCTGATCCCTCAGTGCGCGTGACTGTGCACGTCGTCCAGTCCGGACTGGTGCACGTGCTCATGGGTGTGCTCGGTGCCGTCGTCGTGTGAGTGCGGGTGCTCGTGGGTGACATGCTCGTGGTCGTGAGCGGTGTGCTCGTGGGTATGCGTGACGTCGCCGTGCTGGTGTTCGTGCGTGTGCGGCTGGTCATGGCTGTGTTCTGACATTTCTTGCTCCTTACTTACGCGCCGAGTGTGAATCTCTCGACGCTGAATCCGCGTGTCGCGTCGCAGGATTCACAGTCGGCGGGTGAACCCCGTCCCCCACGGCGTGCAGACCGCCCTCGCCGCGGTGATGGCGCGGAACTCCGGGTCCGGCGTGTTCGGCGTTGTAGACCGCGTCGATGACGAGCTGACGCACGTGGTCGTTCTCCAGGCTGTAGAAGATCGTGGTGCCCTCGCGACGGGTGCGGACCAGTCGCGCCATGCGCAGCTTGGCCAGGTGCTGCGACACCGACGGCGCGGGCTTGCCCACGTGCTCGGCGAGCTCGTTCACCGACCTTTCGTGATTCGTCAGCGACCACAGCACCTGTACCCGGGTGGTGTCGGCGAGCATCCGGAAGATCTCGACCACCAGCGCGGCTTGGTCGTCGGGAAGCCGCAGAGGTCTATTATCTGCATGCATACGCAGATAATAGTTCCACGGGAGGGCACGGTGTCAATGCCCGACGGTCAGCCGCCCGGTACGACGGTCGCGGTGCGTTGGCCGCCGTTGCGTTCCTGCCAGAACCGGTAGACGTCGACGGCATCCGGGCGGGCCTCGTAGCGCATGGGCAACCGACGGTCCCGCCAGTCCTTGGCGAACTCGTCGTAGAAGGTGGCGAGCTCGAAGTATCTACGGTCGTCGACGTAGTGCGGTTCGTACTCGTCGCGCGAGGTCAGGAACACCACCTCGTCGGGGGAGCAGTAATACAGCGAGCCCAGGCACATCGGGCACGGGTGGGCCAGCACGTAGATGGTGGTGCCGACGAGATGCTCGGTGCCAAGTTTCGTGCACGCGTCGCGGATAGCCAGTATCTCGGCGTGCGCGGTCGGGTCGTTGGTCTGAGCGACTTGGTTGGCGCTCTCGGCCAGCACTTCGCCGTCCTTGACGATCACCGTCGCGAACGGGCGGCCGCCTTCGGCGACGTTGCGGCGAGCGAGGTCGATGGTGCGTTGGGCGAAGTCGGTCACAGATCGCAGGGTAGTCCGAGAAGACACAGCCGAAGCTGTGATATTAACTAGATTGTCTATATTTTTTGCTGTTGGGAGTTGGATGGTGCGTACCGATCGGGATCGATGGGACCTTGCTACGAGCGTTGGCGCGACAGCCACCATGGTGGCCGCGCAACGGGCCCTTTCGTCTGAACATGGCTACATCGAGGATCCGTATGCCGCGCCGCTGGTGCGCGCGGTAGGCATCGACGTCTATGTCCGGCTGGTGAACGGGGAGATCCCGGTCACCGAAGAGTCCGAGTTCGATCCCGAGCGGATGGCCAAAGGCATGGCCTGCCGTACCAGGTTCTATGACCAGTTCTTCCTGGACGCCACCTGCGGCGGTATCGGCCAGGTCGTCATCCTGGCGTCCGGTCTGGACGCGCGTGCCTACCGACTTCCGTGGCCGGCGGGCACCGTCGTCTACGAAGTCGACATGCCCGAGGTGATCGAGTTCAAGACCGAAACCCTGGGCGAACTGGGCGCCGAGCCGACCGCCGAGCGCCGGACCGTCTCGGTGGACCTGCGCGACGACTGGGCGTCCGCGTTGCGCGCCGCGGGGTTCGACACCGAGGCGGCGTCGGCGTGGAGCGCGGAAGGGCTGCTGGTCTACCTGCCCGACGACGCCCAGGATGCGCTGTTCGACAACATCACCGCGTTGAGCGCCCCCGGCAGCCGGTTGGCCTTCGAGTTCGTTCCCGACACCCGGATCTTTCAGGATCCGCGCTGGCGCGAGCATCACGACCGGATGGCTGAACTCGGCTTCGAGGTCGACTTCAACGACCTCGTCTACCACTCCGAGCGCAGCCACATCCTGGACCACTTGTCCGGGGAGGGCTGGCAGACGTCGTCGCACACCACCAAGGAACTGCACGCAGCCAACGGCTTTGCCTACCCTGACGACGAACTCGCGGAAGCATTCGCCGACGTGACCTACAGCAGCGCGGTGCGCGAGGGGTAGCCGGACTACTGGCTGTTGCGGAGCAGCTCGTCCTTGAGGCGCGTGGTCAGCATGTCCTGGAAAACCGTCTGCGCCGGTGCGTACAGATCCCGGTAGGTCGAGACCAGCGCTTCCCGGTTGTACTCCGGAATCGTGCCGGTGGGCGGTGTCCAGAAGCTGTCGATGTCCATCAGGAAGAACTGGCCCGTCCCGGCGGGGGTGACCCTGCGCAGGTGGTACTGGGCGTCGAGCGCTTGGCCCACTCCCGGTCCGTACCGGACGATCAGCGACTTGCCCGGTTGTGCCTCGCGGTAGACGGCCGCGCCCTGCCACTCGGTCAGGGTCAGGCCGCCGGGGGCCAGACGCTGCGGGCCGAGCAGGCTCTCGTCGATCCAGTTCGTCCATTCGATGCGGCCGTCGACGCCCGCGGGGACCCGGATCTCCAACACGTAGCGCAGGCCGATGCGCTCGATGCCCACCAGGTTGGTGACCGAGGAGCGCGCGTCAACCACGCGCATCGCGATGTCCAGGAAGGTGTCGAAGTTGGTGTACGCGGTCGTCTCGACGACGATCGCCTGGTTCTTCAGCGATGCGGCGGTGGTGTTCTCGCGGTTGGAGTAGCGGACGAAGCGATCTTGGACGGGTTGCGGTGGCTGCCCCGGAGCGGTCATGCCCCACTGGACGTCCTGGGCCGCACGTTCGATCGGCAGGTCGGCGATGAGTCGTTGCTTGAGTTCTCGGGCTGTCGACTCGGTGAGGGCTTCGGTTGCGGGGTGACGGATTTCCAAAGTCACCAGGGCTACGGGGGCGTTGGGTTGGACCTCAGCGGGATTCACGTCCGGAAGCATAGCCGCGAGCATAACCAAGCGGGTGCGAATGAAAACGGAGCGTTCGATTTCCGGGGCAGCCGTGCGGCGTTGGCGCCCAACCGATGCCGAGAGGGCCGTCAGACGATGTGATGACCGGTGCCCCCACCAGGGCTCGAACCTGGGACCTGCGGATTAAAAGTCCGTAGCTCTACCGACTGAGCTATAGGGGCGTGGACACACAGGATACTGCGTAGCCGTCGACCGGTCGTTTGAGGATCCGGGACGGCCTCGTTTGAGGATTAGGCCCGGGGTGCCCTAAGCTGACTTGGCTCCCAACGTTGAATTCGTTGCGAGTGCCCCGGAGAGATTCGGTTCTGGCCCCCTTCGTCTAGCGGCCTAGGACGCCGCCCTTTCAAGGCGGTAGCGCGGGTTCGAATCCCGTAGGGGGTACTTGCGACGCATCAGTGTGGAGCAAGTAGCAGCACAGCAAGGCCCTGTGGCGCAGTTGGTTAGCGCGCCGCCCTGTCACGGCGGAGGTCGCGGGTTCGAGTCCCGTCAGGGTCGCCAGCACGGCGAGGCACACACTGCCTGCCGGCTTCCGGCCAGGTAGCTCAGTCGGTACGAGCGTCCGCCTGAAAAGCGGAAGGTCGGCGGTTCGATCCCGCCCCTGGCCACCATCTCTGACCTGCTTGTATGCGGTGACAGCACTCTTTGGATTGATTGTCTTGTCCGGTTCCTGTCCGTTCACCTGGTTGGCGACGGTGCTGCAGAGCCGGTCGAGATTCGCGGCTACGTGATCGAGTTCGTCTGAGTAGAGGTCGCTGTAGATATTCGCGGTGACGGTCGGTGTCGAATGCCCCATCGTTTTCTGTACGTAGCGAAGATCGGCGCCTGATGCCCGGGCCAGGCTGGCGTAGGTGTGGCGTAGGTCGTGAATCGTCAGGGGCGCTAGTTCGGTTTTGTTGAGGGCTTCGTTCCAGTGGGTGTGTCTGCGCCAGTTGTTGGATCTGAGGTAGCCGCCGTTGGGTGAGGTAATCGCTTGTTCCCGGGGCCCGCGGCCGGCAATTCGTGGCTTGAGGGCGTCGATGACGACCTGGGGGAGTGGGACGGTTCGAACCGCAGCGCGTGTCTTTGGCGGTCCGACAATTATTCGGCCTTCTACTTCCGGTGCGGCCTGGCGAACTTCAAGCCGACCCGTCTCGAGGTTGATGTCGCCGACGCGGAGGCCGACCAGTTCGGACCAGCGAAGTCCGGTGAAGGCCAAGATCGTGACGATGTCGCCCTGGTCGCCGCATGCCGCTGCCAGGGCGACGACTTCGCCGGCCGTGAGATAGCGGTGGCGTTCTCGCACCGGCATCCGCCCGGAAGACACTCCCTGGGCCGGGTTGGTGTGAATTCGGCCGTCTTCGCGAGCCATGTCGAGAATTGACCGCAGCAGGCGCAGCGTCGCGACTTTGGCCCACGGCCCAACGGCGAGGCTGCCGATGAACTGCTGGACATCTTCGCGGGTGATCTCGTCGACCGGGACATGGCCGAAGCGCGGACCGATGCGGAGTTCCCAATGTTGGGTGTAGCCGCTCCACGTCTTGGGTGATACGGCCGGGTGTTTCGATGCGGTGAATTGCTTCCAGATAGCCGAAAGGCTTGCGCGGCCGAGTCTTGGGTCGAAACGTCTGGCGCCGATCGCCGCCTCGCCATCGCGCTCGGCTTTAAAGGCCCGCGCTTCTCGCATGGTGGCGAATGTCGATGACGTTTCAACCCATCCCGAGGGAGAGTCTGGATCACGCACCAAGTAGCGCACTTGATAGCGCGCCTGGCCCGCTGAATTGATCCGCTTTCGAATACCGCGCGGTACCGAGCCGGCCATTCAGCGGCGCACCTGGCTGAGCCACGCACGGACTTCCGCTGCATCCCAACGTCTTACGCGGTCCGACAGCGGGTAGCAGGGTGGCCCCACTTCTACTCCCTGATCGCGCAATGCGCCCCATCGGCTCACCGTCGCGGCGGATACGCCGAACAGGTCGGCCACCTGCTCTGCAGTCAGAAGCGTTGGAAACGCTGCTGCCCCGGTATCGGCGGTATTGGAAGTTCTCATGTCAAGATCCTTAGTTCTTAGCCGGAGTGGTGCTGCTTGGACGTTTGTTGCTGTATTCGTTTGCGACGGAACGGATCAGTGAGTCCGGCCAGTAGTCGGCGCGAACCCGCGTCGTTGAACCGTCTTCGGTGACGACGTATCCGGTGCCCGGCTCGTTGGGGCTGATGCGGTGCGCTGGCGCGCGGTCGGCCATCCCATCGCCGAGGACCATCGTGACCTCGTCGCGTGACCGAAGCCTTAAGGCGACGGTCTGGGTGAACAGTCCGCGCATGGGCAGGATTTCCTTGCGCGGGTCTTGCATGAATGCGGCGACTACGACTCCGACGGCACGCCCCTTTGTCAGGATGCGCGAAAGCGAAGCCGCGACTTGTTTCTTGAGCGCGGCGTCCGTGATGTAAGCGGTCAAACCGGCCAGTTCATCGATGAGCAGGACGACGAGCGGATCAGTGCGGGTTGGTGTGTGAGAGCGTGTGTGGCCGGCCATCGCTCGCCCACGCATGTCGAGTATCTCTTCCAATTTGGCCAGGAGTTTGGCGGCTTGAGATTCTGTGGTGGCGACTCTGGCGAAGAGGGAAGACCCGACAGACACCTCGATCCCGTACTTGAGATCTATTGCGCACAGTAGGGCACTGCCGGATTTGACGGCAGGGCCCAGTCCACCGGCGATGCCCCAGAAGATAGAGCCCTTGCCCGCGCCGGAGCACCCGACCGTCAGGGTGTGCAGCCCAGCTATGGGAAGACGC
Organism: Mycobacterium sp. NGS59; assembly: GCF_059812345.1. NCBI lineage: Bacteria > Bacillati > Actinomycetota > Actinomycetes > Mycobacteriales > Mycobacteriaceae > Mycobacterium > Mycobacterium sp. NGS59. The sequence goes on from NZ_JCALCN010000002.1 coordinate 259,022, forward strand.
CAGGTCGATCCGTTCTCGCGTCGGCCGATGTCGACGGAAGTTGCGTCGGTTCCGATTGGCCTTTTGGCTGTCGCAATCGCCGAAAGTTGTTCGTTCATAACGAACTCCATGCGCACTGTGCCAGGTGCGACGACCGTCGACCGACCGGAATGTGCCCCGACGGCATCGCGGATTGCGGGGACCGCCCTTTCGAGGTCGTCGACGGTCTGGCCTGACCGCGTGCGGATAGTCATGCGTAGACAGTGATCGGCCATCCGTAGTCCGAGGATCTCGGGGTGAGTCCAGACGGTCTTCGTGGTTGGCTTGCCCTGGATGTCTTTTCGAGTGACGCTCCTTGAAGTTGACAAACCGCAGTCCCTGGCGATTCGCGGCCAGGCGGTCAAGCTCCAAACCATCCAGCGTGCCTGTCGTGCATGCACGCCAAAGTAGCGGTCGTATGTGACAGGGGATCGCAATCGCCAGATGAAGAGCCCGATACCTAATGCGACGATCGTCCCGAAGAGCCATGCGGTGCAGAGCTTTAACAGGTGTGCAAGGTAGTCGAGGTCAATACCCACATCAGCATCTGGTACCGAATACGGGTCATCGGGTATTGCAGGATAGGGGTCGTCAAACTGGCTCATGCCGATGCGCGGCCCGACGCCGACGAAGTTGCCTTGCCTGTGTCAGCAGTCATGCCCGACGCTCGGAATGACCAAGCAATGCGACCGCCTTCACTCGAACGGTCAACATAGGGCAATATGCACAATTCATCGAGAATTACTGGGGCAAAAGGCATACCGTTGGCATTTGGCGGGCATTCAGGCGGTGTCGGCGTTGCAAACTTGACGGTGAGGGTACGAGTCCGTTTGCTCGCTGCCGGATCGCCGTCGAGGACTTCGACCTGCCATAACGGATATCCTGACTCACGGTCGGCCGCCTGGACTTTGTTGTCCTTTGTCGACCGCTCATAGTCGATCACCGCCGTCACGTCGGACACGACGAACGCCCGGTGCGGAAACACCTGTGCGTGAGAAACACTGAGCCACTTGGGCACTGCCATTCACTACCCTTTCTTGAAAGTCTGCTGCTCTTAGCCATGCCGATTCTCACATGGCGTTCCGGAGTTACGCGACGGTCGAGCAGGATCAATTTGAAGAAATCTGCGCACCGCGCGGCGACTCGTATCCGGGAAGATCGGTGAAGCAGCCTTCGCAGTGTCACAAACGTCGACTGCGCGCTCTCAGCGTCGAAAGCAGTACGCGCACAGCACGTACGGTGTAAGACTGCACGAAACGGCTGTTGGGGTTGGTCGCCGCTAGCTGGGAAGGCCTCGATCGCGAAGATGCCCTCGCGTCTGGTGTGATTCGAAGATTCTCGGCTCCAAGCGGATTCGGCCTTTAGCTAGGCACGGCGATCTGTCGATCGAAGGCGTATAGATGGATCGTATTGATCTGACGGTAGCTACTGCTTCCCCTCGGGCTCGACTGCGGCCCACTGATCGATGACAGACTGCGCCTTGGAAGCATCAGAGTCTCAGTCGAAGCCGGCCAGCGTGATCCTCAAGGCTTGTTCCAACCGAAGGTGCAGTGGGGATATAGCCGTCCAGTGGTCGGTGTTCAGCCAGTTCATCAGGACGAACTTGGAAGTCGCCAGACTCGTCGCGATCAGCAAACTGGGGCGCATATCGCTACGAGCGTCAACACCCATACGAGCGGCGACCATTTCGGTGAATCGCCGTTCGACGTCTTCGCTAATCAGCACCGCTTTCGTTAATAGGTGGGGAGCCGTCAAGATGCCCTGTCGCCATTGCGTCAGGCCGCTATGTTGTGTTCGCTGCCGAGCGCTTGCAACAGTCTGGCGGATCAAGGTTTCTGCTGCCGATTCACCGTCTGGCCCTGCCTCATACGACTCAACGATTTCAACGATAGTTTGCCGGACCGGGGCGATGAGCAAATCTTCTTTGGCGGGCACGTGGCGAAAGTACGTGCTAATCGAGATGCCTGTCGCGACGGCGATGTCCTCGGTCGTCACAGCAGAAAAGCCGTGTTCGGCGAACAATTTATATGCGTTGCCCTCGATCTGTGAGAGAAGGTGCGCGCGGCGCCTGGTCTGCAATGGGCTACTAGTAACCGATCGCATGCAACCACCCCCGCCGCATCGCTTTTCGAGTGCGCTCACCACTATGGTACGTGAAGTAGCGTAGCGAAACCGGCCGTATCGGTGCGAGATTCTTCAGGCTGTTCTCCTGGCGGGCGTATTGATGCCAAGCGGTTAGCGCGAATTGTCGGATTACCGCAGGCCTCTAGCCGTCGAGCGGACAAGTTGGGCTACTAAGAGGGCAGGCGCTTCACGTTGGAGCCCCCAGGGTGCGGTCGAGAAAGTTGATCAGCGCGGCGGTAAAGGCGTCGTTGTCGTCGCCGGCAACCATGTGCCCGGTTCCGCTGACATCCGTTGTTTCGGCATGAGGTACGAGTTCTAAGAATTCTTGAACTGTGTCCTCGGACACGACATCTGAAAGTGCGCCGCGAATCAGCAGCGTGGGGGCAGTGATTCGGCGTGCTCCTTGAGACAGCAAATCGCTAATGACGTCGAACTGCTCGGAGCTCGTCGTGAGCTCTCCCTGCGTGACATTGAAATTGGAATTAATAAACGCCGGGTCCCAGCGCCACGTCCATCGGCCGTCGGCTTGCTGACGAAGAACTTTGCGCAAGCCTTCGAGGTTCCCGGACCGCGGGCGGTGCGGGTTGTATTCGGCGATCACGTCGGCAGCATCGTCGAGGGTGTCAAATCCGGCTGGGTGGGCGGACATGAAGGACACAACTCGGTGAGCCCCCTGAAATTCAAGTCGCGGGGTGACATCGACGAGTGCGACAGCAGTCCAGAGGTTGGGCGAATGTGTCAGGTGGCTAGCGAGAATGACCATGCCGCCCAATGATGCGCCAACGACGGCGGGACGACTCTCGGCGGTGAAATGTCCTCGAACTGCGATGAGATCGGCGACCAATCGTGCGACGTCGTACTGTCCGCTCGGATCCCAGTCGCTGTCACCGTGTCCGCGCGCATCGTAGGCGACGACGGTATAGCTGTGGCGATGGAGCCGCCGTGCTGTGGCAGTCCACGCGTGACGGTTCTGGCCGCCGCCATGTAGCAGCAATACGACCGGACTAGGAGTGGGATGGCGATAATAATCTGCCACCAGCGTAACGCCGTCATCGCCACGAATGTGCTGCTCCTCAGACCCCGACATCATTTTCAATGGGCCCCGCGGAAAGAACGCGAGTCCGTTCGTTGTGGCCACCAGCTCGCGTCGCGGATGAGCGTAGCAATCGCGGGAACAGTGAGGGTGCGAACGACGAAGGTGTCAAGGAGCAAACCGCAGCCGATTATGAAACCGGTCTGGATCATGATGCCTACCGATCCGACCATGAGGCCGAACATGCTGGCGGCGAAGATGAGTCCAGCTGAGGTGATCACTGAACCGGTGTTAGCGACCGTTCGCAGGACGCCAACTCGGATGTTATTGGCGGATTCCTCGCGCAGTCGCGAGATCAGCAGCATGTTGTAGTCAGCGCCAACGGCGACCAGGATGATGAACGCCAGAAGTGGTACGGGCCAAGCGATCTCCTTGCCAAGGCCGTATTGGAAGACGAGGGTTCCGATGCCCAAGGCGGCGCCGTAATTGAGAATCACGGTTCCTAGCAAATAGAGCGGCGCGACCAGTGCCCGCAGTAGAACGACCAAGATCAGACCGACGATAACGAGGGTGGCGATGGCCAGAAGGTGAAAGTCGGCCGAGAGTAAGCGTTGGATATCGGAGTTGACCGCGGGGAATCCCGCCATCGATATTGTGGCGCCAGCTAGGGAAGTGTTTGGTCGCGCGCCGTTTGCTGTTTCAGTGATTTGATGGGCAAGGTCCATCGCTTTGCTGCTATAGGGGTCAAAGCGGGATTCGATGGCAAAGCGCGCGGTTTTCCCATCAGCAGAAAGAAAATGTCTTGCCATGCCCGCGAATTGGCGGTCTTCAAAGGCGTTAGGTGGGAGATAGAAGCCACTGGCGTTATCTGAGCCAGCGCTAGCACGCGCCGAATTTTGCAGTTGTGTCGCGATTCGACTCATGCCGGACAGCATCTCGATGTTGCTGTCGGCAAGGGTGTGCACGCCCGTAGCTAGTGCCTGTGCGCCGGACGTGAGTTGGCTGATGCCACTTTGGAGACGACGGATATTGCCAGCTATGTCGGCGGGCTCACCTAGTGCTCCGAACGCTCTATCGAGCGCATTAAGGGTGCTTTGCAGATCGGCCAAGGTTCCGGTCGCTGTATCGGCGCCAGGACGGTAGTAGTCGCCGAGAGTGGCGAGCTGACTGAAGAAGCCGTTATCGCGCAGGGAACTCAGAATCTGTACCTGGTCGCGGATCTGGGAGCATTCCGGCGTAGTCGCGCACCACGGTGAGTTGTTGAGTGCACCAACGAGAGGGTCGATGGTGGTAATCGCGCTTTGGGCCTGCTCAGCTTGTTGTCGTAGCCCGGGCCCCGCCCGGATGGCCTGATCCACGGCTGGCGCGGTAGCCGAAAGTTGTTGAAGCATCGGGCGCAACCGCTGTACGTGAGAGCCGCTGGCTTGGGTTTGCGTCAGGAGGCTCGTCAGAGGCGTCAACGCTGTGCGTACGGTGGTATCAAGTTCTGCCAGCGCCCCGGCGAGCTGGTCGGCACCGTCGGTGAGTTTGGTCAGGTCGTCTCTATGAGCGTCTCCGTCGGCGACCGCACCAGCCATCTTGTTGCCAATCTGGCCGTTCTGCCATGACAGCTGAGCCTGGTCCATGCGCGCGCCGGTGGGGCGGGTGACGCCGGAAACCTTGGTAACGCCCGGTAGTTGCGATACCCGTGAAGCCATCTCATCCAAGTCGGCCAGTGCCCGGCTGGTGCGCAGATCGGTGGGCGACTCAACAACCATGAATTGGGAGATGACAGTGTCCTTAGGAAAGTGTCTGTCCAGAAGTTGATAGCCTTCGTTGCTGGCGGTCGTGGCGGGCTGTCCTTGGCGGTCGTCGTAGCTGATGCGCATGGTGAGTGCGATGGCCGCTAGACCTACGACTAACGCCAAGCTGGCAATCAGTAGAGGAGCGGGTCGCCGAACGACGGCGACGGCGATCCAGTTCCAGTACCGACGCGTGCGGTCGGCTTTAGGTTCTCCGATGCCGTGTGTAGCGGCCATAGCCAGCACTGGGGGAAACAACGTCACTGTGGCCGCCACTCCGATGAAAACTGCGATCGCGCAGGCTGGCCCGAGTGCACCGAACACGCTCAGCTTTGAGAAGAACATGGCTAAGAACGCAAAGGCCACGGTTGCGGCTGACGCCAGAATCACTCGTCCGATGGTGGCGGTTGCGTCAACGACCGCGCGATCCGGTGAGATGTCCTGTCGGCGCTTCTCGTGATACCGACTGATTAAGAAGACCGAGTAGTCGGTGCCCGCACCTAGCAAGATCACAGTCATGAAGGCGATGGTGAATTGCGAAACCGGCATGCCTGATTCGCCGAGAGCCGACAACACTCCGCGCCCGACCGCCAGGCTGATCCCGATGACCAGCAGCGGCAGCACTGCGGTAAATATGGATCGATAGATGACCAGCAAGATTAAGGCGATCAGGCCAGCGGTAACCACAGAGATGAATACGAGATCCTTTTCAGCAGAATCGATTTGGTCGCTGAAGGTAGCCGGTGGTCCGGTCACACGAACGGTAGTGGGGGAGTCGTTGAATGCCTGGCCGGCGATGGCCCGTACCGCCTTCACGGATTCCGCGGCTTTGGGATCGCCCAGTGTTCCCGCCACCCCGACCGGCAGGTACCAAGCCTTGCCATCCGCGCTGATGGCTTGTGCGGAGGTTAACGGGTCGGCTAATAGATCTTGGACTAGGCGCACATGGGTAGTGTCGGCCCGCAACCGCGAAACCATCGAGTTGTAGCGTTGGCGCACTGGCGGAGTCAGCCCCGCCGGATTTTCCATCGCGATAAATATGCTCGTCTTCGACCCGCGCTCACCAAATGCTGCGCTCATGCGCTCCACTGTTTGCAGCGACGGAGCATCCCGCGGTATTAGGGTCACCGACTGTTGCCGAACGACGGTCTCCAACTGTGGGAACAACAGAGCCAAGGTTGCTGCCATCATCACCCAGGCCCCGATGACAAGTGCCTTATGCCGGATGCTGAATTCCGCCAGCCGGGCCAGCCGTTCGCTGTAAGCGCCGTCGCCTGCGGCAACTTTGCGGAGTTGCCGTCGGACGGGACGGCTCAGTGTGGCCACGCCCGAAGTGAGCCACCCGGTGTCTACCATCCCCTGTCCCCCCCATTTACTAACAAAACCAACGGTATCTCAGCGAAACTATGAGTACCGTTTGCGTCGGGTCGTACCCGTTCGTGGTTCACGTCAAACGCGCCAGAAACGGGATTTGGCCTCCATCCACTCAGCGAAGGCCGGCGCCGGCATGTTGCGAACGAAATAAGCTAGATGCGCCACACCTCGTGGCTGTACAGGAAGAAGCCCTAGTTGACGAATGAGCAGCTTCGACAACTCACGAACGACGAAGGCGAAACGCTATACGCGAGCTCAGCCTTATCGGTTCTTCGTGGACGTGGTTGTACATCTCCCGGTTCATCAGGTCGTCATCTAAGAACGAGTACGACCGGCGCGGGTAATGGCGCGGTTCGACGAGGTCTCCCTTGGTGCTGTGTGTTTGGTCCCTACGCACCAGCGTGTGGCGCAAGGCGGAATTGAACCGCTCCACAGCGCGGATCCATGTTCGATTCCCAGTCAAAGGGTGCAGGAGATTCATCGCTCATCACCACTTTCTGCTGGCCGATAGTGCCTTGTCATTCGTCCCCCTTAGGTCGATCTCGAACCGATAACAAAACTTACGGTATCGCTACGATACTAACAGTATCGTAGCGATACTACAGGGACTGTTGGCGGGATCAAAGGTGATTCGCCGTCTCTGCGGTGCCGGTGGGGTTACGGTGACCTACGTGGAGCGTGATGTTGTTGAACTCCGGGCCGACGACGAGGCTGACCCGCGCCTGCTGCGGTCGCGGACCCGACTTCTAGACGCCGCGACGAAACTGCTCACCGCAGGGGGCATTGAAGCAGTGACCGTAGACGCGGTCACGAAAGCCTCCAAAGTCGCGCGAACCACGCTCTATCGGCATTTCAGCAGCTCTACGCAGCTACTCGCCGCCACATTCGAAAGATTGCTGCCACAGGTCACGCCGGCACCAGCCACGGGAGCCCTACGTGATCAACTCATTGAACTGCTTAGTCGACAGGCCACCCTGTTCCAGGAAGCCCCGCTGCATGTCACCACACTGGCCTGGGTCGCACTGGGGCCGACATCCGACGGCGGCACCTCTGACCGGCACGCGTTACGAACGCGAATCGTCGATCACTATCGCCATCCCTTTGATCTTTTACTCCAAAGCTCCAACGCCCGAGCGGAACTCGACAACTTCGACGTAGATCTCGTGATGTGCCAACTCGTAGGTCCTGTGGCGTTCGCACGCCTCACCGGATTGCGTGCAATCGAGCGTCAGGACTGTGAACGCATCGTAGATGACTTTCTTGCCGCCCACCGTCGCACTGCTGATAAGCCGCCAGCGCAGCCCAATGCCCGCAAGCGTGCCGCCCGCCGCCCAAGCCCGAGTTAAGCGACCAGAACGACTCGGGTGCCGGTGATTGGGAACTGAACCCGGTATCGCCTAGCGACGCGCCAAACGTATCGGTGAGGTTGATTGCAGGCGCGAGTGTGCCCACTTCCGAGTGGCCGGCCGCCGAACCGCAGAGAAGGAAGGACCACAAGCTGAAAGCTTGACAAGTTCGCTACCTCGTTATCGCATCGAGCGCTAACGAGGTAGCGCTCGCGACCGCCCGTACAACGCCGCCGCAAGCTGTAGTGCGAATGCTGGTCCGCTGTTCAAGAGGGCGTACCCACCGGTTAGTCCTCCTTGGTCGCACAGAAGACGTCGTCGCCGGACGGTTCGGCGACGTAGGTTTCCCGTAGTGATTCTCAGGCGTCGAACCGAGCGTGGGGCGGTTCTTGCCGCGGCCGTGGAGGAAAGAGTTAAGTTGCCGTTGCCGTAGACGATCTGTGAGCGTGACCAGCGGCGGATGATCCTGCGGGCCATCAGGTAGGCATCTTGGGAGATCTCTACGACTGCGATTGCCTTTTGTAGCCCATGGACTCCCCAGTAGCGCCCTGGCCCCCGGCCCGGCTCTTGCCACGCTTGTGGAACTATGTGCTGATATTCCTTGTCGCTCAACATATTCGGTGAGGAATGTTTTGTGAAATAAACAGCGAGACGTTTAGGGTCGAAGGCCCGCAATCCCTTCAGAATGTCGACAGCTGTGCCAGCGAGCCGGTGGCGCGATCGTTGCTCGGCGTCGGGATGGCCAACGATGTCGGCCCATTCCTGCGATAGCCAGTCCCGGAATTTGCGGCCCGATCGACCGAGGCCATTTGGCGGAGCCATCCACAAGTGAATATGCGGTGCGCCGCGACGTTGAAATTCCAGCTTCCAGATGTAGCGAGCCGGTTCACCCCACTCCCGCTGAAACCGCTTGCGCCACAAAACCATGTGCCGCTTTACGCTAGCCCCGTCAGGCGCCACGCATTCCCAGTCGCCGGGATAGGTCAGCGTGACCATCGCGGGCACACGCCCGCTTTCCACCAGCGGCGTGTAATCGAGCTCGGCAAACGTACGGCACATCGCGGCTCGTGATTTGCGGGACCATTCGGTGATCGTGCGCACAGGCGGAGCGGGCGCGTCCCGGCCAGCCTTCAAGCGGTCCTCTTCGTTGGCCACATCGAGTCGGTGCCGTTCGACCGACCGCTCGGATGCCTTCTCGGCGCGAACGGGCCGGGTCCAGCCCAGCCGAACGACACCAGGCCCGATAGTGATTCGGAACCGACCGGATTCGGGTTCCAGGCCAAGCCGATCCCGGCCAGAAGCCCACGGCTGCGCGGGCTCAAACAATGTCGCCGCCGAGGCCACCATGTCGGGACCCGGAAAACGGAATCCCAGCACATCTGCAACCGAGAAATCCGCGTCAGCTCCGTGATCGATGGTGTCGCGGACACTTTTGGGACATATAACAAGCCCGTTGGTCCCAGCCGGAACACGGCCTCCACCGCTACCGCCGTCCGACCGACCGCTGTCGCTCTCGCGCCCTGCGGCCTTGGCGGCCTCGGGCGCTCGCGGTCTACCGGCGTCCGCGGCTCCGGCCGTGTTCCGGCTGGCCGTTCGGGTTGTGGTCGGTCCAAGAGGTAATTGCTCCGCCGCAGCGCCGATAGAGCGCACTGTCGGCACAGAGATGCTGGGCATCGGGTACCTACTCCCCGGGAGCCCAAGGCGCGCATCATCGAGTGATGGGCGGTGAAGGGTTCCCTGTCGGGAGTGCTGTCACCGTGTCCGGTTTCTGTCCGGTCGCCGGACAGACGGCATGCGTCAGACGCGCTCAGCGCGTCGTATTTGACGCATGAAAACCGTTAAACCGCAGGTCAGCGGCTAATCCGTCCGCCTGAAAAGCGGAAGGTCGGCGGTTCGATCCCGCCCCTGGCCACCACAATTCGAGGTCTGCATCGAGACATTCGAGTTCGTTGGACGTAGCGCGGGCGCTGCGGTCAATGACGGCGGATCACGTAGATCGGCTCGGCGGTCACAGATCAACAAACGGCGGTCAGCCGGGTCGCCAGGTGCCCTCTGCCAGCAGCGGCAGCAAGATCTCGGCGACCTCGGTCATGTTGTGCCGTGTCACTAGCAAGTCGAGGATCTGCTCCTGGGTCCGTGGCGGGTTGGTCCGGCGATCCGACATCTCTCGCAGCGCACGCACTCCTGCACGCGGGTGCGCTGACACAGTGTGGGCGGCGAACTGATGTGGATGCACTGTCTCGATGTCGGACTCCACGAGCACGCGTGCTGTGCTGAACCCGGACCGGCGATCGTCGGTGACGATGGCGTTGGCTTTGCTGATGATCGCGGCGTGGGCGACGTGGCCGTCATCGGGATCATTGAGCCCGTAGATGTAGTCGCGGTCTTTGGGTGCGTGAACCTCCGCACCCGGAAACGCCTTCTTCAGCTGGTCGAAAAGGTGCTGACGGCGACTGGCGCTATCAGTGATCCCGCGCCTGTTGTGCAAACCGGCGAGGACATAGTCCAGCTCGAAGAGGATCCCAGACCCCCAGACGGGCGCGTAAACCTCCTCGGTGGCCAGCTGCAACAGGAAGTCACGCTGAAGGCTCGGCACAAGTGCGCAGGTGTCGAGGACGGCGCGATACACGTGGGCGAGTCTTTCAGGCGCCGCGGACAGTCAACGCTTGCGTTTCGCCTTCGCGAGCAACTCGGCGATCTCGTCGGCGTCGGCGTCGGGATCCGCGAACTCCGCTGAGCTCTCTGTGATGAACCGGTTGCGTCGGGCGCGAAGCTCCTCGCGGTAAGCAAGAACATCAGCGAGCCGGAGCTTGCGACGCACTGCACCGGGTACGTGCGCGTGCAATTCGCCGTCCTCGATAAGGCGAACCACCGTGGGGCGGCTCAGGCCGAGAATCTCGGCGGCCTGCTGGGTGGAGATTTCTCGGTCGCGAGTCAGGATGCTGATTGACTGGCCATGGCTGAGGGCGTGGGCGACACGCTTGAGGACTTCGTAAAGCTGCTCGGTCAGTTCGACACGTTCGTGCTCGCCCGCGCCGGACAGGAAGAAGGCAGGCGCAGGAGAGATCCTGTGACGGGCCTCATGCGCCTCCATGAAGCTGAGGACATTGGCAAGCCCATCGGCATCGGCCGGAACCGGGCTCACGATCTCCGCGGAGGCGGTGCTCATGGGTCTCACTTCATCTCATCTCACTGTCGGAACTCAACCAATCGTAGCAAAGTTGCGAAAGTTACGAAAAGGGTCGACGTGGCCTGTCCGCTGGCGATCTGCACGGGGCTGTCGACCCGCGAGGCGCTGTTCCACCCCGCCCCGCGGTCACCCGGCAGAGCAGAATCTGTTGCGGCGCATCCATGCTGAAGTCGAAGCTGAGCCCATAGCTCGCGGTATCGATGGAAGCACCGCACGCCGACGGGTTGTCCGGCGGCGTATCAACGAACTACCCGGCAGACGACGATCGGCCCGGGTCCTCGGCCTTCGACCGCGCTTCGCGGCTTTCCAGGCGGTTGTTCTCGGCGGCCTGCCAGTGTTCGTCGGCTTCATCCTGCAGTGAGCGGGCATCGTCCCGCCTCTGCCAGACCGCCCGCTGCAGAGTATTGGCGGCCCGCTCATGTGCACGCGCGGCGGCCTCATGTCCTTCAGCTGCGGCCCGGTGCGCGTCTTTGGCGCGTTCCATCGCGGCCGCCGCGTGCCGCCGGGCCCGGTCGACCGAATCCGGCGACGCCGGCTTTCCGGCAGCCAGGTCGAGGCGCCTCTGCTGAAGTTCCTCGATCCGCCGGCCGGCCCGCGCGGCACGCTCTTGGGGATTGGGCAGATCGCCACCGCTGCGGGCACTCATTCGGATCACCTCCGCGCCGGATCGATTGGTTCACGAGTATCCCAAGACCGCGGCAGGCAAAACGTGTCATCAGTGCCCGCTGGTCGCGGCTTCTGGCGGCGGGAGGCCGAAGATCCGCCGAAAAGAATCCTCGCCGTAGCTGGTGGGTTCCGGCTTCCCCGGAGACAACCGGAACGTCCGCACGCCATCCGGACGTCGCTCCGCGCGCAGGAACAGGTCGCCGGGATGGTGCCGCGCGAACAGACTGTGCGCGAGGTCGTATAGGTGAGTCACGAAAAAGACCCGGACTCCGCTCTCGACCATCGCGTGCACAATGCCCCGCGCGATCTGCGAACCCTCGAGCTCGTTGGTCGAGGCAAAGGACTCGTTGCACAACAGCAACGACGCCGACCCGATGTGTTCGACCATCGCGCTCATCCGGGCAAGTTCTTCCTCCAGCTTCCCGCGCCGCAAGGTGGCATCTTCTTCCCGCTTGAAGTGGGTGAAGACGCCGTCGCGAACGTCAGCGCTGAATTCGTCTGCGGCGACGAACATCCCCGCTTGCATCATCAGCTGCGCGACGCCCACGCTGCGCAGGAATGTCGACTTACCGCCTTCGTTGGCGCCGGTGATGACGATCAGTGTCATGCCGTCGGCGTCCACGTCGTTCCCGGTGACGGTCTTGGTGGTCGCGAGGCAAAGCGCGACGTCGCGCAGGCCGCGACTGTGAAACGTCGCCGTCCCGTTCGGCGTCGGCACCGGAAAGCACATCGGCACTTGGCGTTTGGCCAGGACGTCGTGCAGGTTCAGGCATCCGAGGTAGAACGCCACCTCCATGCGCAGCCGCCCGAAGAAGACCTGGAAATGCTCGGCCGCCTGGGTGACCGCACTGGCGACGTCGTCGACTGCCTGACCCGCGAGTTTGTCCAGAGCCTGTTCCCCGGCCATGTCGTCCTTGTCGACGACGAATCCGTAGCCGTCGCCGGGCGCGCCGAACGGCTTGCCCCACCGGTTGCGCCGGGGCGGTTGATGAAGCACATGCCGGTCGCCCCTGTTGCCGAGTCCGAGCTGGGCGCTGAGCAGGACACCGCGCGGCAGATTGAGCTCGCTGAGATACTCCGCGACCCCGGCCAGATAGTCGGCGGACAGCTGCTCGGCGAACATCCCGAACAACTGCCGGAAACCGGTGGACTGGAACCGTCCGGCCGATCGGTCCGACACGTTGCGCAATTGCCGCAGGGTGGTCATGAGGAGTTCCAGGATCCGGACGGAACGGCGCAGGATCAATGCCGAATTCCCGGAGGTCAGGCCCCCGAGGAACACCTTGTGCCGCAATTGGATCCCGTCGACCTCGGACGCGATGTCATACATTTGTTGCACCACAGCGCGATTGGCAAGGACGTCGGCCAACACCCGTTGACGGTAGACGATCACCTCCGGCTCGGTCACCGTCAGCGGAACCACTTTCTGCGCGGTTTCGAGTAGATAAGGGTCGCTGCCGGCCATGGCATCGTAGAGCCGGCCGAGTTCCAGGTCTTCTTCGGCGAGGACGCTCAGCCGCCACGGCAACCGAGGCTTCAGATCGAGATCCGAATCGGGATGCAGCAGGCGGACTTTCACCGGCCGATCCGTTGCCGCAGCACCTCGTGGGTGAGCCCGTACTTGTTCGCCAGCGCGGCCGCATACGCCAAGCCGTCCGCGGGTCGCCGGGTGAACCTGAAGGTCCGTTGGGTTGGATCGTGCGGCGCCACCTCCCCGACCATGCTGACGCACGCGGGATCCAGACTGGCCAATTCGTCAAGGAAGCTGACATAGACCGCAGTGCAACCAATTTCGATGATCCTGTTGACCACTCTGGTTGCGATGAGGAGGGCGTCGCGCAGGGCGGTCGACGAGAAACTCTCGTTCAAGATGATGAGACTGCTGGCGCTGGCCCGGGACATGATGTCATGGATCCGAACGAGTTCGTCCTCGAGCTTGCCATGCAGGGTCGAGAGGTGCTCCTGCCGTTCGAAGTGAGTGTAGATCGTGTCGGGCAGTGTCAACCTGGCGCGTGCGGCCGGAACGGGACAACCCAGCGAGGCGAGATAGACACATTGCCCGATGGTTCGGGCGAACGTGGTCTTGCCGCCTTGATTCGGACCGGTGATCACCAGGATCCGTTCCGCTCCCTCGAGGCGGAAATCATTTCCCACCAGCATCTGTGGCGGTTTGTCGGACTTGATCGCCAGCGCGAGGTCGACGGCGCCCTCGGCTGACAAGTTCCCGGGTTCGGCGGTGACGTCGGGGTAACTGAAGACCAGTCCCGCGCCGGTCATGCGCCGGACAAACGTCAGATAGTATGAATAGAAACGGATTTCGTGGTCGAACCGGATGATCGTCGGTTCGGTGAAGTGCTCGTTGCGGCGACAGAATGCGTCGAGCTGGGCGAAGGCGTTCGGGTAGAGCTTTGCGACGCACTCCAGGATCTGTCGTTCGACATGGTTCATGTCGGCTGTGTCCTGTTGCGGAACGTGGTAATCGGTGGTCTCCTCGGCGGTGAAGCGTTCGAACACCGCGACGGCCCCTACGCTGTAATCGGTTTGGGCCGAGTACTTCTCGACATGCACCCGCCGGTCCTGAATGTGCACGGTGTATCGGACGTCGTGCAGGCTCGCCCGGGCGGCCTCGCTGTCTCCTACCAACGTGCGGAACGCCGGGCTGTCGACATATCCGGTGAGGTAGCGCACGAAGTCGCGCAGTCCGCACGACGACGGGCCGGCCCGGACAAGTTGTTGTTGCAGCAATAGCAGAGCGTCGCAATAGGTTTGGACGGCAGACAGAAGCCAGCCTTGCCGCTGCAGCGGGTGACGAAGCTCTTTGGCTTGTTGATCGCGGTCGCGCATGGTTTGCATACCGGCGACGAAAGCCGAGATCGGTTGGCGGATCTCGTCTCGCTCGAGATCCCGGAATACCTGATGGCGGTGCTCGATGGCAGCCAGGTCGTGCAGTGGGAGACGGAAGAAGCGGTCGACGCCTTCGCCGGCTTGTCCGGCGGCGGTTATCGCGGTGATGATCTCGTCGAGGTGCAGATCGGAGAGGCAATCGGGTGCCGCTTCCACTCCGTTCGCCGCGGCCTCCGGCGGGTACAGGATGCTGGCATAGCGAGCCATCGGTCGCTCACCTGCCTCCGTCATGGACCCGCCGACCCAGAACCAGCCGTCGCATCAATTCGGCCGAGCATCGATCCTGTTTGATGAGGCAACCGTAGCGCGGCGACCCCCGACTAGCTGGCTACCGGCCCAACCAGATTCGAGTCGCCGGCAGCCGTCCACCCCTGTGCGCGAGACATCGTCGACATCATCGATGACGCCCCGAAAACGCGATCCCCGGAGAACACTTCTCCCGGGCAGCAGAAGGCGCACAGAGCGGGTTTCAACGTCGGATAACCGCACGCGGGGCAGACGGGGGTGATCATGCGCTGACTCCTGATAAACGTATGTTGAACGATTCGCGATTACCCCGCGTGCCGGCATTCAAACCCTTCTGGCGCAACGCTTGCCGCGAAGGCAATTGGGTGCACATCTGTGTTATAAGCCGTCAACTTCGGGGAACCCGCAGTCCAGGAGGTGCTCGTCGGGAGCGCCGTTCAAGCACAGGAGTCGAAATGATCGGAACGATTGTCATGGCCCTCATCGTCGGAGCCATCATTGGTTTCGTGGCGCGTATGGTCATGCCGGGCAGGCAGAATGTCGGTCTGCTGATGACGGTTCTGCTGGGTGCTGCGGGCGGGTTGCTCGGTTCGGCCGTGGCCGGCCACTTCGGCTACGCCAACGCCAACGGCGGGATCGCCTGGATCCCGTTCTTCATCGGCGTCGGGTTGGCCGTCGTGTTCATCGCCGTCTACGAGGCGATGACGGGCCGCCGTACCCGGACCCGGCTGTTCCGCTAGTCCGGCGCAGGGCTGAAAAGCCCGCTGCCGCAAAGGTTATGCGGCAGCGAAGAGGCGGATAACGAGCGTAACGCTGCGGCGAAAAGTTGAGGGGTAAGTTTCGCCGCAGCGTTACGCTCGCATCCTTTTCAGCGCCGATAGGCCGGCAGATTGGTCGCCAATTCGTTGAACAGGGACTGGTTGAGATTGAAGGCGACCTTCACCTCGTCTACCGCGCGACAGATCTGCCCGGCGTCGAGGCCGAGTCCGTCCAGGCGGGCGCGATAGGCGTCCTTGTACGGCTTGGCCCGCACCGGGAACTCGTAGAACGACAATCCGGCGCCGTCCAAACCGAAGGTCCGGTCCAGGATCTTGCCGATCGCCTGCCCCCCGGACAGGTCGCCGAGGTAGCGGGTGTAGTGATGGGCCACCAGCGCACCGCCCCAGGAGGCGTTCGCCAGCCGGTCGCGGTAGGCGCGGGCGGCGGGCGAGTCGACGGCGGGGACGGCGCCCGGTGACCAGTACTCCAAGTCGGCGTCGATCGCGGCGAGGCGCTCGAGCGCCGGGTCATAGACGGCGGCAACCAGCGGGTCGTCGCGGCGGGACCGGACGGCTTCTTCCAACGCTTCGTAGATCATGCGCAACCGCAGCAGGTAGTCGGCGTAGCCCTGCCGATTGACGCGGCCGGAGAGCAGTTCGGAGACGTACGGCGAATGTTCCGCGGCTTCGTGCTCGGCTATCGACCCTTCCTTCATCGCCACGGAAAAGGGGCGGACGGCCTCGGCGGTGCTCACTGTCACTGTTCGGCTCCCGATGATCTGCTACTGCTCAAAGCGTCTGACAAAATGTCAAAACGATCCTGACAATCTGTCAGGAAACATAGCACAGGGCCGATCCGATGTCCTGCGTCAGGGGTTGGCACCCAGCGCCCGCAGGACGAAGCGCTCGATCGCGGCCGTCGGCAACTCACGGGGGGCCAGGCAGGCGTGCAGCAACGACATCGTGGCGGCCTCGTCTTCGATCACGAATTGGCCGGTGGCTACCCCGTCGGTCAGGATCTCGCGCAACACATCCTCGATCGCCACCACATGGTCGCGGATGGCGCGCATGGTGTCGTGCGACAGCGCACCGTAGAGCTGCGAGCCGAGACCCATGTGGAATTGCTCGCCGGCGCCCAACTGATGGCGGATGTAGATCCTCAGCCGCTCGACCGGGTCATCGAGGTCGGCCAACTCTCCGCGCAGCCCGTCGATGTAGCGACTCGTCTCGTGCGAGGCGAAAGCGACGACCACCGCTTCCTTGTCGGCGAAGTGGTGATAGATCGCCGTACGGCCGATGTCGGCGGCGGCGGCGAGCTTGGCCATCGTGATCGCGTCGAAGCTCTGTTCGGCCATCAGGGTGGCGAACGCCTCGAAGACTCGTCGTTGGACCTGTTCGCGGTGCTCCTCCACCGACGAGGCGCTGATCTTGGGCACATGCGACTCTAACTCCGGCGCGCGCCGCGCTGGCCGACACCGGCCGGACGCGCCCGTAGGATGTGGGCCGGAGCCTCGACGCGAAGGGTTGATTTGCCCAGGACACCAGCTGCCCGCGGCGGTTTGTCGCTGTTTGTCGGCTGCCTGGTTGCTGCGGTCACGGCATGCTCGCAGCAGAACCCTTCCGCCCAGCCGACGGTCGCGGTATCGCGTGCCGACTCGCTGATCGTCAGCATCGAAGACGTCCGCCGCATCGCCAACTACGAAGAACTCACCGCGCATTCGCATGCGGACTTGCGCCAACCGCCACCCAGCGACCTCAGCGCTCCGGGACCCTGCCGGGCCGCGGGGATCAGTGACGTCACATTCGGCAGCGGCTGGTCGGAGTTCCGAAGCGCCGGCTACCACGGGATCACCGACGACCTCAAGCCCGGCGGTCCCGCCATGATCCAAACGGTCAGCCAGGCCGTCGCGATCTATCCGGACCCCGGCATGGCGCGTGGGGTTCTGCACCAGCTGGAGATGTCGCTGCAGGCCTGTGCGGATTTACACGATCCGCACTACCAGTTCACTCTCGACCACCCGGATTCCGCCACCGTGCGGATCAACGCCAACGCGTGGAGCCACGTTTATCGCGAAAAGTCCTCAGTGCTGATGTCCGTCGGCGTGCTGGGGCTCGAGCCCGCCGAACAGATCGCCCGGGCCATCCTGCAGATAGCTACCGATCGCGTCGGTTGACCAATCCGGGCACCGGCGACGAGACAATAAGACCATGGGTCGTATCCGGAGAGTCCAGCTGTTTTTGGCACTCATGTGCCTGGTCGCGGGGTGTGGTGCGCCATCGCATCACGCTCGCCCGGACACCACTTTGGCGGTGCGGCCGGCCGGCACGACGGCTCCCGTCGGACCTGAAGTGCCCCCGGTGAGCCCGCAGGCCGCGGCCGCCGGGCTTGTCGATGTACGCAGTGTCGTCTACGACGCCATCGTCGACCTGCGCTATGCCACCACAGACAATTTCACGCATACCCAGCTCTATCCGTCCGACGCCCGCTGCCTGGTCCACCAGTCCATGGCGCGTGGCTTGGCGGCGGCCGCCACCGCGTTGCGCCCGGCGGGACAACTGCTGGTCTTCTGGGACTGTTACCGACCGCACGACGTGCAGGCGAAGCTCTATCAGGTGGTGCCCAACCCGGCCTGGGTGGCCCGCCCCGGACCGTATGCAACCAGCCACGTGGCCGCACGCTCGGTCGACGTGACCTTCACCAGCACGCAGCAACCCTGCCCGACCCCGCGGCGGGCACGGAATGCCTGCGTGGCCGACATGGGTACCGATTTCGACGACTTCACCCCGCGCGCAACGGCATTCGCGACGCAGGATGTAAACGCAGCCGCCTACGCCAACCGGGTCCGGCTGCGGGACGCGATGAAGTACGGCGGACTCGAGGTCTATTCCGGCGAGTGGTGGCACTTCGACGGCCCCGGCGCAGGCGTGCAGCGGCCGATCCTCGACGTTCCGGTCAACTGAGTCGCCGCAAGCACCATCGCCGAACCGCCGTGACCGCACGCGGGTCTGGTTGCCGGCATCGTCTGGCATTAGGTTCCACAACCATGGACGAGCGTCACGCCACCTACACCCACGGCCACCACGAATCGGTGCTGCGCGGTCACCGTCGGCGCACCGCGGCGGACTCGGCGGGTTATCTGCTGCCACACCTGGGGGCGGGGCGTTCGGTGCTCGACATCGGTTGCGGCCCCGGCACTATCACCGCCGACTTCGCCGTACGGGTCGCGCCGGGGCTGGTGACGGCGGTCGAGCAGACCGAAGCAGCGTTGAGCCTGGCACGTGCCGAGGTGGAATCGCGCGGACTGCACAACGTGGCTTTCGTCGCCTCCGATGTGCATGCGCTCGACCTGCCCGACGACACGTTCGACGTCGTCCACGCCCACCAGGTGCTGCAACACGTCGCCGACCCGGTGCAGGCATTGCGGGAGATGAAGCGCGTCTGCGCGCCCGGCGGCGTCGTCGCGGCCCGGGATGCCGACTACGCCGGGTTCATCTGGTACCCGCTCATCCCGGAACTCGAGCGGTGGCGGGAGCTCTACCGCGGCGCGGCACGCGCCAACGGCGGTGAACCCGACGCGGGACGCTACCTGCTGTCCTGGGCGCTGCGGGCCGGCTTCACCGACGTCACCCCGACCGGCAGCCTGTGGTGCTACGCAACTGACGAGTCCCGCCAGTGGTGGGGCGGCATGTGGGCCGACCGCATCTTGCAATCGGACCTGACGCGTCAGCTGGTGGACTCGGCGACGGCCAGCACGGCCGAACTGGAAGAGATCGCGGCTGCCTGGCGGGCCTGGGCGGCGTCACCGGACGGGTGGTTCGCGATCCCTAACGGCGAAATCCTTTGCCGCGCATGACGTCTCAGCGGGAAGCGATGGCGTTACGGGCGTAGTCGGCGGCCTCGTTGGCCATCCCGTTGTCCCGGTAGGTGCTGTGCGCGGCGCGGTTACGTCCGCCCGGAAAGCACACCGGATCGCCCTCAGCGCACAGTCTGATGGTTTTGGCGGCATAGAGCGGACCGATGTTGATAGGCGGCGCGCTGCGGTCGACCACACGCAAGAACCCCTCCGACGGCGGTGCGAAAAGCACCACCGCCGCGACCTTGGCGGCCACCGCGGGCGGCATCGGGCCGGACAAGCCGTCCGGGAGGGTCACGCCGTCGGGAACGGAGTCGGAGGTGGTGTACGCGGCGACCGCCGCGCCCTGCGAGTAACCACCCAGCACGATCTTGGTGTTGGGGCAGTTCGTCGCGGTGGCCTCCACCTTGGTGCTGGCATCCGCTACGCCGTCGACGGCCCGGGCGAAGTCCAGCGACGCGGGATAATCGACCGGGTCGACGGCCACGTTCTTACCCTCGAGTCGAGCGTTGAGGGCATCGACAAAGGCTTGCCCGGTTGCGCCGACACCGGGCGCCTCGAAGGTTCCGCGGGCGAATACGACGTCGACGTCCGGGCATTCCGGATCGGCGAGCGCTCGCGCCGGACCTCCCGGTGACGCGACCAGGGCGCCGAAGGACACGACGACGGCGGCCATCCAGGGCGCCAGTCGCCGAAAGGACAGGGCAGAAGTGCAGCGCAAGGTCGGCTCTTTTCGTAGAGCTAAAGGGTTTCCGCCGAAGACGAACCAATAGCGGGGGCACGTTGTTCCGCGCCCTTGTTTTCCAGGCGCCGAATTGAGCCTATACACCTGTTGGATCAGCGCAGCGGCGCCGTGCGGCGCAGCCGGGCAAGGTTCGAAGGCCAGTATCGACGCGTTTGCGCACGTAGTTGCGGGTCACGGCCGACCGGTTCGGTGGCATTCAGGCTCGGCCCGATGTGCCCAGCTTCACATGTGTTTTCGCTATTTGAACGGTGGAGAGCCAGTGTCGCGCCGAGTGTTCGCTGTGGACCAAGATTCGGCGTCGGGTGGCCGCCGCAGCGTCCATTCGAGGCGAACCAAACGGGGCTAAGGGAAGTTCACAGTGCCTCACGGCATTGTCGCCAGGCGGTGTTTGGGCAGGTCAGCACTATGGTATTGGCATTCTCTTTTTTTGCAAGTACGTTATTCACCGATGGATAACGCAGCCCAGACCCCGTCGGGCATACCGCTCGCGCCGGTGTATGGCCCGGGGGACCGACGCACCGAACCTCCGCCGCCGGGGGAGTTCCCGTTCACCCGGGGCAACTTCGCGTCCGGATACCGCGGCAAGTTGTGGACTTTCCGCCAGTACTCGGGTTTCGGCACCGCCGAAGAGTCCAATCGCCGCTACCGCTACCTGCTGGATCAGGGCGGCACCGGGCTCTCGGTCGCGCTCGACCTGCCGACCCAGTGCGGGTATGACTCCGACGATCCGGACTTCGGCGAGGAAGTCGGCCGGGTCGGCGTCGCGGTGGACACGCTGGCCGACTTCGAGATCCTGTTCGACGGCATCCCGCTGGACAAACTGAGCACCAGCATGACGATCAATGGCACCGCGGCGATCCTGCTGGCGTTCTACGTTGCGGCCGCCGAGAAAAAGGGCATTCCGCGCGCCAAGCTGACTGGCACCATCCAGAACGACATCCTCAAGGAATACGCTTCGCGCGGCACCTGGATCTGGCCGCCGGAACCGTCGCTGCGGCTGATCGCCGACACCATCGAGTTCTGCGCGGCCGAGGTGCCGCGGTTCAACGCCATCTCGGTGGCCGGCGCGCACTTCCGCGACGCGGGTGCCACCGCGGTGCAGGAGATGGCGTTCACGTTGGCCGACGGGGTCACCTACTGCGACACGGTGGTGGAACGCGGCCGGATGAGCATCGACGAGTTCGCGCCGCAGATCTCGTTCTTCTTCTACACGCACGGTGACTTCTTCGAAGAGGTCGCGAAATACCGTGCGGGACGGCGTCGTTGGGCCACCATCGTCCGGGAACGCTACGGGTCCACCAAGGACAAGGCATCGATGTTCCGGTTCGGCTGTGTGTGCGGTGGGGCGTCGTTGTACGGCCCGCAGGCACAGAACAACGTGGTGCGCGTGGCTTATGAGGCCATGGCGGCGGTTCTCGGTGGTGTCCAGTCGATGTTCACCGCGGCCTGGGACGAGCCTTTCGCGTTGCCTTCCGAGGACTCCACCACGCTGGCGTTGCGCACCCAGCAGATCCTCGCCTACGAGACCGGTGTCGCCCAGGTCGCCGACCCGCTGGGCGGCTCGTACTTCGTCGAGGCGCTGACCGATGCGACCGAAGAACGCATCATCGAGATCATGGCCGACCTGGAACGGCACGGCGGCATGGTCAGCGCGATCGAGGACGGCTACCTGCAGGGGCTGATCGCCGACGAGGCCTACCGCATCCACCAGGACATCGAAGCGGGCACCCGGCCGGTGGTCGGGGTCAACCGCTTCGTCTCCGAGGAACCCGAGCCCGACGTCGTCACCTACGAACTCGACGCCGAGGGCCGCGATCTGCAACTCAAGCGCCTGTCCAAGGTCAAGGCCGAAAGGGACAGTGCCACTGTGCAATCCACCCTGGCCGCCTTGGCACGGGGTGCCGAGGGAACGGACAACCTGATGCACCGGCTGATCGACTGCGCCAACGCCTACTGCACGGTCGGGGAGATGGTCACCACGCTCAAGGCGGTCTGGGGCGAGTTCCAGCAGCCGGTGGTGTTCTAGATGGCCGCGCGGATCCTGGTCGCCAAGCCGGGCCTGGATGGGCATGACCGCGGCGCCAAAATCGTCGCCCGTACGTTGCGGGATGCCGGCTTCGAGGTCATCTACACCGGTATCCGGCAGCGCATCGAAGACATCGCGTCGATCGCGGTGCAGGAAGACGTCGCCGTCGTCGGTCTGAGCATCCTCTCCGGTGCCCACCTGACGCTCACCGCGCGGACCATCGAGGCGTTGCGCGCCGCCGACGCAGCCGACATCGCCGTCGTAGTCGGCGGCACCATCCCGCACGCCGACGTGCCCAAGCTGCTGTCCGCCGGCGCGGCGGCGGTGTTCCCCACCGGGACGTCGCTGGAGACGCTGGTGCGTGACATCCGCGCGTTGACGGGCACGCCCGAACCGGTTTTGGAGGAACCGTGCGCATCGGAGTGATGATCGGCGCCGAGCGTGGCGACATGGCCCGCAAGGTGACAAAGCTGGCCTCCGACATCGAGTGGGCGGAGTCCGCGGGCCTGGATACCGCGTGGATGCCGCAGGTACCCGACGACTTCGACTGTCTGACCATGGTGTCGCTGATGGCTGCGCACAGTTCGCGCATCGAGCTGGGTACCGCCGTGGTGCCATTGCAGGCGCAGCATCCGATTGCACTTGCCCGACAAGCGCTCTCGATTCATGCCGTGACCGGCGGCAGGTTGGCGCTGGGCGTCGGGCCGTCGCACCACTGGATCATCCGGGACATGCTCGGCCTGCCATACGAGAAGCCGGCCGCCTACACCCGTGACTACCTACAGGTGCTCAACACCGCGATCGCGGGGCCGGGACCCGTTGACGTGGAGAACGATTCGTTCACCGTGCACAATCCGACGGTGCTGGCCGCGGATCCGCCGATGCCGGTGCTGGTCGCCGCGCTGGGACCGGTGATGCTGCAGATCGCCGGTGAACTCGCCGACGGCACCGTGTTGTGGATGGCCGACGAGCGCGCGATCGGTGACCACATCGCGCCGAAGATCACCAAGGCGGCCGCGGATGCCGGGCGCCCGGCACCGCGGATCATCGCGGGTATCCCGGTGTGTCTTTGTGCGCCAAGCGAAGTCGATGCGGCCAAGGAGCGGGCCAACCGCATCCTGGGTGAGGCCGAGGTGTCGCCGAACTACCAGCGGCTGCTGGAACGAGGCGACGCCCGGGATGTCGGTGACCTGTGCGCCGCGGGCGACCCGGAACAGATTCTGGGCCGGATGCGCCGCTTCGCCGACGCCGGCGTGACGGACCTGTCGGTGCGGCTGCTGCCGATCGGGGACAACCGCGACGAACTCGTCGCCTCCAAGCGTCGCACCCGGGAGATGATCGCGGAGTTGGCAAAGGAACTGCGGTGACTGCCGGCGCGCCGCTGGCCGGAATTCGCATCCTCGAGGTCGGCACCATGCTGGCCGGACCGTATGCCACCATGTTGCTGGCCGACCTGGGTGCCGAGGTCACCAAGATCGAGCCGCGCGGCGGCGAGATCTCCCGCGGGGTGGGCGACAGTTACTTCGCCAGCCTGAACCGCAACAAGTCCAGCATCTGTCTGGACCTGAATTCCGAAGCGGGACAACAACAGTTGGGTGAGCTCGTCGCGCAGTCGCATGCGCTGTTGGTGAACCTGAAGCCGTCGGCGATCCGGCGCCTGGGTCTCACGTATGAGGCACTGCGTGCTCACAACGAGAAGATCGTGTGCGTCGCGATCACCGGCTTCGGGCTCAACGGCGGCGACGACCCGGCGTTCGACTACGTCGTCCAGGCCGGTGTCGGCATCGCCGCGTTGACCGGTGACCCCGAAGGCCCGCCGACGCTGCCCGGTTACTCCTCGGCCGACAACTCGACCGGAATGACGGCCGCAATCGGGTTACTGGCCAAGATCATCTCCGGCAGCGGCGGGCAGGTGGACGTGTCGCTGCGCGACGTGATGTTCTCTCAGCTGAACTATCACGCCGCCGCCTATCTCAACGACGGCACCGAACCCCGCCGCCGTCCGTACGGCGCGCACTCGTATTACGTTCCTGCGCAGCTCTTTCCGACCGCAGACGGATTTCTCGCGCTGTTCATCACGCACGACGGATTCTGGAAATCGTTCGCCAACGAAGCCGGTATCGGGGGTTTCGAGACGATGGCCGAGCGGGTGTCGCGGCGCGACGAGGTGCTGGCCGTTGTGACCGCGATGCTGGCCACCGACACCGCCGTCAGTTGGGAAGCGCGGTTGCGTCCGCTCGGAGTGCCTGCCGCCGCCGTCCGGACGTTGCCCGAGGCGTTGGAGGCGACTCCGGAAGTGATCGTCTCCGCCGGCGATATGCGCTTGGTGGGCAGCCCGATTCACGTTTCGGGCTACCGGCCCGAGTACCGGCCCGCGCCGCGGTTGACTGAGTGACGCACACTCGGTGATTCAGCCCTCGGGATGGTGGTCGGTGATCACCTTGAGTAGCCGCGGTATCGGCGGCGGATCCAGCTGCAGCGCACCGGACATGGTCAGTTTGGCGCGGTTCATGCCTCGGAGGATGGCCTGCAGATCGTCTCCCTCGATTTCGTAGAGGGCGACGTAAGGTCCGTTGCCGTCGACCGGCCGCAGCCGGCGCGCTCCGGTGATGCCGGGCAGCGCCACGAGTTCGCCCAGGTGGACTTCGTCATACCAGGTGTTGTACTCCTGCTCGCGATCCGGCGAACTGGGGTAGGTCTCGACGTAGATGATCCCTCTTGCCATCGGGCGTCCCCCGTAGTTGCTATTCGTATTGCACGGTGATCGGTGCCGCGTCCGGCACGGCCTGGCACGTCAGAATGTAGCCGTCGTCGACCTCGTCGTCGTCGAGGGCGTCGTTGACCCGCATGGTCGCGGTGCCGACGGTGAGTCGGGCCATGCAGGTCCCGCAGTTGCCCGCCTCACAGTTGAACGGCGGATCCAGACCGGCCCGGCGCGCGCTTTCCAGCAACGTCTCGCCGGGGACCAGCGGCACCGACGCTTTCTTGCGCTCGAGGTGAATCGTCACCATGCCGGCCTCGGTCATGCACACCTCCCCGTACTTTGCGTTCTTCACTATAGAGAATACTATTCTCACTACACGATAGGATCTTCTCAAGAAGGTAGGACGAGTGACCGAGTCGGCCGTGCTCGCGTTCGAGGAGCGGCGACTCAGCCTGCCCGAACTCGACGCGCAGACCGACGCACTGGCCGCCGCCCTGCGCAAACGTGGTGTGCGCGCGTGCGGGCGAGTGGCGGTGATGGCGTCCAACCGACCCGAGTTCGTCGTCGCCGTCCAGGCGATCTGGCGACTGGGGGCGGCGGCGGTACTGGTCAGCCCAGCCTGGAAGCGCGACGAGGTCGAGCATGCCCTCGCCCTGACCGAGCCGGCCCACGCCGTCGGCGACCATCCGGTGCTGGCCGGCCTGATGCCGATGCTGCACCTGGACGAACCCCTCCGTCCCGGCGACACCGTCAGCCCGGCAGCGCCGGCCGGCGACGCGGTACTGGTGTTCAGCTCCGGCACCACGGGACTGCCGAAAGCCGTGCGCCACACCCACGCATCGCTGGACGCCGCCGTGCGGCACTGGCGGGCGGCGCTGGGGTTGACCGACCGCGACCGCATCCAGGTCGCCACCCCGCCATCGCACATCCTGGGCCTGCTGAACATCCTCACCGCGCTGCGGACCGGAGCCTGGTTGCGGTTGCACCGCCGGTTCGACGTCGAACAGATGCTGCGGCACATCGAAACCGACCGCATCACAGTCGAAATGGCCGTCGCGCCCATCGCGCTGGCCATCGCCTCGCGCCCCGACCTCGAGTCCTACGACCTGTCTTCGTTGCGCTACATCATGTGGGGTGCAACGCCGGTCACCGCCAGCATCGCCGACACGGTGACCCGGCGCACCGGCGTGGGTTGGGTGCCCGCGTATGGGACCACCGAGTTACCCGTCATCGCATGCAATCCCGTCGACGGTGCCCGACTCGACTCGGTCGGACGCGTGGTGTCCGGCGTGCGGATCCGGGTGGTGTCGTTGGAGACGGGAAAGCCGGTCGCACCGGGTGAGGTAGGGGAGATCCAGGCGCGGTCGGACTCGATCATGGCGGGTTATCTGCCCGCCGCGGCGACCGCAGAGGTGTTCGACGACGGTTGGTATCGAACCGGGGATGTCGGCTCGGTGGACGACGACGGTTGGTTGCGGATCACCGACCGCCTCAAAGAGATGATCAAGGTGCGCGGATTCCAGGTCGCGCCCGCCGAGATCGAGACCGTGCTGCACGGGCATCCGGCCGTGCGGGACTGCGCGGTCTTCGGGGTGCCCGACGGCGCCAACGGTGAGGCCGTGATCGCGGCCGTGGCCACCCATATGCCGCTGGATGCTGCCGAACTCACCGCCCGGGTGGACGCGAAACTCGCGTCGTACAAACGGCTCAGCCGGGTGGTGTTCGTCCCCGACATTCCTCGCCTGCCCTCGGGCAAGGTGTTACGCAGAGCGCTCAAGGAGAGCTATGGATGTACGTCTGACGGCTGAACAGCAGCAATTACGTGACGCCGCCGCCAAAATGGCCGACGACCTCGGTCCGGGCGCGGTCCAGGACCTCGCTGACCAAGGCCGAATTGCCCGGCTGGACAAGCAGATCGGACTCACCGGGTGGCGGTCGCTGCGCTCGGACGGGGCATCCGGCGTCGAAGTGGCCATCGTCGCAGAGGAATTCGGACGGCGACTGGTCGACGCACCCTTTCTGGGTCCGGTGCTGGCCGACGACCTGGCGCGTCACCTCGACGTCGACGCGTCGGTGACGACGGTCGCCGTCGACGATCGCGCGATCGACGCGCGCGGTTGTGACCGGGCATTGCTGTTGTCGGGCAACATGGTTCTCTCGGTCCCCGTCGGCGGCGGCGACGACGGCGCAGACTTGACCCGGGCCTACGCGTCCCTGCAGAAAGCGGCGACGCCGCTGGGCGAAGTACCCGCCGAGGCCGCCGACCGGTGGCGGGCGCTGGCGCTGGTGGTCACCGCGGCCGACCTGGTCGGAGACGCGCGGGGCGCGCACGCCGTCGCCTGCGACTACGCGAAAATCCGTGAGCAGTACGGCAAACCGATCGGGTCGTACCAAGCCGTCGCCCACCTGCTGGCCGAAAGTCTCGCGCTGATCGAAGGCTCGGTGAGCGTGTTGCGCCATGCCGCATGGGCCGTCGACGAACTCGAACCCGACGAAGCGATCCGGGCGGCGCAGGTGGCCAAGGTCTACTGCGCCCGCGCCACCCGGACGGTCTGCGAGACCGCGGTGCAGGTGCACGGTGGGATCGGCAACACCTGGGAATGCCTGGTGCACGTGTATCTGCGCCGGGCGCTGACATCGACCGAGCTGTGGCCGGTCAGCCTGAAGGAGGTCGGCCGTGGACTTTCGTGACTCACCGGAGGAAGCCGAGTTCCGGGACCGGCTGCGGTCCTGGCTTTCGTTGCACGCCAAACAGTTCGGCGGATCAGGCGACGAGTACTGGGCTCGCCAGGCGGACTGGCACCGCGCACTCTACGAAGAAGGGTTCTTCGGGCTGTCGTGGCCGCGTGAGTACGGCGGGCGGGAACTGCCGGCGGTCTACGACGTCATCGTCGACGAAGAACTGGCGCGCGCCGGCGCCCCGCCCCGACCCAGTGTCGGCTACCTGGTGATCGGGATCGGCCGGCACGGCAGCGACGAACTGCGGCAACGCTTTGTGCCCGGCATCATCAACGGCACCGAGCGCTGGTGTCAGGGCTTCAGCGAGCCGGGCGCGGGTTCGGATCTGGCGTCGTTGACCACCACCGCCATCCGTGAGGGTGACGAGTACGTGATCAACGGGCACAAGATCTGGACCAGCTACTCCGACGTCGCGGACTGGTGTCTGCTGCTGGCCCGCACCGACCCCGACGCCAAACGTCACCGCGGTCTGTCGGCGTTCATCGTCTCGATGAAACAGCCTGGCGTGCAACAACGTCCGCTGCGGATGATCAATGGCGTCACCAACGAATTCGGCCAGGTCGCCTTCGACGGCGCCCGCGTCCCGGCGGACCGGATGGTCGGCGCACCGGGTGACGGCTGGGCGGTCGCGATGACCGTCGTCGGGCACGAGCGTGAACCGTCCACCCTCGGTTACGCGGCGCGCTACAACAAGCTGGTCGCGCAACTGGTGGCGCAGACCGAAGGCCCGGTCGACGACGACGTGGCCTGGGCGGCCGTCCAGGCGCAGATGCTGACCCACCATGTCCGCAGGCGGCTCTCCGAACAGCTGGACGGAGTTTCCCACGGTCCCGAAGGGTCGCTGGACAAGCTGCTGATGACCTGGGTGGAACAGTCCGTCGGGCATGCGGCGTTGTCCGTCGCCGGCACCCGGGACCCGGACCTGCTCAGCGCGTACCTGTACAGCCGCGCGCAGAGCGTGATGGGCGGGACCTCGCAAATCCAGAAGAACATCATTGCCTCGAGAATCTTGGGACTGGGAGTCTGACATGTACGACATGCCAAGCGAAATCGACGTGCGCGCCGACGGGCCGCTGCGGATCATCACCTTGAACCGGCCGGACGATCTGAACGCGGTCAACGACAATCTGCACGTCGGGCTGGCGCGGTTGTGGCAGCGCCTGACCGACGACCCCTCCGCCCGTGCCGCGGTGCTGACCGGGGCGGGTAAGGCCTTCTCGGCCGGCGGCGATTTCGCATATCTCGCCGAGTTGGCCGAAGACGCCGACCTGCGTGCCAAGACCATCCGGGACGGACGCGAGATCGTGCTGGGCATGGCGCGTTGCCGAATCCCGGTGGTAGCGGCCGTGAACGGGCCCGCCGTCGGGTTGGGGTGCAGCCTGGTGGCACTGAGCGACATCGTCTACATCGCCAAGGACGCGTTCCTGGCCGACCCGCACGTACAGGTCGGCCTGGTGGCCGCCGACGGGGGACCGCTGACCTGGCCGCTGCATATCAGCCTGCTACTGGCCAAGGAATATGCGTTGACCGGCACCAGGATTCGGGCCGAGCGGGCCGTCGAACTCGGCCTGGCCAACCATGTCTCCGACGACCCGGTCGCCGACGCGATCACCGCCGCGAAGAAGATCCTCGAGCTGCCGCAGCAGGCGGTGGAAAGTACCAAGCGGGTGCTCAACATCCACCTCGAGCGCGCCGTGCTGGCCAGCATCGACTACGCGTTGTCGGCCGAGCATCAGTCGTTCGTCACCGAGGACTTCCGGTCGATCGTGAGCAAGCTCAACGCCGGCAAGAACTGAGCGGCGGCTTGCGCGTGAAGCGTGGGCGTTGCGGGTGACGCCTGGGCGTTGCGCGTGAAGTGTGGGCTTTGCGGGTGAAGCCTGGGCGGGATCTCGCCGATTTTCCCACCCTGGGCTCACACCGAAAGCCCTCGTTTCACAATCAACGCCAAGGTTTCACACCGAACACCGAGGGCGTGGAGCACGCCAGAACGCCGTGGGTGTCAGCCCAGAGACACCAGGTCCTCTACCGAATCCCGGGGCAGCGCACCGTCGCTGACGGCGGTGACCTCCATTTTGGTCAGGTCGATCGCACCGCCGTGATTGTCCAGGAAGGCGGTGTCCGCGGCGTCGCGGCCGGTGGCGATTCGCAGCATCGCCTGGCGCGGCGCGAGGCACGTGGCATCGACCACCTGCCACTGTCCGTCTATCAACGCTTCAGCCACGGCGTGGAAGTCCATCGGGTCGCAGCCCGGCGCATACACCGATACCAGCCGGGCCGGGACGTTGACCGCACGCAACAGCGCGATGACCAGATGAGCGTAGTCACGGCACACCCCGGCGCCGGCCAAAAGTGTGTCGGTCGCGCCGTCGATCGGATCACTCGATCCCGGAACGTATTTCAGCCTCGTCCCGACCCAGGAGGACACCTTCTCCAGCAGCGTCGCCGAGTTGGTGTACTGGCCGAACTCGGTGGCCGCGAAACCGAAGAACTTGTCGGCCTCGGCGTAGCGGCTCGGCCGTAGATAGGTCGAGACCTCGATGTCCCTGACCGGCGGCGGCTCTGCCCGCCCGGTGACGGTGGCTTCGTACTCGAGCTGAAGATCCCCGGTCCCCACCTCGACCGAGTGAATCCGGGTGCCGTACTCGCCGGTGATCTCCCGCAACGAGATCGGGTCGCCGTCCAGGGTCGCGGTCAACGATTCGCGGATCTCAAGGCCCGGCAGTCGTGCGACGGCGACCTGGAACTCCAACGCCGTGGGGTCGGTGACAGTGACTTGCAGACTCGCCCTTACGTCACGCTTCATCGACGCGCCCCCCTTGTTCCGATTTCGTCGCAGCTTCATGGCAAGCAGCCAATCATGCGTGGTCTGTACCCGCACCTCGGAGCACTTCAACCGCCGGGCGGCCGTCAACTGTCGTGCTGTCGCAGGAAATCGCGCATCACCGCATCGAAGCGGTCCGGCTCCTCGATGAAGGGCAGGTGCGCGCTGTGCTCGAAGAAC
Organism: Mycobacterium sp. NGS59; assembly: GCF_059812345.1. Classification (NCBI taxonomy): domain Bacteria; kingdom Bacillati; phylum Actinomycetota; class Actinomycetes; order Mycobacteriales; family Mycobacteriaceae; genus Mycobacterium; species Mycobacterium sp. NGS59. Next base: position 289,531 of record NZ_JCALCN010000002.1, read on the forward strand.
TCGAAGCGCGATCCTGGAATGAGTCGGTGCATCTCACGCATGTGCTCCGGTGAACACTCGTCGAACCTGCCGGACAGGAGCAGGGTCGGCAACGTGATCTCGGTGAGCCGGTCGACGACGTCCCAGTCCCGGATGGTCCCGACGATGCGAAAGTCACTGGGTCCGAACATCGTTTCGAAGATCTCGGTTCCCATGTTCTGGAAAGCCTCGAACAGATCCTTCGGCCACGGCAGCTTGCGGCACAGGTATGTCTGGTTCCACGTCGTCACCGCGGCACGGTACTCGGCGGAATCCGTGGTGCCGGCGGCCTCGTGACGGTCGATCGCGTCCTGGGTGGCCTGATCCAATTCCGCCTTCAGGCGAATCACGTTGTCGGCGAACACCGGTATGGACGCGGCACTGTTGGAAATGGTGAAGCTGACCGCCGTGCACGGCACATCCAGCACGTACTGCTGCGCCAGCATCGCACCCCACGAGTTCCCGAAGAGATGGAAGCCGTCGAGTTCCAGAGCTGTGATGACGGAGTCCATTTCGGCTACCGACCGCTGCATGGTCCATAGTCCGGGGTTAGACGGGTGCTCGGAATTACCGCACCCGAGCTGATCCCAGAAGACGACTTCACGCTCGTCCGCCAGGCGCTCCAGCGAACTCAGGTAGTAATGCGGCAGTCCCGGGCCGCCGTGTACTACCAGCAGCGGCTGGCGCGTCCCGCTGCCCACCCGCTTGAACCAGACCCGGCCGCCCGGGACCTCTATCGTTTTCACGCTGCCACAATTGTCTCTTGCGCGAGCGGACGCAAAGCCGCCTTGCAACTACGGCTCTCCGACTGAGAGAATGTGGTTCTCGTGCCGGTGCCGTGTGACCCGAAGTGGAGAGAGTTGTGCCTGCAGGCGTGATCTTCGAAGTGCCTACCGGGTAAGCGCCGCCGTGGACGTCACCGAGTTGATCACCAAGGCGCGCAGCGGTTCTCCGCGAGCCGCCGGCCGCCTGCTGAGCCTCGTCGAAAGTGAGCGGCGTGACGAGGTGCTGGCCGGCATCGGCCCGGTGCAACCGGTCCGGGTTGTCGGTATCACCGGCCCGCCGGGCGCAGGGAAGTCCACGACGATCGGCGCTCTGGTCGGCGCCTACCGCGAGCGCGGTAGCCGGGTGGCCGTGCTGGCCGTAGACCCGTCCTCGCCGTTCAGCGGCGGCGCACTGCTGGGTGATCGCATCCGAATGACGGCCCACATCAACGATTCCGATGTGCTGATTCGCTCGGTGGCCAGCCGGGGTCATCTCGGCGGCCTGGCCGCGGCGGTCCCGGCCGCCATCCGGCTGGTGGGCGCCATCGGCTACGACGTGGTGCTGCTGGAGACCGTCGGCGTGGGCCAGTCCGAGATCGAGATCGCCGCCGCCGCCGACCCGACCATCGTCATCCTCAACCCGGGGGCCGGTGACGCGGTGCAGGCCGCCAAGGCCGGTCTGCTGGAAGTCGCCGACATCGTGGTGGTGAACAAGGCCGACCGCGACGGCGCCGAGCAGACTGTGCGGGACTTGCGGGCCGAGACCAAGGCGCCGATCGTCAGCCTCGTCGCAGCCCGCGGCGACGGTCTCACCGACCTGGTGACCGCGATCGACGCACACCACCGGGCCGACAACCGTGCCCGTCGGTTGGCCCGGGCCCGCGCGCAGATCCTGTCGTTGGCGCAGACCCGGCTGCGGTCACGCACCGACTTGGATCGACTCGCGGAGTCCGTCGTCGACGGCCACGACGACCCCTACCGGGCGGCCGAGCGGCTGCTCGCACCGCCGCCGGACTGAGCCGCTTTTAAGCTTTGACGGATTCGCCCGTGGCGGCCGCGTAGCCGGCGCGGTAGCCGAAAACCATTGCCGGACCTATGGTTCCGCCCGCGCCGCCGTAGGCGCGACCGGTCGCGCCGGCCATGGCGTTGCCCGCGGCGAACAGCCCGGCGATCGGTTGACCGTTGACGTGCAGCACCCGGCCGTCGGGGTCGGTGCGTGGGCCGCCCTTGGTGCCCATCGACCCGATACTGATCGGCACCGCGTAGAAGGGCGCGGTGTCGATGGGTCCCAACGTCTTTCCGGCCAGCGTCGTGGCGCGTTCGTCACCCCAGTAGCCGTCGTAGGCGCTGGAGCCGCGGCCGAAGTCGGGGTCCGCGCCCGCGGTCACATTGCGGTTCCACTGTTCGACGGTGGCCGCCAATCCGTCGGCGTCGATGCCGGTCTTGGCGCTCAGTTCGACGAGATCGGCCGACTCACAGAACCAGTCCGGAACCGCTTCGCCCGGCGCGACACCGAGAAAACCGTACTCGCGCAGGTGAATCGAGTCGAAGACCATCCAGGCCCGGTCATTGACATAGCCCTTACCCGGGTGCAGGTACTGGAACGCGCCGGCCATCGAGTTGTACTCACCGGCCTCGTTGACGAACCGCCGACCCGTCCGGTTGACGATGATGCTGCGGGGGCGGGTCCGTTCCAGTCGCACGCTGCGGCTGCGTTGCCTGCCCTCGATGGTGTCGTCGGGGATCTGCACGATCGGCACCCACCACGCCTCACCCATGTTCGCCAGGTCCGCCCCCAGTGCCATCGCCATCCGCAACCCGTCGCCGGTGTTGTTCGGCGGCGACACGGCGCCGTGCATCGGCCCACGCAGAAAAGCCTGCGCCAGCAACGGATCCCATTCGAAACCGCCGGTGCCCAGGATGATCCCGCGGCGCGCGCGAACGTCCATGGTCTGTTCCGGTCGGGAAACCCGCACGCCGACAACACCGTCGGCGTCGGTGATGAGTTCGGTGGCCCGCGCGCTGGTGCACGGTTCGACCCCCATCTCCAGCAGGCCCTTCAGCAGCCCGGCGATCAGCGCGGTCCCGGCCACACAGACCTCGCCCTGCGCGTCGACGTCGGCGTGCAGACGCGCCCGGGTTTCGGCGTCGAAACCCACATTCGACCAGTCGGCCGGGAAGGCGGTGATCCGGGTCGCCCAGTCACCCAGCTGACTGAGATCGAAGGGCGCCGCACCCAGCGAACGGCCGCCGGCGGGCTGGCCGCCGGGCAGCTCGGGCTGGTAATCGGGAAAACCCGCCGCGACCTCGAAACGCAGAGCGCTGTGCGACTCGACGAAGTCCAGCATCGACGGACCGGTCCGCACGAACGTCTCCACCAGTTCGTCGTCCATCGAACCGAACGACTGAGCGTGCAGGTACTGCAATGCGTCCGCAACCGTCAATTCCCGGTCGGGACAACGGTTGTGCGCCGGGATCCACGCGATGCCACCGGACACCGCGGTGGTGCCGCCGACGGTCGCCGCCTTCTCGAAAACCTGCACCGAGGCACCGGTGGCCGCCGCGATCAACGCGGCCGTCAAGCCGGCGGCGCCGCTGCCGAGCACCACGACGTCGTACTCGTCGTCCCAATTGTGTTCTGGCATAACACGTGTCCCTTCAGCTCAACAGCGTGGACAACTTCTGCGCGGCCCGGATCACCGCGTCCTTGCCGCGCATCACCACTTCTTCGCGGTGCGAGATGAGGTTGATGCAGGTGGGCGGCGACGGCGCCGGCCGGTGCACTGCCACCGCGAGGCCGTAGGTGTTCGGTTCGATCTCCCCGTGAGTGGTCACCCAGCCGCGCTGACGTGCGCCGGTCACCAGCTCCCGTTCTCCCGGCCGGGGCGGCATGCTCGCGAGCAGCGCGATCCCCGCCGCGCCGCGGTCCAGCGGATACCGGCTGCCCTCGTGGAACGCCAGCTGATAGGGCACCTGGGTCGGCACGATCACCGCCAGCGCGACCTGCTCCTCGGCCTCGGCCACCAACAGCGACACGGTGGTGCCGAGCTCGTCGGCCAACCCGCGCAGCGTCGGCAGGCACAGCTGGCGCACGTTGTGGTCGAAAGATGCGCCGAGGGTGGCCAGACCCGCCGCGGGCCGATAGCGGCCGTCCTCACCCTTGGTCACCAGCCGGAACTGCGCCAACGTGGCCAACAGCCGGTAGGCGATGGTTCGGTGCACACCGACCTGGTCGGCGACCTCCTGCATGGTGAGCCCGGTCGGCGACGCCGCGACCAACTGCAGCGCGGTGAGGCCCCTGGCCAGCGTCTGCGAACCCGTCACGGTCTTGACAGACCTTCGCAGGAAAGCCAAGCTCTATAAATAACGCACATTAGCGTGCGATATTAGCACATAAAATTCTGCGGAAGGAACCGTGGCCGAGTTCGAAAGCGTGTGGAGCGACCTGCAGGGCGTGCCCTTCGAGCAGGGGTACCTCGACGCCGAAGGGGTACGCACCCGCTATCTGCGGGCGGGCGACGCGAGCCAGCCCGTGCTGATCCTGCTGCACGGTTCCGGGGGTCACGCCGAAGCCTATGTCCGGAATCTGGCCGCGCACGCCGAGCACTTCTGGACCTGGTCGATCGACATGTTGGGGCACGGATACACCGACAAACCGGGTCACCCGCTCGAAATCCCGCACTACGTCCAACATTTGATGACCGTGGTACGCACGATCGGTGCCGACCGGATCAGGCTCAGCGGCGAGTCGTTGGGCGGTTGGGTGGCCGCGCGCGCCGCGATCGACCACCCCGACGTCATCGAGCGCCTGGTACTCAACACCGCGGGCGGTTCCCAGGCCGACCCGGCGGTGATGAAGCGCATCATCACCTTGTCGATGGCCGCCGCCGAGGATCCCACCTGGGAGACCGTGCAGGCGCGGATCAAATGGCTGATGGCCGACAAGACCAGGGATTACGACGACCTGGTCGCCAGCCGGCAGCGCATCTACCGGCAACCGGGCTTCGTGGCCGCCATGCGCGACATCATGGCGCTGCAGGATCCGGAGATCCGGGATCGAAACCTGTTGGGGCCGAATGAATACGGCGCCATCACCGCGCCCACGCTGGTGCTGTGGACCAGCGACGACCCCACCGCCGACGTGCCCGAAGGCCGACGCATCGCCTCGATGATCCCCGGCGCGCGCTTCGAGGTGATGCCGGGGTGCGGTCACTGGCCGCAGTACGAAGACGCCAAGACCTTCAACCAACTGCACATCGACTTCCTGCTGGGCCGCTGATGGATGGCACCGGACCGGCTCAGGACGGCGTCGAGAACTTCGACGTGCTGGTCGTCGGCGCCGGCCCGGTCGGTCTGACCCTGGCCAATATCCTTGGCCTGCAAGGTGTTCGCACATTGATCGTCGAGGAACGCGCGACCCTGATCGACTATCCCCGCGGCGTGGGGCTGGACGACGAAGCGCTGCGCACCTTCCAGTCGATCGGACTGGTGGACCAGGTGCTTCCGCACACCGTGCCCAACCAGATCCTGCGGTTCTACGACCGCAAACGCCGGGTGCTCGCCGAAATGGCGCCGCCGGACGCGCGATTCGGCTGGCCCAAGCGCAACGGCTTCGTGCAACCACTGGTCGACGCCGAATTGCTGGGCGGTCTGGCACGATTCGAACATGTGCAGGTGCGCTGGGGACACCCGATGATCTCTTGCGCGCAGACCGACGATTCGGTGACCGCCGAACTCGGCGGCGGGTCGATAGTGCAGGCACGCTATGTCGTCGGCTGCGACGGCGGGCGCAGCGCCACGCGCGGCATGATGGGTGTGTCCTTCGACGGCACCACGTCACCCACCCGTTGGCTGGTCGTCGACATCGCCAACGACCCGTTGGGCCACCCCAACAGCGAGGTCGGGGCCGACCCGGAACGTCCGTACGCGTCGATCTCGATCGCGCACGGAATCCGCCGGTTCGAGTTCCTGATCCACGCCCACGAAACCGACGAACAGGCGGAGGATCCGGCATTCCTGACCCGGATGCTGGCCCGCATGGTGCCCCACCCCGATCGGGTCGACGTGATCCGTCGCCGGGTCTACACCCACCACTCGCGCATCGCCGGCGCCTTCCGCAGCGGCCGCATACTGCTGGCCGGGGACGCCGCGCACCTGATGCCGGTGTGGCAGGGACAGGGCTACAACAGCGGCATCCGGGACGCCGCGAACCTGGGCTGGAAACTCGCCGCCGTGGTCAACGGTCAAGCCGGGGACGCCCTGTTGGACAGTTACGACGTGGAACGACGCAAGCACGCGCGGGCGATGATCGATTTGTCGACCATGGTGGGTCGCGTCATCTCACCGACGAATCGCCGGGTCGCCACCGCGCGTGACGTGCTGATCCGATCGGCGTCGGTGGTGCCGACCCTCAAACGCTATGTGCTGGAGATGCGGTTCAAGCCGATGCCGCGCTACGAACAGGGCGCGGTGGTGCATTCGAAGTCCGTTGGGCAGCAGTTGGATTCGCCGGTCGGCACGTTGTTCATCCAACCTCGGGTGGATACCCGCACGCAGCAGAACGTCCTGCTCGACGACGTGCTGGGGTCCTGGTTCGCGGTCCTGTGCTGGAACAACAACCCGCGCAGCATCCTCGGCGAGCGCGCCTTCGCGGACTGGAAGGCGTTGGGCGCCCGCTTCGTAGCCTTGCGGCCGCAGACCCAGCTGCACTGGGCCGGGCACGACGACCCCGACGTGCTGGTGGTGGGGGACCGGTCCGGCGCCCTGAAAGCCTGGTTCGACGTGCACGAGGAATCGGTGGTCTTCTTGCGCCCGGACCGGTGCATCGCCGGGGCGTGCATCGCGCAACGCTCACCGGAGTTGAGTGCCGCCCTCGTCGACGCGCTCGCGCTGACACCGCGAGGAGGTGAAGTCGACAGTGCCACTGGCTCTTTGCTGTATGTCCCACAGCCCGCTGCTGAATCTACCGGGGCCGCCGCGGGATCTGCTTGACGAGGTCGAAGCCGCGATCGCGCAGGCACGGGATTTCGTCGCCGACTACGACCCCGAACTCGTCGTCGTCTTCGCCCCGGACCACTACAACGGCTTCTTCTACAAGGTGATGCCGCCGTTCTGTATCGGGCTGCAGGCCAACGGGATCGGTGACTACGGCACCCATTCCGGACCGTTGGACGTCGCCGAGGACATCGCCGGTGGATGCGCGCGGGCCATCCTCGGCGCCGGGGTCGACATCGCGGTGTCGACCAGCATGGACGTCGACCACGGCACCGTCCAGCCGCTGGAGAAACTGTTGGGCAGCGCCACCGCCTGTCCCGTGATCCCGGTCTTCATCAACGCGATCGCGGTGCCACTGGGACCGTTGCACCGGTGCCGCGCCTTGGGCACCGCGGTCGGCGATTTCGCGGCTTCGCTGGACAAGCGGGTGTTGCTGGTCGGGTCCGGCGGGCTTTCCCACAGCCCGCCGGTGCCGACGTTGGCGACGGCCGCCCCGGCGGTGCTGCAACGGATCGTGCACGGCGAACCGATGACCACCGAACAGCGCCAGGCCCGGCAGACGCAGGTCATCGAAGCGGCCAAGAGCTTCGCCGGCGGAGACAGTGACCTGCAGCCCCTCAATCCGGCGTGGGATCACCGCTTCCTGGACCTGTTGGACAGCGGGCACCTGGCCGATCTGGACCAATGGTCGAACTCGTTCGTGACCCACGAGGGCGGCAGTTCGGCACACGAGATCCGTACCTGGATAGCGGCTTTCGCAGCACTGGCGGCCGCGGGCCCCTATCGCACCTCGCTCCGTTACTACAAGCAGGCCGCCGATCTGATCGCCGGTTTCGCCATCCGCACGGCGGTGCCGGCGTGAACTCGGCTGCGGACGACTTCGACCACCAGGTGGACGTGCTGGTCGTGGGATCCGGCGGTGGCGGCATGACGGCCGCGCTCACCGCGCACGCGTCCGGACTGGACGCGCTGGTCATCGAGAAGTCACCGCAATTCGGCGGATCGACCGCACTGTCCGGCGGAGGCATCTGGATCCCGGGGGCACCCGCTCAACGCAGGGCGGGCTACTCGCCGACACCGGATGGCGTCGTGGAATACCTGTGCCGGATCACCGACGGACTGGTCAGCGACGCACGGCTGCGGCAGTACGTCGAGTCGGGACCGCGGATGCTGGAGTTCCTGGAAGAACTCAGTCCGTGGCTCGAATTCGTCTGGAAGCCAGGCTATGCCGACTACTATCCGGAGCTGCCCGGCGGATCCGAGCTCGGCAGCACCATCAACGTGCCGCCGATCGACCTGCGGGAACTTGGTGACGACGAGCAACGGCTGCTGACGCCGTTGGCGTTGGCGCCCAAAGGGATCTGGCTGGGTCCGAAGGAATTGCGGTCCTTCTACCGGATCCGGCAGTCCTGGGAGGGCAAAGGGGTACTGCTGAAGCTGATCTCGCGGATGGTCCGGGCCAGGGTCCTCGGTGAGCGGATGGCGGCGATCGGTCAGTCGCTGGCGGCCCGGTTGCGGCTGGCAATGAAGGACCGCGGGATCCCGCTGTGGCTGGACACACCGATGACCGAATTGCTCACCGACGCCGACGGATCGGTGATCGGTGCGGCCGTGGACCGCGGCGGCGAGCGGTGGCGCATCGGGGCCCGCCACGGAGTGATCCTGGCCTCGGGCGGCTTCGACCACGACATGGCCTGGCGCAAAGAGCATCAACCCGTCGTCGACCAGGACTGGAGTTTCGGCAACCCGGCCGCCACCGGCGACGGCATCCGCGCCGGCCAGCAGGTGGGCGCAACCGCCGATCTGCTCGACGAAGCCTGGTGGTTCCCGGCCATCCAATGGCCGGACGGGCGAATGCAATTCATGCTCAACGAACGGATGATGCCCGCGCAGTTCATCGTCAACGGCGCCGGTGAGCGTTTCATCAATGAGGCGGCACCGTACATGGATTTCGGTCACGCGATGATCGAAGGCCAGAAATCCGGCGTGACGCACATCCCGTGCTGGTTGATCACCGACCACCGATCCTTCAACCGCTATGTCGTCAGCGGTCATCTGCCGATCCCGAAGGTGCCGGGAGCCCCGGTGCCCACCGGACGCAAGGTGCCCGCCGCCTGGCTGGAATCCGGCGTCGTCAAGGCCGCATCGTCCTGGGAGGATCTTGCCGACAAGATCGGTGTTCCGGCACAACGACTTCGGGCCACCGCCACCAGGTTCAACGACCTCGCCCACCGGGGACATGACGACGATTTCAACCGCGGCGACAGCGTCTACGACAACTACTACGGCGACCCGACGCTGCCCAACCCGAACCTGTATCCGCTGGGCGAGCCGCCCTATTACGCATTCCGCATCGTGCTCGGGGACCTGGGCACCTCGGGCGGACTGCGCACCGACGAGTTCGCCCGGGTGCTGCGTGCCGACGACACCGTGGTGCGCGGACTCTATGCCGTCGGGAACGTCTCCGCACCGGTGATGGGACGCAGCTACGCCGGCGCCGGCGCCACGATCGGACCCGCCATGACTTTCGGTTTCGTCGCGGCGAAACACGTTGCCGCACAAGCCTTAACTAATACCACAAGATCCTATAGGAGGTAACATGAAAATATCCCTGTTCTACGAGTTCGCCCTGCCGCGGCCGTGGGTGCCCGACGACGAGCGCCAGATGCTGCAGGACTGCCTGGACGAAGTCGAGGCCGCGGACAAGGCGGGGTTCTCCACGGTCTGGCTCACCGAGCACCACTTCCTCGAGGAGTACTGCCATTCCACCGCGCCGGAGATGTTCTTGGCGGCGGCCAGTCAGCGCACCAAGGACATCCGGCTGGGGTTCGGCATCATGCATCTGCCGCCGGCGGTCAATCACCCGGCCCGGGTGGCCGAGCGCATCGCCACCCTGGACCTGATCTCCAACGGGCGAGTCGAATTCGGCACCGGCGAGTCCTCTTCAGTGGGTGAGCTCGGTGGGTTCAACATCGACCCCGCCGACAAACGCTCACAGTGGGAGGAGGCGCTCGAGGTCTCGATCCGCTGCATGGTCGAAGAACCGTTCTCCGGCTTCAAGGGCGAGCACATCGAGATGCCGGCCCGCAACGTCATTCCCAAGCCGCTGCAGAAGCCGCACCCGCCGGTCTGGGTTGCCTGCACCCGGCCGGCCAGCGTGCAGATGGCGGCCCAGAAATGTATCGGCGCACTGAGTTTCGCCTACACTGGCCCGGGGCCACTGACCGAGCGGGTCAACGGCTACTACAAGGAGTTCGAGGAGAACGGGGTGCCGATCACCCCGCAGATCAACCCGAACATCCTGGCCATCGGAGGCGACCTGTCGATGATGGTCGCCAAGACCGACGAGCAGGCGCTCGAGCGCCTCGGCAAGGGCGGCGGGTTCTTCTCGTTCGGCATCATGCACTACTACATGACCGGTGTGCACACCCCGGGGCGTACCGGGGTCTGGGAACGCTATCTGGAAGAGGTCGAGAAGGACCCCACGCTGGCCTACGGACCCGGCCGCGGTGCGATCGGCTCACCGGCCACCGTGCGCGAATTCCTGCGTGGCTACGAGGAAAGCGGCGTGGACGAGATCATCCTGCTGCTCAACCCGCGCAGCCATGAGGGAACCATGGAGTCCATCGAGTTGATGGGCAAAGAGGTGCTGCCGGAGTTCATCGAACGTGACCGCAAGGCCGTGGCCGACAAGGCCACACGGCTGGCGCCGATCATCGAGAAGGTCGAGGCGCGACGGCCCGAATCCACCATCCCGCCGTTCGACGAGCACTACTCGTTCGGCGGCCTGCCGACCGGACGGGGCGGAAAGTTCACCGCCAGTGAGATTCCCGAGGCGATGGCCGAGATCAACGAGGGCCGCGTCCAGGCGGCGCAACGGCTGAAGGAACAGGGCAAGTGAGCTGAGGAGTTGACCCGAATCGACGAGCTGTGGCGTTACGACGGTCGTCACACCGTGGTCACCGGGTGCGCGTCGGGCATCGGTGCGCATGTCGTGCACCAGCTCAGCGAACTCGGCGCCCGGGTCACCGGGCTGGACCGGCGACGGCCCGCTGCCGAGCTCGATGAGTTCCACGAAGTCGACCTGGCCGATCCCGCCTCGATCGACGAGGCCGTCGCGTCCATCCCCGGACCCGTCGACGCCCTGTTCAACGTCGCCGGTGTCTCGTCGGGAATCGGTGACCCGCAACTGATCGTCACCGTCAACTTCCTCGGTTTGCGGCATCTGACCGAAGCGCTGCTGCCCCGGATGCCCGCGGGGGCATCGATCGTGAGCGTGTCGTCGCTGGCCGCAGCGGGCTACCGCGAGCATCTGCGTGATGTCGCGCCCCTGTTGCGCACTCCCACGATGCGGGATGGCATCGATTGGTGCGCAAGGCATCCCGACGCGTTGGGGACCGGCTATCAACTGTCCAAGGAAGCGCTGATCCTGTACACCATGCGTAGCGCCGTGGAGCTCGGCGCGCGGGGCATCCGGATCAACTGCACCGGACCAGGTGTCACCGAGACTCCCATCCTCGACCAGCTCCGCACCGCCTACGGGCCGCAATTCCTCGACGACATCCCCAAGCCGCTGGGACGGGTCTCCGATCCGGCGGAACAGGCCGCGGTGCTGCTGTTCTTGAACAGCCGCGCGGCAAGCTATATTTCGGGCCAAGTCGTGTGGGTGGACGGCGGGAACATCGGCGCTGCCATCGCCCGTGAACTCGAGGAAGGACGACCTTGATGGCCACCATGGCCGAATTCCGCCGCGTTGCGGCCGATCTGAGCAATTGGGGCCGTTGGGGCGACGACGACGAGCTGGGCACCTTGAACTTCATCACCGCCGACAAAATCCGGCAGGCGGCCGGTCTGGTCCGGCACGGCAAGGTCTTTCCGCTCGGAGTGGACTTCGGGTCGTCGGGGCCGCAAGGAGCATTCGGGTTCCGGCACAACCCGATTCACGTGATGACCGTCGACGGGGGTGACGCGTATACCCTGACGCAATACGGTCCCGGCTGGAAACAGAACCCGACGGCCGATCAGCTGAGCAGCTACCTCGCCGACAATCCGTTCCGCTTCAACGACGACATGATCATCATGCCGCTGCAGGCCGCCACTCAGTGGGACGCGTTGTCTCACGTGTACTACGAGGACCAGCTGTACAACGGGTTTCCCGCCGGCTCGGTGACCAGTCTTGGGGCCTACCACTGCGGCATCGACAAGGTCGACGTCAAGGGCATCACGTCGCGCGGGGTGTTGCTCGATGTGGTGCGCCATCGCGGCGCGGAGGTGTTCCTCGAACACGGAAACCCCATCACGCCAGAGGAACTGGACGAGGTGGCCCGTGCGCAGGGCGTCACGATCCAGAGCGGCGACATCGTGCTGGTCCGAACCGGCTGGTGGACAAGGTTTCTGATGACCGGGGACAAGGTCGAGCCCTATTCGGGACTGGACTGGCGTTGTGCGCAGTGGCTGCACGACAACGAAGTTGCCGCCGTGGCCGCCGACAACCTTCAGGTCGAGGACCCGGTTTCCGGTGTCGACGGTCTGTTCCTGCCTTTTCATCTGTTGTGCCTGCGTGACATGGGCCTGATGCTCGGCGAGTATTGGGATCTCACCGCGCTGGCGGCCGACTGTGCCACCGACGGCGTCTACGAGTTTCAGCTCATCGCTCCGCCGCTGAGATTCACCGGCGCCGTGGGATCTCCGGTCAACCCGATCGCGATCAAGTGATGGAAGTTCATCGCCGAACCGTCGAGGTCGACGGGCTCGTCACGAGTTATCTCGAGGCGGGACAGGGTGATCCGGTGCTGTTGCTGCACGGCGGTGAGTTCGGTGCCAGCGCCGAACTGGGTTGGGAGCGCAATATCCCCGCGCTGGCAGCAAGGTATCGAGTGCTGGCGCCCGACCAACTCGGGTTCGGTCAGTCCGCGAAGGTCATCGACTTCGTCAACAGCCGGGCGATGCGCATCCGGCATGTGGCCCGGTTCTGCCAGGTGCTGGGGATCGATTCGGCGCATTTCGCCGGAAACTCCATGGGCGCAATCAATCTGCTCACCGACGCGACGTCGGAAACGCCGCTGCTGCCGGTGCGCAGCATGGCGATCATCTGCGGCGGCGGGGAGATCCAGCAGAACCACCACTTCGATGCGTTGCAGCAGTACGACGCGACGCTGCCGGCGATGCGCAACATCGTCGAGGCGCTGTTCTGCGACCCCGGGTATCCGGCCGACGAGGACTACGTGTGGCGGCGCTACGAGTCGAGCACCGCGCCAGGGGCATGGGAGGCGGTGGCCGCGGCACGCTTTCGCCGGCCCAATGCCGCGCCGCCGGCGACGCCGTCGAGCGCGCGGGCCTATGAGCGCATTGGCGTGCCGGTATTGGTGGTCGAAGGCGGCGCCGACAAACTGTTGCCATCCGGTTGGGCCGCCGAGATCGCCGGGCAGATCACCGGCGCTTCATCGGTGATCGTCGACAACGCCGGTCACTGCCCGCAGATCGAGCAGCCGTCGGTGGTCAACGAATTGCTGCTGGACTTCTTCGACTGCTACGCGAGGTAGTCCAACCGCGTCATCATGCCCGCGTGCTGGTGATAGGTGTTGTGGCAGTGCAGGACCCAGGTTCCGGGGTTGTCGGCGGCCAGGACGGCGCGCATCTTCTGCTTGGGCAGCACGATCACCGTGTCCTTGCGGGCGCCCAGTGTCCCGTCCGGTCGGACCACCTGAAAAGTGTGCCCGTGCAGATGAATTGGGTGATACATCATGGTCGGGTTGTCGAACGTCAGGGTCGGCCGCTGCCCCTCTCGAATGTGCAGCGGTTCGGTCCTGCTGTAGGGCTCGCCGTTGATGGTCCAGTCGTACTTGGCCATCGTGCCGCCGAGTACCACCGGCAAGTCCAGGTTGCCATCGGGTCGGCCGAGGTTGACCGACGTTGCCGCAATGAACTTGTCGACGGTGCCGACCCGCCGGTCGAGTTCCTGCGGCCTGAACTGGGGATCCGGCGGACCGCCCTTTCCGGTGGAAAGCAGCGCGCGAGCCACGGCGTTCTTGCCTTCGGCGGCCGCGACCAGCGGGAACACCCCGTCTGCTGCGGTCACGACGACGTCGTAGCGCTCGGCCATGCCGATTAGCAATGCGTCGACCTGCATCGGGATCACCGGATAGCCATCGGTGTGGGTGACCGTCATCGAATGTCCGGCCAGCGCCACGCGGAATGCGGTGTCGGACGCGGTGTTGATGAAGCGGATCCGGATTCGCTGGCGCGGCTTGGCGGTGAAAGTCGTTGCGGCTTCCGGAATTCTGCCGTTGATCAGGTAGTAGGGGTAGGCGATGTCCCCGGCGTCGCCACCGAGCAGGGTACTGCTGCCGACCGCTCCGGAGGCCGGCATTCCCGGCATCCCGCTGGTCGGACTGGCCGGACTGGACGAGGTCGTCGAGGTCGTCGAGGTCGTCCGGGTAGTCGTGGTGGGCGAACGGGTTGGTGTGGTCGAAGCCGACGGTGATGTGGTGGCGGGCGACGGTTGCGGCTGCATCGGCGGCTTGTTCGGGTCGGTCAACGCGTCGTAGAGCTGCTGCGGGGACTTGCCGACTCCGTCCGTCCAATCATCCAGGACGACAATCCATTCCGCGTCGTACTGGCCTCGCTCGGTTGGATCGTCGACGATGAACGGCAAATAGAGGCCTTTGTCGGCGTCGAGACCGGTATGGGGATGGGCCCAGTAGGTACCCGAGTTCGGGACGGAGAAGCGGTAGGTGAGGTCTCGACCGGCCGGGATGTTCGGGGTGGCGGGCTCGGCACCGTCCATGTCATTGCGGATCGCGATGCCGTGCCAATGCACTGACGTCGGGCGGTCGAGTTTGTTGGCGACCGACACGACGACCTCGTCGCCGATGTTCGCCCGGATCAACGGTCCCGGGATGGTGTCGCCGTAGGCGAACGTGTCGACGATCTTCCCGCCGATATCGACCTTGGTCGCCTGCGGGGCCAAGGTCACCGTCACCGTGCGTCCACTGTGCGGGCGGGCGGCCTCGGCTGCGGCGATGGCATTCGACAGAGGCGAGCTTGCCGCCCTCGGCCGTCCGCAGGCCACTACCGCAAATCCTCCGGCGATACCGGCGGCGATGAACCCGCGCCTGGTCAGCGGTACCGGCATTGACAGCTCCTTGTCTGCGTCCACTCGAGTGGGGTTTTTCGGAATGCGCCTTCCACCCTGCTCAGGTAGGGCGGACATCGCAACTTGCGTCGGTGCGTGACCCGCGCACCGTCGGCGTCTCATGATCTTCGGTCATTCCGTGATCTTTGCGCCTCGCGGCTGCGACTTCGAAATGGCAACATAGCTCCGGTCGGCGGTAATGTTCGCCGTGAGCGAAACTGTCTGCGCCGCTTGCATTCTGCTCTCGGCCGCGCCCGAAGTTGTCGGTACCCCTCAATAGAATCATGGTATGCCGGCCAGCACGTACGCGGAGATCGAGGAGGTTCTCGTCGCGTATGGTGATGCTTTGGATCGGTTGTGCGAGTTGAGTTTTGATGCGCAGGATAATCCGCGGCGGATGGAGATCATGGACCGCATCGAGCGGGGGATCCGTCGGGCGCGGGTGCCCCAGCACGCGTTGATCAATCAACTCGGTGCCGAAGCCACCGCCGAGGAGCTGGGTGGTTCGTTGCGCGAGGCGTTGGCGAATCGGTTGCGCATCTCCAAGGCCGAGGCCGCTCAGCGCATCGCCCACGCCGCGGATTTGGGTCCGCGCCGCGCGCTCACGGGTGAGCCGCTGGAGCCGGTGCTGGCTCAAACCGCCGCGGCGGAGCGTGAGGGGTTGCTCGGCAGCGAGCAGGTGGGGATCGTGCAGAAGTTCTTCAAGAAGCTGCCCGAGGCGGTGGACGCGGCCACCCGTGCTGATGCCGAAGCCAAGCTGGTGTTGGTGGGCACCGGGTTTCGCCCCGATGAGCTGGCCGAATATGCCCGGGTCCTCAAGGACTGTCTCAAACCCGACGGCGACTTCGTGCCCGACGAAGCCGAGGAGGCCGAGCGGGCCCGCAGCAGACGCGGCATCACCATCGGCCGCCAGCAGGCTGATGGGATGTCCAAGATCAGTGGGCTGATCTCCCCGCAGTTTCGGGCCACCCTGGAGCCGGTGTTGGCCAAACTGGGCGCCCCGGGAATGTGTAACCCCGCCGATGAAAACCCGACGGTCGACGGGCGCGCTCCGCAGGAGGCGGTGCAGCGTGATGCGCGCAGTGCTGAGCAACGCAACCACGACGGGCTGCTGGCCGCGCTGCGCGCGTTGTTGATGTCGAAAAAGTTGGGCCGCCATCACGGGTTGCCGACCTGCATCGTGATCACCACCACCCTGGCCGAACTCGAAGCCGGCGCCGGACACGGGCTGACCGCCGGAGGCACCTTGTTGCCGATGACCGATGTGCTCGCCCAAGCCAGCCACGCTTACCAATATTTGGCGGTGTTCGACAAGGACAAAACCAAGGCCCTGTATCACGGCAAGCGGATCGCTTCGCCCGAGCAGCGGCTGGTGCTGCTGTCTAAAGAGCGGGGGTGCACCTGCCCGGGTTGCACGGTCAAGGGCTACTGGACCCAGGTCCATCATCTGGAGGGCTGGTTCGCCAAGCGCCGCACCCACATCGACGAACTGACCCTGGCCTGCGGACCGCATAACCGCATGGTCGAACTACGCAAATACACCACCTGCAAGAACGCCCACGGCCAAACCGAATGGATCTCGCCCAAACATCTCGACCACGGCCGCCCCTACGTCAACTGCATGCACCACCCCGAAAAACCACTCAAACCCGACGACGACGAACCCGAATGACCCGTGCTCAAAGTGGTTGCACGGCAGACCCGTTCAGCGCCCGGTACACCAGGCGGGTGTATTTCTCGGTGCGGTCGGAGCCGGCCGACGTGACCTGCCCCATCTTGTTCATCACGTAGGCGAACGTCATCCGACGATCCAGATCCATCACTACCGTCGAACCGCCCCAGCCGCCCCAATAGCAGATCCTGCCGTCCGGGATGTCCGGCACTGCTTCCTTCTTGGGCAGAGCAAAGCCGATACCCCACCGGGCCGGCATACCAAGCACCAGGTCAACTCCATTGGCCTGTTCATCGAAGATCAGATCGACAGTTTCCGGCCGAAGCACATGGCGGCCATCGACGTTGCCGCCCAACGAGATCGCCCGCAGCGACTGCACCAACGAACGGGCGTTGCCGTGTCCATTAGCCGCGCCGATATCCGCACGCCGCCATGCGGTCGTCTGGGCCAGCAACGCAGCCTCGGAGTTCGGCGCAAGCATGCCGAACGTCTTGCGCATCGGATGGTGCTCCGGCACCGCGTCCAGCGGCACGTCGAGTGGTGGGGGAGGAATCAGCTCGGCGATGCGCGCGTCGTCCTCGGGTCGCGCTCCGATCTGGATATCAGCTCGCAGGGGTGCCGCGATCTCCTGACGCACGAATTCTTTCAAGGTCAGACCAGAGATTCGCCGGATGACCTCTCCGATCAGATGGCCGCTGGTCACCGCGTGATACCCGGACGCGGTGCCCGGTGTCCACCACGGCGCCTGAGCGGCCAGTTGTGTGGTGGACTTTTTCCAGTCGTAGACCTCTTCGATGCTGAACGGGAGCTCCCATCCCGAGACTCCGGAGGTATGGCTGAGTAAGTGGCGAACCTGGACGTCCTGCTTTCCGTTTGCGGCGAATTCCGGCCAGTACCGGGCGACGGGAGCGTACGGGTCCAGGCTGCCGCGGTCGATGAGCAGCAGTGCCGCCAACGCCGTGACGTTCTTGGTACTGGAGAAGACGTTGACGATGGTGTCCCGGTCCCATTGGCGGGTCCTGGCCTGATCGGCATATCCGCCCCAGACATCGACGATCATCTCGCCGTCGATGTCGACCGCTATGGCCGCGCCGAGCTCACCGCCGGTGCTGAGTTCGTCGGCCAGAGCCATGACGAGGTCGCTGAACCGGCGGTCGTAGTGCCCCGCCACTACGGTGTCGATTGCGGTCTGACAGAACTGTTGGGTCATTTTGATCTCCTTGAAGTCCGGATATCCCGACTATCGGGCGCGATCCGGCGAACAGCATTGGTCGGATCGCGTAAATCCGCACCGTCCACGCGAGCGCGTTTTCTACGCATTTGTGCTGATGTGGTGACACGTCGGCACGGAGCATGCTGGCTAACATGAGTGGGACCCCGGTGAAGTGGAGCGAGTTGGGCGTGCACGAACTTCCGACCGGAACGGTGACGTTGCTGCTGGCCGACATCGAAGGATCCACGGGCCTGTGGCAAGACCGCCCGGCCGAGATGACCGACGCGGTGACGCGCCTGGACGAGACGTTGTCACAGCTGGTCGACGTCCATCACGGGGTGCGCCCGGTCGAACAGGGCGAAGGCGATAGCTTCGTGATCGCGTTCACCCGGGCAAGTGACGCGATCGCGTGCGCCTTGGATATCCAGCGTGCGCCGCTCGCGCCGCTGCGCCTGCGCATCGGCCTGCACACCGGAGAGATCCAGCTGCGCGATGCGGCGAACTACATCGGCCCCACCATCAATCGGGCCGCCCGGGTGCGCGACCTGGCCCACGGTGGCCAGACGGTGCTCACCGCAGCGACCGAGCAGCTGGTGATCGACCACTTGCCTGCCGGAGTGTGGTTGACCTACCTCGGCAGTCATCAGCTACGTGACATCGCCCGCGCGGAACGCATCGCCCAGATGTGCCATCCGGACCTACGCGTCGAGTTTCCGCCGTTGCGATCCTCGAAAAGCGGTGTAGCACAATCGTTGCCGGTACCACTGACCAGCTTCGTCGGGCGGCAACGCGAAATCGCGGAATTGAGGACTCTTTTCGAAGAGCACCGATTGGTGACGTTGACCGGTTCGGGCGGTGTCGGCAAGACGCGTCTCGCCATCCAGCTCGCGGCGCAGTTCGGCGACGAGGTCGGCGCGTCATGCTATTTCGTGGACCTCGCTCCCATTACCGACCCCGATCTCATCGAGGCAGCCGTCGCGCAAGCTGTTGGTCTGCACAACCAACCGGGACGGTCGATCGTCGAGACCCTCGCCACCCGAGTCGCGGACCGTAAGACGCTGATCGTCCTGGACAACTGCGAGCACGTGTTGGAAGGCGCCGCCGCGCTCGTCGTGGCGCTCCTGAGCAGTTGCCCTACCGTTCGGTTGTTGACCACCAGTCGCGAATCGCTGCGCGCCGCAGGGGAGGTGAATTGGCAGGTACCGTCGCTGCGCTTGATCGACGAGGCAGTGGAGTTGTTCAGCGCGCGAGCCCGTAGTGTCCGGCCTGATTTCGCTGTCACCGTTGACAATTCGGAGACCATCGCAGAGATCTGTCGCCGTCTGGACGGCATGCCGCTGGCGCTCGAACTCGCGGCCGCGCGCATGCGGGCACTGTCGGCCCGCGACATCCGCGACAGTCTCAACGACCGATTCGAGTTGCTGACCGGCGGACACCACGCCGCGGTGCGACGCCAACAGACGCTGCGCGCCTCGGTGGACTGGTCGCACTCGATGCTCACCGACGGCGAGAGCGTTCTGTTCCGACGACTCGGGGCGTTTGCCGGAGGTTTCGACCTGGACGCCGCGGTAGCGGTGTGCGGCGGGACCGGTGCCCAGCGCTACCAGGTGCTCGACCAATTGACCCTGTTGGTGGACAAGTCGCTGGTCCACGCCGACGACATCGCCGGCCGTGCGCGATACCGGATGCTGGAGACCATCCGTGCCTACGCGGTCGAAAAGCTCGACGAGTCCGGTGAGGCCGGCGCGGTGCGCGGTCGGCATCGCGATCACTACGCCGCGCTGGCTGCCGAACTGGACGCGCCCTCGCGCAATACCTTCCGGCGCAGCATCGGACGCGTCGAGGCCGAAATCGACAATGTGCGAGCAGCATTCGACTACTGCTGCGAGATCGGGGAGAACGCGACCGCCCTGCAGCTTGCGTCGTCGTTGCAGCCGCTGTGGCAGGGGCGCGGACGTCTGCCCGAGGGACGGGCCTGGTTTGCCGCGGTCCTCGATGGCGACGGCTTCGACCCGGACGGTATGGACCCGGCGGTACATGCTCGCGCCATCGCCGACCGGACCGTGCTGGATTCCCTCACCATCGTCACCGGAAACTGGGACGAGGCTCGCCGGTCGGTCGAGATTGCCCGCCAACTGGGCGACCCCGCACTGCTGGCCCGGACACTCACCGCATGCGGCTGCATCGCCGGACTCGACTTCGACACCGCGGCACCGTATCTGACCGAAGCCATTCAGCTGTGCCGGTCGACCGGTGACGACTGGAGGCTCAGTCAGATCCTGGGTAGGCGGGCATATCTGGCCGCCATGGCCGGTGATCCGGTGGCGGCGTTGACGCTGGGCACCGAGGGGGCAGACCTTGCCGACGCGCTCGACGATTCGTCGAACGCGCAGATGTGTCGTTGGGCGACCGGCATGGCCCAGATGTTGTGCGCGGACTTGGAGGGCGCCATCGACACTTTCCGGTCGGTTGCTGCCGAATGCGAAGCCGACGGCGATGCCCTGGTCGCGTTCCTGTGTCTGGTCAGCCAGGGCTGCGCACTGACCTATCACGGCCAGATCGCCGCGGCCCGACGGGTCGGTCGCGCGGCGATGACTGCAGGAGCAGAACTCGGCGGCGTGGTGCTGGAGCGGGCGGCGACCACCGTCATGGCCATGGCGGCGGTGGCCGACGGCGATGTCGTCTCGGCACGCGAGTTGCGTGCCAGGGTCTGGGAATTGCCGGCCGTGCAGCGCGGATCCGTTGCCATCACCTCGATGGCCCAGTGCGCGCATCTCGAGGGTGATCTGGCCAAGGCGCAAGCGGTGGCTGACGAGGCCGTCGCCACAATGGCCGGCTGGCACAAGATGTTCGCGTTAAGCATCCGCGCCGCCATCGCGGTGGATCGCGGTGACAACGACCAGGCCCGGCGTGACGCCAACCAGGCGCTGTCGATGGCCCTGGACAATCAGGGGCGTCTGCAGGTTCCGGCGATCCTGGAGGTACTGGCCAGACTGACTGTCGACGCGGGAAATCACCTCGATGCCGCAAGGTTGCTGGCGGCGGCGGCGGTGATCCGCGACCGCACCGGCGAGTTCCGGTTGCCCATGTTCGACGACGCCTACGTCATGGCGGTCGAGTCGTGCCGTAACACTCTGGGAGACAGTCCTTTCCAGGAAGCCTGGGGCGACGGCGCGGCCATGTCGGCCGATGACGCGATCAACTATGCGTTGCGTGGACGTGGCGAACGCAAGCGACCCGCCAGCGGGTGGGCGGCATTGACGCGGACCGAACTCGACGTGGCGCGTCTGGTCAGCCAGGGGCTGGCGAACAAGGACATCGCAGAACGACTTTTCGTCTCGCCGCGCACCGTGCAGGCGCATCTGACGCACATGTACACCAAACTCGGCTATACCTCCCGGGTGCAGCTTGCTCAGGAGGCTGTGCGGCAGACTCAGTTGCCGTAGCCCGCCATCACCCTTGGGTGCCGGCCCAATCCTCGAAGCGTGTCTCGCAGATGGTCACGTCCTCACCCTCGACCGGCACGATGCTGCGGCCGTCGAGCACGGCACCGAAGTAGGTAGCCGTCGGGTCCGTCACCACTTCGCGCGGATCGCCGTGAGCCGCAAGGCCGATGCGCACGAATTCGTCCATGCCGTATCGCTGCGGACCCGCGATGTTGGTGATGCGGTTGAGCGGCGGGTTCACAGCCGCGCGGGCGACGGCGGCCGCGACGTCTTGGGCGGCGATCGGCTGGATGGCCGCGTCGTGCGACAGTCGCACCGTGTTCCCGTCGGATGCGGAGTCGGCGATGCCCGTGACGAACTCGAAGAACTGGGTGGCCCGCACGATGGAGTAGGGCGCGCCGGACTCGGTGATCAGCCGCTCTTGAGCGGCCTTGGCGCGCAGGTAGCCGCTTTGCGGCACCCGGTCGGTGCCCACGATCGACAGGGCGACGTGATTCTTCACTCCGGCTGCCCGTTCGGCCTCCAGTAGATTCGCCGTCGAGGTGGTGAAGAAGTTCAGCACGTCGTCGTCGGCGAACGACGGCGAATTGGCCACGTCGACAACGACATCCACGCCCGACATCGCATCCGCGACGCCCTCGCCGGTCACGGCGTTGACTCCCGAACGCGGCGATGCCGCGACGGCCTCGTGTCCCAGTTCGCTGAGGTTCGCGACGACCTGCGAGCCGATGAGCCCGGTGCCACCGATGACCAAAACCTTCATTGCCATGCCCTTCCCACCGCCCGAGTAGATAGCCCGTTCAGCATGGCGCAACGGTCCGCCGAGACCAAAGGCGACCCGTCATCTTAAATCAACTGCTTGACTTAATGCCGGTCACGCCGATTAACTCGACGGGTGGTCAATGAATTGGCGGACAAGGTAGCCATCGTCACCGGCGGCGCTTCGGGCATCGGCCGCGGCATCGTGCAGCGATTCGCAGCCGAGGGCGCGCGCGTCGTGATCGCCGACGTGCAACAGGAATCGGGCGAGCAGCTTTCGCGCGACCTGGGCGACTCCACGCTGTTCCACCGCACCGACGTCTCCGATCCCGAACAGGTCGGCGCGGCCGTGACGACCGCTGTCGAGAAGTTCGGCGGACTGCACGTCATGGTGAACAACGCGGGGATCTCCAGTCCGCTCGGTCGGTTACTCGACGACGACTTCGCGCATTTCCATCGCGTGATGGCGGTCAACGTCCTTGGGGTGATGGTGGGCACCCGAGACGCGGCCCGGCACATGGTAGCCAACGGTGGCGGCTCCATCATCAACGTGAGCTCGATCGGTGGCATCCTGGCCGGCGGCGGTGTCGCGACCTACCGCGCATCCAAAGCCGCGGTCATCCAATTCACCAAGTCTGCGGCAATCGAGCTGGCGCACTACGAAATTCGAGTCAACGCCATCGCGCCGGGCAACATACCCACACCCATCCTGGCGTCGTCCACCCAGGGCATGGATGCCGAGCAACTGGAGCGTTTCGAGGCGTCGATCCGCCAGACCATGCGCGACGACCGGCCGCTCAAGCGGGAGGGCACGCCCGACGACGTCGCAGAGGCGGCGCTGTACTTCGCCACCGACCGGTCCCGCTATGTCACCGGAACCGTGCTACCGGTGGACGGCGGGACGGTCGCCGGCAAGGTGATCCGGTCGCGCAAACGCGAGACATGACATGGCACGCATCGTCGGCAGCGGCCAGCGTCACTTCTTCTTGTTCTTGCCCGGCGGGACCGCCGACGCCAGCACCTTCGGCTCGCGCGCCCACACCCGGTGCATCCCGAGCGCGGCCAAGATAGCGGCGGTGGCCTTCCTGTCAATGTCGTCGGAGACCAGCACCCCGGGATCGTCGGGCGAGATGCCCGCCTGCGCCAGGACAGCGACGCCATCTCCCCAGGCGCCCACCGGCTTGCAGTGCCGGAAAGCCTCCTGCAGCAACGTCACCAACTTGATGTCCCCGCTGGGCTGGGTGCCCGCGGCGACGATCACGGCATCGAACTCGACGGACCGCGCGGTCAGCAACGTACGCTCGACGATCTCGACCCGTCGTCCCGACTTGAGTTTCCCGCCCACCGGCGCGGTGAGCATCGGAACCGCGCCGGCGGCCAGCACCGCCTTGATCAATTTCGACACACCCGCGAGATCGGAACCCGCGTCGGCGATGATGCCGACCTTGCGGCCGTCGACCGGACCCGGCTCGGCATACACCTGGGACAACGCCGCCGACGTCTGCACCTCTTTGGGTGGATTGCCTTTGGGCGCAGGCAAACCCAGACCGGCCGCGACCTGTTCGCACAGGTCGGTGTCGACGTTGGCCAGCACCTCCAGCTCACGTTCCTTGATCGCCTGCTCGTAGCACTTGCCGAGTTCGAAGGTGAACGCCTCGATGACGTGCAGTTGTTCGACCCGGCTCAGGCTGCGGTAGAACATCGCCGGTTGGGTGAAGTGGTCCTCGAACGAAGTCGGGTTCTCCCGAACGGCCGGGCCGTTGATGGCGCGCGGCGTCTGGACATACCCACCGTTGCCGGCATCGGCCACCTCGGGTTCGCCGTCGTCGATGCTGTTGGGACGGTAGGGCGCGATGCCTTCGTGGATCGCCGTCTGGTGCATCCCGTCGCGCAACATGTCGTTGACCGGGCAATGCGGGCGGTTGATCGGCAACTGGGCGAAGTTGGGTCCACCCAACCGGGTCAGCTGCGTGTCGAGGTAGGAGAACAGCCGAGCCTGCATCAGTGGGTCGTTGGTGGGTTCGATGCCGGGAACCAGGTTGCCGGTGTGGAAGGCCACCTGCTCGGTCTCGGCGAAGTAGTTGGTGGGATTGCGATTGAGCGTCAGCTTGCCGATGAGCGTGACCGGAACCAGTTCCTCCGGAACGATTTTCGTCGGATCCAGCAGGTCGATCCCCTCGTAGGTCTCGGTTCCGTCGTCGGGCATCACCTGGATGCCGAGCTCGTATTCGAAGAAGGCACCCGCGTCGATGGCGTCGGCCATGTCGCGGCGGTGGAAGTCCGGGTCGCAGCCCGCGGTGATCTGCGCTTCTTCCCACACCTGGGAATGGACTCCCGCCACCGGCTTCCAATGGAACTTGGCGAGGCTGGTCTTGCCCTTCCGGTTCGTCAGCCGGAAGGTGTGCACACCGAACCCCTCCATGGTGCGATACGAGCGGGGGATGCCGCGGTCGCTCATGTTCCAGAACACGTGGTGGGTGGCTTCGGTGTGCAGCGACACGAAGTCCCAGAACGTGTCGTGGGCGGATTGCGCCTGCGGGATCTCGCGGTCCGGATGCGGCTTGGCGGCGTGCACGACGTCCGGGAACTTGATGCCGTCCTGGATGAAGAACACCGGCATGTTGTTGCCCACCAAGTCGAAATTGCCTTCGTCGGTGTAGAACTTCACCGCGAAGCCACGGGTGTCGCGGACGGTGTCCGCCGAACCGCGTGACCCCAGCACCGTGGAGAACCGGCAGAACACCTCGGTCTTCCTGCCCTTGCGGGCCAGGAAGCCGGCCCGGGTGTAGTCCGACGCGGTGCCGTAGGCCTCGAACACGCCGTGCGCGGCCGCGCCCCGCGCGTGCACCACGCGCTCGGGGATGCGTTCGTGGTCGAAATGGGTGATCTTCTCGCGCAGGTGGAAATCCTCCAGCAGGCTGGGGCCACGGTTGCCGGCCTTCAGCGAGTGGTCGGTGTCCGGCAGGCGCACACCTTGGGCTGTGGTTAGGTACTTGCCTTGCTGGCTACGCGGGTCGGCGTCGCTGTCGGCGTTGCTGGTTGCGCCGGTCGCGCTGGCGCGGCGGGGGGCGGATTGCGAGGGCTTACGGGCAGGTGGCATGTTTCAACTCCCGGGCTGTCGTTCGGTGATACCGCGCGGATTACCCAATTAATTGCCAAGACACTCGTCAACGCCCGATCGGTGAACGCACGCCCACGCGCACGGGTCGCCCGTTGGCCTCGCGGCGTATGACACCACGGGCCGCGAAGGAGGACAACCAGCCTTCCATCGGCCACCAGCCCCACCTCCGGTAGAAGATCGCGGCGTTGCGCAGGATGTCGTCGAGGTGGTCGAAGGGTGGATCGGCAACCGGGTGGTATTGGTGAAAGGCGTGCGCTCCGCCCACCCAACGCATCGGCACTGCCTTGGCGGCCGCGCACTGCGCGAAGTCGGTGTCCTCGCCGCCGTAGCCGCGGTAGAGCTCACAGAATCCGCCGATGCGTTGCCAGGTAACGGTTTTCAGTGCGAAGGACAGTGACCAGAACAGGGTGTAATCCGTGGTGTCCAGCACGGACCCGTCGGGCGGCGCCGGGCGGGCGGGATGCGGATAAGGGTGAGCCCGGATCTCGGATAGGACGTAGCCCGATGGCGGCGGCGGCTGCAGATAGGTGACCGGTCCACAGAACATGGCGTTGGCATGCTCGGGCCGGCTCGCGACGGCATGGTAGCGCTCGATCAGTTCGGCGCCGGGAATACAGTCGACGTCCAGAAAGATCAGCAGCTCGGCATGTTCGCGAATCGCGGTTTGCGCACCCAGGTTGCGTCCCAACGCAACCGGCAGCGGTTTGCCGGCCGCGCAGTCCACGACGAGGGTAGGCCCGTCCGCCTCGGCCACGATTGCGCTGACCGCCGGATCGTCGAGCGCCACCACGACGTGGACGTCCGCGGCTCGAGTGCCGCTGGCCAATCCCTCGAGCTGTCTGCGCAGATGTGCACTCCTGCCGTGCACGGCGGTGACGACCGCGGTTTTCATGCCGCCCCCCGCCTGCATCGTTGCGCGGTGGACTCGATGGCCGCGGCGGCGCGCGCCGCCGCCCCGTCGACCTGCCACCGGCACCAGCGCACCGGGTCACCGGCACTGGCGTGTGCGAGCAGGGCCGGCCAGGCCCGCTGGTCCGGAGAATCGTGGGCGACGACGGCCAGCCGGTGCCGCCTCAGTATCTTCGCGGTGGCCTGCTGCTCGTCGAAAGGACGCGGCTCGGGGACTACGACCGCAAGCCGTTGCGCCGCCGCGATATCGGCGATGGCGCCCTGACCCGCATGGCTGACCACGACGTCGGCGGCGCAGATCGCCGGCCACGGGTCCTCGTGCCACACACCGCTTTTGCCGCCCAGCGCGGTCCAGCTGAACTCGGGATACGTTGCGGCACAGTGCTCCAAAGCCGCGCCGAAGTTATCGTCGGCGCCGCCCAACACCAGCACCCGCATGTCCTCGACCGACACGGCGGTGCGGTGCGCACGGTCGGGACCGGAGCAAGCGCGTCCCTCGAAGCGGCTGATCCCACCGACGTAGCTGGTCTTGTCTTCGTATGGGCGCAGCCAGGAAGGCACGCACAACGCCTTGGGCCAGGCAGCCACGATGTGGTCGGCGATGCGGTGCACCAACAGGTGCGGAGCGTCAATCCGCTTGCCGGGCAACGCCATCACGACAACGGGCACACCGAGCAGCCGGACGAAGGTTGCCACTTCGACCGACACATCGACGACGACGGCCTGCGGCCGCGCGTCGGCGACCCAGCGGGCGATCTGATCCATCCGGGCGGTGAATCCCAGATCGTGTTGCGGCGCCCAATGCAGGGCACCGTGGGCTGTGGGTTCGCGCACCTGCTCGGCATCGTCGTCACGCGATAGCTTCACGATTGCCGAAAAGGGCTGCGGCCCGGTGATATCGAGTGAGGTCAACGCGGTCACCGGAGTCTGCATCCGCTCGCAGATACTGACGGCTCGCGCCAGGTGCCCGAAACCTTGATGGTGGATGTAGTAGCCGATCATCTGCCTCACCTGTCGACTCGTCGATCATCTCGCGATACAGACCGCAGTAGGCGCCGACCATCACCGTCGACGAGCAGTGCCGTATGGCGTGCTCGCGCACCCGATCTCGGGGCAGCCGAACCGCTTCGGAGATGGCCTCGGCCATCGCGTTCACGTCGCCGGCGTCGACGAGTCGGCCCGAGTCCTCGCTGATGAGTTCGGGGATGCCGCCCCGGGCGAAGGCCACGACCGGCGTCCCGCACGCCATCGCCTCGGCGACCACCAGCCCGTAGGGCTCGTCCCAGGTCGGCGTGACCAGGGCCGCCGCGGCCCGCCCGACCAGCCGGGCCAGCCGATCGTGGTCCAGGTGACCCGCATATCGGATACCGCAGCGCAGGTGGGGTGCCACCTGTTCGGCGAAGTACCGCTCGTCGCAGATGGGCCCTGCGAGGGTCAACGGCCAGCCGCTGCTCCGGGCGACGGCAATCGCCAGATGCGGTGCCTTCTCGGGAGTTATCCGCCCAGACCACAACAGGTTTGGCCCACCGGGACCGAGCGGCCATTGCCGGGTGTCGATGCCGTTGGGTACCACGGTGACCGGACCGGCGACATCCTGCCACGACGCTGCGGTGTGCCGCGAAACGGCCGCGAAGCGTGCCTGCGTTCCGCCGGACGCGTCGATCGCCGACTCCAGCCAGGGTGTCGGCGGAGTGTGCACGGTGGTCAGCATCGGGGTCGACAATGCCGACGCCATCGCCACCGGCAGGTAGTGCAGGCTGTGGTTGTGGATGACGTCGAACTCCGCGCGACCGGGGCCGGCCAGCCACAGCATCAGGGACAGGTAGGCATGGTGGTCGGCCATGAACGTGCCCGAGGGCATCGACACGTCACGTCGCGCCGCCTCGGACAAACCCAGCGGACGCACGTCCAGCGTCTGACAATCCAGTGCCGGGTCCGAGTCGGGCGCGGCGAACAACGACACCTGACAACCCCGCGCCGCCAGTCCGCGGGCCAACTGGAAGACGTGTGCCTCCAGCCCGCCGGCAAAGGGTTGGCGGATCGGAAATCGGTTCGAGGCGATCAGCGCGACGCGCAACGGTGCGGTCATAACTGCACGTCCTGATAGATCTGACGGTGCGCGCGGGCGAGTTCGCGCCGTTCGGCGAGCCTTTCGGTCCATGTCGCGCGCGGCGCGGCGTCACCGGCCGCCCATCTCCGGTGCGCGTCGAGGATCGCCCGATGCAGCGACGCTTCGTCGAAAGTGCTTTCATCGCAATGGAACACGCCACACGGACGCTGCTGATCGTAGTACCCGCAACTGGGCGCAACGACCGCGGTGCCCAGGTCGTAGCAGGCTTCCAGCCACCCCGAATGGGTGCCGAAGCGATACGGCAGCACCGAAACCGTCAGTGCGGCAAGATATTCCCAGAGTTCGTCGTCGGAGAAGTAGGGATGCACCCGCACGTCCACCTGCGGATGGTGGCGGTACTCCAGCAGGGCGAAACCGAACTCGGGGGCGAACCAATGATTGGCGGGATCGAAGATCTCGTCATGCACGTCGATCTGCAACACCGCGTCGGGAAGGTCCGAGACGACCCGCGTAAGGGCTTCCACCACCGCCAACGGATCCATGTTGGCACGCACGCTCTTGGCGTGCACCCCGATCACGAAGCGCTCCTGGTGTCCCCGAGGCTGCTCGATATGGTCCCTGTCCAGCACATGCGGGTGGGGCAGCACCCGGGCGCGACGTTCCCAGCGCCGCCAAATCTGCTGCGCGGCACCGGGTGTCAGCGTGATCAGCTCATCAGCGGCGGCGATCAGCACATCCTGTTGCTCGGCATGGGCTGCCGGATCGGGATGGTGCGGGTTACGCAGATCGTGGACGGTGTAGACCAGGGGCTTGCGGTGCATCTTGAGTTCCTGGACGACCTCGGCCAGCACCTCGGGACCGACGGCGTCGAAGCCGAAGTGGACGTGGAAGACGTCGAACCGCTCGTGGTTGTCACTGACCCAGCCCGGTTCCAGCATCAGCGGCGGCCACCAACCGCCCGGAACCTTGCGACCGTCGGACGGGACGGGATCGTCGAGCCTGGTCACGTCGGCGGTGGTGGGGTCGGCGAGGTGACGCACGTAGATGTGCGAAGCCGGCACCGACGCGACGCGTAACACCACGTTCCTTCCAGGGCAACGACTACAGACAGCCCGAGCGGGCCGCTGAAATGAAGCGGAGTCAGTTCCTGCTGGCTGAAGAACAGTGCCGTCGGACATACCCGCGAATCAAGCCGTCAAACGCAATACCGGGGCGCCAACAGAACCCCTCGCCGCCGGCTGTCATGGACGGGTTTATCCGGTCCGGGAGCGGCTACTACTGGGCCAGTGTCAGGGGGAGTCGACGAGCTTGAGAAGGGTTGAGCGATGGGTTTTCCCGAACAACAGCAAGAGGTACCGGGCAGTCAGGCGCAGATGGACCCGGTGCCGGACTGCGGGGAGAACAGCTATACCGGTTCGGGCAAGTTGACCGGCAAGGCGGCCATCATCACCGGCGGTGACAGCGGCATCGGCCGCGCCGTCGCGATCGCCTATGCCCGCGAGGGCGCCGACGTGCTGATCGCCTACCTGAACGAAGACGAGGACGCCCGAGACGTCGCGCGCTATGTCGAGGACGCCGGGCGCAAGTGCGTGCTGGTTCCGGGAGATTTGTCCGACCCGCAGCATTGCCGGGCCGTCGTCGACCGGGCGGTTGCGGAGTTCGGCCGCATCGACGTGCTGGTGAACAACGCCGCATACCAGATGACACACGAGAGCTTGGACGAGATCAGCGACGAGGAATGGGACCACACCTTCAAGCTGAATGTGGGTGCCTACTTCTATCTGACCAAGGCGGCGTTGCCGCACATGAGTTCCGGCGCGTCGATCATCGGCAGTTCCTCGGTGAACTCCGACTCACCCAGCCCGACCTTGGCGCCGTACGCGGCAACCAAGGCCGCGATCGCCAATCTGTCCGCCAGCCTTGCGCAACTGCTTGGGCCGCAAGGCATCCGGGTCAACAGCGTGGCGCCGGGACCGATATGGACGCCGTTGATCCCGGCCACCATGCCCACCGAGAAGGTCGCGTCGTTCGGGGACGACGTGCCGCTCGGACGGGCCGGACAGCCCGCGGAACTGGCCCCGGTGTACGTGCTGTTGGCTTCCGACGAGGCCAGTTATGTGTCTGGTGCGCGTGTGGCAGTCACCGGCGGAAGGCCGATCCTGTGACCCGATAGGTCGTTTGTCGAGGGCGATTGCGGGTAACAAAATCTCCGTGACTTCTCTGTGGCTTGCCGATCGAATGACATCCTGGACCGCAAGCCGGCTCGATGACGGCCCGTTGTCGGCCGACGTCATCGTGGTCGGTGCCGGCATCACCGGGTTGACCACCGCCGTGCTGCTGGCGCGCGCCGGCAAAGACGTGCTGGTGCTGGAAGCCCGGACGGTGGGTGCCTGCACGACGGGGAACACGACCGCCAAGATCAGCCTGTTGCAGTCCACGCACCTGTCGAAGGTCCTGCCCCGGCACGGCCGGGACACCGCCCGCGCCTACGTGGACGGCAACCGGGAAGGCATGGAGTGGGTGCTGGAGTACTGCCGACGGCGCGGTGTCGCGATGCAGCGGGAGGACGCCTACACCTATGCCCAGTCGGCCAAGGGCGTCCCCTCGGTACGCGCCGAGTTCAAAGCGTGCCAAACGGTGGGTCTGCCGGTCACCTGGGAGGACGACGCCGGCGTGCCGTTCCCGTACCACGGTGGCGTTCGGCTGCCCGAGCAGGCGCAGTTCGATCCGATGGAGTTCTCGGACGCGCTGGTGACCGAACTGCTCGAGCACGGCGGGCGCCTGGTGGAGCGCACCCGGGTGCGCAGCGTGTCCACCCGCGGCGACGGTGTGCGACTGCGCGTCAACGATGAGTCGCGACAGGACGTCGACGTGCGCGCCGAGCAGTTGGTGCTGGCCACCGGGATGCCGATTCTGGACCGCGGCGGCTACTTCGCGCGGGTCAAGCCGCAGCGCTCCTATTGCATGGCCTACCAGGTGCCGGGCACCATCACTCGGCCGATGATGATTTCCGCCGACTCACCGACCCGCTCGGTGCGGTATGCGCCGGTCAAGGACGGCGAGTTGCTGATCGTCGGCGGTGCGGGGCACACGGTGGGCCGGGAGAAAAGCCCGACCAAGGCTTTGGAAGAACTGTCGTCATGGACCCGCCAGCATTATCCGGGCGCGAAGCAGACGCATTTCTGGTCGGCCCAGGACTACAGCCCGATCGACGAATTGCCCTATGTCGGGCCGATCTTGCCGAACTCCGAAACGATCTACATCGCAACAGGATTCAACAAGTGGGGGATGACCAACGGTCCTGCCGCGGCGCTGGCGCTGTCGAGTCGGATCCTCGGTGGCCGGATGGACTGGGCCAGCGCGTTCGCCAGCTGGAGCCGGCATGAGCTCGCCGGGTTGACGACGGCTCTGCAGGCCAACCTCGAGGTCGGCTTCAACCTGGGTAAGGGCTGGGTCACCCCGGCGACGCGGTGGCACAACCGCAGCCCCGACAGCGACGAAGGCGGTGTGGTCAGCGGTCCGCCGTGGCATCTCGAGGCCCGGTCCCGGGTCGACGGCGTCGAACACGTCGTCTCCCCGGTATGCCCGCACCTGGGCGGCATCGTCAATTGGAACGACGCCGATCGGGCCTGGGAATGCCCGCTGCACGGGTCCCGGTTCGCGCCCGACGGGACGCTGCTGGAGGGGCCGGCCACCACCGACCTGACCGCATCGAGCTGATCGACGTTCCGCGGGCGCCGATCCTTTAAATCAATCGCTTGACTTAACCGCACCGGGCGGGGTTGACTGGGCGGCATGACCACCGTCGGCCGGCCGGTGCGCAGTGACCGGGCCAGCTCCACCCAGGAGGCGATCCTGGTCGCCGCCGAGCGACTGTTCGCCGAGCACGGGGTGTTCGCGGTGTCCAACCGTCAGGTCAGCGAGGCCGCCGGGCAGGGCAACAACGCCGCCGTCGGCTACCACTTCGGCACCAAGGCCGACCTGGTGCGCGCGATCGAGCAGAAACACCGCGGGCCGGTCGAGGAGTTGCGCGAGCAGATGGTGGCCGGCCTGCCGGATTCCGCGGGGATGCGTGACTGGGTGGCCTGTCTGGTCTGCCCCCTCACCGAGCACCTGGAGGATCTGGGCAATCCCACCTGGTATGCCCGGTTCGCCGCCCAGGCCATGACCGATCCCGCCTACCACAACATCGTCGTCAAGGACGCGCTGAGCTCGTCGTCGCTGGTCCAGGTGATCGACGGCATCAACAGCTGCCTGCCGGACCTGCCGGTGGCGGTGCGGTTCGAGCGAAACATCATGGCGCGCAACCTGTTGATGCACACCTGCGCGGATCTCGAACGCGCACTCGCCGAAGGCACTTCGATGCCCCGCCCGTCCTGGCGGGCGGCCGCGACCGGTCTCATCGACGCGATCGTGGGCCTGTGGCTGGCTCCCGTGACCCCGGAAAGCGAAGCACCGAAGATATGAAAATCACTGTCGATCAAGACATCTGCGCATCGTCGGGCAATTGCGTGATGAACGCACCCGAGGTTTTCGACCAGCGCGACGAGGACGGCGTCGTCGTCCTGCTCGACCCCACTCCACCCGCCGAGCAGTTCGAGGGTGCCCGCAAAGCCGCCGCCTTCTGCCCGGCGCTGGCAATTCAGATCGAGGAGTGACCGTGTCCGACACACTCACGGATAACAGCACTGACACCGGTATTCCCGAATATCCGATGGCACGCGCCGCGGGGTGCCCGTTCGCCCCACCGCCGGATGTCATGTCGTTAGCTGACGCGAAACCACTTTCCCGGGTGCGGATCTGGGACGGCAGCACGCCCTGGCTGATCACCGGTTACGAACAGTGCCGAGAGCTCTTCTCGGATTCGCGGGTCAGCGTGGACGACCGGATACCTGGCTTTCCCCACTGGAACGAACGCATGCTGTCCACGGTGCACAAGCGACCCCGGTCGGTCTTCACCTCTGACGGCGAAGAACACACCCGCTTCCGGCGAATGTTGTCCAAGCCCTTCACCTTTCGGCGAGTGGAAGGCCTTCGCACGGCAATTCAGCAGATCACCGACGACCACATCGACAAGATGTTGGCGGGACCGCAGCCGGCCGACCTCGTCTCCGCGATCGCCCTGCCGATCCCGTCGCTGGTGATCAGTCAGTTGTTGGGGGTGCCCTACGAGGACGCCGAGATGTTCCAGGAGCACGCCAACGTCGGACTTGCTCGCTACGCGACCAGCGAGGACACCGTCAAGGGTGCGATGAGCCTGTACAAGTACCTGTCCAAACTGGTCGAGGCCAAGATGGACAACCCAGCTGAGGACGCAGTTTCCGATCTGGCCGAACGGGTCAAGGCCGGCGATCTCAGCCTCAAAGAGGCCACGCAGTTGAGTAGTGGCTTGCTGATGGCCGGCCACGAGACCACCGCCAACATGATCGGCATCGGTGTGCTTGCGCTGCTGGAAAAT
The DNA here is from genome assembly GCF_059812345.1 of Mycobacterium sp. NGS59. Taxonomy (NCBI): domain Bacteria; kingdom Bacillati; phylum Actinomycetota; class Actinomycetes; order Mycobacteriales; family Mycobacteriaceae; genus Mycobacterium; species Mycobacterium sp. NGS59. The sequence continues at coordinate 323,090 of NZ_JCALCN010000002.1, forward strand.
CCCGACCAGCTGCCGGCCATCCGGGATGCCGAAGACCCGAAGATCGTCGCCAATGCGGTGGAGGAATTGCTGCGCTACCTCAGCATCATCCAGAACGGTCAGCGCCGCGTCGCAAGCGAGGACATCCAGATCGCCGGCGAGGTCATCCGCGCCGGCGAGGGCATCATCATCGATCTGGCCCCGGCGAATTGGGACGCCGAAGCGTTCACCGAACCGGACCGGCTGTACCTGCACCGCTCGAACGCGGACCGCCATGTGGCCTTCGGCTACGGCCGGCACCAGTGCGTGGGACAACAGTTGGCGCGCGCGGAACTGCAGATCGTCTTCCGTAGCCTGTTCCAGCGAATTCCCACCATGGCGTTGGCTGTCCCGTTCGAGGAGATCCCGTTCAAACACGACCGGCTCACCTACGGCGTGCACGAACTGCCGATCACCTGGTAAGCCCTTTCACAGCCCAAGAGAGGTCAATGATGACAAGCACGCTCTACCCACCGAAAGGCTTTGGCGCACCCAAGGATCGCAAAGGCCACGCCATCGGCAGCAACGTGGGTCTGCCCGCGGGGACCGAGGTTTTCTCCGCCGACAATCACATCTCGCTGGCCGCCGATATCTTCTACGAGCGCTTCCCGGAAGACCTGAAGGACAAGGCACCCCGTATTTGGTACGAGGACGGCGCGTATCAAGTGGGTCGCAAGGGCCAGTCGTTCCTGCCCGGTGACTTCAGTGCCGTGCTAATGCAATACGACGACCTGCCCGGGGCGGCCAGCACCAACATCGAAGCGCGCATTCAGGAGTTGCGCGAAGACGGTGTCGACAAGGAACTCGCCTTCCCCAACGCGGTTCTGGCGTTGTTCCACTACCCGGACAAGAAGCTCCGTGAGATCACCTTCCGTATCTACAACGAGTACATCGCGGAGTTGCAGGAACGCTCCAACGGTCACTTCTACGGCGCCGGGTTGATCAACTGGTGGGACCCGGAGGGCACCCGCAAGACACTGGCCGAGTTGAAGTCGTTGGGACTCAAGACATTCCTCCTACCGCTGAACCCGGGCAAGGACGACGACGGAAACATCATCGACTACGGCAGCACCGCGATGAAGCCGGTGTGGGACGAGATCGAAGCCGCCGGGCTGCCGGTTACGCATCACATCGGTGAGACCCCGCCGAAAACGCCGTGCCAGTTCAACAGCGTCGTCGTCGGGATGATGATCAATATCGACGGCTTCCGGGAGCAGTTCGCGAAGTACCTCTTCTCCGGCATCCTCGACGATCATCCCAGTCTGCGGATCGGCTGGTTCGAAGGTGGAATCGCCTGGGTACCTTGGGCTTTGCAAGACGCGGAGCATCTGGTGGCGTCCTATCAGCACATGTTCAACCGGCCGCTGGAACACGACGTCCGCTACTACTGGGACACCCACATGAGCGCTTCGTTCATGGTCGACCCGCTGGGCCTGGAGCTCATCGACCGGATCGGGGTCGACAAGGTCATGTGGTCCAGTGACTACCCGCACAACGAAAGCACCTACGGCTATTCCGAGAAGTCGCTGGCCGCCGTCGTCGAAGCCGTCGGGCCGGAGCGCGCCACCCGCATCGTCAGCGGCAACATCACCGAATTCCTGGGCCTGTGACGACTTTTGCGGCCGACGGTCTGACCATCCCGGAGACCCCGGACCTGTCCCGGCTGCGCCGCGAGACGGGAGCGCGGTTGCGCACCGCGATGGCCGAACGCGGCGTCGACGCCCTGGTGCTGCTGGGCAACAACGCCGTTGTCTATGCCACCGGGACGAGTTGGCCGCTGGGCGATGCCGGAATTTCCTACGTCGAGCGCCCGGTAGCGGTGGTCCTCGTCGACGACCCGTGGCCGCACCTGTTCCTGCCGTTCCGCGAAGGTGCCGCGCACGAGTCGGAACTTCCCACCGACCACCTGCACGGACCGGTCTACCTCGAATTCGACGAGGGCGTAGCCGATTTCGCCCGCCGTCTGGCCGAGCTGATCCCGGCCGGCTCGACCGTGGCCGTCGACGAGTTGACCGGTGCGATGTCGCGTGCCCGGAAGTCGTTGTTCCCGGGGGGCGCTCCCGTCGACGCGGCCGCCGTGGTCAGCGCCGCGAAGGTGGTCAAGACCCCCGACGAACTCGCCTGCATCCGCACCGCGGTCCGGATCACCGACGAGGCGATGGTCGAGGTCCACCAGGCATTGGCCCCCGGCATCCGCCAGGTCGACCTGTCCGGCCGGTTCCTGCGCCGCGCCTTCGAACTCGGGGCGATGGCCAGCATGCTGGAACCGATCTGGCAGGTGATGCCGAACAGCAGGGCCGAGGGGGTGTGGACCACCCACGGTGACCTCGCGCTGCCGTTGCTGAGCACCGAACGCGAGCTGGCCAAGGGCGACGTGCTGTGGACCGACGTCAGCATCACCTACCAGGGCTACTGCTCGGACTTCGGACGTACCTGGATCGTCGGACAGGACCCGTCGCCGCGCCAGCAGGCCCAGTTCGACAAATGGCGACAGATCATGGACGCGGTGCTGGGCGTGGCCCGTGCCGGAGTCACCGCCGCCGACTTGGGCCGCGCCGCCATCGCGGCCAACGACGGCACCCGGCCATGGCTCCCGCACTTCTACCTGGGCCACGGCATCGGCGTCAACGCGGCCGAAATGCCCATGATCGGAACGGATCTGGGCGACGAGTTCGACGAGAACTTCGTGCTGCAATCGGGCATGGTGCTGGTGGTCGAGCCGGTGGTGTGGGAGGACGGCACCGGCGGCTACCGCAGCGAAGAGGTCCTGGTGATCACCGAGGAGGGCTCGACGATATTGACCGACTACCCCTATGACCCCTATGGCAACTGAAGTCCTGGCCGACGACCGGGCGCTGCGCCTGGGCCGTCGGGAACGCGCGCTGGTCCAGATGGCCGAGTACGACCTCGACGTGCTGGTCCTGGGCCGGCAGGCCAACGTCCGATACGTCACCGGCGCACCGCAACTGTGGGTGGCCGGCACGCGCCCGTTCGGGCCCACCTGCGTACTGGTGCGCGCCACCGGTGCCATCCACCTGCTCAGTACCTGGGACGAAGGGGTGCCCGAGGACATCCCGCACGAGAACCTGTACGGCATCTCGTGGAACCCGGTGAACACCATCGCGGCGCTGCAGCGCATCGAGGGTGCCGCCGACGCGCGCCGGGTCGGAACCGACGCGCTGTCACCGGTTTTCGCCCAGTTGCTGCCGACGGCGTTTCCGCACGCCGAGCTGGTGGACGGTGAACTCGCGATGCGCGCGGCCCGGCGCATCAAGACCGACGACGAAATCGCCGCTCTGCGCGAGTCCGTCGCGGTGGCCGACCGGGGTTTGGCCGCCGCGGTCTCCGAGCTGCGGGCCGGGGTGACCGAGCAGACGCTGGCCGGGGTGTTGCTGGAGGCGCTGGCCGCCGGCGGGGTGAGCACCCCGGCGAATCAGGATGTGGCGTGGGTGACTTCGCGTGAGCACTCCTGGCGGCGCGCCCACAGTGACGGCCGGATCCAGACCGGCGACCTGGTCGCCTTCTCGGCCGGCGTCGTGGCGCGCGGTTACATCGGCGAGGTGGGCAGGACGTGGCCGGTCGGGTCGGTACCGGGGGCAGCGGCGGTCTTCGCGCGATGGGACCGGTTGTGGGACAAGCTGATCGCGGCCTGTCGGCCGGGTACCGGTGCCGGCGAACTGCTGGCGGCCTACCAGGCGGCGGGGGAGTCGGCGCCGCCGATGCCGGTGGCGCGCGGTCTGGGCATGGGTTTCGACCCGCCGGTGATCTCCGCTCAGCTGCCGCGCACAGCCGGTGACGAGCGGCTGGAACCGGGAATGGTGTTGGCCGTCACGGGCTATGTCTGGGAACCCGGTGTCGGTGCGGTGTTCGGACGCGAAGCGGTGCTGATCACCCGCGACGGCCCGGAAGTGCTGAGCAGCAGTCCGTCCTGGCACGGTTGAACATGGCCGACAAGGCGGACCGCAAGGCCGCCAAGATCATCCGGTATGACAAAGACGTCGAGACCCGTATCGCCACCATCACCTTCGATCGGCCCGACTACCTGAACGCACCGACGATCGCTGCCCGGCGGCGCTACGCCGACCTGCTGCACCGCGCCGGTGTCGACGACGACGTGAAGGTGGTGGTGATCCGCGGCGAGGGCGCCGACCTGGGATCCGGTGCCGACCTCGAGGAGTTCATGGCAGCCAAGGAGTCGGCGGACCCGGCGGCGTTGCTCGCCGAATTCGGTATCGGGGCAGGCGAAGTCACCTACCCGCCGAAGGGGTCGTTCCGCCACGGCGGCGCCATCGGACAGTGGTATGCGAATCCGAACTCCGGTATCCGCGGGCTGCAGGACTTCAAGAAGATCAGCATCGTCGAAGCCAAAGGCTACTGCTACGGCTGGCACTTCTATCAGGCCGCCGACGCCGACCTGGTGATCGCCAGCGACGATGCGCTGTTCGGGCATCCGTCCTTCCGGTATTACGGCTGGGGACCGCGGATGTGGTGGTGGGCGCAGACCATGGGCATCCGCAAGTTCCAGGAAATGGTGTTCACTGGACGGGCTTTCACCGCCGCGGAGATGTACGACTGCAATTTCCTGAACAGTGTGGTGCCGCGCGGGCAACTCGAAGCCGAGGTCGCTAAATACGCTCTCGCGTGTGCCCGTAACCGGCCCACTGACACCGTGTTCATGCAGAAGACGTTCTTCGAGATCATGAAGCAGTTCCAGGGTGAATACCTGGGCAGTGTGCTCGGCGGGTTCTTCGAGTCGGCCGGCGGCGCTGCCCGGGCCGACACCGGCGACTTCTCCCTCGATGCGGCAATCGAGCGGGGTCTCGGCGGCGCGGTCAAAGACAATGACGACAAGTTTCCGCCCGACTGGCGGTTGAGCAAGAAGGCACGCAAGGGCCAGGGCCGAAAGAAGAAGCGGTAGTGGTCGATTCGCCGTTGACCGGTTTCACGGTGGTCGATCTGTCCACCGGTATCGCGGGCGGTTATTGCACCAAACTGCTGGCCGACGGCGGCGCCGACGTCGTCAAAATCGAACCGCCCGAGGGTGATCCGCTGCGATCCTGGTCGGCGTCGGGTGCGGACCTCGGAAAGGACGGCGCAACGGACGGCGCGTTGTTCAGCTTCCTGGCCGGGTCGAAGTCCAGCATCGTCGCCGACCCAGCGAGCACGGGCGACATCGACCTGGTCGACCGGGTGCTGGCGTCCGCGGAGGCCGTGGTCTGGTCGCCGGGATCGGCCGTGGCCGAAGCCTTTCCGCCCGAACAGATCGGGGAGCGTCATCCGCATCTGGTGGTCACTTCGATCACGCCGTTCGGCCGACGCGGCCCGTGGCGGGACCGCGCCGCCACCGAGTTCACCCTGCAGGCCTGGTCCGGGGGAATCATCGGGCTGGGCCGCGGCGTGGCCGACCGCGCGCCGGTGTTCGTCGGCGGGCAGGTCGGGGAGTACCTGGCCGGCGCCTACGCCAGCGCGGCCATCCTGGCCTCGCGCTACCAGCGCGACACCGACGGCCAACTCGTCGACCTGTCCATGCTGGAGACCCAGATCCTCGGCCTCACTTACTATCCGGTCACCTACTTCGAGATGCTGGGGCGGCCGTGGCGCGATGCGCGGCGGCCCACAGTGCCGGGTGTGGCCGCCGCGGCGGACGGTCTGGTCGACCTCGGCTGCGGGACCGCGCAACAGTGGTTCGATCTGTGTGCCATGGTCGGGCACCCGGAGTGGATCGACGAGAACTCACCGCTCACCATCACCGAGCAGGCCAATATCCATGCCGACGAGATCTACGCCTGGGTACGCAGCCAACGGGTGGACGACATCCGCGAACTCGCCACCGCCTTCCGGATCCCGAATGCACCGGTGGCCAATGGCGCCAACGTCATGTCGCTGGACCACTTCGTCGAGCGGGGCACGTTCACCCGCAATCCGCGCGATGGGTTCTTGCAGCCCGGTCATCCCTACCGGATGCGACCCGCTCAGCTTCGGCCGCCGGGACCCGCACCCCGGCTGGGTGAGCACACCGCCCGCTACCGGCAAATCGACCCGGTGGCCCGCCCGTCTCTCCGGCGCCGAGAGACGTTGCCGCTGAGTGGACTTCGCGTCCTGGACCTGACGACGTTCTGGGCGGGACCCTCCTGCACACATTTCCTGGCCATGCTCGGTGCTGAGGTGATCCACGTCGAATCCACCCGCCGGCCCGACGGCACCCGACTGATAGCCGGCATACCCGTCACCGAAGAGTTGTGGTGGGAGAAGTCACCCATCTTCGCCGCCCTCAACACCAACAAGAAGGGCATCACCCTGGACCTGCAGCACCCGCGCGGACGGGAACTGCTGCACCGTCTGATCACCGGTTGCGATGTGATCGCCGAGAACTTCACACCCCGGGTCCTCGATCAGATAGGCCTGGATTTCGCTGCGGTGCAGGCCCTTCGGGCCGACGCGGTGCTGATGCGGATGCCGGGCTTCGGCCTCGACGGACCCTGGCGCGACAACCCGGCATTCGCCTACGTCATCGAATCGGCCTCGGGCGTGAGCTGGTTGACCGGCTACCCCGATCGCACCCCGTTCGAGCCGTATTCGGTCGGCGACCCCAACGCCGGCGTGCACGCGCTCAACGCGCTGCTGCTGGCACTGGAACACCGCCGCCGCACGGGTCAAGGAGTGTTGGTCGAAGCGGCCATGGTGGATGCGGCCCTCAACATCGCCGCCGAGCAACTCATCGAATACTCCGCCTACGGCGCACTGCTGCAACGGTCGGGCAACCGGGGGCCGACCGCCGCCCCGCAGAACCTGTACCTAACCAAAGACGTCGACGAGTTCGGTCGTCTGGACAGCTGGGTGGCGATCGCGGTGGCGACCGACCAGCAATGGAACCGGCTGTGCGCGGCGCTCGAATCACCCTCGTGGGCAACCGATCCCGCGCTGGCCACCGCGGCGGGGCGACGTGAGCAGCACGACTACCTCGACAAGCAGCTGGCGCGCTGGTGTGAGACCCGCACCGGTGACGAGATCGTCGACCGGCTGTGGGAAGCCGGGGTGCCGGTGGCCAAGGTCATGCAGCCGCACCGCCAGACGGAACTGGCTCAGCTGGCCGCGCGCGACTTCTTCGAGGTCGTGGACCATCCGGTGTGCGGCCCGGCCAGGCTCAGCACCGTGCCCATGCGACTATCCGAGGGACCGCAGCGGTTTCACACCCGGCCCGCACCGCTGCTGGGACAACACAATCACGAACTGCTGACCGAGCTGGGATTGACCGACACCGAGATCGCCGACCTGGAAGCCGACGGTGTGATCGGCCGGGCGCCCGCACGCTAGTGGCGCCAGCCCTCGGCGGCCTGCTCGTCGAAGGTCCGGTCGATGCGCTCGAAGCGTCGGCGGATGGAGGCCCGGGACGCCTCGTGCGGTAGCACGTAGAGGCGGTTGGCCGCGATGGCGTCGGCGGTCAGACGGGCGAAGTTGTCGACGTTGACGGTCTCGTCCTGTGCCGGCAGCGCACCCAGGTCGTTGGCCGAGTCCGGCGACGAGTCCAGTGCCTGATCCGCCCCGCGGATCCGCTCCGAGTTGGACACCAGCTTGGTGTCGATCACCATGGGGCACAAGACCGAAACTCCGATGTCGTTGGGCGTGAGCTCGCGAGCCAGCACTTCGGCGAGAGCGACGACTCCGTACTTGGCAACTCCGTAAACTCCGAGGCCGGCGTTCGGCACCAGTCCGGCGAAGGACGCGGTGAAGGCGATGTGGCCCCCCGCCCCTTGCTCGATCAACCTCGGCAGAAATGCTTCGACGGTGTGAATGGCGCCCCACAGGTCGATGTCGATCACCAGGCGCCAGTCCTCGTGCGTCATCTGCGCGATCGGGCCGCCGATGCCGATGCCGGCGTTGCTGAACAGCACATCGACCTGCCCGAGCAATTGGAAAGACTCATCGGCCAGGTTCACGACCTCGTCCAGATGCCGGACGTCGCACACCACGCCGTGCGCCTCGAATCCTTCGCCGCGCAGCCGCGCAACGGCCTGTTCCAGACCGGTTCCGTCGATGTCGGCCAGGACAAGCTTGGCCCCGCGGCGCGCGAACTCCGTCGCGGTGGCCAAGCCGATGCCGCTGGCACCGCCGGTGACGACCGCCCCGCGGCCTTCGTAGCTAGAAATTCCGCCCATAGGGACGGACCCTATTTCAGGCAGCTACCCGCATCGACAGGCAGGGTGACACCGGTGACGTAGCGGGACTCGTCAGAGGCGAAGAACAGCACCGCGTTGCTGATGTCCACGGCATCCACCCACGGAACCGGCAGCGTGTGGAACATCTGGCAGATCGGGGCCATGTCGTCGGGACCGGGGTTCTCCAGGTCCGGCCGGAACAGCTTCCACGTGCCCTCGTTCATGATCATCCCGGTGCTGACGTGGGTGGGATGCACCGTGTTGACCCGAATCATGTGGTGTCCCAACTCGACTGCGAACGAACGCATGATGCCGACCACACCGTGCTTGGCCGCCACGTAGTTGCCGCAGTGCGGGTACGCCTTCAGTCCGCCGACCGAGCTGGTCAAAATGATCGAACCACCGTTGCCGCCCTTGATGAGATGCGGCACACCGGCTTTCACTGTCTTCCACACGCCGGACAGGTTCACGTCGATCATTTCCTGCCAGTCGTGCTCGCTGCACTGGTCCAGGGTGTCGCCGCCGTTACCGATCCCGGCGTTGGCGACGATGATGTCCAGCCGGCCCAACTCGTCGACGCCGGCATCCACCGCCGCCTTGAGTCCGTCGTAGTCCCGCACGTCCACTTCGGCGGTGAAGATCCGCCGGTTGAGACCTTTGACCAGATCGGCGGTCTCGGCCAGGTCCTCCGGGGTGGCCGCCGGGATGGGACTGGTCTCCACGACCCGCTTACAGACGTCGATGGCGATGATGTCGGCGCCTTCCTGCGCCAACCGCACCGCGTGGCTGCGTCCCTGACCAAGTGCCGCCCCGGTGACGAAGGCGACTTTGCCTTCTACACGTCCAGACATGTTTCTCTCCTTAGTTGGCTCGACCGGCCTCAGCCGAGCACGGCCGGCATGGATTCCCAACCCCGAACCGTCGACGTCGGGGAAAGTTTTGCTTCGGTGAGGTCGACCTCCCACTCGGGGAAACGCTTCAGGATCTCCTCGAGCGCGATCCGGCCTTCCAGACGCGCGAGCGCCGACCCGAGGCAGTAGTGCGTGCCGACACTGAACGTCAGGTGTTGGTGCGGCTCCCGCCGAATGTCGAAAACGTCTCCGTCAGGCGGGAATTGGCGGTGGTCGCGGTTGGCCGCTCCGATGAGCATCATCATGACGCTGCCTTCGGGCACCTTTTGGCCGTAGTACTCCACGTCCCGCGTGACGTAGCGGGCCACGTGTGGGGCCGGCGGTTCGTAGCGCAGCAATTCCTCGACGGCGGCCGGGATCAACGCCGGGTTCTCCGCCAGCGCACGGCGTTGATCCGGATGCTCGGAGAGCACCTTGCCCGCCCAGCCGATCAGCCGGGTGGTGGTCTCGTTGCCCGCACCGGATACGACCGTGATGTAGGTGAGCAGTTCGTCGCGGCGCATGCGGCGTACGACGCCGTGCTCGTCCTCGAATTCGGCGTTGAGCAGTTCGGTGGTCAAATCGGTGGAGGGGTGCTCCGCGCGCCAGTCAATGTACTGCCCGAAGAACTCGCCGCTGAGCATGGCTTCGGCCGAGAACTCCATCGGCTTGCCGGCTTCGGTACGCATCTGCGCGTTGGCGAAATCGCGTGCGGCCTCTTGATCTTCCTCGGGCACACCCAGCAGCATCCCGATCACCCGCATCGGCATCTGCGCGCCCAGATCGTTGACGAAGTCGAAACGTCCGGTACCGATCAGCGGATCCAAACTGCGGGCGCAGAATTCGCGGATCTTGGGTTCCAGGTCGTTGATCTTGCGCGGAGTGAACATGCGGGACAACAACTTGCGGTGGATGTCGTGCACCGGTGGGTCTTCGAAGATGAGCACACCCGGCGGCATCTCGATGTTGGCGCGGATGAGTTCGAGGATGGCGCCTCTAGCCGAACTGAACGTCTGATAGTCGACGAGCGCGTCGTTGACGTCGGCGAAGCGGCTCAGAGCGTAGAAGTCGTGCTGCTCGTTGTAGTAGAGCGGCACCTCCTCACGCAGCCGCCGAAACATCGGGTAGGGGTCGGCGTTGAGCTCGACGTCGTAGGGGTCGAAGTAGACATCGTTGAGTGCGCTGTTGGGTGCGCTGACTGTCACGGGTAACTGCCCTCTCGCCGGAACCGCGCCCGCTCCCCGGGGAAGCGCGGTCATGCCGCCTGTAGAACTCTGTCATCACTCACCAACGAGTGTCAACGTGGAATCCATTTTGGCTATTTACGATTCTTGGTATCAGAGAATATCATTCTCGTCCATTTAGCAACGTGCGATATTCGCTCATTGGCGAAATGGGCTCGTGGAATTCCGGCCCCGCGACGGGGAATTATTTGCCGGCGAATCCCCGTGAGCAGAAGTCCCACACCTCGTCGGCGGTGATGGGATGGGCCGTATCTTCGTCAGCGCCGCCGCTGGACTGCGCGATGAACATCACGGTCTGCATGGTCATGGCGGCGGCCCGCTTGGGATTGACGTCGGCGCGCAATTTGCCGGCCTCCGCGGCGGCTTCGGTCAACTCGGTGAGCAAAGCCAGCAGCGGTGCATGTGCTACCTTGACCTCGGTCGGATGCGTGACCAGCAAACGGGGCGCAAAGTCGGTGAACAGCGGTCGTCTGGCCATGGGGTCGGGCCGGGAGGCTTCGTAGAGCAACTCCACGGCGACCTTGAGGCGCTCCAGCGCGTCGGTGTGACTCTCGGTCGCGGCACGGATCTGGTCCGCGGAGCGGCTCAGAGCGTCCTCGAACAGGGCGAGCAGCAACTCGTGCTTGCCGTCGAACTGCAGGTAGAAGCTGCGCAACGACTGGCGCGACCGGTCGACGACCTCTTGGACGGTGAAGTCCGTGCTCCCCTTTTCGATGATGATGGCCTGCGCGGCGTCCAGGAAGCGCTGCACGCGCTGCGCCGCCCGCAATTTCGCGGTCTTGATGGAGCGTTCGACGGCGCGCTGTTTCCAGGCCGGCTCTTCACTGGGGTTTGTCACGGGCGGCTCAGATGATTGTCGCGCTGGGAGAACATGGTTGGACTGTACCGGAGAACGCCGCGCCATCGCTGTGCTCAACCTCCTCGCGGACGGTGACTAGGAGATTGTAACTTCCTCACGACGAGAATACTATTCTCTTTGACGCGTGTTTGGGAAGCAGATTTCCGAGAACAGGGGCTCGGGAGAGCTCTGGACAGCTAGGAGCGAGCGCCGTGCAGCTGAGTTTCGACGCCGACATCGAGGCATTCCGCGCCGAATTCATTGCGTTTCTGGACGAGCATCTGCCGGACGGGGCCGAGGGAATCGAGCGGCCGCTCTCGTGCTCGCACCTGCCGGAGTGGGCGGTGCGCTGGCAACGCCGAATGTTCGACCACGGCTGGCTACTACCCGGGAATCCGCCGGAATTCGGCGGCCGCAACGCCACTTTGCTGCAGCAGTACGTGTGCGCCGAGGAGTTGGCCCGGCGGCGGATCTACCGCAGCTTCAATCCCCAGGGTGTGGGGATCATCGCCGCGTCGCTGCTGTCGTTCGGCACCGACGAGCAGAAGCGGCGCTGGGCGGTGCCGATCCTGCGGGCCGAGATCACCGCCTCGCTGGGCATGAGCGAGCCCGGCGCGGGGTCGGACCTGGCGTCGCTGAAGACCAAGGCGGTGCTCGACGGAGACCATTTCGTGGTCAACGGTCAGAAGGTCTGGACTTCCGGCGCCCACCACGCCGACGTGTTGCTGACGTTCGTGCGCACCGATCCCGACGCGCCGAAACACAAGGGCATCAGTGCCCTGATGATTCCGACGGATACACCCGGCGTGGTGCGGCGACCGTTTCCGTCGGTGTGTGACCACGACGACGTCGAGTTCAACGAGGTGTTCTTCACCGATGCGCGGGTGCCGGCCGAGAATCTGGTGGGCGCCCTCAACGGCGGTTGGCGGGTGGCGACCGGTTCGCTGGGCCACGAACGCGCCATGCTGTGGATGGATTACGCCAACCTGTTGGACCAGATGACGGTCGACTACACGCCGTCCGGGGTGCTGGAACGGGATCGTTACGCGACGCTGGTGATGGATGCCCGGGCGATGCATCTGCTGGGGTCGGCGGCGACGGCCCGTGCCGCCCGCGGCGAGGAGGACGTGCCCGCCCAGTCGGTGCTCAAGCTGCTGGGATCCGAAGCCCTGCAACGCGCTTCGGAGGAGGCGTTGCACGCCACCGGCGCCGACGGCCTGGTACATCCTGCGGTCACTGCGCAGTTCGCGCCGCTGGACCTCGACGCCCACAGCGGCAGCTGGTTCGACCGGTACGCGCGCAGCTTCGCCGGCACCATCGCAGGTGGCACTTCGGAGATCCAGCGCAACATCATCGCCGAGCGGATACTGGGACTGCCGCGCAATTAGTTATCAGCCTGCGCGAGTGTGAATCTCACGACGGGCCGACGGCGTGTCACGTCGTGGGATTCACACTCGGCGTTAGAGGTGGGCCAGGCGGGGCGCCGAACCCCGCTGCCGCAGTACCGCCCCCGCCTCGCGGGTCAGTTCGCGGGAGCTGCCGAGCAGCCCGTCGAACAGCAACGCCCGCTTGACGTGACGATGCAACCGGTGTTCGGCGGTGAAGCCGATGCCACCGAGCACCTGCTGGCAATGCCGTGCTGCGGTCAGCGCCGCCTGACCGGCAGCGGCTTTGGCCAGCAGGCTGGCCAGTTCGTCGTCATGGTCCGCGGCAACCTGCAGGGTGGCCTCGGCGCCCTCGATCGCGACCAGCGTTTCGGCGAGCCGGTGCCGCACGGCCTGGAAAGAGGCGATGGGACGGCCGAACTGGACACGGTCGAGGGCGTGCTGACGGGCCAGCGCCAGCATGGCCCGGCTGGTGCCGACCAGCCACCAGCCCAGCGCCCGTCGACCCGCGGCCAGCACCGAGGGCGTCAGGGGCTCTCCGGTGGGCACCCGGTGTATCGGAATGTCGTCGTCCAAGGCTGACGTGTCCTGGTCGGTGCGTTCCCAGACCACCCAGGACCCGCCGGCGTAGGGCAGCGGCACCGGCTCGCCACCCGGCTGCCCTACGACGTCGTTCAGAACCGAGGCGTGCGCGCCGGTTTCGCCGAGCAATCCGAAGACCAAAGGTATTGCCGTGTCGGGGATCTCGTCCAGCATGTCGAGCCAGCCCAACTCTGCCAGCGCGGAGTCGAGTCGCGAACCGGAATGCGCATTCATCGCGGTCCGCAGCGAATCGGCGATCATGCGCAGTTCTTCGGGATCGGTCACACCGTCACTCCTTCCCGAGATCCAACAGCCGGCGGGCGATGATGTTGCGCTGGATCTCGGCGGTGCCGCCATAGATGGTGGCCGCGCGGGAGTACAGGTACTCGGGCCGCCACGGCGTGTCGTCGAGTTCCAGCGCGCCTGGCAGCAGGTCGTGCACGGTGTCGTAGAGCTTCTGCTCGGCGCCGGCCAGCAGCACCTTGTCGATGGAGGTGTCCGGGCCCAATCTGGCCCCGTCGGCCAGCCGGTGCTGGGTGGCGCGGGACCGGCAGCGCAGCGTATGCAACGCGAGATAGGCTGCGCCCAAAGCGGATTCGTCAGCGGCAGTCACTTCGGATATGAGTGCGTCGAAACGTGAGTACAGATAGGCGATCCGCTGCCAGAAACAGGTCGAGCGTTCATAGGGCAACAGATCCATCGCCAGGCGCCAGCCGTCTCCCGGCTTGCCGAGCATCCGGCTGGACGGGACCACCACGTCGTCGTAATAGACCTCGCAGAATTCGTCGACGCCGTGCATGGTGTGCAGCGGCCGGACGGTGATGCCCGGTGTGTCCATGTCGACGAAGAACGCGGTGATGCCGTCATGGCCGGGCGCGGTGCGGGTGAGCAGGACGCACCGGGTGGAGTACTGCGCGAAACTGGTCCAGACCTTCTGCCCGTTGACGATCCAGTTGTCCCCGTCCTGGGCGGCGCGCGTGGTCAGCGAGGCCAGATCGCTTCCCGACCCCGGTTCGGAGAACCCCTGACACCACTGCTCGCGCCCGCTGAGCAGCAACGGCACCATTTCGGCAGCGAGTTCGGTTGGCGCATAATCGATCATCGTCGGGGCGAGGACCTCCAGCATCGAGTAAGGGCCGGGCTCGGCCAACCGCCGGCCGACCACCTCCTCGCCGACGATCGCGCGCAGCAGAGCGGGCCCACCCAGCCCGCCGACTTCGACCGGCCAGCCGTAACGCATCCAACCCGCGTCGTACAGTGCCTCGCTGACTCGGGCGAATTGCCGCATATGACCCTGCAGCGAATGGTCGGGCCCAGGCGTTAGGTCATGGTCGTCGAGCCACGCGCACAAATCGGCCCGGAACTGCTCGACCGTGACGGTGCCAGAATTCACGGCGTAGGGCGACCGACGGCGTGCGGGCGCCCCGAGTCGTGCACCCCGCTACGTCGAATGAATGTCATGGCACGGGTTTTCAGCCGCCAGCCATCGGCGGTCCGCAGATAGGTGTCGCGGTAGTAACCGATGCGCATGTCGTGTGCCGAGTGCTCGATGAAGCACAGCGGCTGGGTGCCGGTTGCCGTGTCGCCATCGAGATTCTCGACCAACGAGGTGCCGGTCATGAACAGGCCCTTGGGTGCGGCGGCCACCAGTTCCGGGAACCGGTCCAGGGTGTAGGTGTCGCCGAACGCGCTGTAGGTCCCGTCCGGGGTGAAGACGCCGACGAGTCCGTCGATGTCACCCTGGGTGATGGTTACCGCGTATCGAGCCAGTAGCTGCTGGATCTCGACCAAATCGTCAGTTCTGGTTGGCATAGACCTTGCCGCCTTTCATGACAAAGCTGACGTTACGGGTAACGGTGATGTCTTCCAACGGGTTTCCCGGCACCGCGATGACGTCGGCGAGCATGCCTTCGGCCAGCCTGCCCAGGTCTTTGGAATTGATCAGATCCGCTGCCGTCACGGTAGCGGCGCGCAGCACCGCCAACGGCGGCAGGCCCCAATCCACCAGGGTGACGAGTTCGTCGGCGTTCTTGCCGTGCGGTATCGCCGGCGCGTCGGTGCCGACCGCGATCTTCACCCCGGCCTCGTAGGCGGCCTTGATCGACGTCTTGGCCTTCGGAAACATCTCGGCGGCCTTGTCCTGCAACTCTTTCGGGGCGTGCGACACGTCCATCGCCTCGGCGAGCCGACGGGTGGTCACCAGGAACCGGTCGTTGTCGACCAGCATCTGGATCGCCTCGTCGTCCATCAGGAAGCCGTGTTCGATGCAGTCGATACCGCAGGCAACGGCGTGCTTGACCGCTTCCGCTCCGTGCGTGTGCGCGGCGACGCGCAGCCCGCGCCGGTGCGCCTCGTCGACGATGGCGCGCAACTCTTCGTCCGAATAGTGTTGTGCGCCGGCCTCACCGGTCAACGACATCACGCCGCCGGAAACGCAGACTTTGATCAGCTGCGCGCCGTGCTTGATCTGGTAGCGCACCGCTTTGCGGATCTCGTCGACCCCGTTGGCGATGCCCTCCTCCACCGTCAGCTCCAGCGCGTGCGGCGCAAACGCGGCGAACATCGTCGGGTCCAGATGCCCACCCGTCGGCGTAATCGCATGTCCGGCAGGCACAATCCGTGGACCCTCGATCCAGCCCGCGTCGATCGCCTTGCCGAGTGCCACATCCAGCAGGTAGCCGCCGGTCTTGACGAACAGCCCGAGGTTGCGCACCGTGGTGAACCCGGCACGCAGCGTGCGCCGGGCGTTGCCGACCGCACGCAGCACCCGGGTCGGCGGGTCGTCTTGAACCTGAGACAGTCCCGGCCGCTCGCCGCGACCACCCATCAGCAGGTTCACCTCCATGTCCATCAGCCCCGGCAGCAGGATCTGATCCCCGAGATCTATTGTGTCGCCCTCGGGTTCACCTCCGACGCCGACGATCCGGTCACCGTCGATCCGCAGGATGCCGGGCCGGACGATATCTCCGGCGTCGACGTCGAGCAGCCCGGCGGCCTTGAGCGTCAGCACCGGTTAAATCACCGGTTCGCGAAGGACTTCAACCCACGCCGCGCCGCTGTCGGGCACCCGGGGCTGCTTCCAGGCCTCGATCGGGAACGACACCATCACCAGCGACTGCATGATGTGCATCAGGGTCTTGGCATCGTCGGGCAAGTCGTCGATCGGGAACTTGTCGCAGTACGCGATCACGTCGTTGAGCAACGGGAACGCGACGTCGTAGAAGTCCTGCATCTCCGACATCGACGAGGCCAACCGCTTGGCGTAACGCTCGGGCTCGGTGGCCAGATCCCAATCCAAATACGGCTCCAGGGCCGCGAATTCAGACGGTAGCGACATTGCGCTGGTGCTCCTTGACGTAGTTGGCGGTGGTGTGGTGCAGATGGCGGATCAGCACTTCCTGGTCGCACAGCAGGAATTCCTTGACCGCCCGGGTGCCGATCATGGTCTGGGTGGCTTCCAGGGTGTTGGCGTCCTGCAACGCGTACTCCTTGAATGTCACGGCGGCCAGCTCCTGGGCCAGGCGTTCCCGCGCATTGCGCGGCGGCACGAAGTACAGCGACGATTCGAAGATGTGTTTGTCCACCGCGGTCGGCCAGTAGTGGTAAGTCAGGTACCAGCCCGGCTCCCAGATCAGCAGCATGAAGTTCGGATAGAACAGCCACGAGTCGATGCCCCACTGCGGCACCCGCTTCACGTTGACACCCGGTGGTAATTCCAGGTTTTCGATGATCTCCGGCTTGTCCCACGGGCCGAACAGACCGCTGCGCAGCACCTGGTCCATCGGCTTGACCATGGACATGTCCGACGGCGGCGCCTGACCACCCCACGTCGACTGCAGGTTGTGCGGTCCGGCCAGTTCGTAGTGCAGCGCCTCGTAGCCGAACTTCTGGATCTTGGCAGCTTCTTCCTTGGTGTACTGCCCCTGGTGCAGGATCGGCGCGTGGTAGAACTCGACGAACGCGTCGATGAACAGCTTCCAGTTGCTGCCGACCTCGGCCCGGTAGGAGTAGGTCTCGGTCATCTCGCCGAAGGGATAGCCTTCGATGCTCTTGGCCAGCGGTCCGAGGTAGTCGGTCAGCGGCGCGGCATTGTCGTCGAAGTTGATGAAGATGAAGCCTTCCCACACTTCGCAACGGACCGGCGCCAGGCCGAACTGGCTCTTGTCGAGGTTGAAGAACTCGTCTTCCTGTTGGACGAAGGTCAGATCGCCGTCGAGGCTGTAGCGCCAGGCGTGGTACTTGCAGGTGAACTGCCGGCAGGTGCCGGAGGTCTCCTCCTGCGGAAAGTCGTTCCACACCAACTTGTTTCCGCGGTGCCGGCACACGTTGTGGTAGGCCTTGACGGTGCCGTCCTTGGTCTTGGTGATGATCACCGAAGTGCCTTTGCCGGCTGACGGCAGCTCCCTGGTGAAGTAGCTGCCGGTGCGCGGGAGGCGTTCGACCCTGCCGACGTTGAGCCAGGTCTTGCGGAACACCGCGTCGCGTTCGGCCTCGAAGAACGCCGGGTCGATCGAGTCGGTGTAGTCGACTGGTTCGGTTCCCAGTTCGGGATAGTTCTCTGTCCAGCTGCCGGCGGCTGGCTTGGGGAAGTGGGCCACTTCTACCTTCCTTCGTGGTCGTTTTCGAGCTGTACGCCAAAAGTGTTGAGGGCCATGGCCAGCATGGTGTAGGAGCCGACCGTGAAGACATAGTCCATCCGCTGGCGGTCGTCGAAGCGCTCGCCGAGCGCTGCCCAGGTTTCGTCGGACAACTCAGAGCGCTCGTCGAGTTCGTCCACACCGGCCAGTACCACGCGCTCGAAAGCGTCGAGATCGGTGGCGGTCACGTCGGGTGCGCGCGACGCCTCGATCTCGGCGTCGGTCACGCCCTCCCGTTTGGCCAGATCGACGTGGTGGGTCCATTCGTAGGCGCACTTGCGCCGGTGGGCGACGCGCAGGATGGCCAGTTCGCGGATGCGTGGCGGCAGGGTGGAGGAGAACAGCAGATGGACGTTGAACTTGAGGAACGCCTTGGTCAGGACCGGGTGGTTGACCAGGGTCGCCAGGATGTTGGAGGCGTCGCGCGGATTGCGCCGTTCGGCGGGCAGCATGACGGCCAGCGCCCCTTCGACAGCCTCGTCCCACCGGTCGGCGGGCAGTGGCGGCAGACGCATCGCGGCGACGGTCCTCTCGGTGTTCTTCTCACTGAGCGAGAATCCTATTCTCATTTCCAACCAATAGACTTGCACGGATCGGTCGGTTGGTCAATCCTGGCGCGAGCGGATCGGTGCCGTCGGCGCATGGTCATCCGGATTCGACGGGATCGTCGCCGCTGCCCGGGGTCGATTCGCCCCCGTCGTCAGGTGCGCGAAGCCGCGGAGCCGTGTCCCGCCGACTATGCTGGATGTTGATTCTCGCTGCATGAGAAGCTAGTTTTCATCCTATAAAGAGCTTGGCTTATGTGCGGCTCGTCGATTCCAGCCTGGGGGCCGCCCGTTCCAGACCCGAGCACTCAGAACGATCTATTCGAGAATGTCGAGGGAGCCATGAACAAAGAAGACATGATTCTGATCAGCGTCGACGACCACACCGTCGAGCCGCCGGACATGTTCAAGAATCATCTATCCAAGAAGTACATCGACGACGCTCCGCGGCTGGTGCACAACGCCGACGGCTCGGACATGTGGAAGTTCCGCGACACGGTGATCCCGAACGTCGCCCTCAACGCCGTCGCCGGCCGGCCCAAGGAGGAGTACGGCATCGAGCCGACCGGGCTCGACGAGATCCGGCCCGGTTGCTACAACGTGGACGAACGGGTCAAGGACATGAATGCCGGCGGCATCCTGGCCTCGATCTGTTTCCCGTCGTTCCCCGGCTTTGCGGGCCGGCTGTTCGCCACTGACGACCACGACTTCTCGATCGCGCTGGTGCAGGCCTACAACGACTGGCACATCGACGAGTGGTGCGGCGCGTACCCGGCTCGGTTCATCCCGATGGCGATCCCGGTGATCTGGGATGCCGAGGCGTGTGCCGCCGAGGTGCGCCGGGTGTCGAAGAAGGGCGTGCACGCACTGACCTTCACCGAGAACCCGGCCGCGATGGGCTACCCCAGCTTCCACGACGAGTACTGGAACCCGCTGTGGAAAGCCTTGGTGGACACCGACACCGTGATGAACGTGCACATCGGTTCCTCGGGCCGGTTGGCGATCACCGCGCCGGATGCCCCGATGGACGTGATGATCACGCTGCAGCCGATGAACATCGTGCAGGCCGCCGCCGATCTGCTGTGGTCGCGGCCGATCAAGGAGTACCCCGACCTGAAGATCGCTTTGTCGGAGGGCGGCACCGGTTGGATTCCGTACTTCCTGGAGCGCGCCGACCGCACCTACGAGATGCACTCCGCCTGGACGCACCAGGACTTCAAGGGCAAGCTGCCCAGCGAAGTCTTCCGTGACCACTTCCTGACCTGCTTCATCAGCGACAAGGTCGGGGTGGCGCTGCGCAACATGATCGGCATCGACAACATCTGCTGGGAAGCCGACTACCCGCACAGCGACTCGATGTGGCCGGGCGCGCCCGAAGAGTTGTGGGATGTGTTGTCCCTCAACAATGTTCCCGACGACGAGATCAACAAGATGACCCACGAGAACGCCATGCGGTGGTACTCGTTCGACCCGTTCACCCACATCTCGCGTGAACAGGCGACCGTCGGTGCGCTGCGCAAAGCCGCCGAGGGGCACGACGTGTCCATCAAGGCGCAGGGCCACGACAAGGACAGCCGAGGCGGTTCGTCCTTCGCGGACTTCGCGGCCAACGCGAAAGCTCTTACCGGCAACAAGGACTGAGAGGTCCCGTTTTCCCGCGAGCAGACGCAAAAGCCCCTCGAAATGCCCCATTTTGGGGGCTTTTGCGTCTGCTCGCGCCAATAGGAGGTGCCCGTGGCGGGGATGAATTTCGAGCTGACCGAGGACCAGGAACTGATCCGGCGATCGGTCGCCGAGCTGGCGTCGAAGTTCGACGACCACTACTGGATGGAGAAGGACCAGGCGCATGAATTCCCGACGGAGTTCTACCGCGCCATAGCCGACGGCGGCTGGCTCGGGATGACCATCCCCACCGAGTACGGCGGGCACGGTCTGGGCATCACCGAAGCGACCATCCTGCTCGAGGAGGTCGCCAAATCCGGCGGCGCGATGAACGCCGCCAGCTCCATCCACCTGTCGATCTTCGGCATGCAGCCCGTCGTCGTGCACGGTTCCGAGGAGCAGAAGCAGCGCATGTTGCCGGCGGTCGCCACCGGCGAGGTGCACGTCTGTTTCGGCGTCACCGAACCCGGTGCCGGCCTGGACACCTCGCGCATCACCACCTTCGCCAAGCGCGACGGTGACAAGTACGTGGTCAACGGCCGCAAGGTCTGGATCTCCAAAGCGATGGAATCCGACAAGATCCTGCTGCTGACCCGCACCCAGAGCTATGACGAGGTCACCAAGAAGACCGACGGCATGACGCTGTTCCTCACCGACCTGGACCGCAGCCGCGTCGACGTCCGCCCGATCAAGAAGATGGGCCGCAACGCCGTCAGCTCCAACGAATTGTTCATCGACAACCTGGAGATCCCCGTCGAAGACCGAATCGGCGAGGAGGGCAAGGGTTTTCAGTACATCCTGGACGGCCTGAACCCGGAGCGGATGCTGATCGCGGCCGAGGCGCTCGGCATCGGTCGGGTCGCGCTGGACAAGGCGGTCAAGTACGGCAACGAGCGCGAGGTCTTCGGCCGGCCGATCGGGATGAACCAGGGTCTGCAGTTCCCGCTCGCCGATTCGCTGGCCCGCCTCGACGCCGCCGAACTGATGCTGCGCAAGGCCACCTGGCTCTACGACAACGGCAAACCCTGTGGGCGAGAAGCCAATACGGCCAAATATCTGTGTGCGGACGCCGGCTTCACCGCCGCGGACCGGGCGCTGCAAACCCACGGCGGGATGGGTTACGCGGAGGAGTATCACGTCACCCGGTACTTCCGCGAGGCGCGGCTGATGAAGATCGCGCCGGTCAGCCAGGAGATGATCCTGAACTTCCTGGGTTCTCATGTCCTGAAGCTGCCGCGCAGCTACTAGGCTCGCGTCGAACGTGTAGCCACTGCGAATTCTGCGCACTTTTTTCGCAGTCAGTACACGCTCGGCGAGCTGTCGGGCGAGGGGAGCGGAACATGCGTGAAACGGTCATCGTCGAAGCGGTGCGCACCGCGGTCGGAAAGCGCAACGGCGGCTTGTCCGGCATGCACGCCGCCGACCTGTCCGCCGTCGTGCTGACCGAGCTGCTGGAGCGCGCCGGTATCAGCCCGGAGCTGATCGACGACGTCATCTGGGGCTGTGTGTCCCAGGTCGGCGACCAGTCCAGCAACATCGGCCGCTACGCCGTGCTGGCCGCGGGCTGGCCGGAAACCATCCCCGGCACCACGGTCAACCGGGCCTGCGGATCGAGCCAGCAGGCGCTGGACTTCGCGGTGCAGGCGGTGATGTCGGGTCAGCAGGACGTGGTGGTCGCCGGTGGTGTGGAGGTAATGAGTCGCGTGCCGCTCGGTTCGGCCAGGGCCACGGGCATGCCGTACGGACCGAAAGTGCTTGAACGTTATGACGATTTCTCGTTCAACCAGGGACTGTCGGCGGAGATGATCGCCGAAAAATGGGGCTTCTCGCGAACCCGGCTCGACGAGTATTCGGCACTGTCCCACGAACGCGCCGCGGCGGCGCAGGACGGCAACGCGTTCACCGAACAGATCGTGCCGGTGTTCACCGATGACTCCGTGGTGCATCAGGACGAGGGGATCCGGCGGCGGACCACCGTGGAGAAACTGGCGGCCCTCAAACCCGCGTTCGCCGAGGACGGGGTCATCCACGCGGGCAACTCCTCGCAGATTTCCGACGGTGCGGCCGCGCTGTTGATCACCACCTCCGACCTGGCCCTGGAGCTGGGGCTCACCCCGATCGTGCGGTACCGCGCCGGCGCGGTCACCGGAGCCGACCCGGTGCTGATGCTGACCGGCCCGATTCCTGCTACCGAGAAGGTGCTGGCCAAGTCGGGCGTCCGGATCGGCGACATCGGGGTCTTCGAGGTAAACGAGGCCTTCGCACCGGTGCCGCTGGCCTGGCTCGCCGAAACCGGCGCGGATCCCGACCGGCTGAATCCGCTGGGCGGCGCGATCGCGCTGGGACACCCACTGGGCGCGTCCGGTGCGGTGTTGATGACGCGCATGGTGCATCACATGCGCGACAACGGGATTCGCTTCGGCCTGCAGACCATGTGTGAAGGCGGCGGTACGGCCAACGCGACGATCGTCGAACTGGTCGGCTGAATCCAGCGGAAAAAGAGCCCTTGCCAGCGTCGGCAAACCAACCTACTGTGTGTTCAGTAGGTTTTGCAGACAGCCCATCTGTAGGAGCGCGGTGTCCGACGCACGCCCATACGACTCCCTGCTGGCCAAGGGGGAGGACCGTAAACAACGGATCCTCGCCGTGGCGCAGCGACTGGTCTCGCGCAACGGGTGGCGCAACACCACGCTGGCCCAGATCGCCCGGGAAGCCGGGGTGACCCCGGCGGGACTGCTGCACCACTTCGAGTCCAAGGAACAACTCCTGCACGCCGTGCTCGACGCCCGGGACCTGGACGACGACATGCATTCCGACCGCTTCGGAGATCTCCTCGGCGAGATCGCACAGGTCGCCGACCGCTTCAACCGGGCGCCCGACCTGGTCGGCACGTTCACGGTCTTGCTGGGCGAGAACATCGACCCCGACGCCCCCCTGCACGACCGTCTGGTCGCCCGGCAGCGGGACGCGACCGAGATCGTCGCCGCCGGCATCCGCCGAGGTCAGGCCGCCGGCCGATTCCGCGCCGACATAGACCCCGCCGTCAAGGCAGTAGAAATTCTGGCGTTCATCCACGGAATGGAAATGACATGGTTGCTCGATCCTTCGATACCGCTGACCGAAGTGTTCAAGGAGTACGCGGAGACACTGGCGCGCGACTTCGCCCCGTCCAGGACGACGGAGAACCCGACATGAGATACCGCCTGGACGTCGTCGCCTCCAGCGTCGCCGACGTGGTGACGTTCGCCGGCGGCTGGCTCTTCGACCGGTCGATGGCGGGCTGGGACGTCACCGTGCTGCTCACCGACCACCCCGACGATCGGCCGCTGCACATCCTGGGCGCCAAGACCCTCGACCTGGAATCCGCGCTGGCGGCGGTGGCTACCCGTCCCCGCCCGCAAGCGCTGGCGGCCGCGGCCGATCTGCTCGGCTCCGATCCGCGGGTGCGGTCCGGGGTGCTGCAAGCCCTCGACCACGGCGTCACCGAGGTCACCCTGTGGGGCAAGACCTGGCCGGCCGAGTTGGACGACAGTGTCGGCGTAGTCGAGCACCGGCTGAGCATGGCGGCGCAGATCTTCAAGGCGCGCGCGCTGGCGGCGGCCGGAGTCATCGAGACCGCATCCGTTGCGGCCGAGCGGTTCCGCAGTGGCGTGATGTCCGTTCCGTCGGTCGCGGCCGACCTGGTTCCCGCGAGCTGATTCGACCCGCCGTCGTCCACGTTGACGGCCGTCGTACCCCTATGGAAATGTAATGCTCAAGTGTGAGAGGCACGTTCTCGCTTGCCGAGATTGAGATGGGATATGGAGATGGTGAACGACTTCACCGAATTGGATTTCTTCCGCGATAAGCAGCTCGTCGAGGATCCCTACCCGTATTACGAGGCCTTGCGCGAGCAGTGTCCCGTCACCCGGGAAAAGCATCACGGCGTCACCATGGTGACCGGATGGGAGGAAGCCTGCGCGGTGTTGAACGACGCCGGGACGTGGTCGTCCTGCATCTCGGTGACCGGACCGTTCCCCGGCTTCCCGGTGCCCGTCGAAGGCTCCGACGACATCACCGAGCTGATCGAACAGCACCGCGACAAGCTGCCGTTCAGTGACCAGCTGCCGACCCTGGACCCGCCCACGCACACCAACCACCGCTCGTTGCTGATGCGGCTGATCACGCCCAAGCGCCTCAAGGAGAACGAGGACGCGATGTGGTTACTCGCCGACCAGGTGCTCGACGACTTCCTGGCCCCCGGCGAAGGGGAGTGGATCAAGGGTTTCGCCGGGCCGTTCACCTTGCTGGTCATCGCCGACCTGCTGGGCGTGCCCATGGAGGACCGCGACAAGTTCATCAAGGGCATCCGTCAGCATTCGGGCGGCGGCATCGGCGGCACCGGCAAGGAAGCGCTGGCGCACAGTCCGCTGGAATTCCTCTACGGCCTGTTCTCCGACTATGTACGCGACCGCCGCCGCGAGCCCCGCGACGACGTGTTGACCGGCCTGGCCACCGCCACCTACCCCGACGGCTCGACTCCCGACGTCGAAGACGTGGCCCGCGTCGCCAGCAACGTGTTCTCGGCGGGCCAGGAGACCACCGTGCGGCTGCTGGGCGCGTCGTTGCAGACGTTGGCCGAGCGTCCCGACATCCAGGCGCAACTGCGCAAGGACCGCAGCCTGATCCCCAATTTCATCGAGGAGTCGCTGCGGCACGAGAGCCCGGTCAAGGGTGACTTCCGGATGAACCGGGTGCCGGTCAACGTCGGTGGCGTCGACCTGCCGGCCGGCACCACGGTCATGGTGGTGCAGGCCGCCGCCAACCGCGACCCGCGTCGCTTCGACGAACCGGCGACGTTCGATCCGGCCCGCAAGAACGCCCGCCAGCACATCTCGTTCGGCCGCGGGATCCACAGCTGCCCCGGCGCTCCGCTGGCGCGCGCCGAGACCCGGGTGGCCATCGAACGGTTGCTGGACCGCACGTCGGACATCAGGATCGACGAGCGGGTGCACGGCCCGGCCGGCGACCGTCGCTATCAGTACGTGCCGACCTATATCCTGCGCGGTCTGACCGAGCTGCACCTGGAGTTCACGCCGGCATGAAGGTCTGGGTCGACGACGGGTCCTGCCGCGGGCACGGCATGTGTCTGACCCTGTGCCCGGAGGTCTTCACCTTGACCGACGACGGGTACGCCGAAGCGATAACCTCCGACGTACCAGCGGAATTCGAGGCGGCGACCCGCGAGGCCATCGAATGTTGTCCCGAGCAGGCGATCAAAGAGCGCTGAGGAGATTCACCAATGTCCAACGGACCCAAAGGGTATGTGATCCTCACCGAGGCCATCAAAGACCCGGAAGGCATGAAGGCCTACGGCAAGGCCGCGGGCGCGGCGATGGGTGGCGTCAAAGTCCTCGCCGTGGACACCGCACCCACGGTCCTCGAAGGGGACTGGCACGGGCACCAGACCGTGGTGCTGGAGTTCGAATCGGTGGACGCCGCCCGCGCCTGGTACGACTCCGAGGCTTATCAGAACGCCGCGAAGCTGCGCCAGGCGGCGGCCGACTGCAACGCCGTCATCCTCGCCGGTTTGTAGGTTTCAGCGGGAAGCCGAGCCCGCTACTCCTCGAGGGAGATCGCCTGCCGAGGGCACTGCCGCACGGCTTCGCGCACCTGCTCCTCGATGTCCGGGGTGACCTCCGTCCGGTGCACCGTGAGCATGTCGTCGTCCCCGAGTTCGAACACCTCGGGGATGATGCCCATGCACACGCCGTTGCTCTCGCACAGATCCCAGTCGACTTCGATTCTCATGACACGACTTTCACGGGTACGTTCTTCCAGCCCGCGACATTCTGCATGTGTACGCGGTTGCAGTTCTGCCAATCCACCTCGTAGCGGGGCATGAAGTCGAGCAACTTCTCCAGTGCGATCACGCTCTCCATCCGGGCCAGCGCCGCACCCAAACAGCTGTGGATCCCGTAGCCGAAACTCAGGTTCAGTGCCTCGTGCCGATCGCGGTCGATGTTGAAAGTGTCGGGATCGGTCCACGCGTCGGGATCGCGGTTGGCGGCACCGTTGATCAGGAACACCGGTTTCATGGCCGGGATCGTGACGCCGTGCAGCTCAACGTCTTTCGTCGAGCAACGCACCTGGTACTGCGACGGCGCCTCGTAGCGCAACAGCTCCTCCACCGCGGCGGGGATCTTGCTGCGGTCGTCGAGCAACTTCTGCCACTCGCCGGGGAACCGGGCGAAGACCACCGGCGCGTTGCCGATCAGCTTGGTCACCGTCTCAGCCCCCGCACCACCCAATAGCGTTGCGAATCCGGCTATTTCGATGTCATCCAGACTGGTGGTCTGACCGTCTTCACGCGTGATCTCGGCGTTGATCAGCTTCGTGAACAGGTCCTCCTGCGGCTCGATGCGACGTTGCTGCAAGATCTCGTAGTACAGCATTCCGGTTTCGATGTTGGCCTGCATGCCGCGCTCACCGACCTCAACCTGTCCCGGTTCGCGGTGCAACCCCTCGTCGATCAGATGGCGGATCCGCTGGGCGTGTTCTTCGGGCACCCCGAGCATGGTGGTGATCACCTCGACCGGGAACGGCCCGGAGAAGTCTTGGACCACATCGAAGTGTTCGGGATCAACCCTGCTCAGATACTTGTCGATCTTCTCGCGGACCATCGGCTGCTGGGCCTGGATGGCCCGTGGCGTGAAAACCTTGTTGAGCAGGCTGCGCATGTGCCGGTGGTCGGGCGGGTCCATGAAGATGATCGACTTCTGCGCCGGTGGCTTGCCGGTGCGCACCATCGACAGGTCGATGCCGAACGCCGAGGAGTACGTCTCGAAATTCTTCAAACCGGCGGCCACGTCCTCGTGGCGGGTCAGCGCGTAGAAGTCGTACTCCTCGCTGTAATAGACGGGCGCCTCTTCCTGCATTCGTCGGTAGGTGTCCCAGGCGCCGTTGAAGAAGTCTTCCGAGAACGGATCGAAGACGACCTTCGAAGTGGTCATAGAACGCTCCTCGATGCTGAGCAGGGGACTGGCATCATTACAGCTGAAAGCTCGACTGTAACGTCAACGGTAGCGGTTTGCCCGCGTGGCGAAAAGGACTTGACGCTCATCGGGAGTGGCCCATCAAGGCCAGCGCGGCGTCGGCGGCGTCGAGCACCGCGCCGGTAGAAGCCGACGCCCGCTCGGCGAGGTCCACCAGCAGTCGTACGTCCTTCTGCAACAGGGCGCCGGCCAGACCGGACAGGCGGTCCAAGCTTCCGACGCTGCCAATGGAATTGAGCGCGAAGCTGTTCCCGCTGCTGCGGGAGACAACCTCGGACAGGCGGGCGGGCGCGACCCCCAGATCCTGGGCCAGCGCGAGGGCGGCGGCCGCCGTGCCCAGGTTGGCGGTGTAGAGCAGGTTGTTGAGCAGTTTGGTGGTCTGACCCGATCCCAAGTCGCCCAGATGCACGATGGCGTCGGAGTAGGTTTCGAAGACCGGACGGCAGCGCTCGACCACGTCGGCATCACCCCCGACCATGACCAGCAGCCGCCCGCTGGCCGCGGCGGGTTCGCCGCCGCTGACGGGGGCATCGACAACCGAAATGCCCTGCAGCTCAGCTCTTTCCGCCAGCGCCCGGCAGGTCTGCGGGTGCACGGTGCTGTGCACGACGATCACGCCGCCGGGCGCCAGCCCGGTCAGTATCCCGTCGTCCCCCGAGGTGAGTTCCTCGACGTCGGCGTCCCCGACCACGCACAGGCAGACCAGATCGCTTCCGGCGGCGAGCTCGGCCGGCGACCCGGCCACCTTCGCCGGGGTGTCCGCGAACGGTTCCAGGCTGGCCGCCCGGCGCGCCCACAATGTCGTCGGGAAGCCGCCGTCGACGATGCGGCGTGCCATGGGCGCACCCTGGTTGCCCAACCCGATGAACCCGACGCGCATCAACCGGTCTCCGAGCCCGAGCGCGCGGCTACGCAGTCGTCGACGAACGCGAACACCTTGCGGTGGTAGTCGGCGGCGTTGTGCCCCAGGCTGAGGTTGTGCCCGGCATCGCCTTGCGTGTTGCTGACGAAAAGTGGTGCTCGCGTGAACATCTCGCGGATCTCGGCAAGGCTGCTGTCGTCACCCCGGTACACCCGGTCATGCTCGCCGAGGGTGAAGCGCACCGGCACCCGCACCGAGGGCGCCAGTTCCGGGAAGTAGCGGTGCGGCCAGTTCAGCGCCACATCCCGCTCGTAGGCCGGCGATGTCGACGAGTTCGTGACGCCGCGCAGGATGTCCTCGGGATACAGCCGCGTCGGCTCCCATAGCAATTCGCGGGTGCCGGGCGGACGTTCCTTGACCTCGGCGGCCTTCATGATCTGCTTGGCCGCGTCGTGATAGCGCCTGCCGGTGCCGCCGAGTTCGAGTCCCAGCAGTGCGGCGCCGCGCCCGTCGGCGGCCATCCGCGTGGCGAGTTCGCAGCCCCCCGAATGGCCCAGCACGAACAGGCCCGCACCACGCGGGCGCTCTCCCAGGATGCGTTCCACCGCGCCGTAGGCGAGGTCGACGCGCTGCTGCGGAGTCTGCACCGCCTCGGGGTAGGCCGCCGAACTGCCGTGGCCGGGCCTGTCCAGCGCGATCACGGTGAACCCCAGCGTCGGACCCAGTCGCAGCAGTGACAACTCGGGATGCCCGGGGCAGTCGAAGTAGACCGCGGTGGTGCCGCCGCCGTGGATGGCCAGGATCACCGCCTGGGGATTGTCCGCCTCGGCGATGACCCCGGACATGGGTACGCCGTCGACGATGACCACCCGCGGGCGGGGAGTCATGCGCTGCTCATTCGCCGGCCCGCAGCAGGATCGCGCCGCTGGGCGTCAGCCCGCCGCTGCTGACCACACCGACCCGGGCGCCGGCGACCTGGCGCGCCCCGGCCTCGCCGCGCAACTGGGTGACGGCCTCGTGCAGCAGGCCCATGCCGTGGGTGCGGCCGTGTGAGAGTTGCCCGCCGTGGGTGTTGAGCGGGATCAGGCCGTCGCGGGCGATGTTCTTGCCGCCGTCCAGGAATTCGCGCGCCTCGCCGATACCGCAGAAGCCGAGCGCCTCGATCCACGACAGGCAGTTCATGGTGAAGCCGTCGTAGAGTTCGGCGACGTCGACGTCGGAGGGCTTCAGCGACGTCCGGGTCCACATGTGCGCGGCTTGACCGAGCACCTGCGGTTCATGGGTCAGGGTGCTCTGGTCCCAGTCGATGCGCTCGACGATCTGCGTCCCGACCGCCTCCACCAGTACGGGCGGCTTGGCCAGGTTCCGGGCGGCGTCGACGGCGGAGACGATGACCGCGACGGCGCCATCGCACGGCACGTCGCAGTCGTACAGACCGAACGGGGTAGTGATGGGCCGGGCGTCCAGGTAGTCGTCCATGGTCATCGGGGAGCGGTAGACGGCGGTCGGGTTGAGTTCGGCGTTGGCGCGCTGGTTCAGCGCGATCCAGCCCAGCGTCTCCTTGGTGGTGCCGTACCGGTGGAAGTGCCGCTGGGCGGTCATCGCCAGGGTGTGCGCGGCGGAGGTGGCGCCGAACGGCCACTGCCAGCTTGCGGTGCGGCCGCCGGAGGGGACGATCTTGCCCTGCTTCATGTGCTCGTTGAAGGTGGCTTCCCACAGGGTCCGGAAACACAGCACGTGCCGGGCCAGTCCGCCGGCGACCGCGAGCATGGCCGCGATCACCGACCCGCCCGGGCCGAACGTCTCGATGCCGCCGTTGTGCCAGGTCGGCCGGATGCCCAGGGCCGCTTCCAGCGCCGTCACCCCGCCCTCGCCGAAGCCGCCCACGTTGCCGCCGCCGGGATAGGTCGAGAGCCCGTCGATGTCGTCGAAAGTCAGTCCGGCGTCGGCGACGGCGGCTTCACACGCCTGCACCGTGAGCGACAGCGCCGGCACCATCAGCCGGCGCCCGATCGGCGACATGCCGATTCCGGTGAGCGCGACCTTGTCCTCGAACTTCTCGGCGCTCAGCATCGGCCGGACATATTCGCCGAAGCGTTCCGGTGCGATCTCGTCCTCCGGCAGCGCGCCGGGTTCGGCTTCGGCGACCGGACGGAACAGTGGCAGCCACACGTCGTCGATCTGCTCGAACACGACTTCCACCGGTTGTCCGAGCTCGAGCTGCCCGGGATCTGCGTCGACGATGTTGGTGGTGAGGCGGACCCGCGGATCCTCGGCGATCGCCACCTCCGCGACGACGTACGGCGCCGGCATACCGGGCAGGCTGAAGCGGTGGTTGACGGTGAAGCCGGCCAGTGTCGCCCGACCCGAAACGTCACGCACGCCCATGTCGCGGGAGCGACAGTAACGGCAAACCGGTGCGGGCGGATGGATCAGCGCCGCGCAGGCCCGGCACTCCTGGATCCGCAACGTTCCGTCGGCACCGGCAGTCCAGAAGAATTCGTTCTGGTCGGTGAGTTGGGGGAGCGGGCGTCCCGGGGCTGTTGACACGTCACCTCCGCAATTCGAATTGCCAACGCACACTACGGTAGGCGCGTTATGCGAATCGGAGAATTACGTTATCATCTCCGGGTGTGACGGAGACGCTGGTTCGGGAGACGCCGCGCTCCGGTGTGGTGGTACTCCGACTGAACCGCCCGTCCCGGTTGAACGCGATCAACTCCGAGATGTTGGCGGAGTTCACCGCGGCATTGGGTCGGCTGGCTGCCGAGGGTGCCGTGCGCTCCGTCGTCATCACCGGCGCCGGCCGCGGCTTCTGCTCGGGCATCGACGTGCGCGGCTTCGGAGCGGGGATCCCCGAAGCCGACGATCCGGCCATCGACCGGCTCCGATTCCAGGAGTCGATGGCCGCGATACCGCAGGCGATCCGCGACCTCCCGCAGCCGGTGATCGCGGCGGTCAACGGTCCGTGTGTGGGTGCGGGGCTGGCCATCAGCCTGGCCGCCGACATCCGGATCTGTTCGACGGCAGCGACATTCGGCAACGCGGCGATTCTGCTGGGGCTGTCGGGAGCCGAGATGGGCATGAGCTACCACCTGCCGCGCATCGTCGGTTCCAGTGTCGCCGCGGACTGGATGTTGACCGGGCGCACGGTCTCCGCGCAGGAGGCGGATCGACGGGGTCTGGTGAGCCAAATGGTCGAACCCGAGCGGCTGTTCGACCACGCGGTGGAGTTGGCGGGTGACATCGCCGAACTCCCGGCTCTGGCCACGCAGCTGACCAAGCGCACACTGCACGTGAATGCGGACGCGCCGGGACTCGCCTCGGCGATCGAGCTGGAGAATCGCAACCAGGTGATGACGCACGCCACCAGCGAGGCGGCCGCGCTGCGCCAGAAGTGGTCGCGATGATAAAGCCCGCATTGATTCTGCGCTCAGGGCGCGATTTTGGCTGATATCGCGCCCTAGGCGCAGACTCAACGTCGATAGAAAGGAATCAGCCCATGGCGTGGGACTTTTCGACTGACCCGCAATGGGCGGCCCAGCTGGCCTGGGTGGAGGACTTCGTGCGTTCCGAGTGCGAGCCGGTGGACCTGCTGGTCAAGGAATCTCACGACCTGAACGACCCGGTTCGCCAGGCCCTGATCCCGCCGCTGCAGAACATCGTCAAGGAGCGCGGCCTGTGGGCGACCCATCTGGGTCCGCATCTCGGTGGGCCCGGGTACGGTCAGTTGAAATTGGCTCTGCTCAACGAGATTCTCGGTCGCTCCGAATGCGCGCCGATCGTATTCGGTTCTCAGGCACCCGATTCCGGCAACAGTGAGATCCTGGCCCACTACGGCACCCCGGAGCTCAAGCAGCGTTATCTGGAGCCGTTGCTGGACAACCGGATCGTGTCGTGCTTCTCGATGACCGAGCCGCAGGGCGGCGCCGACCCGAAGGTGTTCACCACGTCGGCGGTGCAGGACGGTGACCACTGGATCATCAACGGCGAGAAGTGGTTCTCCTCCTTCGCGTCGATGGCGTCCTTCCTGATCGTCATGGCGGTGACGGACCCCGAAGCGCCGCCCTACCAACGGCATTCGATGTTCGTGGTACCGGGCGAGACGCCGGGTATCAACGTCCTGCGCGACGTGGGACTGGGTTATCAGCCTCTCGGCGGCGGGGGCCGTGAAGGCTATGTGCGCTACGAGAACGTGCGGGTGCCCACCGATCACATGCTCGGTCCGCGCGGCGGAGCGTTCGTGGTGGCGCAGACCCGGCTGGGCGGCGGGCGTATCCACCACGCCATGCGCACCGTCGGCCTGGTCCGCCGCATCTTCGACATGCTCTGCGAGCGGGCGGTTTCCCGGTACACCCAGGGGGACATGCTGGGCAACAAGCAGCTGGTGCAGGAGATGATCGCGGACTCGTGGATGGAGATCGAGGCGTTCCGGCTGTTGACATTGCAGACCGCGTGGAAGATCGACCAGCACAACGACTACAAGGCGGTGCGTGCCGACATCTCGGCCGTCAAGGCGATGATGCAGAAGGTCCTGCACGACGTGTCGGCCCGGGCGCTGCAGGTGCACGGTTCGCTGGGCACCACGCACGAGATGCCGTTCGTGCAGCATCTGGTGGAGTCGTTCGTGCTCGGATTGGCCGACGGGCCAACCGAAGTGCACAAGACCGTGCTGGCGCGACAGCTGCTCAAGGACTACCAGCCGGCACCGGACCTGTTTCCCTCCGAACATCTCCTGCGGCTGCGCGAGGCCGCCGAGCGCAAGTTCGGCTCGCAACTGGCAGGTATCCGACCCACCCGAGCGTGACTTTCACGACAGTCCGTCGGCGCGTCGCGTCGTGAGATTCCCACTCGGCGTCATAGGTGGGCCAGGACGCGGGACAGCAAGTGCGGCAACGCGTCTGACATTGCTTCCAGGCCGGCATCCGGTCGCTCCCGCCGCCGGTTGTGTTTGACGATCAACGACCAGGTGGCCACGGACTTGAAACAGGCCAGCGCCTGGAACCAGTCCAGGTCGGGTACCGGATATCCCAGCTCGGCTTGGTAGATCGCGGCCAATTCGGTAACCGGCGGGGTGCGGCCTACGTACGGCGTGGTGCGCCGGTACGTCGCCGGGTCGCTGTTGATCAGGAACCATCCGGCGTCGATGCGCGGGTCGCCCACCGACCAGATCTCCCAGTCGATCACTGCCGTGACGCGGCCTTCGACGGCCAGCAGGTTGCCGAGCCGGAAATCACCGTGCACCACGGCGGGAGGTATCGGCGAGGGCGCCGAATCCCGCACTGCGGCAACCACGTCCCGCCATCCGGGTGCCAACGCGGGATCCACCGTCTCCAATGCCGCGCACCAGCGCGCGATTTCGGCCTCAATCCCCACGATCGGTTCGTCTTGCAAGCCGATGGTCGCCGGTTGGATCCGGTGCAACGCGGCCATGGTTGCCGCCGCGTCTCGGTACCGCGCGGCCACGACGGTTTCGTTCTCGGGGGCGTCGCCGAGATCGTAGAGGGGCTCCAGTGAACTGCCCTCCGCCCACGACATGACGAACAGCGGGGGCTCGCCGGGGTCCTCCCACAGCACCTCGGGGACGGGTACCGGAGTCGACTCCAGCGCCCTGATGATGCGGCATTGGCGGAGCACATCGCGATGCCCGACGGGTGCCATGCCGGTCGGAGCCACCTTGATCACCACGCGACGGCCGGCCCGGCTTCCGGCGTACGTCAGGCTGGAGGCCCCGCCGGTCAGCGGGCCCAGATCCTCGACGTCGGGCAGCCGCCCGCGCAGCGCATCGAGAGTCAGTCCAGCCATCCGATTTCGCGCAGGAAGGTCTGGGTGTGAGCGATTCGTCCGGTCGTCGACGCGGGGTCGCACGTGACCAACTCGAGCGCGGTCTGGGTGATCAGGGCGATGTCTTCGGTGTCGGTCTTGGCCAGATCCAGGGTGCCGGCACCCGGCGTCGCGACCGGTTTGGACGGCGCGGCCGCGTTGACCGCTATGCCGTCGTCATACAGTTCTGCGGCAAGGCTTTTGGTGAGCCTGTTCAGCGCGGCCTTGACCGTGCCGTAGATCCCGAATCCGGCGCCGCGGTCGAATTCGTCGAAGGGCGGACCCGACGGCAGGTCGCCACCGACCGAGGTCACGTTGAGCACCCAGCCGCGGCGGCGCTCCCGCATCGCCGGGATGGCCAGCTGGGTGAGGTGCAACGGCGCGAGGACGTGCATCTCCATCATCAGGCGCACCCGCTTCTCCGGGAACGTGTCCAGCGGCCGCAGGAACGTCACCGCCGCGTTGTTGACCAGGATGTCGGGCGCGCCGATGCGGTCGACGACTTCGGCGAACAGCCGCTCGCGTTCCTCGGTTTTGGACAGGTCCGCCTGGATCGCGATCGCCGAGCCGCCCTCGGCGGTGATCTCGGCGAGCGTCTCTCGCAGCGACCCTTGATATTTCGGATCCGGCTCGTAGGTCCGTGCGGTGATGGCCACGGTGGCGCCCTCGGCCGCCAGCCGCGCCGCGATCGCCTTGCCCAGGCCCCGGCTGCTGCCGGTCACCAAGGCAGTCAGTCCGGCGCACCTGTTCAACGGATGAATCCCCACTCGGCTTCGTTGGCTTCGGTTTTGACGCGCGAGGCGGGATCGTCCTCGTCATGCAACTCCGGGCGTGGGGTGCTCGGCCGGGGCTCGCCGACCTCGGTGATGGCGTGCACCGGGCAGTCCAGCAGCGCCCGCAGCACCGCGTCGCGATCCTGCTGCGGTACGTCGCCGTCGCCCACCAGGCACGCATATCCCCAGTCGTCGAGCGAAAAGTAGTCAGGGGCGTGCTTGGCGCACAATCCGAAGCCGTCGCAGATGGTGCGGTCCAGACGGATCTTCATAACTCAACCATCCGTTTCCATTGCCAGGTACGGACGTTCGGGCCGATAAGCGTCGTCCCGGCAGTCCGGGCAGGCGCCCTCGAGGTGGCGGGCCACTTCGTCGGGGAACTCCTCGAGCAGGGATGCCGCGGCGTTGCAGGCGGCATCCAGGGTCCCGCAAGCGCCGCGCCCGCGTAACACCACCGACCAGCGACGCAACCGGTCCACGTCCTCGGCCGTCGCCACCCCGTCGCGCAGCGCACCGGCGGCGGCCGCCATCGCCGCGGTGCCGTTGAAGCAGGAACCGCACTGGCCGGCGTTCTCCCGGTCGAAGTACGCCAGCACCGCGGCGGCGACCGCGACCGGGCACTCGCCGACGATGAGCGAGATTGCGCCACTGCCCAATCCGCTGTTGAGCTCTCTGATCGCCTCGTGGTCCAGCGTGGTCTGCAGTACGCGGCGATTGAGCAGCCCGGCAAAGTAACCGCCCATCAGGACACCGCGTAGCTCGTCGGGTGAAACGCCGTGGAACGCAAGGAGATCGGCGAACGGGAGACCGTGGGGCAGTTCGTAGAGCACGGCCGGACGGCCGGCTCCGGTGACGGTCGCCAGGAACGTGCCGGGTGACTGGGCCGTGCCCTGGGAACGGAACTCCGCCGCACCGTGGGCCTGCAGGTAAACCAGATTGGCCAGTGTCTCGACATTGCTCACCAGGGTGGGTCGGCCGCCGACGCCGACTTCGAACGGCCGGGGCGGCTTGTCCGTGGGCTTGGTAGGGCCGCCGTTGATCGCATTGACCGCGGCGGTCTCCTCGCCGGCGACGTAGCCGGGCTGCACCGAGCGCACCTCGATGCTCAACGTGGCCGAGTCGAGTTCGCTGATGGCGGTTTCGACGCTGCGTGCCGACTCCGGGTCCGACACGTAGACGTAGGCGCGTTCGGCGGCCACGACCGCCGCGGCCAACCGCAGACCGTCCAGAACCAGGTGCGGCCGGTGGCGAAGCAGCCACCGGTCCTTGACCGAAGCCGGTTCTCCCTCTTCACCATTGGCGATCACGACCGCGCCTCCGCTGATGCGGCCGTTGGTGCGCACCGTGTGCAACTTGACCGCGAGTGGGAAACCCGCGCCGCCGCGGCCCCGCAGTCCGCTGCTCTCGACTTCGGCCAGCAACTGCTCGACGTCGACGAGTGGCTGGTAGCCGCCGCGTTCGCGATATGCCGTCAGGTCCTCGACCGCGGACTCTGTGGTCAGCAGCCGCGGCGGGCAACCGGGCCAGGTTGCGGTCACGACGGTGGACTTGGTCTGCATCGGCTAACCCGTCTTGGTTGCGGTTAGGCTTGCCCGCATGCGGACTGCGGTGGTGCGCGTCAACGTCGACCCGACCGGTGTCCTGACACCGTCGCAGCTAGCTGAGGGCATGGCAACGCTCCTCGATCTGACCCGTCAGCGCGGTGCCGACGTGGTGGAAATCGATCTGCCCGGCAGACCACCGGCCCGGCGTGAGGTCGAGATGCTGATTGCCGGCGAGGACGTCGATGCCACTATGAATCTGGCAATCGACTTGTGCCGCAAAGCTTTCGATACCAATCCGGCGGCCGGCGTGGTCACCTTCGTCAGTCGTGGTACCGACGACGACGCCCACGGCGTGTTGTCCGGGTTCGGCCTGCGCGGCGAAGTCGTGCGCGAGCCCGGCGGGGACGGCTACGACATCGTCTACGTCACGTTGCGCGAAGAAGACCTCGACCGGATTCCCGAGAGCCGCATCCACACCGCACTCGAGGCATCGCTGAACTGTGAGGTCCACATCCGCACCCGCTGACCTCATGTGCTGCCCAGGAATTCGAGGATCGGCGGCGCGGCCAGCACCCAGGTGTCGAACATGTTGAAGTGCGTGACCCGGCCGGCCGCGCGATCTTCCGATGCCCGTTCCCAGGCGTCCTCGGGCCACGGCGGGTCGATCAGCGTGGATCCCTTGATCAAACAGCTGACTTCCAGCGACGTGCGCTTCGGGTGGTCGAGGTCGTTCTCGCCGCCGCGGATGATCAGCGTGGGAACCTTGATGCGGTCGAACATCTCGTCTTCGACGCCCGGGATGGTCTGTCCCGGCTTGGACACGAACGCGTTGAGCCAGCGCATCATCACCTTGAGGAACTCGGCGTTGTCGAAGTCGAGGAACCGCTGTTTGTTGGCCGGGTTCTCCTCGATCCGCTCACGCCACTCGGCCACTTTCGTCACGCCGTCCATGCCGGTGCCGCGGACCGCGAGGATGCTGGGAACCACGTAGTAGGAACCCAGCACGAAGGTGCCGTAGACGCCGCCGACGATGTTCCACACCACCAGCTTCTTGACCAGGTCGGGGTAGAGCATGGTGGTGAGCATCGAATCTCGTGCTCCGCCAGAGCCTCCCGCCAGAATGCACCTTTCGACGCCCAGCGCCTGCAGCAGACCGTGCAGCGTCTCGGCGCGCATGTGCGACTCGCTCTGCCCGTAGAACTGCACGTCGGAGGCGCCGCAATTGGGACGGTCCCACAGCAGCGCGCGGTACCCTCCGGCAACCAGCGCCTCGGCCAACGGGCGCAGTCCCGGCACGTCCTTGCTGAATCGGCCGCCCGGCGTCATTACGATGAGATCGCCTGAGTCGCCGAGGATTTCGTAGACTACGTTGCCGCCGTTGACCTCGACCGTGGACACCCGATTCTCCTGCGCCGTCACGCCATCACCAACACGTCATTGCCGATCACGCGGACCGGATAGGTGCGGATGCTCCACTCCGGCTTGACCGCGGTGGTACCCGTCGCCAGCTCGAAACCCCACTGGTGCCAGGGGCAGTAGATGAACTCCAGATCGCGCACCATCACGGCGTCGCCGGGAGCCGACTCGTCGACCACGGTGCGACCGCGGGCCCGCCCCGAGCACAGTGGGCCGCCTTGATGGGGACAGTAATTCGCGATCGCGTAGAAAGTGCCGTTGA
Source organism: Mycobacterium sp. NGS59 (assembly GCF_059812345.1). Classification (NCBI taxonomy): domain Bacteria; kingdom Bacillati; phylum Actinomycetota; class Actinomycetes; order Mycobacteriales; family Mycobacteriaceae; genus Mycobacterium; species Mycobacterium sp. NGS59. The sequence continues at coordinate 360,761 of NZ_JCALCN010000002.1, forward strand.
CGTTGTAGACGCCGACGCCGTGACGTCCGATCGGCACGAGTTTGTGTGTGCCGGGCGGGATTTCGTCGACGGTCGCCACCACATGCTCGCGGCCCTGGGCGAGGCGGGGCTGGGGGCTTCGCACCGCCCCGTTGTCTTCAGCTGTCAACTCAGAGCACCCGAACCTGTCCCTCGAGCACCGGCACGGTCTCGGGGAGGTGGTATGTCGCGATGCCGTTCTTGTACATCACCGCGTCGCGGGCCGCTTTGGGCAGGTGCTTGACCAGCCAGCGCGGGTCGTCGAACGTCCAGTGCGGGTAGTCCGAGGAGAACAGCAGGATCTTCTCGCACTCCATCCACTCCAGCGCACGGGTCAGCTCGGTCTTGTCTTCGGGGTAATCCAGCGGCTGGGTGGTGAATTTGATGTGGTCCTTGACGTATTCGGACGGTTTGCGCTTGATATCGACCCACGACTTGCGTGCCTCGTAGATGGCGTCCATCCGCCACATCAGCGGCAGGATCCAGGTGAACGCGTGCTCGACGAAGACGATCCGCAGGGTCGGGAACCGGTCGAACACGCCGTCGAAGATCAGGCTCATCACCTGGTTGGCGGCCAACAACGAGTAGGTGACCATGAAGTCGTGGTTGTAGCTGGGGAAACCTACCGGGGGTGTCGGTAGCTCCTCGTAGTGGCTGCGGGACAGGTGACAGCTCACCGTGATGTCGTGCTTGGTGGCGGCCGCCCAGATCGGGTCGTATTTGGGGTGACCCCAGGACGGCCGCGGCTCGGCCTTGATCAGGATCTGCGCCATGTACGGGTGCCCCACCCAGCGTTCGATCTCGCGCACCGCTGCTTCCGGGTCCTCAATCGCGGCGCAGATCGACCCGCGCCAGCGCTGGTGCCAGTTGTTGTGGCTGTCCAGCCAGTGATTGGCCTGCCAGTCGTTCAACGCGACCGACATGGCGTGCTGCGCCTCGTGAATGCGGGCCGGATACGCCGCCGGTTCCAGGATCGCGATGTCCGAGCCGGCCTCCATGATCAGCTGGCGGAAAGCGAGGTCCGGGTCGCTGCAGGGGAACTCGCCGTTGGGCGGGAACGAGTCCACCCGCATCGCATAGCTGTGCGCGTAATCCGGAGCGTCGTAGTAGATCTGCTCACCGACGGTGCGGGTCAGAAAGTACTTGCTGCGCCACGGTTCCGGGATGTAGGGGAGGAGTTCGCCGCGCTTGGGCGCCGGGTGGACATCGGAGTCGACGCAGCGGACGGCTATGCGCTCGGCGGGCGGAACCCGCTCCTGCGAATGCGTGGAAGACGTCACGGTCATCTCAATCTCCTCGGTCTGGCCCGTCTTTTCTACTGTGCGCCCACCCCGGCGGGGATGTCTATGCCGTAGAGCTGCGCCGCGTTGCGCCAACACACCTTCTCGCGCTGTTCGTCCGAAAGCGCCTTGGGCAGCTTGCGGATGTCACCGCACTGCCAGTGCGGATAGCTGGAGCCGAACATCACCATGTCGTCCTTGCCGGTGAAGCCGAACCATTCGCCGGCGAACTCGACGTCGCCGGGTCCGTCCAGCGCACCCTGCACGAAATAGACGTGGCCGGGCAGGTAGTCACTCGGTATCCGCGGGGCCCAGGGCGTCTGTTCCAGGTGCGGCCGGCCGAACGTGTCCATCCGCCACATGAACGGCGTCACGAAGTCGGCGGCGCCGTCGGCCCAGACGAATTTCAGGCCGGGGAAGCGTTCGAACACGCCCTCGGCGATCATGTTCATCAGGTGATAGAGGTAGTTCAGCGCCATGAAGCTGACGTATTGCTCGTAGGTGCGGGTATTGCCGGACGGCGTCGGGGCGAAGCCGATGCCCGAGCCGGACTCGATGTGCACCGCGATCGGCAGGCCGGCGTCGACGGCAGCTTCGAACAACGGCCAGAACTGCGGCTTCCCGTAGACCTCGCGGGACTGCAGCGGAAGACCGAGCTGAACCACCCGCGGGTGGTCCCGGTACTTCCCGATCTCGCGCAGCGCGCCGGCGACGTCGTCGGGATTGACCCGGATGGTGCCCCGAAAACGTTCGCCGAACTCGTCGTGCTCCAGCCAGCGCGACACCATCATCTCGTTGTGCGCCGCGTGCAGCGCGCTGCCCAGATGCCGGTCCGGCATGATCCCGCGACCCATCGGGTGCAGGATCGCCACATCCACCCCGCGCTTGGAAAACAGTTCGTGGGCAACGAATTCGGGATCCGAACCCGGATAGCTGCGGCCCCGTTCCGGCCCTTTGGTGTTGGGCGCGTACTCGCCGCCCGGCGCGCCGTACCAGTCGTTTTCGTAGTCGGGGAAACCACGGCTCTTGAACGGCTCGCGCAGGAAGCTGCGCAGGTCTTTGTTGGACGGAAAGAAGATGTGCACGCTGGCGTCGATGACCGGCGTGCGGACTCCGTCAGCATCTTCGATCACGATTGCCACCCTCCGGCACCGGCGGGACCAGGCTCGGCCAGGTCATATGATAGATAACCTAACATTCTGCCTCGCCATCCCTCAACGGATTCCCGGTAAGCGTTTCGGTTACTCATCTGTCCAGGTAGCAGCACATTTTATGGCTCGCCTGCAAGTGTAGTTCTTCTCAAAGGATAATAACATTCTCGGCGTCGGATGTAACTTATTGCGGGGGCTCCGCCGCCTCGACGGTGACGCCTGCCGCCTGTTCGAACGGCTTGATGACCGCGGTGAAGTCGGAGTCGAATCCCTGGTGGCGGGCGGCGGCCTCCCACAGCTGTCCGACGGCGTCGGCCAGGTCGGTCGGCACCCCCAGCGCGCGTGCTTCCTCCAGGTAGAGCCGGACGTCTTTGACCATCAGGCCGGTGGCGAACCCGTAATCGAAGGTGCGCGGCAGGATCGCCCGGGGGAACTTGTCCCGGCTGGCGCTGGTGCCGCCCGAACCGGCGTTGAGCACCTCGATCATCACGGCCGGGTCCAGGCCCGCCTTGACCCCCATCACCACCACTTCTGCCGTGGCGACCAGCACATTGGCCGCGAGGATGTTGTTCGCCAGCTTCATGGTTTGCCCGGCGCCGGGTTTGGCGCCGATGTAGAAGGGACGGCCAAGCGTCTCGAGCACGCCGGCGACGGCGTCGAAGGCTTCCCGTGGGCCCGACACCATCAGCGCCAGCGTTCCGCGCTCGGCGCCGCCGACGCCACCGCTGACCGGGCTGTCGATGACGACGATGTCGCGACGGGCAAGAAGCTCGTGGATCCGCAGCGCGGTGTGGCTGCCGGTGGTGGACAGGTCGACATAGTGTCTGACTCGCGAGCCCTCGATGACCCCGGCCGGGCCGGTGGCCACGGCGAGCGACGCGGCCGGCGTCGGCAGACTGGCCAGCACAGTCTCCGCTCTGTCGGCGACGTCCCGCGCGCAGGAGGCCGTCTGGGCGCCGAGGGCCGCGACCCGCTCGAGAGCGATGGCGCTGGTGTCGAAGGCGACGATCTGGTGACCCGCTTCGGCGAGCCGACGCGCCATCGGAAATCCCATCTGGCCCAACCCGATAAAGCCGATGTCCACGGTGTCAGCTCTCGCCGAGCTCGTCGAAGATCTCCCCGGCAGCGCGGAAGCTGTCGACCGCCGCCGGAACTCCGGCGTAGATGGCGACCTGCAGGAAGATCTCGCGGATCTCCTCGCGCGTGACTCCGTTGGTCAAGGCGGCCCTGATGTGGGTGCGCAGCTCGTGCGGCCGGTTCAGCACCGAGGTCATGGCCAGGTTCAGCATGCTGCGGGTCTTGCGGCTCAGTCCCTCGCGTCCCCACACCGCGCCCCAGCAGTATTCGGTGACGAGATCCTGCAGCGGCCCGGTGAAGTCGTCTGCTTCGGCCAGTGCCTTGTCGACATAGGCCTTCCCCAGGACTTCCGAGCGGATCTGCCGTCCCCGCTGGTATGTCTCGCTGTCCAATGCCGGACTCCTTTGCGACTAGTGCGGACAGTCAGGAGTGTAGGGCCGGCGTGGCGGGTGCCCGATCCGCTTGTCGGAAAGCGGAATTCAGCGGCGCCGGGCGGACGCGGTCAGTTGCATGCCCAGTCGACCGGCCATCCGCGGCCGAGGCTACTGATGGCATGGTGCTCGGCGGCTTGGCGCGTCAGACCGATCCCGCCGTGATAGATCGTCCCGTCATGGGCAACGGCGCCGCACCGGGTGAAGGTGCTCACCACCGTGCACGCGGCGGAGCCGCAGCGTTCCAGCGCCGCCTGCTCCGCGCCCAACTTGCTGAGATGACGTCGTGCTTTGCCGGAGGCACCGTCCGGGGAGTAGGCGATGGCGCCGTAGTGGGTGACATGCGGCGGCAGATTGTTCGGCAGTTGCTGGGGGGCGTGGGCGCGGGCGGGATGAATGAGCGTGACGGCGAGCGCTCCGGCCGCTATCAGGCTTGCGAGTACCAGAGCGACGCGACCCCGTTGCCGAGCCGTCATTTGTTACTCCTTCTCCTGCGATGACGGGCCGTGTGAGCACATGTTTACCTGCGCGAAACAAGTGGTGTCTATCATAACCGGACCCGGCGCTGGTTTCGACGGGATTCGAGCGTCAACGTGGCAGCGGACGGTCGCCGCTTACAGCGAAACTTTGAGCAGTGCAACGGTTTCGAGGTCGTCCAGTGCGGCCACGCTGCGCCGCAGGCCCTCCAGTGCGATGTCCTCGACCTGCATCCCGCCCATCCCGGCGGTGATCAGCGCGGCCACGTAGGCGTACAGCGCACCCTGGCGGAAACGCTGCCACAGGTCGTCGCGGTCGATATCGGGTCCGCCGGCTGCGGCCAGTGCACGCCGGTAGTCATCGAGCAGGTCGCGCTGGGCGGCGATGCGGTCCTGCGGCGTCAGGCTGGTCACCAGCGTGTAAGCGAGTTCGCGCGACGGGTGGCCCCGGCGCACCGCCTGCCAGTCGAGCAGCCCGGCTTTCCCGTCGCGGAAGTACACATTGCCCGGGTGTGCGTCGCCGTGCATGACGGTGTGTGGCGGCCTGTCGAGGATCGCGGCGACGGCAGGGTAGTTCTCGGCGATGAAACGTCCGTTCTCCACGGCAATGTCGGTGCGTTCGGTGAGCCGCTTGATCGAGGTGCTCATCAGCGAGCCGGTCAGCAGGGACGTGACGTCGCCAGAGGGTGTGTACAGCCAGCCCAACGGTCCGCGACCGTTGCCGGGTAGCCGCCCCCAGAACGTCGCATGCAGCTTGGCCAGCAGTTCGACGATCAGCCCGGCCTGGTCGACCGACAGCGGATGCAGGGTGTCAGGAAACTCGCACTCGTCGGCGGGCAGGTCCTCCAGGACCAGCAGATAACGGCCGGTCCACCGGTCGAAGGCGGTCCCGTATGCGCTCGGGACTCCGGTGAGCTGCGGGGCGAGTTGACTGTAGAAACGCACCTCGGTGTGGCCGAGTCGGCCCAGTTCACCCATCAATCGGGTGGCGACAGTTTGCGCGGTCAGCTTCACGAACACCGACTCCGGTACCCCGTCACCGGTCAGCGCCAGCCGCGCCCGCGACGACGTCCCCGCGTGGTTGCCCAGGACGGTGACCGTGTCGACATGGGCACCCATCACGTCGGAGAGGACAGCAGGTTCGAGCTGATCGACGTCGCGCGGCAGTCCGGCGCGACGACCGACCAGGGCGTCCGTAGCGACGCGGCCGACGCCGCGACCCAGGTGCACGGCCAACCCGGCGGCGGAGAGTGCTTGCCGTAGCGGGTTTTTCATAGCTGTCCGTTCTTGGCTCAGGTTCGGGTGGCCGGACCCTGACTTTACAGATTTTCCCTAAACTGTCACGCTGTAGCGACCTGGTCCGACTCGTGGGACACAACTGAGGCACGTGCCAAGGAGGGGCGGAAGCAATGAGCGGCGAATCCAGCGGGCCGCTGACCGGTCACACGGCGATCATTTCGGGTGCAAGCCGTGGCATCGGACTGGCCATCGGCCTCGGGCTCGGCCGGCTCGGGGCCAACGTGGCGCTGCTCGCCAAGACCGCCGAACCGCATCCCAAACTGCCGGGCACCGTATACACCGCGGCGCGCGAGATAGAGGAAGCCGGCGGCCGGGCGCTCGCGGTGGTGGGGGACGTCCGCAACGAAGAGGATGTCCAGCGCGCCGTCGACAACGCGGTCGGGGAGTTCGGCGGCATCGACATCTGCGTCAACAACGCCAGCGCCATCGCCACCGAAGGCACCGAATCGCTGTCGGCCAAGAAGTTCGACCTGATGCAGGACATCAACATCCGCGGCACCTTCTTGCTGACCAAAGCCAGCCTCCCGCACCTGCGACGATCACAGAATCCGCATGTCCTGACGATCGCGCCGCCGCTGAACCTGAGCCCGCACTGGCTCGGGGCGCATCCCTCCTACACCCTGTCCAAATACGGCATGTCCCTGTTGTCGCTGGGCTGGGCAGCCGAATATGCCGACGCCGGAATAGCTTTCAATTGCCTGTGGCCCGAGACCTACATCGCCACCGCCGCCGTCGCCAATTCCCCGACGGCCGAGACGGAACTCGCCAGATCGCGCGACCCGGCGATCATGGCGGATGCGGCGGTCGAGATCGTGACCCGGCCCGCCCGGTCCAGCACTGGCGAGTGCCTGATCGATGCCGACGTATTGCGCCAAGCGGGCAAGTCCGACCTGAGCCGGTACGGCGGTGGAACCGACCCGATCCTGGATCTGTTCCTGGACCCGAGGAAGCCGTGACGCAGTGACCCAGTCAAGCGATGACATCTGGGAGGTGATGTCGACCGCTCGCACCATCCGGCGTTTCACCGACGAACCCGTCGACGACGCCACGCTGACCCGGTGTCTCGACGCGGCCAGGTGGGCGCCATCGGGTGCCAACGCGCAGGGGTGGCGGTTTGTCGTGTTGCGTTCACCCGAACAGCGCGCCGTGGTGGCCAAGGCGGCGGCACAGGCGCTGCAGGTGATCGAGCCCGTCTACGGCATGAGCCGGCCGGATCCCGACGATCACAGCCGCCGGGCCCGCACCAACCGCGCGACCTACGAATTGCACGACCGGGCAGGCGAATTCACGTCCGTGCTGTTCGCGCAGATCCACTACCCGACGGCGTCGGAGCTGCTGCTCGGCGGTTCGATCTTCCCGGCCATGCAGAACTTCCTGCTGGCCGCCCGCGCCCAGGGTCTGGGCGCCTGCATGACCAGTTGGGCGTCTTACGGCGGGGAGCAACTGCTGCGCGACGCGGTGGGCGTACCTGACAACTGGATGCTGGCCGGGCACGTCGTAATCGGTTGGCCGGCAGGCAAACACGGGCCGGTGCGGCGCCGCCCGCTCGCCGAGGCCGTCGATCTGGACCACTGGGACGGTCCGGCCGATCAATTACTGGGCTGAATAGAGGAGAGTTCCGCATGCATGTCGACGACATGATTCTGGTGAGCATCGACGACCACGTCGTCGAACCCCCCGACATGTTCCTGCGCCACGTGCCGGCCAAGTACAAGCCCGAGGCGCCGATCGTGGTGACCGATGACAAGGGCGTCGATCAATGGATGTACCAGGGCAGGCCGCAGGGCGTCAGCGGACTGAACGCCGTGGTGTCCTGGCCCGCCGAGGAGTGGGGCCGCGACCCGGCGGGTTTCGCCGAGATGCGCCCCGGCGTGTACGACGTGCACGAGCGGGTCCGCGACATGAACCGCAACGGAATCCTTGCGTCGATGTGCTTTCCGACGTTCACCGGGTTCTCCGCACGCCATCTCAACATGCACCGCGAGGAAGCCACGTTGGTGATGGTGTCGGCGTACAACGACTGGCACATCGACGAATGGGCCGGTTCCTATCCGGACCGCTTCATCCCCATCGCCATCCTGCCGACCTGGAACGTCGACGCAATGTGCGCGGAGATCCGCCGGGTGGCCGCCAAGGGTTGTCGCGCGGTCACGATGCCGGAACTGCCGCACCTGGAAGGTCTGCCGAGCTACCACGACGAGGAGTACTGGGCCCCCGTTTTCCGGACGCTGTCGGAACAGAACGTGGTGATGTGCCTGCATATCGGCACCGGCTTCGGAGCGATCAGCATGGCGCCCAATGCCCCCATCGACAACCTGATCATCCTGGCCACCCAGATCTCGGCGATGTGTGCCCAGGATCTGCTGTGGGGACCGGCGATGCGCAACTATCCCGACCTGAAGTTCGCCTTCTCCGAAGGCGGAATCGGTTGGATCCCTTTCTATCTGGACCGCAGCGATCGGCACTACACCAACCAGAAGTGGCTGCGTCGCGACTTCGGCGACAAGCTGCCCAGCGACGTGTTCCGCGAGCACTCATTGGCCTGCTATGTCACCGACAAGACGTCGTTGAAGTTGCGCCACGAGATCGGCATCGACATCATCGCCTGGGAGTGCGACTATCCGCACTCGGACTGCTTCTGGCCCGACGCCCCGGAGCAGGTCCTGGCCGAACTCGACGGCGTCGGTGCCGACGACGTCGACATCGACAAGATCACCTGGCAGAACTCCTGCCGCTTCTTCGGCTGGGATCCGTTCGCCCGCAAGCCCAAAGCCGAGTCGACGGTGGGTGCGCTGCGGGCCGGTGCCGCCGACGTCGACGTGTCGATCCGGCCCCGGGCCGAGTGGGCGCGACGCTACGAGGAGAAGCTGGCGCAGTCTGCCCTTCAGTGACGCGCTGATTGCGCCGCGAAGAACTGCGCGGCCTTGACGATCGAGTCCTCGACCGGCTCAGGCTGCCAACCCAATTCGCGCTCGGCCTTGCTGTGGTCGAGCGGGGACATCAGCTCCGCCATGCGGGTTCCGACGTAGGCGAACGGGAGGTCGCGGTCCACCAACCGGGCGGCGACGTCGTTGATGCGTGACATGACACGCAGCACCGGCATCGGAACCGGGATGCGCGGTGGACGCCGGCCGACGGCACGGGCCGCGATCGCGTGCAATTCCTTGGTGCTGATATACCGGTCGGAGATGATGTAACGCTCCCCATTTCGGCCCTTGTCGGCCGCGAGAAGCATTGCCCGCGCGGCATCTTCGATACCGACCACCTCCAGCGAGAAGCCCATGTAGAACGGCAACTTGCCGGCGGCCACCCGGGCGATGGCTCCGCCGTGCGGTGTCGGCGCGTGGTCGCGCGGTCCGTAGGTGGTCGAGATGCACATGGCGACGGCCGGCAGACCGCGTTCGCGGGCGTATCCAAGGACCAGGTTCTCTGCGGCCACCCGGGATTCGATGTAGGCGCCCCCGTCGCTCCAGTTGTGCGGATCGGCTTCGGTGACCACGCGGTGGTCGTTGATCGCCAATGTTCCGGTACTGCTGGTGAATACGAATTTGCGCAGATTCGCGGCCAACGCCGCGTCCAGCACGTGCCGCAGGCCCTCGACGTTGGTGCGGAACAACGGCGCGGGGTCGCGCAGCCACATGCGCGCGTCGACGACGCAGTAATAGACGACGTCGCATCCTTCCATGGCCGCCTGCAGTGCCTCATCGTCGAAAACATCGCCGTAGCAACGCTCTACGGTCAGATCGTCGATGCCTTTGGTGGAACTGGTCTTCCGCAACATGACCCGCACGTCTTCGCCGGCTTCGACGAGTTGGCGGGTGACGTGCGAGCCCAGAAAGCCACTGGCTCCGATGACCAGTTTCTTCGGTTTCATGACGGATTAGCCAGCGCGCCTTGGCCGTACTTGGCGGCGATCATCTGCCACGGGTCGGCGTAGGGTCCGCGGCGTTCCCTCCTGTCGAGCAGCTTGAAGTACCCGCGCAATCCCACCCGGATTACCGGCCCCAGCGCCTTGAGCAGCAAGCGGCGACGACCCATCGACTCGGCGACATAGGCGACGGTGTCGGACCAGTCGTGTTCCTGAAACTCGAGCAGCGCTTGGGATTCGGTGGTGTCGAACCAGCCGGTGAAACCCCAGCCGCGGTCGTCGTCCGGATTGCCGGGGAGACCGATCGACGGGCCCAGCCGGCCGAGGCCGACGGCGGCCATCATGTCGTCCTGCATCTGGCTCATCGTGAGGACACAGGTTTCGTCACCGGCGATAATCAGCACCTTGCCGTCGACCGCGGCGCGACGGTCGACCGCGTTGGCGAAGGCCAGCGCGACGTCTCGGGCGTCGGTCGCATGCATCCGGTTGTCGACGGGTGTGGAGCGCACCAGCACCAGGTAGTCGCCATCGAAGCTGGCGGCGCCATCGGGTGAGACGATCGCGGCCAAGCGCAAGATCGCGTGCGGCAGCGAGCTTTCGGTGATGACCTGCTCGGCCAGGACTTTGTCCTCGCCGTACTGGTCGATCGGATTGATCGGGGTCTCGGCGGTGATCCGTTCGGGATGCCGGTGCGGGTTGCGGGAGCCGTAAACCGCTGCGCTGGAAGCGAATACGAACAGCGACGGCTCGTTCAGTGCCTGCGCGGCGGTCACCAGGTTGCGGGTGCCGCCGACGTTGATCTTGCGGGCCAGTCCGGGGTTGCGGTACGAGGGCGGTGCGACCAGAGCCGCGAGGTGCACGATCGCGTCGGGCTGGTGGCGGCCGACTACCGCGGCGACGGCGGCGGCATCGGTGAGATCGGTGTGTTCGGTGATCAGCGTGCCCGGATGTCCGGCTTCGGTGAGTGCGGCGGCGGTGGCGGTCGAGTTGTCGCCGGGCAGATCCATCGCGATCACCGTCCGGCCGCGGCGCAGCAGGATCTCGCAGGTTCTCCTGCCGACCTGCCCGAAAGCGCCGGTGACGACGACTGTTTCGCTCATTTCTCGAACCTCCGGGCCAGTGCGGCTCCGGCGTCGCGCAGCCGCGGTGAAATGCGCACGGAGAACAATGGATTGAACACGTCCTCACGCAACCGGGTCAGCGTCGAGGTCTTGATCAGCCATCCGGCGTCGGTCTTCTCGTAGGTTTCGTGATAGTGCCCGTAGCCCTCGAGGTTGATGCCCGGACGCAGCCGGACCACGTCCTGCAACGCCCAGATCCCGGTCGCGGACGTCGCGGTCGTCAGCTCGATTTCCGGTGCGTGCACCTGGTGCACGGTGGGGTTGTCGCCCAACATGCCGCGGACGTAGGACACGAACTCGTCGGCTCCGGTAATCAGCTTTCCGCCCGAGGGCGAGGTATCGCTGACGAAGTCGTCGGTGAAGAGCCGCCGCCAATCGTCCCAGCGTTTGGTGTCCAGATAGCGGCAGTAGCGGGCTTTGAGCTGCTTTATCGCCTCGATCTGCACCAGCACGGCGGCGGTGTCCAGCATCTGGCCCCCTCGCGTAAGTCGTAACCGGTTTTGAGATTACTACTTCCCTCAAAGAGAATGTTATTCTCGCGAGACAATCCGGACGGGAGGCGCCCCGCGATGCTCTTGGAGTTCGATGCTGATCAGCGGCTGTGGCAGGACACGGTGCGCGATGTCGTCACCAAGCAATGTCCGCCGTCGCTGGTGCGCAGCGTGGCGGAAGAGGATGCCGACACCGAGCCCATCTGGGGACCCTTGTGGAAGCTGTACCGGGAGCTCGGCTGGACCGAGCTGAACGAGCAGGACAGCGCCGTCGAGCTGGCCATCGTGGTCGAAGAGCTCGGCCACGCCACCGACCCGACCCCGTTCCTGGCGACCATGAGTCAGTTCGCGCCGCTGGCGGGGGACCGCTTCGACCCGAATCAGTCCGGAACGGCGGTGTACAGCGGGGTTTCGGCGCGCCGCGATGCCGAGGGCTGGGTGCTGGACGGCACCGCCCGGCACGTGCTGGACGGCGACCGGGTGGAGCGGGTGGCGGTGGTGACCGAGGCCGGAGTCTTCCTGACCGATGCCGCTCAACTCACTGCGCGGCGCGAGTCGGTCTTCGATCCCGTCCTGCATGTGGCGGACCTGTCCTTCCACCAGGTCCGGGTCCCCGACAGCGACCGTCTGGCCGTCGACGCCGAGCGCGCGCGTCACGTCGCGCTGACCGGAATGGCCATCACGATGGTCGGTGCCTGCCAACGCATCCTGGACATGGTGCTCGAGCATGTCCGCAGCCGCCATCAGTTCGGAGTTCCCATCGGCTCGTTCCAGGCCGTGCAGCACAAGGCGGCCGACATGCACGTCGCGGTGCAGCGGGCCCGAGCGCTGTCCTACTTCGCCGCACTGACCATCTCCGCCGACGACCCGCGGCGGCGGTTGGCCGCAGCGATGGCCAAGGCGTCGGCCGGTGAGTGCCAGTCGCTGGTGTTCCGGCACGGCTTGCAGCTGCACGGCGCCATGGGATTCACCTGGGAGAACGACGTGCAGTTCGCGCTCAAGCGGGCCAAGGCGGGAGAACTGATGCTCGGTGGCGCGGCGGAGCATCGAGCCCAGATCGCCGAGGAGTACCGTGCAGCTGACTTTTGATTCCGACGTCGAGCAGTTCCGCGCGGAGTTCTCGGCGTTCCTGGACGAAAACCTGCCGGACGCAAGCGAAACCGTGGAGCGGCCACGCTCGGTGTCACACATGCCGGAATGGGCGCGGCGGTGGCAACGCCTGCTGTTCGACAACGGTTGGCTGCTGCCCACCCAACCCCCGGAGTTCGGTGGACGCAATGCGAGCGTGCTGCAGCAGTACGTGTACCTCGAGGAGCTGTGCCGGCGCCGCATCTACCACAGCCTGAACCCCCAGGGCGTGAATATCGTTGCGGCATCGCTGATTTCGTTCGGCAACGACGAGCAGAAGCAGCGTTGGGCGGTGCCGATCCTGCGCGCGGAGATCACCGCGTCACTGGGCATGAGCGAGCCGAGCGCGGGCTCGGACCTGGCATCGCTGCGTACCCGGGCGGTGCTCGACGGTGACCACTTCGTGGTCAACGGGCAAAAGGTGTGGACGTCCGGTGCGCACGACGCCGACGTCCTGCTGGCGTTCGTCCGCACCGACCCCGACGCACCAAAACACAAGGGCATCAGCGCATTGGTGATCCCCACCGACACCGAGGGCGTGGTGTGCCGGCCTTTCCCGTCGGTCTGCGCCGCCGACGACCTGGACTTCAACGAGGTGTTCTTCACTGACGTCAAAGTGCCCGCGGAAAATCTGGTCGGCGAACTCAACCAGGGCTGGCGGGTGGCCAACGGTTCGCTCGGGCACGAACGCACGATGATGTGGCTGGGTTTCGCCGACCGGATGGACAACATGCTCACCGACTTCCGGCCCACGTCGGCACTGGACCGCGACCAGTACGCGTCCACGATCATGGACAAGCAGGCGCTGCGTCTGCTGGGCTCGGTCGCGCTGGCCCGCGCGTCGCGCGGTGAGGACGACACGTCGGCGATCTCGGTGCTGAAACTCCTTGGCTCCGAAGCCGAATTGCGGATCTCCGAGTATGCGTTGGCGGCCGCGGGCGGCGACGGGCTCGTTCATCCTGGGTTGACCGGGCCGTACGCGCCGATGAACCTCGACCACTATTTCGCGAGTTGGTTCGAGCGCTACGCGCGCAGCTTCTCCGGCACCATCGCCGGGGGCACCTCGGAGATTCAGCGCAACATCATCGCCCAGCGGGTACTCGGCCTCCCAAGGGGTTAGGGGCACCTCCCGCGAGCAGACGCAAAAGCCCCTCATTTCGGCACGAAATGGGGGCTTTTGCGTCTGCTCGCGGGTGATCGCGAGGCTAGACCGGGTCGAACTTGGTGATCAGCCAGCTGCCATTGACCCGGATCAAGCTCACCAACACGCTGCTGGCCGTCATCGACGGATCGGGCCTGTCCTTGCTCGTGGTGCTCTGGTCGACGTACACCAGCACCACCGCTGAATCCGGGTGCAACTCCGACACGGCGGCCCGGACCACGTGGGCGGTAGTTTTCAGCGACTTTTCTTTCGCCGCCGGAGCCACGATCTGCTCGGTGAATTGGTTGTAGTAAGACAGGAAATCCCCGGAGAGGTGCAACTTGGCATTGGCAAAGTCTTTGTCCAGCGACTCGGGTGAGTAGGAGAGCAGCGCAACTGTTCCCTCTGATGCCGCGGTCACGACGGTCTGGGCGACGCTACGGTCGGTCTGTCGGTTCGGCTGATAGCGCGCGAAATACAACCATGTCGCCACGCCGGCGGATGTCAGCAGAAGCAAAACCAGGGCCACGGTGACGACGTTGACCTTGCGCAGCCTCGGCGCCCGGTCACGTTGTTCGCGCTTTTTTGATTTGTCGGCGACCTCATCTTCGGTTGCCTCCGCATCGCCGTCGACAACCTCTGCGGTGTCGGTGCTTTCGGGGGTCAGACGACTTTCGCGGTCTTCACTGGTCACGCGACGAACTCCAACTTCGACATTTTGAACTGTCCGCCTTCTTCGGTCACGGTCACCCGGAGCCGCCACACGCGTGGTTCGTCCTTGGCGCCCGCGGCGTTGGTGATTCGCGATGTCGCCGCGACCAATACCGATGCCGAATGCTCTTCCATGGATTCGACGGCCGTTGCGTTTATGGTGCCCTGGGTGACCACTTTGGACTGCTCGACCACCGACACGAAATCCTTTGCACGCTGCTGAAAGTCGTCTTTGAACTCGCCGGTGGAGCTGTCGAGCAACCGCTGGACGTCTTCCTTGGCGTGATTGAAGTCCAAGGAGGTCATGTTGACGACGCCCTGCTTCGCTCCGGCGACGAAGTTCGCTGCCCGCTGCTGTCGCGTGGCGGCGTCATGTTCGTACCAAAGGATGCAACCGCTGACGCCGACGAATGCGCAGCTGAGGATGATCGCGATTACTCTGAAAACCGTTGACAGCGAAGGCAACCGGCGTGCCAGCCGAGCCCGCCGCGATACCGGCTCCGCAGCTTCGAGCGCCTCGTCGCCCTCCGGACCGGACTCTTCTCCATCTTTCGCGTCCCGGTCGGCTTCGGTGGCCTCGGCTTCCAACTCGGCGTCGGTAGTCTCGACCTCGGCTTCGGCGGTGCCGGCCTCGGCTTGGGTGGTTTCGGCTTCGGCGGTCTCGTCGCTCGCCAGCATTTCGCGCCGTAGCCGGGCGGCGCGGGCACGCGCACGAGCGGCGGCGGCTAACGCTTCGGCTTCGGCGGCCTCTGCCTCGGCTTCCTCGAGCAACGCCATCGCATCGGCCTTCGATGTGGCCGAATCTTCCGGGGGTGGCTTCGCTTCACCCTCGAGCTTCCCGAGCTTCACCTTCGGCATCGACTGAACTCCGGTATCACTGTTATTGGCATTCCTGCACATTCGCGGTCGAAAGAGCGCCCATCGAGAGACGATCGGGCTGGCATGTGCGTCTACCCGGTTTCAGCACGGGAATCGGTTCCCGCAGGGTATGGCGTTCGCGGCTACCCCCATCGCACCAGCGTGAACGGATAAGTGTCTGTGCCCCCCGGGCTGCCCCCGCAGCCGGTGTCGTAGGTGGTGACCAGCTCACCGCTCAAGGTAGCTTCATCCCACGAATAGACATCATGCGACGGAAGGAACTGGACCACGCAGCGCACACCATCCGGCACATCGACCGCCATGGTGTAGCGGCCGTTGGACAGGTGAGCATCTGCCTGGTACCACGCCGCTTGCCCGTTGGGTTGTGGTATTCCGCCGATGGTCAGGCATCCCGGTGCGCGACTGATGCACGGCCGGACCGCCCAAAGCCAGTTGTGGCCGCGATCCCGGTCCGTGTTCGCCATGTAGGTGCCGACCAGCATGTCCGCGTGAGCGGTCGGCGTAAGAGTCACTGCGGCCATGGCGATCAGCAGGGCAAGCGCGTGGGTTACTGCGAAAGTCTTCACCGATGCGTCTCCGATCCGTAGTGCACGCGCTCGGACTGAATATAGAGCGCGGCCACGCTGCCCACGCCTACTCCGAAAAATCGCGCTCGTCAACGGACCCGCTTCCAGGTGGACAGCGAGATGTCGGAGGGTGAGGCAGCTCAAACGATGACCGCGGCTTCTTTGCGCTCGGTGACCGGGCGGGCCAATTCCTGCTCTTCGCAAATACGTTGCAGCTTATCCAGTGTCTCCTCCAGGCCGGCGCCGACCTTGCGGCCAGGGGTGAAGGTGGCCGGCAGGTGGCGCATGCCTTGGATGACCCCGATGCTTTCGTAGTGGACCGCCCCGTCGGGATCACAGCGGTAGTCCGGCATCCGGTGTAAGACCGCGGTCAGCATCGACTTGAAGACGGTACGCGCCACGTTGGATCCGACGCAGCGGTGCACCCCGATCCCGAAGCTGAAGTGTCGGTTGCCTTTACGGTCGAGTACGACCGTGTCCGGTTCGGCGAAGACCGACGGGTCGCGATTGGCCATGGCCCACGAGATCCACAGTCGCTCGCCTTCTTTGAACTCGTGCCCGTTGACTTCGACATCGTCGGAAAATGTCCGGCCGTCGCCGGGGGCGGGGGTGAAGAAGCGCAGGAACTCCTCGGTCGCTGGGTCGAGCAGAGTATCGAGGTTGTCGTGCAGGCGTTTTCGCTCGTCAGGGTGCTCCGAAAGCCATTCCAGCGAGTGGGCGGTCAACGCCGTCGTGGTGTCGAAGCCGCCGCCGATAACCAGGCCCAGGTTGCCGAGGATCTCCAGATCCGGTGCCGGCTCGTCGTCGATCCGCATCTGCAGCAGTCCGTTGACGATGCCGGGTCGCGGATTCTCGCGGATCTCGAGCATGTTGTTGACCATGTCGAGCCCCATCTCCCGATGCATCGCGGTGACGCGCTCGATGTCGGGGGAGTGCTCCGGGGTGTAGACGGCGGCGTGCACCGGCTCGCTGTACATCTTCCACTTCTCGAGCGGGATTCCCAGCATCGCCAGTGTAAGGACCGCGGGCACGATGTTGGCCAGATCGTCGACGAAATCGATGTGGCCGGACTCGATCTTCTCATCCAGGCAGGCGCGGGTGACGTCGTCGACGAAGGGTACCCAGCGCTTGACCGCTGCCGGGGACAGATATGGGTTCAATACGGTCCGGTAAGTGCGGTGTTCGGGGTCGTCCATTTCCAGGATGCCGCCCCGGACAGCGCTCACGCGACTGGCGGTCGGAATAGAAATGCCCTTGTAGCCACGCCGTTCGCCATGGATGTCGTGGTCGTTGGAGACCGCCGGGCAGCGGGCGAGTTCGAATACCTCGTTGCTGCCGGCGGCGACCCAGTGCCCGCCGTAGGTGTCGGTCCATGCCATGGGGCACTTGGCGTGCATTTCCTCGGTGATCGACTTGAATTGCGACCGGTATTCCGGCGAGTGCCGATCGAAGTGATATCGGTTCTTCTTGCGGGCACCGTCGGTGGTAACTAACTCATCAACATTGTCATCCACACTCAAAGCGCTGTCTCCCTTAGCCTTTAGTCGGTCAGGATGATGGCCTGCTCCGGGCAGGACTGGGCGGCTTCTCGTACCTGGTCCAGCTGATCCTCGGGTACCTCTTCGCTGACTGCCGACGCGCTGCCGTCGAGGTCGCTGAGTTCAAACGAGTCCGGCGCGATCATCGAGCACAACGTGTGACCCTGGCAGCGTTCAGAATCGACCCGAACTTTCATCGCTTCTCCTCCTTGCTCAGGTGTTCCGACCGCCGTTGACTCCCAGGATCTGGCCAGTGATGTAACCGGCCTCCTCGGAGATCAGAAAGGCACATGCCGAGGCGATGTCTTCCGGCTTGCCGATCCGGCGTACTGGCGTCCTGGCGATGTTCTGCTCGATGTCGCCCAGGAACCCGTTCGCCTCGGCGCTGCGCAGCATCGGCGTGTCGATGAAGCCCGGTGGCACCGCGTTGACGGTGATGCCGCTCGGGCCGTACTCGAGTGCCAATGACTTGGTGAGGCCGTTGACGGCGGACTTCGCCGCCACGTAGTGCGACATATAGGGGGTGCCCGAATGGGTGCTCGACGACGAGATGTTGACGATGCGTCCCCATCCGGCTTCCACCATGTCCGGCAATACCGCCTGGATGGTGTGGAACACGCCATGGAGGTTGACGTTGATCACCTTCTGCCAATCCTCGAAGGTGATATTGGTAAAGCGCTTGAATCCGTCCAGGCCGGCGGCGTTGACCAGGATCGTCACCGGGCCGAGTCGGTCGCGGATTGCCGACAGCGCCTCGTCCACCTGCGAGCGGTCGGTGACGTCGGCGGTAAAGCCCAAGTCATCCTCGGACGGTTTGAGATCGATTGCCGCGACGTTCAGGCCGTCGGCGCGCAGGCGTTTGACGACGGCCAATCCGATACCGGACCCGCCGCCCGTCACCACCGCGGTCTTCACCGGGCATCCTCGCGCAGCAACTTCAGAAGCCCTTGGCGCGCTGCCGTCTCAGTCACAAAGAATCTCCCTTGCAATTATGAGAATCGTACTCTCGGGTCAACGGCGCCTGCAAGTGGATCGGAATACCCTAGCCAACCAGCGACTAGACAGGTGTCGAGAGTACCTTTGGGCGACCGCTCAGCTGTTCTGCAGGTCAATCGCGTCTCGATTCTTTCTTGAGTTCTGGCCCACCGAATGTAAGATTCGCCGGGGATGAGAATGAAATTATCGTGACCGGCACCACGTCGGAAGCGGCGAGGTCGACACCCGAGGGGCTCACCATGTCAGCGCGGTCCACGGCGAAGGGCACCAGGGCGGGGAGGTTGACCGGCGGTCTACTCCTTGCGGGCGGGTCGGCGTTTCTGGCTGCAGACCCCGGCTTCGGTCCCGCGATGCCTTCCCTGGAAGCAGCGGCGGCATGAGACCGCTCGAAGGCATGCGGGTGCTCGAAGTAGCCATGTACGGCTTCGTGCCATCGGCCGGCGCGGTGCTCGCCGAGTGGGGCGCCGAAGTGGTCAAAGTCGAGCACGCGATCACCGGGGATCCGCAGCGCGGCCTGCGCCAGACCGGAATGCTGCGGGTCGAGGGCGACCCCAACCCCAACATCGAGCACGCGAATCGCGGTAAGCGCAGCATCGGGCTGGATATGTCGGTGCCCGAAGGCAGGGAAGTGCTCTATGAGCTCGCCCGCCGCTCCGACGTGTTTCTGACCAGCTTCCTGCCCGAGCACCGGCAGAAGTTCGGCATCGACGTGGAGGACATTCGCGCGGTCAACCCGACCATCGTCTATGCCCGCGGTAGTGCGCTCGGCCCGCGCGGCGCGGAGGCCGTCAAGGGCGGCTATGACATGACCGCTTTCTGGTGCCGGGCCGGGACCGCCGCGACGATCACCCCGATGGGTTACGACGGCATGATCAATCCGCCCGGGCCCGCCTATGGCGACACCATCTCGGGCACCAACCTCGCCGGTGGCATCGCCGCGGCACTGCTGAAACGCGAGCGCACCGGCGAACCGTCCGTCGTCGATGTATCGCTGCTGGGCAGTGGGCTGTGGTCGCTGGGGCACACCGTGGCGTTGACGAAACATCTAGGGCAACTGATGATGTCGCCGCCGCCCGGCATCCACGGCTCGCCGGTCAATCCTCTGGTGGGGGTGTATCCGACCGCCGACAACCGATACATCTCCCTGGTGATGATGCAGCCCGGCAAGTTCTGGGCCGACGTGTGCCAGCACATCGACCGCCCGGAACTGGCAGACGACCCGCGATTTGCTGATGCTGAAAAAATTGCTGCGAATACAGCAGAAGCCGTCGAGATCTTGACCAAAGTCATTGCAACACGCACCCTTGCCGAGTGGAGCGAACGCTTCGCGACGCTCGCGGGTCCCTGGGCGCCGGTGCAGGACACACTGCAAGCGGCCGAAGATGCGCAGATCCGGGCGAACGAATACATCGTGCGCGCAGGCGAACTCGAGCTCGTGGCCAACCCGGTGCAGTTCGACGTCACCGCACCGCAGACCGGTCCGGCACCTGGATTTGCCGAGCAGACCGATGAGATCCTGTTGGAACTCGGACTCGACTGGGATCGGATCATCGAACTCAAGACCGCTGGTGCGGTTACCTAAGAAGTAGATGCAAGTCGTGATGCCCGAGATGCTCAGTCCCTCTGCCGATTTCTTGCCTGACTTGCACCTGGTTTCGAGACCAACGTTCTCAAATAACGGTTCTTCGTTTTCCATTCCCACCGGGCGTGATATGAGTCATAATCGCCAAACGCTCCGAGACATTGAGGCCCGGGAGGCCAACGTGGCCGGAAGCGCCAACTCACGCGACAGAACGGAGGACTGGCGTGAGTAGGAATGCCAGCTGGAAGCTGAGATACCGCAATTCGCCAAGCATTTCGCTCAGGGGTTGCGAGATGTCTAGGACTCACGAAGCCGACGGGGGGTGACGCCGATGGCGAGTGGGGGCACCGATCGGTGGTCGCCTGGTGTGTCGTTGCCCAGCAGTCTGGCTGGGCCGATGCAGGCGGTCGGAGCGTTGTTCGCGATGACACGCGACGCGGTCAGGTTTCTGTTCCGTCGGCCCTTCCAGGGCCGCGAGTTCATCGAACAGTCTTGGTTCGTGGCCCGCGTATCGCTGCTTCCGACGTTGCTGGTGGCTATTCCGTTCACCGTCCTGGTCAGCTTCATCCTGAACATCCTGTTGCGCGAATTGGGGGCCGCGGACCTGTCCGGTGCCGGTGCGGCTTTCGGTGCCGTCACGCAAGTGGGGCCGATGGTCACGGTGCTGATCGTTGCCGGCGCGGGCGCCACGGCGATGTGCGCGGACCTGGGTTCTCGGACCATCCGCGAGGAAATAGACGCGATGGAGGTATTGGGCATCAACCCGGTGCAACGGTTGGTGACACCACGGATGCTGGCCTCAGGGCTGGTCGCGTTGCTGCTGAACAGTCTGGTGGTCATCATCGGCGTCGTCGGGGGTTACATCTTTTCGGTCTTCGTCCAAGACGTCAATCCCGGCGCTTTCGCCGCGGGCATCACGCTGTTGACCGGGGTACCCGAAGTCATCATTTCTTGCGTCAAGGCAGCGCTTTTCGGCCTGATCGCGGGTGCCGTGGCTTGTTATCGAGGGTTGTCGATAAGCGGCGGAGGCGCCAAGGCGGTCGGCAACGCCGTCAACGAAACCGTCGTATACGCGTTCATGTCCCTGTTCGTCGTGAACGTCGTCGTCACCGCCATAGGCATCAAGGTGTCAGGGAAGTAGGGGCACACCAGGGTGACGCTGAGGGCCGTATATCCGCGACTGTCAAAGCAACTGGACAAGCCGGTTGCGTTGATGGGGCGTCTCGGCGACCACACTGCGTTCTACGGCAAGGCGCTTGGTGCCATTCCCTTTGCGGCCACTCATTATCGAAGCGAAGTGATCCGTCTGATCGCCGAGATCAGTATGGGCGCAGGAACTCTGGCGATGATCGGCGGAACTGTCGTGATCGTCGGGTTCCTGACGCTGGCGACCGGTGGCACGCTGGCCGTCCAGGGGTACAGCTCGCTGGGCAACATCGGCATCGAGGCGCTGACCGGCTTTCTGTCCGCATTCATCAACGTGCGTATCGCAGCGCCGGTGGTCGCGGGAATCGGCCTGGCGGCAACGTTCGGCGCCGGGGTGACCGCCCAGCTGGGCGCCATGCGCATCAACGAAGAGGTCGATGCGTTGGAAGCCATGGCCATCCGACCCGTCGCGTACCTGGTGAGCACCAGAATCCTGGCCGGCATGATGGCGATCACGCCGCTGTACGCCATTGCGGTGGCGCTGTCATTTGTCGCCAGCCAGTTCACCACCGTGTTTCTGCTCGGCCAGTCAGCGGGCTTGTACAGCCATTACTTCGACACTTTCCTGAACCCGTACGACTTGTTGTGGTCGTTCTTACAGGCCACCCTGATGGCGCTGACCATCCTGTTGATCCACACCTACTACGGGTTTTTCGCATCGGGCGGACCATCCGGTGT
Organism: Mycobacterium sp. NGS59; assembly: GCF_059812345.1. Taxonomy (NCBI): domain Bacteria; kingdom Bacillati; phylum Actinomycetota; class Actinomycetes; order Mycobacteriales; family Mycobacteriaceae; genus Mycobacterium; species Mycobacterium sp. NGS59. Next base: position 382,398 of record NZ_JCALCN010000002.1, read on the forward strand.
GGGTACCGCAACCGGCAACGCGGTCCGCACCTCGCTGATCGTCGTGGTATCGGTGACGCTGCTGGTTTCACTGTCGGTCTACGGCTCCAACGGCAACTTCAATCTGTCTGGATAGCGAATGGTGGGGAGGTGAAGGAGTGACCACAAAGACGCCGTCGGGTCGCGGCGCGCCGAGCGCGCGCGGCAGGTCGCACAGTTCAGGCCGGCCGAAGCCGCGCAACTATGTCCGCCCGTTACTCGGCGTTGCCACCATCTTGTTGATTCTCGGGATAATCACCTTCGCTGTAACGCTGTTCCAGGGGGGACTCACCGAATCGGTACCCGTGACAGTGGTGTCGCAACGTGCCGGCCTGGTGATGAACCCGGACGCGCGGGTCACTTTGCGTGGCGTACCGGTAGGCAAAGTCGACTCGATAGAGGCGCTGCCAGACGGCAAGGCCGCGCTCCACTTGGCGATGTTCCCGTCATCGTTGAAATACATTCCCGCCAACGTGCTCGTCGACATCGCCTCGTCGACGGTGTTCGGCGCCAAGTCCGTCCAACTGATAGAACCCGCCGAGCCTTCGGCCCAGCGGCTACATGCCGGCCAGAGGCTGACGGGCCAGCACGTCATGGTCGAGATCAACACCGTATTCCAGCAACTGGTTTCGGTGCTGGACCAGATCGACCCGGCAAAGCTCAACGAGTCCCTGGGCGCGCTGGCCAAAGCATTCAGTGGGCGGGGCGCACAACTCGGCCAATCGTTGGTGGACCTGGATTCGTTTCTGGCCAAGCTCGAGCCGAGCCTTCCCGCGTTGAATCATGACCTCGCGGTGCTGCCGGTGGTGTCCAACGCCTACGCCGATGCGGCGCCAGAGCTGGTGAGAACCGTGGCCAACACGAACCGGATCAGTCAGTCGATCGTCGAGGAGCAGCACAACCTGGATGCATTACTGATCAGCGCGATCGGCCTTGCCGACATCGGCAACGAAGTCTTGTCGACGAACCGTCAGCCGCTGACGAATGTGATGCACCTGTTGGTGCCGACGACCGATCTGACCAACGAGTACCACGAGGCGCTCACCTGCGGCCTCGGCGGACTCATCCGGATTGCACACGGTCCGCCGTTGTCGGAGCCGAGCATCAACATCACGGCCAGCCTCACCTGGGGAGCCGAGCGTTATCGATACCCGGTGAACTTGCCCAAGGTCGCGGCGACCGGCGGTCCGCGGTGCCTGGGCCTACCGCAGCTGCCGTTCAATAGCCCACCGCCACAACTGATTACAGATATCGGTGCCAACCCGGTGGTGTACGGAAACCAGCAGCTGCTGATCAACTCCGATCTCCTCAAACAGCTGTTGTACGGGCCGATCGTGGGACCGCCGCGCAACTCCATTCAGATCGGACAGCCCGGATGAGAACGCGCGCCACATTGATCAAGTTCGCGATCTTCGGGGTCGTGATGGCGGTGTTGACCGCGTTCCTGTTCTTCATCTTCGGCCAGTACCAGACCGGCTCGACCACCAGCTATTCGGCGGTGTTCAACGACGTGTCGCGTCTCAAAGTGGGTCAGACGGTGCGGGTCGCCGGGATCCGGGTCGGCACCGTCAGCGACATCTCGCTGCGCTCGGACAAGAAAGTCGTGGTGAAATTCGACGCGGACCGCGACATCGTCCTCACCGAAGGCACCAGGGTGGCGGTCCGCTACCTCAATCTGGTCGGCGATCGCTACCTGGAGCTCATCGACGGCCCAGGCGCGCCCAGACGTCTGGCGGCCGATGCACAGATTCCGGTCGACCGCACCGCGCCGGCCCTGGACCTCGACCTGCTGCTCGGCGGATTGAGGCCCGTCATCCAGGGTCTGAATGCGCAGGACGTCAACACGCTGACTTCGGCGTTGCTCCAGGTCTTCCAGGGTCAGGGCGGAACCCTCGACTCGCTGTTCGCCAAGACGACATCGTTCTCGAACGCATTGGCCGACAACGACGACACCGTGCAGCAACTGATCGACAACCTGAACACCGTGGTCGCCACGATTTCCCGGGACGGCACCAAGTTCTCCGGCGCAATCGATCGCCTGGAGCGGCTTGTCAGCGGGCTGTCGAATGACCGTGAGACCCTCGGCGCCGCCATCGACGCGTTGGACAACGGAACCGCCTCCTTGGCCGATCTGCTGAGCAGTGCGCGACCATCGCTGTCCGGCACGATCGACCAGTTGAGTCGGCTGGCGCCGATACTCGACGACGACAAGGACCGCCTCGACACCGCAATCGCCAAGGCGCCGAAGAACTATCGCAAACTGGTCCGACTCGGAGTAGCCGGCGCCACCATCCCGTACTACCTCTGCCAGTTGGAACTCCGTGGCACGGATCTGCAGGGCAAGACGGTGATTTCCCCGATCTTCAGGTCAGACGCTGGAAGGTGCACGGAACCCTGATGCTCAAGTATCGCGGAGCTGAGCTCATCAAGGCCGGATTCATCGGCGCGATCCTGATCGTGCTGGTCATCCTCGTGGGCCTGTCGCCGGACCGGTTGACCTCGTGGGCGACGGCGGTCCGCTACAAGGCGTTGTTCTCAGAGGCCGGCGGCCTCGGGGTGGGCAACCCTGTGACGGTGTCCGGGCTCAAGGTCGGCACAGTGTCGGATGTGTCGCTGCGCAACGGCGACGCCCTGGTGACCTTCGCGATAAAGGGCAACATCCTGCTCGGGTCGGAGACCACCGCGCACATCCGCACCGACACGCTGCTGGGCGCGCGGATGCTGGCGTTGGAGTCCGCCGGCAGCGGCACGATGAATCCGAATGCTGTCATCCCCGCTTCGCGCACCTCCTCGCCTTACTCGTTGACCGAAGCGGTCAGCGAATTGACCACGAACACTAGCGAGACCAGTACCGCAACGCTGAACCAGTCTTTGGACACGCTGGCCGCGACGCTCGACCAGATTGCACCCAAATTAGGACCCGCCTTCGACTCGCTCACCCGGTTATCGCGGACCCTCAACGGCCGCAACAAGAACCTCAGTGAGCTGTTCAAGAGTGCCAGCGACGTCACCGGGGTCCTGTCCGAACGCAGCCAACAGGTCAACAAGCTCATACTCAATGCCGACGATCTGCTTCAAGTATTGGTGGCGCGCCGACAGGAGATCGTCGACCTGCTGGCCAACACGTCGGCGGTGGCGAAACAGCTCACGGCGTTGGTACACGAAAACGAGAGCAAATTGGCACCGACGCTGGAGAGGCTGAATTCGGTGACCGCCATGCTGGAAAAAAACCGCGACAACATCAGCAAAGCGCTCCCGGGTCTCGCCAAATTCCAGATCACCGTCGGTGAGGCTATTTCCAGCATGTACGCCTACTCGGCGTTCGTCCCGAACCTCCTTCAGCCACCACTGTTCCAACCGTTCCTTGACTACCTCTGGGGATTCCGCAACTTCGACACCAATCGCGGTCCCGGCTTCCCGTCGCAGGTTCCGCGGTCGCTGTTCCCCTGGCCGTACAACAGCATTCCGGAGTGCCCAGGCTGTACCCTCGGCGGCAGGATCGGCGGCTCGCAGTGATGTCGAAGATGTCGCGCGTCCCGCGCCGGAGGCTGATCGTCGTCACGGCGGTCGTCCTGGTGGGCCTCATCGTGGCCGGTGCGGGCATGGTCATCCGCAACACGTTTTTCGGTCCGAAGACCATCACGGCATATTTCGTCACCGCCACGGCGATCTACCCCAGTGACGAGGTGCGGGTGTCGGGTGTCAAAGTCGGCACCATCAAGTCCATAGATCCGCAGGGATCACAGACCAGGATGACCCTCGAGATCGACCACGGCGTACCCGTTCCGGCGGACGCCAAAGCGGTCATCGTCGCCTCGAACCTGGTGGCCGCCCGGTATGTGCAACTCACCCCCGCCTACCGGAACAGCGGTCCGGTCATGCCGGACGGCGCAGTGATACCCGTCAACCGCACCGCGGTACCCGTCGAGTGGGACGAAGTCAAAACCCAGTTGATGCGGCTGGCAACGGATCTGGGACCCCGCAGCGGCGTATCAGGCACTTCGGTGGGCCGTTTCATCGACAGCGCCGCCAACGCACTCGAGGGCAACGGCGACAAGCTGCGGCAGGCGCTGGCCCAACTATCCGGAGTGGGCCGGATACTCGCCAACGGCAGCGGCAACATCGTCGACATCATCAAAAATCTGCAGACCTTCGTCACCGCGCTGCGCGACAGCAACACCCAGATCATGCGATTCAACGACCGCCTGGCCACGCTGACCAGCGTCGTCAACGACAGCAAGTCCGAACTGGACGCGGCCCTGACCGACCTGTCGACGGCGGTCGGCGAGGTGCAGCGGTTCATCGCCGGCTCCCGCAACCAGACCAGCGAGCAGGTCGCCCGGTTGGCCAACGTCACGCAGACCTTGGTGGATCAGCACATGGCTTTGGAGAACATTCTGCACGGTGCGCCGAACGCGCTGGGCAACTTCTTCAACGACTACAACGCCGACACCGGAACCATCGTGGGCGGGTTCGGGATCATGAACTTCGCGAATCCCACGTTTTCGGGTTTGTTGCTGCCGTTGCCGATTCCGGGCTGCTCACAAATCGGCTCCATCGAGAACGTCACCTCTACCGAATCGGGCAAGCTGTGCTCGCTGTTTCTCGGTCCCGGGTTGCGGCTGCTCAACTTCAACAGTTTGCCCATCCCCATCAACATCTTCATTCAGAAGTCGGTGGACCCCTCGAAGATCCTCTACACCGAACCGCGGCTGGCTCCCGGCGGCGCGGGACCGAAGCCCACAGCACCGGAGATCCCTCCCGCGGTGTCGGCCTACACCGGCCTGCCGGGTGATCCTGTAGGCGGGCCGGGGGCCGAGCCGCCGCCGCGGATACCGGGTTTGGCGATGCCGATGCCGCCCCCGCCGTCGACACCGATGCAAGCACCGCCGCCGGCCGTGTCGGGAATGCTGCTGCCTGCCGAAGGGCCGCAACCGTGATCGCCCGGGTCCGCGTTCGGCGGGTGCTCGCCGTGGGCGGCTGTGTTGCGTTGACGGCGACCGGATGCGCATTCCACGGACTGAATTCACTACCGCTGCCCGGCGCGGTCGGACGTGGCCCCGGGGCCAACATCTACCACGTCGAACTTCCCAATGTCGGGACAATGGAGTCGAATTCGCCGGTGATGATCAACGACGTCGTAGTCGGCAGCGTCGGGGCGATGAAGGTGAAAGGCTGGCATGCCGACGTCGAGATCTCAGTGCAGCGCGATGTCGTCGTCCCGGCCAATGTGGTAGCCAGCGTCGGTCAGACCAGCCTGTTGGGGTCGATGCATCTGGCGCTCAATACACCGCTCGGCGAATCGGGGACCGGACGGCTGCAGCCCGGAGCCACCATCCCGTTGACCCGCTCGTCGGTCTACCCCTCGACAGAGCAGACGCTGTCGTCACTGGGGGCCGTCGTCAACGGCGGGGGGCTGGGACAGATCGGGGAGGTCATCCACAATTTCTCGGTCGCCATGTCCGGGCGACAAGGCGCCTTACGCGATCTGCTCACCCGCCTCGACACGTTCGTCGGAACACTCGACCAACAGCGGAACAACATCGTGGACTCCATCCAGGCGCTGAACCGGATGACTGCCACATTCGCCGGGCAACGCGACGTTCTCAGTGAAGCGCTGCGCAAGATTCCGCCCGCGCTCGACGTGCTGATCAGGGAGCGGCCACGCCTGACGACCGCGCTGGACAAGCTTCGCGTCTTCAGCAACACCGCCACCCGGCTGATCAACGACACCCAGGCCGACCTGGTCAAGAATCTCCAGAACCTGGAGCCGACCATCCGTGCGCTCGCCGACGTCGGGCCGGAACTCGGCACGGCGATCTCAGCGGGCTTCGTGTTCCCGTTCACCCAGAACTTCGTCGACCGTGCAGTCCGGGGCGATTACTTCAATCTGCATGTCCAGTTGGATCTCACGATTCCACGGCTCAAGCGGGGACTGATGTTGGGGACCCGCTTCGGACAGGTGGACCAGCCGCTGGTACCGGCGCCCGGGGAGCCGTACTACTTGAATTACACACTGGATCCGTTGCACAACCCGATCAGGCCGCCGTGGATCGATCCGGGGGCACTTCCGCTTCCTGCGCTGCCGGGACCGGCGCCATATTCCCCATCGCTGCCCGGACCACTGCCCGGTGGGGCGCAGTTGCCCGGACCTCCGCCAGCTGCGGCGCCGCTGCCCGGGCCTCCGCCGTCCGCGGCACCGGTGCCCAATCCGGGTCCCGGTCCAGCGCCGGGAGAAGGGGGCGGATAGATGCTGACGCGCTTCGTTCGGATCCAGCTGGCGATCTTCACCATCGTCGGGACCATTGGCGTGATCGCGATGGTCCTCTTCTACATCCAGGCGCCGATGCTGCTGGGCATCGGGCGGATCACGGTGACGCTGGAGCTGCCCGCGGCCGGCGGTCTGTATCGCTTCGCCAATGTGACCTACCGTGGGGTCCAACTCGGCAAGGTCACCTCGGTGGAGTTGACGCCGACCGGTGCGAAAGCGACGCTCTCGCTTGGCACGTCACCCAAGGTCCCGGCGGACATGACAGCTTGTCCAGAGCGTCCCGGTCCTCCGGACCAGTGCGGCGCGCATGTGCTCAGTGTCTCCGCGGTGGGCGAACAGTACGTGGACTTGCGACCCAAAACCGATTCGCCGCCCTACCTGCACGACGGGTCGGTGATCCGCGTGCGCGACGCGACGATTCCGCAGCCGGTGGGGCCGATGCTCGAGCAGGTCAATGCTCTGGTCACCAGCATCCCGAAGACCAAACTCGGCCAATTGCTCGACGAGACCTTCCGGGGTTTCAATGGATCCGGTTACGACCTCGGGTCGCTGTTCGACTCCACAACGATCCTGTCGCGCGACGCCAACGGCGTCGTCGACCGCACCCGCACTCTCACCGAAGACAGTGGGCCGCTGTTGGATTCGCAAGCCCGCACCACCGATTCGATCAGGAAGTGGTCGCGCAGTCTCGCCGGGATTTCGGACGTGTTGGCCAACGACGATGCAAGCATCCGCAGACTACTGCGCGATGGTTCTGGCGCGGCCAACGAGGCGTCCCGGCTCCTTGATCAAATCAAGCCGACGCTGCCGGTGCTGCTGGCCAACCTGACCACTATCGGGCAGATCGGCGTCACCTACCACCCCTCGCTGGAGCAGTTGCTGGTGTTGCTGCCATCGGCTGTGGCTATCGAGCAAGCTTCTGGACCCACCGCCCATCCGGAAGGTTCGGCGCAAGGCGACTTCGCGCTGACGATCGACGACCCGCCTATTTGCACGGTCGGTTTCATGCCACCAAGCCAATGGCGTTCCCCGGACGATCTCACCGATATCGACACACCGGACGGGTTGTATTGCAAACTGCCGCAGGATTCCCCGCTCTCGGTCCGCGGCGCCCGTAATTATCCGTGCATGGGTCATCCGGGCAAGCGAGCGCCCACCGTGGAAATCTGCAACAGCGACAAGCCGTTCATGCCGCTGGCGATGCGCCAGCACGTTCTCGGTCCCTCCCCGCTGGATCCAAACCTGCTGGCACAGGGCATCCCGGTCGATGACCGGGTCAACCCCAACGCCAGGATCTTCGGTCCGGTCGAGGGAACTCCGCTGCCACCCGGGGCGGTGCCGCGGGGCACACCGCCGGGGCCGCGGGATGAAACTGCACCACCGGGCACGGTGGGGGCGGCTGTTCCGCCGGTGCCGTCCACACCACCCCGACTGGCACTGACGTCGCCGATGTCAGCTGACATCTCGCCCATAGCGCCCCTCGACATCCCTTCGCCGGAAGAACTTCCCGTACCCGCCGCCGCGCCCGCGTTGCCCGCTCCCGAACCCGCACCGCCTCCCGCGGCCAACGGCTCGGGGCCGTCGGCGGCGCCGAGTTCGTTCGGTGCTGGGACCGGCGAGCACGTGCCTGCGATCGTGTTTGCCCATTACGACCCACATACGGGCCGTTATGTCGGTCCGGACGGAAAGTTGTACGAGCAGTCGGACCTTGCGCCCGTGAAAGCGCCCAAGACGTGGCAGGACATGCTCCCCACCACCTGATTGGCGATCGTGGGCGGGCGCGGCGCGCAGGGCTGGGCCACGTGGCGGGACGGCTCGCAGCCGTGAACCCGCTACAAACGCTCGATCAAGCTAGCCTGTCCAGGCGCAACGGCATCGCGATATCGAGCCATTGATTCTGGCCGCAGGCGCCGCTCGGGCCGACCGTTTTGTCTTTTCCGGCCATCACCGGCGACCCCAGTTTAAATTCACCATTGGTATCGACCGGATAGAAGTAGAAGGTCTGCTGTCCGGTGTACGCGCTACCGTCCTCGCACCGCTCCCAGTTCGGCACATCGCGTTTGACCTTCCACATGATCCCGTCGACCATGTAAAGCGGCGCGCTCCATCCTTGGTCGCTTGTCACCGTGCCGTGGCATTCCTGAAATGTCACGCATGACGAGCTGATCGTCCAGGTCTGGATGATCGTCGGCTCGCCGTAATACTGGTCGTTGGTTTTGGCATAGTCGCCGACCGAGGTGGCGCGGAAGGTCCCGTTGACGGCCACGTCTTCCATGGTTGTCGCTTCAGCCGTGGCCGCCGGGTCCAACACGCCGCATACGACGGCACTGACCAGGGTTGCGGCGGAAAATGTTCCGACTGGACGCATCAGGTGCTCCTCGACGCGCAATATATGACCGACAATGTCAGGCCGATTCCGGCTTTCGTGAAATGAGATTAACACCGCTTCGGTCCCGAAAAAATGCCAATCGGAACCGAAAGGTGTCGCGGTCAGTCAACCGGGTCGAACTTCGCGATCAGCCACGAACCGTCGATATTCGTCAGCGTGACCAGGATGCTGCTGTGGGCTTCGACGGGTTCCGGCTTTCGCTTGCTTGTCGTGGTCTGGTTGACGAACACCAACACGACGGCCGAATCGCGATGTATATCCGAGATGGCGGCACGAATCACCTTGGCAGTGGACGTCAATTGCCCCTGCAGGGCCAAGGCCGCGGTCTGTTCGGAGAACTTGCTGTAATAGGCCAGAAAATTGCCGGTCAGACGCGACTTCGCCGCGGCGAAATCGCGGTTGAGGCTGTCGAAGGAGTAGGAAAGTAGCGCCACGGCGCCGTCCGAAGCCGCCTGGAGTGCTCGGTCCGACGCGGCGTCGCTCATCGTCTGGTCCGGACGGTACTGAACGAAGAACAAGCCCGCGGCGGTGCCGACAGTGGCAGCGACCAACGCCGTCGCAAGTATCGAACGCCAGTTGGCCAAACGTCGGCGAGTCCACCGACCAAGAGCCCGGAATGCGTTGGCGCGTGCCGGCTTCCGTCGCGCCTGGGATGCGTCCGTCTCCGGAGGAGCCGGGGTTTCTGTGCTTTCGTCTTGCGCGGCCACGGTGTCGACCGACGAGTCCTGCCCTACATCCATTACAGGAATTCGACTTTCGACAACTTGAACTGACTGCCGTCGCGGACGATCTCGATGGTGAGCCGCCACAGCTGCGGCGGCCGATTTTTGTTATCAGCATCGGTCACATCGGATTTCGCCACCACAAGCGCGACCGCGGAACTGTCGGTCGCAGACGAGACGGCGACCGCCTCCACGTTTACCTTGGTGGTGGTCTTCGATTCTTCCGTCTGCTTGAGCATAAGGCTCGACATCACCGAGATCTGGTCCTTGAGCGGGCCCGTGGTGGCGTCGATGATTCGCTGGATGTCGTCCTTGGCGTGGTTGGCATCGATCGACATGAGCGTGGTGACTGCCTGCCTGGCCGCAGCGGCATAGTCCTGGGAGAGCTGCCGTTTGTGTATGAGGGTGTGGTGCTGGTGCAGCATGTAACCGATCGCGCCGAGGGAGGGCGCGACGAGCGCGACGCCCACTCCGATTGCCACCGCTTTGCGCCCCGGGCGGCGGAGCCGCCGTGATCGCCGCAGCCCCGGTAGCCGTGCCCGCCTCGACTTTGTGCGGCTCCGCTCATCCTCTCGAGAGAGCGAGGTTGCGTCGTCGTCCGCATCCTGGGCGCCTGCTGCCTTGCGCAGCTTGGCGACGCGTACCCGCGCTGCCTCGACCCGCGCTTCAGCCTTCGCCACTTCGTCTTCTGCGTCCGCCGGGACGGGAGCCTCACCGGCAGAGTCTTGCCCTGAGTACGACTGCGATTCGTCGGGATCGACCGCGCACTCCGGGTGGTCACCAGGTTCGTCGCCAGGGCTCTCCGGATCGTGCACGGAGAATCAGCTTACCACCCCGTCATGGGCTCAATGCCCTGATCGGACAGCTGCTTTCGAGGTCCTCGAGGCGAAATCTCGTCCCGCGCCGCGGTTGGTTCGCGACGTTGTCCGAGCCGGACGATTTGCTTTTCAGATCCAGCTAGCTGTGGCAAAGTTATGGCGTGCGATCCGTCGTGGCTTTGTTTGCTGCGTTACTGGGTGGCGGTGTACTGGCTGCACCGCCGTCCGTCGCCGGACCGACTGTGTGCGACTACCCCGAGTGCACCCCGGGAATCATGGGGCATCAGGTGCTGGGCACGCCGTGTGACAACACCACCTACTACGCCTTCGGGACCGACAGCATGCCCACCTCTCCGGAATCTGGGCGACTGATGTTCTGCGGCTCGCCGCGAAGGTACGAGCCACGATGGTTCCGGTCACCTCCGATGGCGGGCGTCAAGGAAGAGGGCGCCGAGTGTCGCCAGTACTTGAACTACGTCGCGCAGGCGCCCGACGGCCTGTTCCTGGTCTGCATAGCCCATGACGGTGTGACGACCTGGGTGCGCGCCGATACGTAGTCCCTATTTGGCGCCATCATCCGCCTCGGAGGCACCGATCAGACGGTGGGTGGCGCGCAGCAGCTGCGAACGCAGCGTCTCGTCGTCGACGTCCGCGACCAGCGGGTGCATGACGCCGACCGCGATAGCCCCCGACAGCACCGCCGCCGACACCCGCGCGTCCTCGGAGGTGTCGTCGACCAGCACGCCGTAGAGCCGCGCGATGAATTGCTGAAATGGGTCGTGCTCGGCCAGCAGTCGCACGATGACCGGATCGAACTGCAGGGTGCTGGCTGCGCCGCGACGCTTGATGGCCATGTCGATGACCCCACCCAGGAGCATCTCTCGTGCCCGCGGAAAATCGTCATGGGCCTCGGCGGCCTCCAGCGCCTCCTCCAGGCCGCCCAATTCGCGTTCGGTGAGGGCAACGACGATCTGTTCCTTGGTCTTGAACTGGTGGTAGACGGCCGCCTTCGTGACTCCGATCGCGTCCGCGATCATCTGCAGTGACGTTCCGCCGACCCCATGTTCAGCGATCAATTTCAGCGCCGCGTCCAGGACCCGCGTCTGCGCGGCGCTACGTGCGATCAAACGGAACGCACTGCGGGACTGATTCCCGGCCTGCACTGACGCCACACCGAGAGCCTAGCCGATCGGCTATTGACCGGCCCCTAGCCGATCGGCTACTTTCGGTCACTGGGCCAAGTGATCACACCGCGGGAGGGAGTCAGTGATGTCCGAGTCCGCCGTGGTGCGCGATTCATTGAGGAAACTCGACGGTGAACTGATCCTGCTGTGGACATTGCCTGTGACGGTGATCATCTGGATCGCTGCATTCTTCTTGTTCCCGGGGTTCTACCCGCCCATGTCGCCGACCATGCCCGCGGACGAGGTTGCCGCGTTCTATCGCGATCCGGCGAACAACCCCCAAATCCGGTACAGCATGGTCATTTTCAACTGGTTCGGCGTATGCCTGGTCCCGATCCTGATGCTGATCGTGATGCAGATCCGGAGGATGGCGCACCGCACCCCGATCTTCTCCTACGCGATGCTGGGTTGCGTCGCGGGCGGCCCCACCCTGTTCCTGATCGCCAACGTCTGCTGGCTGCTGGCCGCATTCCGCCCGGAACGAAGTCCTGAGCTGACGCAGTTGCTCAACGACTTCGCCTGGATCACCTTCACGGTCGTGGTTCCCTTTCTGATCGGACAAAGCGTGATCCTCGCCGCGGCAATCTATTTCGACGACCAGCCCCGTCCTGTATTCGGCCGCTGGGTGGCCCACTTCAACCTGCTGGTTGCCGCAGCGCTCGTGCCGGCGGCGTTCGTCGGCGTGTCGTTGACCGGTCCGCTGGCATGGGACGGCCTGTTGTCTTTCTGGTTGAAAAACATCGCCATCGGTGTCTGGGTCGTCGTCATGGGCGTCGTGCTGGGGCGGGCGGTGTATCGGGAGCGCGGTGAGATCCAGAGTGCCACAGCAGAACTGGAATCCGCATGAACATGCTGACGACGTCGCCGGACGCTGGGGCCCCACCGGATTCGGGGCCAGTTTCAGGGCCGCCCGCGGGTGGGTTGCATCGCCGGATCGCCTGGCACCTGCGGCACAACCCCAAGCGTGAGTTGTGGGTGGCCTGGTGGACGCTCGTCGTCTTCTACAACCTGTTCTTCCCGATGGTCTTCGTGGTGGCACGAGCCCAGCCCCCGCCGCAACCGACCTCGGACCTCGCGGGGCAGGTGCACTGGTTCTCCGAACGCCAGCTCGGGATACCGATCGGCTTGGGCGTCGTATTCGCCATCACCGGCATGACCGCGGTGAACAATGCGCTGATCGCGTATTCGATGCGTCGCATGTCGGTCAGCCGCATCTTCGGGTATTCGTATCTGCTCATCTACTCCTTCAGTGCGGTACCGGGCTTGCTGTTGCTCTGCATCGCGCTGGTCGTCGGGACGATGCGACCCCAGCGGGATCCCGAGGCGATCGGTTGGCTCTACGACTTCGCCTTCCTGTCTTTCGACGGGACTATGGGTGTGTTCCTGATTGGCTCGCTGCTCTGGATGGTCGCGATTCTGATCGACAAGAATCGGGTCTTTCCGAAGTGGTTCGGCTATCTCAACCTGTGCAATGCGCTCACCGAGGTGGTCGTGGCGCCCTGTTGGATCTTCCAGCGTGGCGTACTGGCCTGGAACGGCCAGATCGCGTGGTGGCTGGACATGGTCGTATTCGGCATTTATCAGGTCACATTCGTCGTCATGCTGTTCAAGATGATCCGGCGCGAAGACTTCGGTACCGGGGTACTGCCTGACTCGCCGTCGAAACGGACGAGTGTGTCATGACCGAGATCACCGACAAGGACGAGCGCACGCCGTTCGTGCCGGGTCAGCCGGACATGTGGGCGTTCGTATTGTTCGAAACCTTGGTCTTCACCGGGTATTTCGGCTTCTATTTGTTCTACCGCACCCGCAGCCCCGAGCTGTTTCTGCACTCCCAGGCGCACCTGGACCTCCGCATCGGTGTCTTCAACACCCTTGTTTTGCTGCTGAGTTCCTGGTCGGTGGCGCGGTGCGTTCAGTCTTCCCGCGCCGGTTGCTATCGCGAGGCCCTGCGGGACGTCTTCGTCACAGCCGCCTTCGCCGCGCTCTTCCTCGGCGGCAAGGTGTTTGAGTGGGCGCGATTGGTGAGTGCGGGACACGGCCCGGACAGCGACGACTTCTTCACGTATTTCTTCTTCCTCACCGGCATCCATTTCATCCACCTGCTGATCGGGTTCGTCGCTCTCGGTGTCATCGTCTACCGACTCCGGGGTGCGCGGCGCGGATCCCAGGAATCTCAGATTCTGGTGGAAACCTGCGCGACCTATTGGCACACAGTCGATTTCCTCTGGGTGCTCATCTTCGCGATGCTGTACGTGGTGAGGTGACCGGTGAAATTCGACAAGAGGTTGCTGATCGTCTGGGTGGGGCTGGCCGCCCTTACGCTGGGCTACCTACTGGTCGATCACTCAGCGACCGGCGCAAGTGCGGTCGTGACGTCCAGCGTCATCGTCATCGCACTTGTCAAGGTGCGCATCATCTTTCGCGAGTTCATGGAGGTCAGGCACGCGCCACCGCTGCTGTGCCGGCTGACCGACGCCTGGGTGCTGCTGGTCGCGGCCGGACTGTTCGGCAGCTACTTCGTCGGCCTGGCGGTCAACTGACCGGGCGCCCGGGCGGGGGGTCCTGCGGCGTGAACGTCAGGTGCAGGTTGTTGAGTCCGCGCAGGATGTAGGTGGGCTCGTACAACCAGCGGCGTGCCCCGGCAGGGCCGTGTTCGGTCTCGTCGGCGCGGATGTCGGCCATCCGGTCCAGGATGCGTTCGATGGAGACCCGACCTTCCACCCGGGCGAGCGGCCCACCGGGGCAGGAGTGCACGCCGCGCGCGAAAGCCATGTGTTCGCGGACGTTCTTGCGGTCCAGCCGGAACTCGTGCGGGTTCTCGAACCGGCGCGGATCACGATTGGCCGCACCCGGAAGCACCATCACCACCGTCCCGGCCGGAATGTCCACACCGCCGATTCGAGTGGACCGGCGGGCCAGTCGCGAGTCGCTCTTGACGGGGCTTTCCATCCGCAGCGATTCCTCGATGAATCCGGGAATGAGGCTGCGGTCGTCGCGGAGCTGCTGCTGGATGTCCGGCCGGTCGCCGATCACCTGCAGCGCGGCGCTCAGCAGCTTGGCCGTCGTCTCCTGGCCGGCGGCGAACAGGAACGTGGCCGACCGGACCACCTCGATGACCTCGGGCGTGGACCCGTCGGGGTACTTGGCCGTCGCCAGCGCGGTCAGCACGTCCTCGCGGGGGTTGGCGCGCCGATCCTCGATGTAGGAGCAGAACTTGTCGTCCAGCCATTCCAGCGGGTTCACGCCCACTGACTCGTGGTCCAAGGCTCCGACCCGGCCCGGGCGATCAGCGCCCAGCACGACCCGGAACTCCTTGTGGTCCTCCTCGGGAACACCGAGCAGGTCGGCGATCACCAACGTGGCGAACGGCTTGGAGTACTCGCCGATGAATTCGCACTTGCCGTTGACCAGGAACTCGTCGAGCTGCCGGTCGGCGAGGCGCCACATGAACTCCTCGTTCTGCTTGAGCCGGCTCGGGGTCAGCAGCCTGCTCAAGATCGATCGCGCCCGGCTGTGCTCGGGCGGATCCATAGTGACCATGTGCTCGAACATCGGAAAACTCGTCCGGTGCTCGTCGATCTGGTGATTGATGTCGTCGCCGTCGGGCTGAAACGGCAGCGGCGGGAATGGCCCACCGAGCGCCACGCAGTTCGAGAAGGAATCGGTGTCCTTGTAGACCGCCGTCGCCTCCTCGTAACCGGTGACGGCGACCACCCCGTAGTGCGGAAGACGCAGGACCGGGTTCTGGTCGCGCAGATAGTCGAAGTACGCGTACGGGTCGGGGACCAGCGACGGGTCGGTGAAGAAGTCGATGGTGTCGTACGTGCTCGTCATGCGTTCCTCCCGGGGCCGGCCTCGCAACCGCGTCACCAAATGGTCAGTCGGCGACGAGAGCTGGCGCCGCCCAATTCAGCAAGTATGCTGAGCACCTGCTTAGCATGGCGGTATTGTCGCGGTCAAGGTTCACACGCCCGGTCCGGGCGGCCCGCTCGCTACGATCAGCTCGACGCACGGAAGACGGGGTAACGGCATGACATCGGCCCGCAGGATCGGGGCGCCGGACGCGAAGAATCGCGGCTTGCTGCTCGACGCGGCCGAACAGTTGATGATCGAAGAGGGCTACGCCGCGGTGACGTCGCGACGGCTGGCTCACAAGGCCGGACTCAAGCCACAACTGGTGCACTACTACTTCCGCAAGATGGACGACCTGTTCCTGGCCGTCTTTCGGCGGCGCGCCGAGGAGGGGCTGCAAGCGCAGGCGCAGCTGCTGCGGTTGCCGCAGCCGTTGTGGGCGCTGTGGCGATTCGGCACCGATCCCGCCTTCACCCGCATCTCGATGGAGTTCATGGCGCTGGCTAATCACCGCAAGGAGATGCGAGCCGAAATCGCGTACTACGCCGATCGTTTCCGCGAGGAACAACGTCAGGTGGTGGCGGCTGCCCTGCGACGTTACGAGGTGGACACCGACTTCGTTCCGCCGGTGGTGTTCACCGTGCTGATGACCAGCTTGTCCCGTTTCCTGGTGCTCGAGCAGGCGATGGGTATGTCGGGCGGACACCTCGAGACGCTCGAATTCGTCGAGGATCACCTACGGCGGTTGGAAGGGGAACCTCAGCCGATTGCGGAGATTTCTCCGACGTGGGTGGTTCACCAGCTCCGGATCGAGCAGAGCACACCTCTGGGTCCGTCCTTGGACACGACGACCGACCCGTCCACCGACAGCTCGCAGTGAAACTCCGGCGTGCTGGGCTCGGTGCCGGTGTTGACGACGACCATCGCCCAGTACTCGGGCTTGGCGAGATTCAGTTCGAAGCTCCACGGTTTGCCCGGAGCGATGTCGACCTGGACATTCGGCGTGAAGCGGTAGGGATCGTGGCTGTAATCGGCGAAAGTCGGCGGTTCTTGGTCGATGTAATAGATGTTGGCGTAGATCGGATTCTTCGCGTTGATGGTGTATTTGACGTGATGCATGATCGGGTCGTCGGCGAGTGCCCGTCCGGTGCTCACCGACAAGCCCGCAATCCCGACCAAGATCGCCGAGCCCACGCACACCAACCGGTACATCATGTCGCTCCTCGAGCCTCGGGGCGCGGACTGGCCGTGCGATTCGTTACCTGCTCCGCGGCCCGCCAGTGTGCGTCGGCAACCCAAAGCCGCGCAAAGGATGCTATCGCCTCGTCGGGTGAAACTCCGCTGATTACGCGCTTTATTTCGGTCGCCGGTTGCCGGGCCAACGACTGCGCGATCGATCGCCAGCCCTCATCGAACGACGCGCGGGGCAGCACTCGATCCACTAGGCCGATCCGCTCGGCCTCGACGGCGTCGAGGGCAGCCCCGCCGCCCGCCAGCAGCAGCGCCCGGCCCTTTCCCACGAGCGCGGCCAGTCGTTCGGCGCCGCCCCAGGCCGGCATGATTTCCAGCGCCACCTGGTTGAAGGCGATCTTGATGTCGTCGGCGGCCACCCGGATGTCGGCGGCGACGGCCACTTCGGCACCGCCTCCGAAGGCGTGGCCGTTCAGCGCGGCGATGACCGGGGCAGGGAAGCTCGCGATCTGATCGCAGATCGACCGCATCCGTTTGGCCATCGCCGAAGCGTCCTCCTCGGTCCGCAGCGCGCTGAGCTCCTTCAGGTCGCCGCCCGACACGAATGCCCGGTCACCGGCGCCTTTGATGACCAGGGCGCGAGCCCCCGCGGCCGCATCGAGCGCTGTTTCCAACTGCTGCATGGTGTCCAACGCGATGGCGTTGCGCGCGTGCGGGCGATCGATAGTGATGACCGCAACGCCGGTGCCGGATTCGTCGACCTCCAGGTCCACCATGCCGAAAGCTCCTTGGCCCAAGACGACTGATATTGGCATTCTCTATTTGGGAGAATAACATCATCGCTGCAGGCCGAAGATCTTTCCGCAGCGGAGGATGGAGGTGATTGGATGCGTCGCCCAGTCGTGGCTGCTGCTGCCGCGCTCGCCGCGGGCGCGTTGAGCGCTTGCACTTCGTCGTCGCCGCAAACGCCGCTCGTCGGCCAGGCCTCCGTCACGGTTAACGGGGTCGAGGCGAAGTTCGACGTCGTCAAATGCACTCAGGTGCAGTGGTACCGGACGATACATATCGGCGGCAAACTCGCCGGGGCCACCGTCGTCGTGGATGGGCGTGCGGCGCGGGCAGTCGCGGAGTCCGTGCGCATCCAAGACGTGGGCGGCTTCACGGGCATGTATTCGCAAGGCACCGGCGACGCGGCAACGACTCGCTTCGACGGCAGTTCATACCTGATCACCGGCGTTGCGGCTGGCGCTCCCACCGCGCGACCCAACGAACCGACGACTGCGGACTTCAAGGTCAACGTGAAGTGCTGACCGCACCGCGTCCTGACGAGGTCGGGTGCTCGTTGCGGATGACGAGGTGAGAGAATATGATTCTCACTAATTGCGAAGGAGGATTTCATGGGTCAGTTGTCGCATCGAGTCGATGTCCCGTTTCCAATCTTTGACGCGGACAACCACCTCTACGAGCCGCCGGAGGCGCTGACCAAGTTCCTGCCCAAGGAATACAAGAACCACGTCCAGTACGTGCAGGTCAACGGGCGCACCAAGATCGCGATCCGCGGCCAGATCAGTAACTACATTCCCAACCCGACCTTCGAAGTGGTCGCCAAGCCAGGAGCCTGGGAGGAGTACTTCAAGTACGGCAACCCCGAAGGCAAGACGAAGCGCGAGTTGTTCGGCGAGCCGATGCGCGCCATCCCGGCCTTCTTCGAGCCGGCGCCGCGCCTGGAGGTGATGAACGAGCTGGGTCTGGACAAGACCCTGATGTTCCCGACGCTGGCCAGCCTGCTCGAGGAGCGGCTGTCGGACGACCCTGTTGCCATCCACGTCCTGGTCCATGCGCTCAATGAGTGGCTCGACGAAGTCTGGGGCTTCAACTACCAGAACCGCATCTTCACCACCCCGGTGATCACCCTGCCGATCGTGGAGAAGGCGATCGAGGAGCTGGAGTGGGCGGTCAAGCGCGGTGCCCGCTGCATCCTGGTTCGCCCGGCGCCGGTCCCCGGCTTCCGCGGGCCCCGGTCGTTCGCGTTGCCCGAGTTCGACCCGTTCTGGGAGCGAGTCGTCGAGTACGACGTGCTGGTCGGTATGCACTCGAGCGACAGTGGCTACTCCCGGTACACCTCCGAATGGGACGGTGCCAGCGCCGAGATGCTGCCGTTCCAGACCAACGCGATGGGCATCCTCAACGAATGGCGGCCGATCCAGGATTCGGTGGGATCGTGGGTGATCCACGGTGCGCTCTATCGCCACCCGAAGCTGAAGGTCGCGATCGTCGAGGCAGGGTCGAAGTGGATGACGCCGTTGTTGGACGGTCTGGCCGAGGTCTTCCGAAAGGCGCCGGAGGCTTTCCCGAGCGACCCGGTGGAGATGGTCAAAAACCGGATCTACGTCAGCCCGTTCTTCGAGGACGGCATCGACGATCTGGTCAATCTTGTTGGTGTGGACCAGGTTCTGTACGGCTCGGACTGGCCCCATCCTGAGGGGTTGGCGGAACCGACCTACTACATCGAGGCGCTGTCGCACCTGTCGTCAGACGACCAGGCGAAGATCATGGGCGGCAACCTCGCCCGGCTCGTCACGGTGTGACAGACCCGCAACACTGGCAGACCATCCCCGAGATGGTCTTGAGCGCGGCGGACCGCTTCGGCGATGCGGAAGCGGTCGTCGACGGTCCGCTGCGCTACACCTTCACTGAACTTGTTCAGCTTATTCGTTGTGCTGCAGGTGCTTTCGCTGATCTAGGTATCGGCAAAGGCGACCGGGTCGCCCTCTGGGCGCCCAACTCGGCCGAGTGGATCATCGCGGCGTTCGGACTGCTGACCGCCGGCGGCGTGCTGGTGCCGGTCAACACGCGGTTCAAAGCCGAGGAGGCCGGCGACGTCATCGTTCGCAGCGGGGTGAAGGCCGTGCTGGTGCAGAAGGGATTTCTGGCTCAGGACTACACCGCGCCAGCAGGCATTCCGGTCATCGACCTGCGCTCCGATTTCCTTTCCAGCGGTTCGCCGTTCGAACAAGCGGTGAGCGGCACCGACATCTCCGACATCATCTTCACCTCCGGAACAACCGGCCGGCCGAAGGGCGCGATGATGAATCACGCTCAGACGCTGCGCATGTACGAGGAGTGGGCGACGCTCGCTGACCTGCGCCAGGGCGATCGCTACCTGCAGATCAACCCGTATTTCCACACGTTCGGGCTGAAGGCCGGCCTCATCACGTCCTTCCTGCGCGGGGCAACGATGCTGCCGGTGCCGGTTTTCAATATCGACACCGTGGTGGATCTCGTTGCGCGGGAACGGATCACGATGCTGCCCGGACCCCCGACGCTGTACCACTCGCTCTTGACGGTCGGAGACAAAGCCAAGTTGTCGACACTGCGCGCGGGTGTAACCGGTGCCGCCGACATCCCCGTCGAACTGGTCCGGCGCATCCATGGCGAGCTGCCGTTCGAGACGTTGATGACCGGCTACGGGTTGACCGAGGCCGGTAACGTGACGCTGTCCCGGCCGGGCGACTGCTTCGAGGCCGTCGCCACCACCGCCGGTCTGCCGTGCGACGGGGTCGAGGTGCGCATCGCCGAGGACGGCGAGGTTCTGGTCCGTGGGTACGGAGTCATGCAGGGCTACCTTGACGATCCGGTTGCCACCGCAGAGGCCATCGACGGCGACGGGTGGCTGCACACCGGAGATCTGGGCGACTTCGACGACTCGGGCCGCCTGCGCATCGTCGGCCGGAAGAAGGACATGTTCATCGTGGGCGGGTTCAACGCCTACCCGGCCGAGATCGAGGGGTTCCTGCTCAAGCACCCGGCGATTTCGCAGGTTGCGGTGATCGGTGCCCCGGACGAACGGCTCGGACAGGTCGGCAAGGCGTTCGTGGTGCGCAATGGTCCCGTCGAGGCCGAGGAGCTGATCGAGTGGTGCCGGGACCGGATGGCGGGGTTCAAGGTGCCCCGTTTGGTGGAGTTCATCGACGCACTGCCGATGAACGCGACCGGCAAGGTGGTCAAGGACCTGCTCCGCTGACCTTCGTCGGGGTCTCGGCTGCCCATCTGGTCCCGTGCGATCGTCGTGGCGAGTAGGGTTTGGCCACAGCCGGCGTCCGTCCCAGCCTGGCGGATTCCGCACGGAATCGGCGTCGAGCGACAGATTGGAGCGGTTGCCCAACACGGTCGGTGGCTCACAGCCTGCTTGTCACCGACGGGCAACCCGTGGAGGAGTGCCAGATTGAGCGAGCAATCTCGTTCTCGAGCCGGCGAGTGGGGGGTGGCGGCATTCGCCGGGATGCCGTCAGCACGAAATTGCCTGCGCTGAACAACGGCAGGTCGCATACCACGGCAAAAATGCGCTCCGCGGCCCAGGCGGCCGAGGCGGAAACCACAGCAACGGGCGAACCGTCGCGGCGCCGAGCCGGCGGTCTGCGTCGGCCGAATCTGTCGGCCGGTGCCGCGGCGGCGGCCGTCTTCGTCAGCCTTTTCGCGATCGGGGCCAGCGTCGAGATGTCCGTGCTACACCAGAACGCGGTCCGGACGCGGCGGCAAGTGGCGGAGTTCGACGCGGCCGCGCGGCACGGTGTCGTCACACTGACCTCACTCGACTACGGCCACGCAAAGCAAGGCGTGCAGCGCATCCTTGACGTCTCCACCGGTACGTTCAAGGCAGACTTCCTGAAGACGGCGGACGAGTTCACCAAGACCCTCGAAGAGTCGCAGCTGAGATCGGAGGGAACCGTGCAGGCCAGCGCGGTGGAACTGGACACGATGACCGAATACTCCGCAGTAGTGCTGGTGGCGTGCACCTCGAGAATCACGAATGTTGCTGGCGCCAAACAGGATCCACGAAAGGACCGGCTGATCGTGACGATGACCCGCGAGGGCGGGCAGCTCAAGATGTCGAACGTGGAGTATGTGCCGTGATGGCTGAGCAGACGTCGGCCATACCCGCGCCGGCTTGCGCGGCACGCGGCGATGAGGAGGAGTGTCAGTGACAGAGGGCGACATTCACTCGATGGTGATCGCGTCGGACTACCGGATTCCGGACCCGGCCAAGGTGTGGCCGTTGCTCGAGCGCCGCAAGGCGGCGCTGGCCGACATCGGTGCCCACCACGTGCTGGTGTACACCTCAACCCACGACCACGGCCGCGTGCTGGTGATGATCGGCGTGCACAGCCGTGAGCCGATCGTAGAGTTGCTGCGATCGCGGGTGTTTTTCGAATGGTTCGACGCCGTCGGGGTCGACGACATCCCGGCGGTCTTCGCCGGCGAGATCGTGGACAGGTTCGTCCCGGAGTCTCCGCCGGTGGCCCCGAAGGCGCCGGGCGTCGTGGTCGCCGCGTTCGCGTCGGTGGACAGTGTGACGACGCTGCACACCGAGGTAGGTCTCGCCATGGATCGGTTCACCGCGGCGGGGATCCGGAAGACCTGGGTCTTCCAAGCTTTCGACGACCCGCATGAGGTGCTGATCCTGCAGGAGTTCACCGACGAGGACAGCGCCCGGGAATGGATCGAGCATCCGGATGCGGCGGCTCAGTGGCTGAGCGGAGTCGGGATCGGTGCGTACCCGCCGTTGTTCGTCGGCCGGTATCTCGACATGATGCGAATCGGGACGGACTGACCGGCGCGATGTATGTGTGCCTGTGCAACGGCATCACCAGCCAGATGGTCGCCGAAGCGGTGACGTCGGGCGCATCGACCAGCAAGGAGGTCGCGGCCGCGTGCGGCGCCGGCGCCGACTGCGGACGCTGCCGGCGCACCGTGCGCGCGATCATCGCGTCGGCCAACAGCGATCGCCATCGTCTCGCTCAGTGATCTTGAGGCTGCATCGGCCCGACGAGTTGGGCGAGCAGGGGCGGGATTTCCAGGCGCGGCAACACCACTTCGACGAACACCATGCGGTCCTGGTGTTCGGCGGCCGCGGTCAGTGCGTCGTCGAGTTCGCCGTAGGTGTGCGCCCGGAAGGTCAGATGATTGGTCACCCCCAACGTGTTGGGGACATCGGTCCATCGCCAGGCCACGATGTCGTTGTAGGGGGCGGTCTCGCCGTGAATCGCGCGTTCGACGGTGTACCCGTCGTTGTTGACCACCACGATCACCGGGGACAGGCCTTCCCGGGAGAAGCTGCCGAGTTCCTGCACGGTCAACTGCGCGGCACCGTCACCGATCAGCAACACCGTCCTGCGGTCCGGATGCGCCACCGCCGCCCCGAAGGCGGCGGGCAACGTGTAACCGATCGAACCCCACAGGGGTTGACCGATGAAGGTGACGCCCTGGGGCAGCACGTGGTCGGCCATGCCGTAGAAGCACGTCCCCTGATCGGCCAGCACGACGTTGCCCGGGGTGAGCGCGGAGCACAACCGGTCCCACAGCATCGGTTGGGTGAGCGGCTCGTCGCGTCCCGGTGTCGGTGCCGGCGCCGGAGTCGGTGGCGCCACCACGGCCGCTGACTTGACGCCCCGCTCGGTCAGGATCGTGGTCAGCGCCTGCAGGGCGGCGGCCATTTCCAGCGGGGCGAACACGTCGTCGCCCACGCTGCTCTGATACTGGCCGACATCGATGGTTCGGGCTGGGTCGATGCGCTGGCTGAAGAAGCCGCTGACCATGTCGGTGAACACCACCCCGGCGGTCACCAGCACCGGCGCCTCCTCGATGGCCGTCCGAACCCGTTGCGCGCTGGCCGCACCCGCGTAGATACCGAGGAAGTTGGGGGAGCTCTCGTCGAGCAGGCTCTTGCCCCACATCAATGTCGCATGCGGAACCGTATCTGCCGCCAACAGCGCCTCGAGCTCGTCGACCGCGTGCAGTCGGTGCACCAGCAGATCGGCCAGCACGGTCAGTTGGTGGTCGCCGATCAGTTTGGCGGCGGCTTCGGCGAACATGGCCAGTGCCCGCGGACTGGTGCCGCCGGTGTATTGGGCCAACGGAGCCGTCGGCGGTTCGGTGGGAAAGCGTGCGACGTCGGTGGACATCAGGATGTATCCGGGACGCTTTTGCTCCCGAACTTCTTCGAGCACCCGGTCGATCTCGCGGCAGGCCGTCGCGGGCATGAGATTGGCTTGCGCACATGTGATTTCACGACTGATACGCAAGAAGTGCTCGAAGTCGCCGTCGCCGAGCGAATGGTGCAGCGCCCGGCGGGTGGCCTGAGCATCCTTGGACGGTCCTCCCGCGATGTGCACGACCGGCACGTGCTCGGCGTAGCTGCCGGCGATCGCATTGGTGGCTGACAGTTCGCCGACGCCGAATGTCGTTACCACAGCGGACATTCCGCGGAGCCTGCCGTACCCGTCGGCGGCGTAGCCGGCGTTGAGCTCGTTGGCGTTGCCGACCCAGCGCAGCTCGGGGTGGGCCACGATGTGGTCGAGGAACGCCAGGTTGTAGTCGCCGGGTACGCCGAAGATCTCCGTGACGCCGAGTTCGGAGAGGCGGTCGAGGAGGTAGTCCCCGACGGTGTAGACGGGATCATTCACCCACCCGACGTTACGCCGGAAAGAGACTATTCCCGCCGGGGCACGACCGCGATATGGTGCGGGCCATGGCAATCAAAGAATCTCGCGACGTCGTCATCGAAGCCAGTCCGGAGGAGATCCTGGATGTCATCGCCGATTTCGAAGCGATGCCCGAGTGGTCCGAACCGCATCAGAGCGCACAGATCCTGGAGACCGGTGACGACGGACGTCCCAGCAAGGTGAAGATGAAGGTGAAGACCGCCGGCATCACCGACGAGCAGGTGGTCGCCTACACCTGGAGCGGCAACGAGGTGAGCTGGACGCTGGTCAGCTCCGGTCAGCAGAAGTCGCAGGACGGCAAATACACCTTGATTCCCAAAGGGAACGACACGTTGGTGAAGATGGAGATCAGCGTCGACCCCAATGTGCCGCTGCCCGGGTTCGTGCTGAAGCGGGCTGTCAAGGGCACCATCGACTCGGCGACCAAGGAGTTGCGCAACCGAGTGCTGAAGGTGAAAAAAGGCTAGTAACAACGTCGTTGGGAGCGCGGTCACGGTCCGCGGCCCCTGCGCACGGTGTCGAGCAGGCTTTTTCGCTTTTCGCGCATACCCCCCCTACGCTGGTCGGGCCACCGTCTGCCGGCACCACGCCGCTCGACGAAATCGGCTGGTAACAGACAATTTCCTGCAACAGCGCCCCAGGTGATGTCGTCGTTGCTAGCTTTGGTGACGGTGGCCGTAAAAGCATCGCGAGAATTCGTCATCGATGCGCCCCAGGAAGTGGTCATGGAGGCGCTGGCAGACGTTGGTGCGCTGACTTCCTGGTCGCCGCTGCACAAGAACGTCGAGATCCTCGACTACTACCCCGACGGCCGGCCGCACCACGTGAAGGCGACGATCAAAATCCTGGGATTGGTCGACAAAGAGATCCTCGAGTATCACTGGGGCCCGGACTGGGTGGTCTGGGACGCCGGCAAAACCGCTCAGCAGCACGGCCAACACGTCGAGTACAACCTCACCCCCGAGGGTCTCGACAAGACCCGGGTCCGCTTCGACATCACTGTCGAGCCGGCTGGGCCGATTCCCGGATTCATCGTCAGGCGGGCCAGTGAGCATGTCTTGGACGCCGCGGCCAAGGCGCTGCGCGAGCAGGTGATGGGTGGCGCGACCGAGCCGGACCCGTAGTTGGGTGGCGCGTTGACTCCTGCCCGACCTATTGATTGCTAGTTTGGGCAGCAGTGGCCATACAAGCATCGAGCGAAGTGGTTGTCGACGCGCCGCCGGACGTGATCATGGACGCGCTCGCCGACATGGACGCAGTGCCGTCCTGGTCTTCGGTACACAAGAAGGCCGAAGTCGTCGATACCTGGCCCGACGGCCGTCCCCGCCATGTCAAGGTCACCATCAAGGTGGTCGGCATCGTCGACAAGGAGTTGCTCGAATATCACTGGGGACCGGACTGGATGGTGTGGGACGCCACCAGGACGCTGCAGCAGCACGCCCAGCATGGGGAATACAACCTCACCCGCGAAGGTCCGGACAAGACGCGGGTGCGGTTCACTCTCACGGTCGAACCTTCGGCGCCGCTACCGGAGTTCCTGGTCAACCGGGCCCGCAAGAAGATCCTGCATTCCGCTCTGGAGGGGCTGCGTCAGCGGGTGATGGAAGGTTAACCGGCCAGCGCCGCCAGCCGCTTGATGGCCTCGTCCAGGGTCGCGTCGCGCTTGCAGAAGGCGAAGCGCACCAGGTGATTCCACAGTTCGTTGTGCGGGGCGGCCGGGTCGCAGAACGCCGACATCGGGATCGCGGCGACGCCCACCTTTTCCGGTAGCGCGGCACAGAACGCCGTGCTGTCGTCGTATCCGAGTGGGCGCGGGTCCGCGCACAGGAAGTAGGTGCCGTAGCTGTCGTGCACCGCGAACCCGACGTCGGCCAGCCCAGTGGCCAGCCTGTTGCGCTTGGCCTGCAACGAGACCCGCAGCGCGGCCACCCAGTCGTCCTGGGTGTCCAGCGCCAGGGCTACCGCGGGCTGGAACGGCGCCCCGCCGACGTAGCTCAGATATTGTTTGGCCGCACGCAAACCGGCGATGAGATGTGCTGGGCCGCAAGCCCATCCGATCTTCCATCCGGTGCAGTTGAACATCTTGGCCGCACTCGAGATGGTGACGGTGCGTTCGGCCATGCCGTCGAAGCCGGCCAGCGGCAGATGCCGGCGGTCGTCGTAGACCAGGTGCTCGTAGACCTCGTCGGTGATCACCAGAAGGTCTGCGGCTACCGCGATCTCGGCGATCGCCGCCAACTCGGGGACGCTCAGCACGACGCCGGTCGGGTTGTGCGGGGTGTTGACGATCAGGGCTTTGGTGCGGGGTGTCACGGCGCGGCGCAGAGCGTCGGCGTCCAGGGCGAAACCGGTGCCGTCGGCGGTTAACGGGACGGGCACCCGGTGCGCGCCCGCCATCGCGACCACCGGGGAGTAGGAGTCGTAGAACGGTTCGATCAGCAGCACCTCGGAGCCGGGCTCGACGAGTCCGAGCACCGCCGCGGCGATGGCTTCGGTGGCTCCGACGGTGACCAGGATCTCGGTGTCGGGGTCGTACTCGATTCCGAAGTGCCGCTGTCGCTGGGCGGCGATGGCCTGCCGCAGGGCCGGGATTCCCGGGCCGGGCGGGTACTGGTTGACGCCTTGCGCGATGGCATCCTGGGCCGCCCGCAGCATTTCCGGGGGGCCGTCCTCGTCGGGGAAGCCCTGCCCGAGGTTGACCGCCCCGATCCGCGCCGCCAGCGCCGACATCTCGGCGAACACCGTGGTCGCGTAGGGCTGCAGCCGCGGGACGGTCATGGCAGTCGAGCTTAGGCGCGCTCGTTTTCCCGTCGAGTTTGCGGCTAGGCGCACGTTGGGTGTCGCGGCCGGGCGCCGAACGTCACGCTAGCGTGGCGCCGGGCGTCGAACGTCACGCCAGCGTGGCGCTGGGCGGGCGAGGACGCCCGTTTTCTTGTCGAGTGCGCGGCCCGCCGCGCACTCGCGCGGTGGCCGGGCGTCGAACGTCACGCTAGCGTGGCGCCGCGCGCCGAACGTCACGCTAGCGTGGCGCCGCGCGCCGAACGTCACGCTAGCGTGACGCCGGGCGGGCGAACGTGACGCTGGGCGAGCCGAACGTGACGCTGGGCGGGCGAGGATGCCGTTGACCAGCGAACTCCCTCCCAACCAACAGGTTGGCCGACGGCCCTGTTAGGGTGCGAGTACTGGACCTAGTCTGTGAGACGGATCCGAACCCTCCCTTTTTGGAACAGGAAATCGATATGTCCGAAGAAGCCTTCATCTACGAGGCCATCCGCACACCGCGCGGCAAGCAGCGCAATGGGTCGCTGAACGAAGTCAAGCCGCTGAACCTGGTCGTCGGCCTGATCGAGGAGCTGCGCAAACGCAACCCCGACCTGGACGAGAACCTGATCAGCGACGTCATCCTGGGCTGCGTCTCGCCGGTCGGCGACCAGGGCGGCGACATCGCCCGCGCCGCGGTCCTGGCATCGGGCATGCCCGTCACCGCCGGCGGCGTCCAACTGAACCGGTTCTGCGCGTCCGGCCTCGAGGCCGTCAACACCGCCGCGCAGAAGGTGCGCTCGGGCTGGGATGACCTGGTGCTGGCCGGTGGCGTGGAGTCGATGAGCCGGGTCCCGATGGGATCCGACGGCGGCGCGATGGGCCTGGACCCGGCGACCAACTACGACGTGATGTTCGTCCCGCAGGGCATCGGCGCCGACCTGATCGCCACCACCGAGGGCTTCTCCCGCGACGACGTCGACAACTACGCGCTGCGCAGCCAGGAGAAGGCGGCCGAGGCGTGGTCGGGCGGTTACTTCGCCAAGTCGGTGGTGCCGGTCCGCGACCAGAACGGTCTGCTGATCCTCGACCACGACGAGCACATGCGGCCCGACACCACCAAGGAAGGCCTGGGCAAGCTCAAGCCGGCCTTCGAGGCGCTGGCGGCCATGGGCGGATTCGACGACGTGGCGCTGCAGAAGTACCACTACGTCGAGAAGATCAACCACGTCCACACCGGCGGCAACAGCTCCGGGATCGTCGACGGCGCCGCCCTGGTGATGATCGGCTCGGAGAAGGCGGGGGCAGCCATCAACGCGACCCCGCGGGCGCGCATCGTCGCCACCGCCACCAGCGGCGCCGACCCGGTGATCATGCTGACCGGCCCGACACCGGCCACCAAGAAGGTGCTCGACCGGGCGGGACTGACCGTCGACGACATCGACCTGTTCGAGCTCAACGAGGCGTTCGCGTCGGTGGTGCTGAAGTTCCAGAAGGACCTGAACATCCCCGACGAGAAGCTCAACGTCAACGGCGGCGCCATCGCGATGGGTCACCCGTTGGGAGCCACCGGGGCGATGATCCTGGGCACCATGGTCGACGAGTTGGAGCGCCGCAACGCCCAGCGCGCCCTGGTCACGTTGTGTATTGGCGGCGGCATGGGTGTCGCGACGATCATCGAGAGGGTTTGAGCACATGGCCGACAACGCAATTCAGTGGGACACCGATGACGACGGCATCGTCACGCTGACCCTGGACGACCCATCGGGGTCGGCCAACGTGATGAACGAGAACTACATCGAGTCGATGGGCAAGACGGTGGATCGTCTTGTCGCCGAGAAGGATTCGATTACCGGTGTGGTGATCACCAGCGCGAAGAAGACCTTCTTCGCCGGCGGCGACGTCAAGAGCATGATTCAGATCGGGCCCGAAAACGCCGGTGAGGCATTCGATCTGGTCGAAAACGTCAAGAAGCAACTGCGCACGCTGGAGACCCTCGGCAAGCCGGTGGTCGCAGCGCTCAACGGAGCGGCGCTGGGTGGCGGCCTGGAGATCGCGCTGGCCTGCCATCACCGCATCGCGGCCGATGTGAAGGGATCGCAGTTCGGCTTCCCCGAGGCGACCCTGGGTCTGCTGCCCGGCGCGGGCGGCGTCACGCGCTCGGTGCGTATGTTCGGCATCCAGAACGCCTTCGTCAACATCCTGTCGCAGGGCACCCGGTTCAAGCCGGCCAAGGCCAAGGAGCTCGGTCTGATCGACGAGCTGCTGCCGACGGTCGAGGAGCTGGTCCCGGCCGCCAAGGCCTGGATCAAGGCCAACCCCGACTCGCACGAGCAGCCGTGGGACAAGAAGGGCTACAAGATGCCCGGCGGCACCCCGTCGTCCCCGGCACTGGCGTCGATCCTGCCGTCGTTCCCGGCGCTGCTGCGCAAGCAGATCAAGGGCGCGCCGATGCCGGCACCGAAGGCGATCCTGTCCGCCGCGGTGGAGGGCGCGCAGGTGGACTTCGACACGGCCAGCCGCATTGAAAGTCGTTACTTCACCACGCTGGTCACCGGCCAGGTCGCCAAGAACATGATCCAGGCGTTCTTCTTCGACCTGCAGCACATCAACGGCGGTGGCTCGCGGCCGGACGGCATCGAGCCGGTCAAGATCAACAAGATCGGTGTGCTCGGCGCCGGCATGATGGGCGCCGGCATCGCCTATGTCTCGGCCAAGGCCGGCTACGACGTGGTGCTCAAGGACGTCAGCATCGAGGCGGCGCAGAAGGGCAAGGGGTACTCCGAGAAGCTGGAGGCCAAAGCGCTTGAGCGGGGCCGTACTTCGCAGGAGAAGAGCGACGCGTTGCTGGCGCGCATCACCCCGACCGCCGACCCAGCCGACCTCAAGGGCGTGGACTTCGTCATCGAGGCGGTCTTCGAGAACCAGGACCTCAAGCACAAGGTGTTCCAGGAGATCGAGGACATCGTCGAGCCCAACGCGTTGCTCGGGTCGAACACCTCGACGCTGCCGATCACGGGCCTGGCCACGGGTGTGAAGCGGCAGGAGGACTTCGTCGGGATTCACTTCTTCTCACCGGTCGACAAGATGCCGTTGGTCGAAATCATCAGGGGCGAAAAGACATCCGACGAGGCGCTGGCCCGGGTCTTCGACTACACCCTGGCCATCGGCAAGACCCCGATCGTGGTCAACGACAGCCGCGGCTTCTTCACCTCGCGAGTGATCGGCACCTTCGTCAATGAGGCGCTGGCGATGCTCGGTGAGGGCGTCGAACCGGCGTCGATCGAGCAGGCGGGTTCGCAGGCCGGCTACCCGGCGCCGCCGCTGCAGCTGTCGGACGAGCTGAACCTGGAGCTGATGCACAAGATCGCCGTCGCCACCCGCAAGGGCGTCGAGGATGCCGGCGGCACGTACGAGCCGCACCCGGCAGAAGCCGTGGTGGAGAAGATGATTGAGCTGGAGCGGTCCGGCCGGTTGAAGGGTGCGGGCTTCTACGAGTACCCGGAGGGCAAGCGGTCCGGGTTGTGGCCGGGCCTGCGGGAGACGTTCAAGTCGGGTTCGTCCGAACCCCCGCTGCAGGACATGATCGACCGGATGCTGTTCGCCGAGGCGCTGGAAACCCAGAAGTGCCTCGACGAGGGCGTGCTGACGTCGACCGCCGACGCCAACATCGGCTCCATCATGGGCATCGGCTTCCCGCCGTGGACCGGTGGTAGCGCGCAGTACATCGTGGGCTACGAAGGTCCGTTGGGCCAGGGTAAGGAAGCGTTCGTCGCCCGCGCCCGCGAGCTGGCGGAGCGCTACGGCGACCGCTTCCTGCCGCCGGACTCGCTGACCTGATTTCTCCCGCGAGCAGACGCAAAAGCCCCCGAAATCTGTTGATTTCGGGGGCTTTTGCGTCTGCTCGCCATTAAAAGGTGCGTTGCAGGAGGTAGTGGCGGCCGGGGTTCTTGCCGTTGTGATCCAGGGACGGTTCGTCGCCGGAGGACACCAGCGTCCAGGCGGGGGCGAAACGTCGCTGGATCTCGGGCAGGTCGATCCCACGCACTCCCGGCGAGCGACCGGGGATCATCGCCATGATGAGTAGGCGGGAGCCCGTCGTCGCCACTGCCGTGACCTCACGCACGTAGGCGTCGCGGTCGTCGTCGTTCATGCCGTGTAGGCAGCCGTTGTCGACGACCAACGCGAAGTTCCGTCCCACGCGCTCCGAGCTCAGCCGGGTGACGTCGGCGCGGACGAAGTTCACGTCGACACCGGCGGCCCCGGCTTTGACACGGGCCTTGGCGAGAGCCTGTGGCACGTAGTCCACTCCGGTCGCCTGCCATCCGTGCCGGGCCAGATAGATGGAGTTGTCGCCGGTGCCGCAGCCGATGTCGAGAGCGGCGCCGGGAGCAATTGCGTTGTCTCCGACCAGCTCTCGGAGTTTTGCTGCGATGGGGTGCCCGTCCCAAGGGACGAACCCGAGCCGGTAGAACGCCCGGTATTGCAGATGTTTGAGCCGGTGACTGAGCGCCATGACTTTGGCTACGAGGCGGCGGCGGCCAGACGACGCCACTGCTCCCGCGGGAACGACCTGGGGTCGGCTTGGAGCACCTGGACGCAGACATGATCGGCGCCGGCCGACCGGTGCTCGGCGACCCTGCGCAGGATCGCCTCCTCGTCGCCCCACACGATGAGCGCATCGAAGAGCCGATCGCTGATCTGCGACAGGTCGTCTTCGGAGAACCCGCTGCGACGCATGTTGTTGGCATAGTTCGGCATCGCCAAATAGCCGCGCAGCCAATCGGTTCCGATGCTGCGCGCCGTGTCGGCGTCGTCGGTGAGGATCGCGGTCTGCTCGGGCAACAGCAACGGTCCCTCGCCCAGCGTCGCACGCGCAGAAGCGGTGTGTTCGGGAGTGACGAGGTAGGGGTGGGCGCCGCGGGCGCGGGTCGCCGACAGCTGCAGCATCTTGGGGCCCAGCGCGGCCAGCACCCGGCTCTCGACGGGCACCGGGTGCGCTGCCGCGTCCAATTCGTCCAGGAACGAGGTCGTCGCCGCGAGCGGTTTGCGGTACCGGCCGGGATTGCCGGCGTCGATCAACGGGGCATGACTGACTCCGATGCCGAGCAGAAAACGATCCCCGTGCTCGGCGACAAGCCGGGCATGGGCTGCGGCGACATCGTCGGGGGAGTTCATCCACAGATTGAGAATTCCAGTGGCGATCACCGTGCGTTCGGTCGCAGCGAGTAGGCGTTCCACCGCCTCGAGCACCGATCCGCTGACATCCGGAATCCACAGCGCCGCGAAACCGAGTTCGTCCAATTCCGCTGCAGCGTCGGCAGCTTCGGCGGCATCACCGTAGCGCAGTTGACTGCTCCACACTCCTACACCGGACAGTTCCACTCGGCTCATCCTTTCTTCCGCGACCCTGGCTCCATGGTGCCAAACGGATAATCCCGGCTCGTGGCATGGGGCCTCCCGCGCAGGTCTAGAGTCCGTCCTATGCGCTTCGGTCTTTTCATCCCGCAGGGCTGGCGGATGGATCTCGTCGGCATCGAACCCGAACGGCACTGGGCGGTGATGCGCGACCTGGCCACCTATGCAGACGGCGGGGCCTGGGATTCGTTGTGGGTGTACGACCACTTCCACACGGTGCCGCTGCCCACGGACGAAGCCACCCACGAAGCATGGACGCTGATGGCCGCCTATGCCGCCGTCACCTCGCGAATCAAGCTCGGCCAGATGTGCACCGCGATGAGCTACCGCAACCCGGTCTATCTGGCCAAGGTGGCGGCCACCACCGACGTCATCTCGGGCGGGCGTGTCCAGATGGGCATCGGCGCGGGTTGGTACGAACACGAATGGCGCGCTTACGGTTACGGTTTCCCCTCGGCGGGAGCGCGGCTGGCCAGGCTGGACGAGGGCGTGCAGATCATGCGCGACGCCTGGCGTGACGGCAAGGTCAGTTTCGACGGCAGGCACTATCAGGTAGACGGCGCGATCGTCGCACCGAAGCCGCTGCAGGACAATGGTATTCCGTTGTGGATCGCGGGCGGCGGGGAAAAGAAGACACTGCGGATCGCCGCGCAGTACGCGCAATACACCAACTTCACTCCGGAACTCGAAGCGTTCGCGCACAAGTCCGAGGTACTTGCCGAGCACTGCCGCAACCTGGGCACCGACTTCGACGCGATCGTCCGGTCGGCCAACTTCACCACCGTCGTCGGGACCTCGGAGGCCGACGTCGCCGACCGCACCAAACGGGTGCGGGACCGATTGGCCGGCTATGTGCCTGAGGCGCTGGCGGATTCGATGGTCGGCGGCATCCCGGATTCGGCGTCCGGCACACCCGAGCAGGTCATCGAGCGGTTGACCAAGGTGCGCGACCTCGGGTGTGAATACGCGATCTGCTATTTCCCCGAGGCGGCTTACGACCGGTCCGGCATCGAGTTGTTCGAGCGCGAAGTGATTCCAGCGCTGAGTTAGTCACCGGTGCGCGTGAAGGTCTGGGTGAAGTCGGTGTTCACCGCGCACGCGCCGGTCTGCTCCTGGTGCCCGTTTCCGCTCAGCGACGGGATGGGATCCTGCGCCGGCGCGGGCAATGGAAACCGCGCGGTCACACTGAAATGCAGGGTGCCGCCGGCGGGACAGACGTAGTCAGCCTCTTCGCTCTGGGTCCAGCTGCCGCCGACGAACACCAGCGGTATGTCACTCGCGGGTCCGTGCAAATAGCTCATGCACCGTTCGCCGGTGCGCACGCATCTGGTGGTGACGGTCTGCTCTTCGGCCTGGCCGGGCGTCCCGTCGGGGTACCTCCGTTCGACGCGGTAGCGGCCCCGCAGCGCTTCGGCGGGCGAGGCCACCCGCGGCGGCAAAGTAGCGGGATCGGCCACTGCGCCGACGTCGACATCGCCGGTGCGGGTGAAGGTCACGGTCCGCTTGTACCGGCAGGTGTTGGCCGACGTCGCAGTGAACTCGCCGGACAGCGTGCCGTCGAGACCTGACTGCAGCACGAGAACCTGCCAGTATTCGGATGAGGTTCCACGACATTGTTCGGAGCCGAAAGAAACGGCGATCCAACGGCTTTGGACTTCGTCGAACACCAGATTCGCCGCGAAGACGACGTCGCCGCTGAGTTTGGTCGCCGTCGCGACACAGGCCGCGCCCCGGCATACCGAACGCAATCCGTAACTGGCCGTGCTCGGCGCCGGACCCTTGCCGTTGCCGTCGAGATCGGTGGCAACGGCGAAGTCGGCACGATAGGTCCCGTTCAACGGGCCGGGGGTGGGCGGGAGCGTGGTCGTCGTGGTCGGCATCGGGCTGACGGCGGGGGGTGTGACGGCAGGTGCGGGACTGTCCCGAAAGAGTCGGACCCCGACGAAGACGCCGGCGGCGATCAACAACGCCACGCCCGTCAGCGCCCCGATCAGGACCCGCGGGCGGCGCCGGGCCGGCGCGGCAACAGGAAGGGTTGGCGCGGCAACGGGAAGGGCCGGCGCGGTGGCGGTGAAGGCGGCCACCGCAGCGGCAGGTAGCTCGCCGCGCGCATACCGGCTCAGCTGAGCCGCGAAGTCGCCGCAACTGGCGTACCGGCTCCCCGGCTCTTTGGCCATGGCTTTCATGAACACCAGATCCAGCCCCGCCAAGTCAGGCCGCCGCACGCTGATCACCGGTGGCGGAGCGAACACATGCTGGGTGACCACCACAGTGGGATTGACATCCGGATAGGGCGGCTCACCGGTCAACGCGTGAAAGGCGGTGCAGGCCAACGCATACTGGTCGGCACGCCCGTCGACCGGATCGCCCCTGAGTTGCTCGGGAGCGGCGTAACTCACTGTGCCCACGGCCATGTCGGTCTCGGTCAGGCGGGCCGAATCGTCCATGCGGCGCGCGATCCCGAAATCGGACAGGTAGACGCGGCGGGCCTGTCCGCCGCCGGGCTCGGCGAGCAGGATGTTGGCCGGCTTGACGTCGCGGTGCAGCAAGCCGCGGTGATGGGCGTAGTCCAGCGCCGAAGCGACCGCGGCGACGATCGGCGTCACTTCGGCGACTGCCAAACCCCCGCAATGGCTTTCGTCCAGCATCCGGGCGAGGTCGGTGCCCGCCACGTAATCCATCGAAATCCAGAACTGGCCGTCGTGCTCGCCGCGGTCCTGGATCCCGACGATGTGCGGATGGGACAAACCGGCCGCCAGCTCGGCCTCGCGAATGAAGCGCGCCCGGTACTCGACGTCGTGGGTGAGCTCCAACGGCAGGACCTTCAGCGCGTCCTCGCGCGGCAACCGCGGGTGCGTCGCCAGATACACCGTGCCCATCCCGCCGGCACCCAGCACCCGCAGGATCGTGTATCCGGCGAACACCTGGCCAGCTTGCAGCACCATTTTGCTAATCGCCTGTGCGCGTCAATGTTTCGTCGAAGTCTATGCTGACCGCACAAGCCCGCGTCTGTACCCAGTGACCGTGGCCGGTGAGCGAAGGCAACGGATCCTCCACCGGTTGCGGCATCGGAAACGTCGCGTTGGCGTTCAAGGTCGCGGGGTTGCCGTCGGGACACTTGCCGGTGCTCGAGTCGGCCCAGGTCCAGTTGCCTCCGGCGAAAACCAATGGCACATCACCGGATTTGGAATGGAAATAGCTCATGCAGCGGTCACCGGTTCGCAGGCAGTTCGTGTCGATACCGGAGTTTCCCATCAGTTGCGGACTACCGCCGGCAAAGGTACGGGTGAGTTGGTAGTGACCGTGAAACGCCTCGGCCGCGGACGCCGACCGCGGTGGCAGCGTGGCCGGATCGGGCAGTCCGGCGTCGGCATCACCCGTGCGGGTGAAGGTGACGGCCCGCCGTTCCTGACAGTTGTTACGCGAGGTCCGGGTTTGCTCGCCGGTCAGTGTGCCGTCCGGACGCGCCTGCAGCCGGAAGACCTCCCAGATCTCTCCGGCTTTGTCACGGCATTGGGTCGTCGAGAGCGCCACCGCCACCCAGCTGCCCCGCACTTGGTCGAAGACCAACGTCGACGCGAAACTGCGCTCCCCGGTCAAGCGGGACGCCGTCGCCACGCATCCGGCCCCGCCGCACGTCGAGCGCACCCCATAGGTACCTGTCGACGGTTGCTCGTCGGGAACCTGGTTGCCGTCCAGATCGCCGACCGGGCCGAAATCGACGCGGTAGGTACCGGTGAACGGACCCACCGGCGCGGTGGTCGGGGCCGGCGGTGCGGGACTGCTCGCGCTTGGAGCGTTCGGGGCGGAGCGCGGTCGGGGCTGGTTCAGTTTGACGCCGACGAACACGCCGCCGACGATCAGCAACGCGACCGCCGTGAGGGCGGCGATCAGCACGGCCGGGCGTTGCCACCAGTGTTGCCGGGGCTGGGCCGGCAATGGCGGTAGAGCGATCGAAGGCTGGGTCTGCCTGGCGTGCAATGCAATTGGGGTGTCGTGGTGGTACGGGGTCAAGTGCGCGCTCAGTTGCGCGGCGAACTCGCTGCAACTGCTGAACCGGCCGGCGGGGTTCTTCGCCATGGCCCTGGCGAACACCGGGTCCAGTGCGCTGAGTTCCGGCCGGCGCGCACCGACCGAGGGAGGCGGGGCGCTGACGTGTTGGGTGATCACCACGGTCGGATTGCTGTGCGTGTAGGGCGGGGCGCCGGTCAGTAAGTGAAAGGCGCTGCACGCCAACGCGTATTGATCGGCACGGCCGTCGACGGGTTCGCCTTTGAGTTGTTCGGGTGCCGCGTAGGCGACGGTGCCTACGGCGAAGTTGGCGGCGGTCAGCCCGGAGGAATCGTCCATGCGGCGTGCGATGCCGAAGTCGGCCAAATAGATTCGGCGGGCCTGGCCGTCGTCGGGCTCGGTGAGCAGGATGTTGGCGGGCTTGACGTCCCGGTGCAGCAGACCGCGGTGATGGGCATAGTCCAGCGCCGACGCGACAGCGCTGACCACGGAGACTGCTTCGTCGACGGGCATGCCGCTCTGATAACGCTCACCGAGCAGATGGTGGACGTCGGTGCCGGCCACGTAGTCCATCGAGATCCACAGTCGGCCGTCGTTCTCGCCGCGGTCGTAGATGCGCACGATGTTCGGATGCGACAGACCCGCGGCCAAGTCAGCCTCGCGGGCGAAGCGCGACCGGTATTCCGGGTCGTCGGTGACCTCGGCCGGCAGCACTTTGAGCGCGTCCTCGCGCGGCAGCCGCGGATGCGTCACCAGGTACACCTTGCCCATCCCGCCGGCGCCGAGCACCCGCAAGACCGTGTAGCCGGCAAAGACCTGGCCAACTTCGAGGGACATGGGCAAATCGTAAATCCTGGCCGCCAGCTACCGAGCCCAACAACGAGAACCAGATTTCCACAAAAGCGGAACGCTGTTGTACGTTTGGTGAGTCAATATTCTCGCGTCCGATGGAGGACCTGCGATGCCGAAAGCATTGGCCCCAGAAATCTCGACCTGGCCCGACGAGAATCCCCAATTGATCGGCAGTCGCTGCGGTGACTGCGACGCCACCACATTCCCCATCCAGCAACGTTGTCCGCGTTGCAGTTTGGGCAACATGAGTGAGGTGTTGCTACCCCGGCGGGGCAGCCTGGTCGCGTGGACCACGCAGGGTTTCCCGCCCGGCGCGCCGTACGCCGGGCCGACCGGCAAGGAGTTCGTTCCGTTCGGGGTGGGCCTGGTACAGCTCGGCGACGTGATCCGCGTCGAGGGCCGGCTGACCGAGAACGACCCTGCCAAGCTGCAGTTCGGCCAGGAGGTGGAGCTGACCTTCGTCCCGCTGACCACCAACGAGGACGGCGAGGAGATCCTCACCTTCGCGTTCGAACCGGTCGCGACGGGAGCGTGAGATGAGCAACGACGTCGCCATCATCGGAGTGGGCCTGCACCCGTTCGGCAGGTTCGACAAGACCGCGATGCAGATGGGTGCCGAGGCCATCCAGTCCGCGTTGACCGACGCCGGGCTGGAGTGGAAGGACATCCAGTTCGGCTTCGGCGGCAGCCACGAGGTGTCCAACCCGGACGCGGTGACCCGGCTGGTCGGGTTGACCGGCATCACCTTCACCAACGTGTTCAACGCCTGCGCCACCGCCGCCAGCGCCATTCAGCAGACGGCCGACACGATCCGGTTGGGCAAGTACGACATCGGCATTGCCATCGGCCTGGACAAGCATCCGCGTGGCGCGTTCACCGACGACCCCGCCAAGCTGGCGCTACCGCAGTGGTACGCCCAGAACGGCCAGTTCGTCACCACCAAGTTCTTCGGGATGAAGGCCAACAAGTACCTGCACGACCACAACATCTCCCAGGCCACGCTGGCCAAGGTCGCCGCGAAGAACTTCCGCAACGGTGCGTTGAACCCCAACGCATTCCGGCGCAAGCCGATCTCCGAAGAGGAGATCCTCAACTCGGCGGTGCTTAACTACCCCCTGACGCAGTACATGTTCTGTGCGCCCGACGAAGGCGCCGCCGCGGTCGTCATGTGCCGGGCCGACATCGCGCACAAGTACACCGACAAACCCGTCTATGTGCGGGCCTGTGAGATCCGGACCCGTCGCTACGGCGCCTACGAGGTGCACGCCACGTTCGCGCCGCTGGACGAGGATGTCTCGCCGACGGTGTACGCGTCCAAGGCTGCCTACGAGGCGGCCGGGATCGGGCCCGAGGACGTCGACGTGGCTCAGTTGCAGGACACCGATGCCGGCAACGAGGTCATTCACATGGCCGAGACGGGCCTGTGTGCCGACGGTGAGCAGGAGAAGTTGCTGGCCGACGGCGCCACCGAGATTCACGGGTCGATGCCGGTCAACACCGACGGTGGTCTGATCGCCAACGGCGAGCCGATCGGCGCGTCGGGCCTGCGGCAGATGCACGAGCTGGTGCGCCAGTTGCGCGGCGAGGCCGGCGAGCGCCAGGTGCCGGGCAACCCGCGGGTGGGCCTGGCGCAGGTGTACGGCGCGCCGGGCACCGCGTCGGCGACGATCCTGTCGCTCTAGCTTGCCGAGCAGACACAGAATCGCGTAATGCGGCGCTTTTCGTGCGATTCTGCGTCTGCTCGCGCGGGAAGGCGCGCTAAATGGCGGGGCCGAGCAGGTCGTCGGCATCGCGGATGATGTAGCCGTAGCCCTGCTCGGCCAGGAAGCGCTGCCGGTGCGCGGCGTATTCGGCGTCCAGGCTGTCGCGGGCCACCACCGAATAGAAGATGGCGCCACCGCCGTCGGACTTGGGCCGCAGCAGCCGGCCCAACCGCTGCGCCTCCTCCTGGCGGGACCCGAAGGTTCCCGAAACCTGCACCGCCACAGAGGCTTCCGGTAGGTCGATGGAGAAGTTCGCGACCTTGGACACCACCAGTGTGGAGATCTCGCCGGTGCGGAACTTGTCGAACAGTTCCTCGCGCTCCCGCGTCTTCGTCGAGCCCTGGATCACCGGGGCGTCCAACTCGGCGCCGAGCTCGTCGAGCTGGTCGAGGTAGGCTCCGATCACCAGTGTCTGCTCACCGGGGTGGTTCTTCAGAATCGACTTGACCACAGCGATTTTGGTGTGCACGGTCGAGCACAGCTTGTATCGTTCCTCGGGCTCTGCGGTGGCATACATCATCCGCTCGTTGTCGGTCATCGTGACCCGGACTTCCACACACTCGGCCGGTGCGATCCAGCCCTGAGCCTCGATGTCCTTCCACGGCGCGTCGTAGCGTTTCGGCCCGATCAGCGAGAACACGTCGCCCTCGCGACCGTCCTCGCGAATCAAGGTGGCGGTCAACCCGAGTCGCCGCCGCGACTGCAAGTCTGCGGTCATCCGGAACACCGGCGCCGGCAGCAGATGAACCTCGTCGTAGATGATCAGTCCCCAGTCGCGGCTGTCGAAAAGCTCGAGGTGCCGGTACTCGCCCTTGGTGCGACGGGTGACCATCTGATACGTCGAGATGGTGACCGGCCTGATCTCCTTACGCTCGCCGGAGTATTCGCCGATCTCGTCCTCGGTCAACGAGGTACGCGCCACCAACTCGCGCTTCCACTGCCGGGCCGCGACGATGTTGGTGACCAGGATCAGCGTCGTCGCTTGCGCCTTGGCCATCGCGGCCGCGCCGACCAGCGTCTTGCCCGCGCCGCACGGCAGCACCACCACACCGGACCCGCCGGCCCAGAACGAGTCGGTGGCCAGCTGCTGATAGTCGCGCAACTCCCAGCCCTCGGGTTCCAGGCTGATCGGGTGCGCTTCGCCGTCCACGTAGCCGGCGAGATCCTCTGCGGGCCAACCGATCTTGAGCAGCATCTGCTTGACCCGGCCACGCTCGCTGGGATGCACGACCACGGTGTCGTCATCGATGCGCGCGCCCAGCATCGGGGCGATCTTCTTGTGGCGCAGCACCTCCTCGAGCACCGCGCGGTCGAAGCTGACCAGCGTCAGGCCATGCGCGGGATGCTTGACCAGCTGCAACCGGCCGTAGCGGGCCATGGTGTCGACGATGTCGACCAGCAGCGGCTGCGGCACCGCGTAGCGGGAAAAGCTGACCAGCGCGTCGACGACCTGTTCGGCGTCGTGGCCGGCCGCGCGCGCGTTCCACAGCGCCAGCGGCGTGATCCGGTAGGTGTGCACGTGTTCGGGTGCGCGTTCCAGCTCGGCGAACGGTGCGATGGCGGCGCGTGCCGCCCCGGCCAGCTCGTGGTCGACCTCGAGCAGCACCGTCTTGTCGGACTGCACGATCAGGGGTCCGTCGGACATTCAGCGCCACTCCTCTTCATCGCTGCGCTCTGCATCGTCGTCGGCACGCATAGCACCATTATCATTCGTCGGCCGACATCACTGAGGTGATGCGGTGGATGGCGAAGTCCCGCATCCGCCCCGAGGCCGCGTCGAAGGCCACCAGCTGGCCGCCCTTGATCAGGACCGGAGTCACCACCCGCTGCGTCGCCACCCCGGCCGCGTCGAGGTAACCGATCAACACCGTCTCCCGGTCACGCGCGGCGCGCTGCAGCAACGACATCGCGACCGCGGGGTCCACGCGCAGGTTGCCGAACGGTGCGGCGGTCACCGTGCGCAACACCGCGACCACCGCCTGCAGCGTGTCGCTGCTGGGTCGGGGCGGTGGCCGATAGGGCCGGCGATGCTGCAATGCGGGTACCCGCGCGCCTCGGGAACGGACGTCGACGATCGCACCGGTGGAGTCCTCGGCCGCCGGAGCAAAACCTGCCGAGCGCAAGGCGACGAGTACGTCGGCGATCGGCGCCGGCGACACCGCCACCGTGGGTGCCAACGCGCGCAGCTGTAGCTCCTCCAACGCGGGTACCGCGATGGCCTGAGCCAACAGCGCGGGGTCCTCGCAGCGCACGAACGACGCTGCCATGCCAATGCGCAGCTGCCCGTGCCGGCGGGCGACGTCGTCGATGAGGTAGGTGAGTCCTTGCGGCACCGCGGTTTTCGAGTGGCCGGCGAAGAAGGCGTGCATCCAGTCCGCGGTCTTGCCGATGTCGAGTGCGTGCCGGATGGACTGCTCGCTGACCCGGTAAACCATTGCCGCGCCGGCGGATTCGACGGTGGCGACGGTGGCCAGCTCGTCGGCGAGGTCACGCTCCAGGGGGCCGGGCACCACCACCGTGAGGTCGGCCTGCACCAGGAAGTGGTCGATCGGTCGGGGCAGCGCGCGGGACATCGCATCAAGCACAGCCCCGACGTCGTCGCCCCGTTCCAGCAGCGTCCGCCCGGGGGTGCTGATCGCGCCGCGACCCACCAAACCCAGCGCCTGGCCCTCGGACAGCAGATCGGCAACCGGCTCCGGTTGCAGCCGTCGGGCCCAGCGCGGGCGGTGCCAGATCAGCGCGGCCGACGCCGACGTCGCGTCCACCCCGCCGCCCGCCGGCAACCCGGCGAGCATGCTCAACAGCAGTCGCCGGTCCAGTGGCGCGGCCGTGGAGAACAGCGAATCCGACAGCGCCCCATACGGTTTGCCGTCGGGGCCGCGACCACCGATCAGCGCGGGCCGGCCGGGCAGGTCCAGCCAGGTGTCGGCGAGCAGGAACCAGCGATCGGCGGTGCCCAGGGTGCGGTACCGGTCGACCGCCGTCGTCGGCGCCCAGTAGGGACCCTCGCCAT
The DNA here is from genome assembly GCF_059812345.1 of Mycobacterium sp. NGS59. NCBI lineage: Bacteria > Bacillati > Actinomycetota > Actinomycetes > Mycobacteriales > Mycobacteriaceae > Mycobacterium > Mycobacterium sp. NGS59. Next base: position 424,165 of record NZ_JCALCN010000002.1, read on the forward strand.
AGTCGGGCTCGGGATCGGGCACACCGCTACCGATCAGCCCCGCCGCTGACGCAAGCTCGAGGATCAGGCCCAGGCGTGAGTCCTCGATGCCGGTCGCCTTGGCCAGTCTCCTGAGCTCCCGGACGCCGAGACCGCCGCTACGCAGCTCGGAAACCGGTGCCGCGCTGAGGGTTTCCAGCAGCACGTCGACCTCGCGCAGCAGGTCGATGACTGCCCCGGCGGCCGCCGCGTCCACGTCCGCGGGTTTGGCGGTCAAGACCACCGGGTCCGGAGCGGTCAGTTGCATCGGGCCGGGGTTTTCACCGCGCAGCACCTGCCCGACATGACGGGGCAGGATCACCGTCTCGGCGTCGAGGCGGCGCAGCAGACCGGTCGCCAGCAGCTGCGGCACCGGCCGCTCCGGCGGCGCGCCCGGCGCCGCATCGCGGGTGCGGCCAATCGGGGACCCTTCGAGCAGTTTGTCCAGAACGTCACGCTGCTGCTCGTCGATCCGGTCGATCAGGGCGGCGATGTGTTCCCCGGAGTGGGTGCGGTCCTCGAGGGTGACCTGACCGGGATACCACGGCAGCGCGGCGCCGGCGTCGGCAGCCACTCGCACCGCCGTATCGCCCCAAGCCAGGGCGCGCTGCCGCAGATCGTCCAGGGCCGCCAGCACGTCGGGTTGCGGCGCATGCTCACCGAGCAGCGTGGTGAGTTTGGCGACGGGCACCGGTTCGGTGTCGGCCTGCAGCACCAGCAGCGCGTCGAGGACAGCCAGGCGCAGGAAATCCAGGTCGTCGGTGGCAGCCTTGACCGACTGACGTGCCTGGGCACGCGCGGCCAGCGCCGCAATGCTGCCCGGCGGGGGCTGGGCAAGGTCCGGTCGCAGCTCCAACAGCAGGATCAGCCGCTCGTCGGGCAAGTCGGCCAGCCAGGACCCCAGCGGGATATCCGGGGTGTGTTCGGTCATCGAAAAACAAGCCTAGGCCCGAGGCGCGGCCTACCGTCGCGTGCGGTTGTCGGACCTGTCAGAATGGGACGCGTGGCTGACTCACGTAAGGCAAAGTATGTGGACAACGGCTGGCCCACTACGGACCCGGACGACCACGCGGTGAGCGAACTCGTCACCGACCGCACGGGCGCGCTCTCCCCCTTCGGGGAAGTGGTGTTTCCAGTGCCCGCCGACGAGTTGCCCTATCTGCATCCGGTGACGGTTGCCACCTGGTAGGTCCGGCATGACCGGGGCTGAGGCCGTCGACGGCGCCTCCGACCTACCCACGCTGTCGCACCTGGATGAGCGGGGCGCCGCCCACATGGTCGACGTCACCGACAAACACACCACCCGGCGCATCGCTGTGGCCGCCGGCGCCCTGCGCACCACTGCTGAAGTGGTGGCGCTCATTTCCAGCGGCGGACTGCCCAAAGGTGATGCGCTGGCGACGGCCCGGGTGGCCGGCATCCTGGCCGCCAAGCGCACCAGTGACCTGATCCCGTTGTGCCACCAGTTGGCGCTTACCGGAGTCGACGTCGACTTCACCGTCGGCGATGAGGAGATCGACATCACTGCAATGGTGCGCAGCACCGACCGAACGGGGGTGGAGATGGAGGCTTTGACAGCGGTCAGCGTCGCGGCCCTGACCTTGTACGACATGATCAAAGCGGTCGACCCGGCGGCTCGCATCGACGGTGTCCGGGTACTCAGCAAAGAAGGCGGCCGCAGCGGAAGTTGGGTGAGACCATGAGTCGGTCGGCGCGGGTCATCGTAGCCTCTACCCGGGCCGCGTCCGGTTCCTACACCGACGAATGCGGACCGATCATTGTTGAATGGCTTGGCCAGCAAGGCTTTTCGACGGAGGAGCCACGCGTGGTCGCCGACGGCAATCCCGTCGGGGAAGCGCTGAACGACGCACTCGACGACGACGTCGACGTGATCCTGACGTCCGGCGGCACCGGGATCTCACCCACCGACACCACGCCGGAGCAGACGGTGGCGGTGCTGGACTTCGTCGTCCCCGGACTGGCCGACGCGATCCGGCAGGCCGGCCTGCCCAAGGTGCCGACGTCGGTGCTCTCGCGCGGGGTGTGCGGGGTGGCCGGGCGCACGTTGATCGTCAATCTGCCGGGCTCGCCCGGTGGCGTCCGGGACGGCCTCGGGGTGCTTGCCGGAGTCCTCGACCACGCGCTCTCGCAACTCGCCGGCGAAGATCACCGACGATGAGCCTGGTCCTGCGCGCCGCAGTGACCGACCAGCCGATCTCCCTCGCCGAGCACGAAGCGCTGGTGAACCATCAGTCCGCCGGGGCCGTCGTCGGGTTCGTCGGCGCGATCCGCGACCACGACGGCGGACGACCGGTTACCCGCCTCGAGTACTCCGCGCACCCGTCGGCACCCGAAGTGTTTGCTGACGTGGTGGCCGAGGTGGCCGGACGGGCCATCGGAGTCCGGGCCGTCGCGGCCAGCCACCGCGTGGGCGTGCTGCACATCGGGGAGGCCGCGCTGGTGGCCGCCGTGGCGGCCGACCATCGACAGCAGGCGTTTGCTACCTGCGCGGCTCTGGTAGACGCCATCAAGGAGCGGCTACCGGTGTGGAAGCACCAGTTCTTCGGCGACGGGTCCGAAGAGTGGGTGGGTTCGGCCTAGGCCGTCAGCTGACGGGACCCGCCACCAAGGCGTCGAGCGCGTCGTTGCCGGCGATGTCCTGGTCCACGATGGCCTGCCACAGCTGCTGCGTGTAGCCGACGGTGGACACCTCGTGGATGTCGGCGGGGATGCCGGCATCGGCCGGGGGCGGCACGTCGCCGGGTTGGAAACCGGTCTCCACGACGGCCGGAGCCGGCGCGGGCGGCAGGTCGCCGGGCGCGGGCGGCAGGTCGCCGGGGGCCGGAGCCTCTTCGACCGGTGCGGGCGGCAGGTCGGCCGGTGCGGGAGGCAGGTCGGCGGGTGCGGGAGGCAGGTCGGCCGGGGGCGGGACGAGGTCCGCGGGGGCCGGCGGCAGCTCGACGGGAGCGGGAGCGATGTCATTGCCGACCAGCTGCACCTCGGGCGCCTCCACGGGCGCCGGCAGTTCCGCGGGCGGGGGCAGCTCGCCGTTCAGTCCGGGCGCGTCCAGCGGCTGGTCTGAGGGCAAGCCGGCCGGCTGGGGCAGAACGTTGCGGGGCGACGGCCCGGACAAACCGGTGCCGCACACCGGCCAGGCGCCGCGACCTTGGGTGGCCAGCACCCGCTCGGCGACGGCGATCTGCTGGTCCTTGCTGGCCAGCTGGGCGGACGGAGCGAACTCGCCGCCACCGTGCGAGGACCAGGTGCCGGCGGCGAACTGAACGCCGCCGTAGAACCCGTTGCCGGTGTTGATGGCCCAGTTGCCGCCGGACTCGCAGCGGGCTACTGCATCCCATTCGGCATCGGTGGCCGCAGCCGCCTGGCCGGCCATCGCGATGGCACCGCCACCGAGGACCGTGCCGGTGAAGGCGATCTTTGCGACGCTGACGCTCGAAGTAGTGGGCTTACGATGCCGTCCACTCATACGCTCAGAAATTCCTCTCGTGTACACGCCTGCGAGGTCAGCTGTCGGGTTCGGGTGGGAGAGGTCACCCGGCCGCGGTCGATCTACGTTGATACGACGTCGGCTTCACCCCAAGGGCCCGTAAACGGTCCCGGTCCGAGCTCGGCGGACCTGGTGGGTCCCCCGCCTCCATCCGCGGGTCGGAACCCCTCGCCTAATGGATGGAGCTAGGCGCGTGCTAGGCGAGGGCGGGCCCGTCTCTCGGGTTGGGTGACGAACCTGTCGAGGACGGTAGCGGTTAAACGCGTTCTCGTCACGTTCAACGAAAGTCGGCGTTTTGGTCACATCGGCGTCGCAAAACACCAGGAAGCCCCGACGTTTGCGCAGCTCATAGCACCCGAAATCAGAGCGTGGCCGGGTTGTTATCGATCCGTTACGTGATCTATTTCACAGTTTCAACCGCCGGCGAACGGCGGAAGGACATCAACCGTGTCGCCGGCGGATAACGCCGTGGCCTCATCTCGGACAGCAATTCCGTCGCGCAGATAGGAGCAGCGGCTCAGTACCGTCGCAAGTCGCGTGTCCCGCCGGGCGAGGGTTTCCACCAGTTGGGCGACCGTCACATCGGAGGGCAGCGTGAGCGTCTCCGACTCGGTTCCCGCGGCCGCCCGCGCGGCGGCGAAGTAGCGGACGGTGACCTCGATCTGAGACCGCTCAGCCACCGATCGCACTCATCGGACGGTCGGGCTGGACAAATCCGGGCTCGTTGATGCCGTGGCCGGCGGGCTTGGCCCACATCGCCGCGCGCCACGCCGCCTCGATGGCGTCGTCGTCGGCGCCGCCGCGCAACAGACGCCGCAGATCGGTCTCCTGGGACGAGAACAGGCAGCTTCGAACCTGGCCGTCAGCGGTCAGCCGGGTGCGGTCGCACGTCGCACAGAAGGCGTGCGACACCGAGGCGATCACACCGACTTTCCCCGCAGGCGTATCCGGTCCGGCGTCGACCAACCAGAGTTCGGCCGGAGCCGAACCGCGCGGCGCCGGATCGGGCCGCAGGCCAAAGTGTGGCCGCAGCGCCGCCAGCACGTCGTCAGCGCGCAGCGTCGCGTGCCGTCGCCATCGATGGTCCGCGTCCAGCGGCATCTGTTCGATGACGCGCAACTGGTAGCCGTGCTGCAGGCAGTACCGCAACAGCTCGACGACGTCGCGGCGACCGGTTTCGGGGTCCAGCACGGCGTTGACCTTGACGGGCGACAGACCGGCTTGTTGCGCGGCGGCCAGGCCGGCGAGCACGTCGTGCAGCCGATCGCGACGGGTGATGGCGGCGAAGTGCGCGGGGTCGACGCTGTCCAGCGACACGTTGACCCGATCCAGGCCCGCGGCGGCCAGTGCCCCCGCCCGCCGGGCCAGGCCGAGGCCGTTGGTGGTCAGGGAAATCTCCGGACGCGGCGAAAGTTCGGCTGCCGCGGCGACCACCTGCTCGAGGTGGCGGGCCAGCAACGGCTCGCCTCCGGTGAACCGCACGGCGGTGACGCCGAGCCGGGTCACCGCGATGCGCAGCAGCCGGGCCAGTTCGTCGGGTTGCAGCAGCTGTTCTCCGGCCAGCCAGTTCAGCCCGTCTTCGGGCATGCAGTAGGTGCAGCGCAGATTGCAGCGGTCGGTGAGTGAGACCCGCAGATCCGTGGCGACGCGTCCGTAGGTGTCGAGCAACGGGCCGGCCAGCGTGGGCCGGTGTTTGCTGGGCCGGGGAACCGCCGGCAATCCCAGCGCGGTCAGCGTCATGCCGAGGCTCGCGAGGGCCAGTCGGCGGGGACGATCTCCTTGCCGAGCGGAACCAGCGACACCGGGATCAACTTCAGGTTTGCCAGTGCCAGCGGGATCCCGACGATGGTGACGGCCATCGCGATCGCGCTCGTCAGATGCCCGATCGCCAGCCAGAGCCCGCACAGCAGCACCCAGATGACGTTGCCGATCACCGCGCCCGTCCCGGCACCCGGCTTCTCCACGATGGTCCGGCCGAACGGCCACAACGCATACGACGCGATCCGTAGGGCGGCGAAGCCGAACGGGATGGTGACGATCAGCAGAAAGCAGACGAGCGCGGCCAACAGGTATCCGAGGGCCAGCCAGAGGCCACCGAATACCAGCCAGATGACGTTCAGAACCAGGCGCATATCTCCTCCAGCGGTACCGCCAGCCTACCGAGTGTCGGGTAAACCGGAATGCTGGGCGGACAATCAGCCGAGTAGGATCTGTGATCGTCATCGCGTCCTGAACATAAAAGGACGCGTCTTTGTGTTGTAACGCCAGATCCGTCAGACAGCAGGTGAGAGCAGTGCCGACCGGCAAAGTGAAGTGGTACGACTCCGAGAAGGGGTTCGGCTTCCTGTCGCAGGAGGACGGTGAGGACGTCTACGTCCGCTCCTCGGCGTTGCCCGCGGGAGTCGAGGGCCTCAAAGCCGGCCAGAAGGTCGAGTTCGGCATTGCCTCGGGACGGCGCGGACCACAGGCGTTGAGCCTCAAGCTGCTCGACTCGCCGCCGAGTCTGTCCCGGACCCGCCGGGAGGCCGCGCGCCGCGAGGCGCCCGCCGAGCACAAGCACAGCCCCGACGAGTTGCACGGCATGGTCGAGGACATGATCACGCTGCTGGAGAGCACCGTGCAGCCCGAGTTGCGCAAAGGTCGCTACCCGGACCGCAAGACGGCCCGGCAGATCTCCGAGGTGGTCAAGGCCGTCGCGCGGGAGTTCGAGGCGTAGCCCGGGCTCGGCGTTACCCGTGCAGGTTAGCGGGTACTCAGACCTCGTTGGGACGGCGTCAACGAGGAGGCGGCGATGGCACAGCAGGCGCAGGTCACCGAGCAGCAGGCCCGAGCAGTCGCCGAAGAATCCCGCGAAAGCGACTGGGATAAACCGTCTTTCGCCAAGGAGCTGTTTCTCGGCCGCTTCCCGCTGGAGCTGATCAACCCCTTCCCGCGCCCGTCGGAGAGCGACGAGCGGCGAACCTCGGATTTCCTGGCCAAGCTGCGCGAGTTCCTGGGCACCGTTGATGGCAGCGTCATCGAGCGCGACGCGCAGATCCCCGACGAATACGTCACGGGTTTAGCCGAATTGGGTTGCTTCGGCATGAAGATCCCGGGGGAGTACGGCGGTTTGGGCATGTCCCAGGTGGCCTACAACCGTGCGCTGATGCTGGTGTCGAGCGTGCATCCCAGCCTCGGCGCGTTGCTGTCCGCCCATCAGTCGATCGGGGTGCCCGAACCCCTCAAACTGGCCGGTACCGAGGAGCAGAAGCGGAAGTTCCTGCCGCGCTGCGCAGCTGGAGCCATCTCGGCGTTCCTGCTCACCGAACCCGATGTCGGTTCCGACCCGGCGCGGTTGGGTGCGACGGCGACCCCGACCGGCGACGGGCAGGCCTACGAACTCGAAGGCGTCAAGTTGTGGACCACCAACGGCGTGATCGCCGAACTGCTGGTGGTGATGGCCCGCGTTCCCAAGAGCGACGGGCACCGAGGCGGCATCAGCGCGTTCGTCGTCGAGGCCGACTCACCGGGGATCACCGTGGAGCGGCGCAATCAGTTCCTGGGTCTGCGCGGCATCGAGAACGGCGTGACCAGGATGCACCGCGTGCGGGTCCCCGCGGAGAACTTGATCGGTCGCGAGGGCGACGGTCTGCGGATCGCGCTGACCACACTCAATGTGGGACGGTTGGCGCTCCCGGCGATGGTGACCGGATCGTCGAAGTGGTCGTTGAAGATCGCCCGCGAATGGTCGGCGCAGCGGGTGCAGTGGGGCAAGCCGATCGGAAAACACGAAGCGGTGGCAAGTCGGATCTCCTTCATGGCGGCCACCGTCTACGCGTTGGACGCAGTGGTCGAGTTGTCGGGTCAGATGGCCGACGAAGACCGCAACGACATCCGGATCGAGGCCGCGTTGGCCAAACTGTGGTGCAGCGAGATGGCCTGTGTCATCGCCGACGACCTGATGCAGATCCGCGGCGGGCGAGGCTATGAGACAGCGGCGTCGCTGGCTGCACGCGGGGAGCGCGCCGCACCGGTCGAGCAGTCGCTGCGCGACCTGCGGATCAACCGCATCTTCGAAGGATCCAGCGAGATCATGCGGCTGCTCATTGCGCGCGAAGCTGTCGACGCACATCTGAGCGCTGCCGGGGATCTGGCCAAGGCCGACGCCGACTTGCGGCAGAAGGCCGCCGCCGCGGTCGGGGCGAGCGGCTTCTACGCAAAGTGGTTGCCCAAGTTGGTGTTCGGTGAAGGCCAGCGTCCGACGGCGTACAACGAGTTCGGTGCGCTGGCCCCGCACCTGCGCTTCGTGGAACGCTCCAGCCGCAAGCTGGCCCGCAATACCTTCTACGGGATGGCGCGCTGGCAGGCCAAACTGGAGCAGAAGCAGGGCTTCCTGGGCCGCATCGTCGACATCGGCGCGGAGCTGTTCGCGATGGCTGCCGCCTGTGTGCGGGCCGAGGCGCAGCGCAGCACCGATCCCGTACTCGGCACGCAGGCCTACGAGCTCGCCGAAATGTTCTGTCAGCAGGCGTCTTTGCGTGTCGAGGCGTTGTTCAGCGCGCTGTGGACCAACACCGACAGCAGCGACGTGCGCTTGACCGACGACGTGTTGGATGGCCGATACACCTGGCTGGAGGACGGCATCATCGACCAATCCGAGGGCACCGGACCATGGATCGCTGCATGGGAGCCGGGCCCGTCCACCGAACAGAACCTGGCCCGGAAAGTCGTCTCGGCGTCCGACCCGGCCGAGGCGAAGATCTAGGGGGATCCGGGATGGCTACCTATGTCGCCGGGACCGGCGAATTCAACCGCGACACCGACTACATCACCACCCGCATCACCGCCGACGGGCGCGACGGCTACCCGGTGGAACCCGGCCGGTACCGCCTCGTCGTGGCGCGGGCGTGCCCGTGGGCGAACCGAACCATCATCGTCCGACGGCTACTCGGCTTGGAAGACGTTCTCTCCATTGGCTTTTGCGGTCCCACCCACGACGAACGCAGTTGGACTTTCGATCTCGATCCCGGTGGCGTCGACCCGGTGCTGCAGATCCCGCGACTGCAGGACGCCTACTTCAAGCGGGATCCGAACTATCCCAAGGGAATCACCGTCCCCGCCGTCGTCGACACCGAGTCCGGTGCGGTGGTCACCAACGACTTCGCGCAGATGACGCTGGATTTCTCCACCGAGTGGACCGCCCACCACCGCGAGGGCGCCCCGCAGTTGTATCCCGAAGCGTTGCGCGAGGAGATCGACGAGGTCAGCACCCGGATCTACACCGAAATCAACAACGGGGTGTACCGGTGCGGCTTCGCGGGGTCGGAGGACGCCTACGACGCGGCCTACGACCGGTTGTTCACCGCCCTGGACTGGGTGAGTGAGCGATTGGCCGGGCAGCGATACCTGGTGGGCGACACCATCACCGAGGCCGACGTGCGACTGTTCACCACATTGGCGCGCTTCGACCCCGTCTACCACGGCCACTTCAAATGCAACCGGGCCAAGCTGTCCGAAATGCCGGCGTTGTGGGGCTACGCGCGAGATCTGTTCCAGACACCGGGTTTCGGCGACACCATCGATTTCGTCCAGATCAAGCAGCATTACTACATCGTGCATTCCGACATCAACCCGACCGGCATCGTGCCCAAGGGGCCGGACCTGGCTAACTGGCTGTCGCCGCATGGTCGAGAAGCTCTGGGCGGCAGGCCATTCGGCGATGGGACACCACCAGGGCCGGTGGCGGACGGCGAGCGGGTGCTGCCTGGCCACGGGGCGGACTGACGGACTGCTTCAGTGCTGTGCGGCCTGGTTGCCGCCCCTGGCCTTCGCCGCGTACATCGCGGCGTCGGCCGAGGACACCAGATCGGTCAAGGCGGCTTCGGTGTCGGGCGCAGGTAGGTCGGCCCCGGACAACAGGATGGCGGTGCCGATGCTCGCGGTGATGCCGAACGGCAACGCGGCGATCGCGGCGCATAATTGCGTTGCGCGCGAGGTTGTTTCGCCGGGCGGCCACTGGTCGGCGAAGGCGAACTCTTCGCCGCCCAGCCGGCCGATGAGCGCCTTCTCGGTGGTCCCGTCCTGCAACGTCTTGGCCACCGCTATCAGAGCCGCATCCCCGGTCGGATGACCGTAGCGGTCGTTGAGTTGTTTGAACCGGTCGAGGTCGATGACGCCGATCACCAGATCCGCCGCGCCGTCCCGGCAGCTTTGCAGTGTCTTCTGTGCGCGCAGATAAAACGCCCGACGGTTGAGCAGGCCGGTCAGCGAATCATGGTCGGCGCGGTACGCATCGGGTCCCAGGACCTGACCGGCGACGTACAGCGCTAGCGGCGACGAAAGATTCAGCAGCACCACCAACCAGAACGCGACAAGCGCACCGGCCAAACCGAATTGAGAGACCAGCCCGACGGTCTTGACCGACGCCACCACCACCGAGCAGCCGAAGTTGTAGGCGATGATGCGCGCGGAATGGAACAACGACTGGTGGATCGCCAGCCCGGCGAACGTCGTGCAGCCCAACATGGCCGCCGCGGGATTGCTCTGCGCCAGCACCACCAGGGCGATGCCGGTGCTGGACACGATTGCGAACGTGACCGCCTGACGGTGCGTCGGCCACCGCAGCGCCCACAACAGGGAGTTGGCGGCGGCAAGGACGCCGGCGATCAGCGCCAGCGTCACCGGAATCGTCCCGTGCGGTCCGACCGGGCTCCAGATCGAGCCGATCGCCACCAGGCTCAACGACCCGGCGATGAAGCAGATGCGGGCGCGGATCGCGCGGGTCATGCCCCGTGCTTCGAGGTGCGAGCTCAGCTGCTCGAATTGATCACCCGCGCGCCACCACTGGAGCAGCAACTCCAACATCTGTCTCACGTGGACCACACCGTCGATACGACGCAAGTTTGCTCGGACATGCTAATGCAACAGTCGCACAGCGGATCCGCTCAATTTCACATGCCCGCTCAGGAGACCAGCCGAATCGACCACTCCGCATGCGGAGCCTCCCGTAGTTCACCGTTGTCGACCACCAAGGTCAACAACTGCACGACCACCCCGGTCAGCTTCCCGCGCTGCGGGTCGACGGTGGGGATGGTGACGGCCAGCTGGGTGTGCGGCCGGAACAGCGCGGAGGTGGTGTTCGCCGGGTCTTCGTAGATCTGCAGCAGCCGCCACGGCGCGCGGGAAATGGCTTCGGGCACCGACAGTTGCACCGGGTAGCGTCCGCTGACTCTCAGCTCGCCCTGGGTCTGCGGTGCCTGGCAGTCGTCGAGATTCAGCACGTTGCAGTACACGTACGGCCCTACCCGGGTCAGTTGCCCATTCGAGTAGGCGCTGATCATCGGGAGGTGCGGACCGGTCCTTCGCACCAGCAGCCAGGCGCCGATGCCCGCGCCGGCGGCTAGCAGCAGGATCGCGGCGAGCATCGCCAGCAGCCGAGGCTTCACTGCGGCATACCCGTGGTGCCCTGCCGCCGCGTGCCCTCCTGCTCGACCATCACCGGTCGGTTACCTCCCAGACCCGGGATCAACGAGTGGCCCCGGAAGCTGACCAAAGTCTGGGCGAGTCCCGGGATGAGCAGCGCGCTGACCGCCGTGAACCCCACCCACAATTCGGTGTAGACCAGCACACCGACCGCCCCACCCAGTACCCAGGCCAACTGCAACGTCGACTCCGAGCGCCCGAAACCGGAGGCGCGCGACTCCTCGGGCAGATCGTGCTGCAACGACGCGTCCAATGATGCTTTGGCGATGGCGCTGGCCCCCGACGTGACCAGGGTGGCGACGGCGGCCACGACCCACTCGCCGGCCACCGCGGCAGCCAGCGCGAACGCCGTGACGATCACGGTGCAGCGCACCACCAGCACCGCGGGTCGCCCCAGCTTCAGGCGTGCGCTGGCGAAGTTGCCGGCGAAGTTGCCGATCGCCGCCGCTGCGCCGACCATGCCCAGCATCGCCAGTTGCTCCCACCCGTCGGCGTCGTGGGCCTTGGCGACGAACGCCGGATACAGGAACAGGAACCCGACCATCACCTTGATGGTGCAGTTGCCCCACAGCGAGGTGATGATGTTGCGGCCCAATGGTTGTCGAAGCTTCCCGCCGGACTTCTTGACCTCTTCGGTCCAGCTGCGCCGCTGCGTGTCGCTGTCGCGGTGATAGCTCAGGGTGGCCGGGACTTCGCCGGCGGTCACCTCGACCCAGCTCGGGATCCGCATTGACAGCAGCGCGCCGGCGATGGTGATCCCGACGACCACGAACAGCGCTCCGGGCAATTGCAGCAGGTGGGTGCAGGCGAATTCGACACCCGCGGCGATAGCACCGCCGGCGATGGTGCCGCCGAGCAGGCCGAACACCGTCAGGCGGGAATTGACCCGCACCAGATCGATGCTCGGCGGCATCACCCGTGGAGTCACCGCACTGCGTAGCACGCTGAACGATTTCGAGAGCACCATCATGGCCAGCGCGCAGGGGTACAGAACCCACGACGGGAAGCTGCCGCTGTTGCCGTCGTAGTTCATGATGAGCACCAGCGCCAGAGCGGTGCGCAGCGCGAACGACATCGCCAGCGCGACGCGCCGGCCGTGTTGCAGCTTGTCCAGCGCCGGCCCGATCAGCGGCGCGATCACCGCGAACGGCGCGATCGTAATCAGCAAGTACAGCGCAACTTTCGACTTGCTTTCGCCACTCGCCGCGGCGAAGAACAAGGTGTTGGCCAGGGCGACCGCCATCGCGGAGTCGACGGCGAAGTTGGCCATCACCGGCCAGGTCAGCGCCGTCAGGCCGGACTTGTCGGCGCCGTCGGCGGTGGCGGCGCGCTGCACCATCCAGTACATCCGTGAACCCATCTCACGGCTGCGCATTGCCGCGGCACGGGTGACGGTGATGCGTTCGCCGTTGACGAAGCCGCGCGGCGGCTCGGGCGGAGTGTCGCGCTCGGGAGGCGGATCGTGGTCCAGCGGCGGCAGATAGCGGTTGGAGCTGGGCATGGGTGGTGGGCGGCGAGACCGGCGGTAGTCGACGTCGTCCGCCGGGTAGTTCGCCATCCCGGGATGTTGGTGAAAGGATCCGCCCGGGGTTTTGCCTGGGTCGTGCGGGGTCCGGCGGCCCGGAGGTGGGGCCATGCGGCCCGGATGATCACGCCGCCGTCCTGACACGGTTCAATTCTGTCCTATGGCGGGTGCTGGCGTAGGAAACCGGTGTGGCTGCGCCGACGTGTCTTCCGGCAGTATTGAGTGCGGATCGCAGAGAGGGGAGAGTGTGACCGGACCCATGGAGGAGGCCGTCGACGGCGGCGGTGCCGTGACGATGGCGGCATGGCCCGACGAGCTCGCGGCGGTACTCACGGGCGCCGCTGAGCAGGCCAGGGCCGCTGTCGTGGAATTCAGTGGTCCGGATTCCGTCGGCGACTACCTCGGCGTCAGCTACGAAGATCCCAACACCGCTACGCACCAATTCCTAGCCCACGTGCCCGGTTACCGGGGGTGGCAGTGGGCCGTCGTCGTCGCCAGTTACCCCGGCGGCGACCACGCCACGATCAGCGAGGTGGTGTTGATTCCCGGTCCGACCGCGTTACTGGCACCCGAGTGGGTGCCGTGGGACCAACGGGTGCAGCCCGGCGACCTGGGACCGGGTGACCTGCTGGCGCCGGCCAAGGACGACCCGCGACTGGTGCCCGGCTACAGCGCCACCGGTGACCCGCAATTGGACGAGGTCGCCGTCGAACTCGGGTTGGGCCGGCGCTGGCTGATGAGCCCGTGGGGCCGCGCGGACGCCGCCGAACGCTGGCACGAGGGCGAGTACGGACCCGACTCGGCGATGTCACGCTCGACCAAGCGGGTGTGCCGCGACTGCGGTTTCTTCCTGCCCCTGGCCGGATCGCTGGGCTCGATGTTCGGGGTCTGCGGCAACGAACTGTCCGCGGACGGGCACGTGGTGGACAAGCAGTACGGGTGCGGCGCGCACTCGGACACGCCCGCCCCGGCCGGTACCGGCTCGCCGATGTACCAGCCGTACGACGACGGGGTGCTGGAGATCGTCGAGCAACCGGTGTCCGCGGCAGAGGAACCGGCCGTCCCAGGCGCAGATGCCTTTGCGGAGGTGGCTGAGGTTCCAACGGAGGCCGGGGTTCCTACCGAGCCTGTCGCTTCGGACGAGTCTGCTTCGGACGAGCCTGCTTCGGACGAGCCGGCAGCCCCGGACGAGCCTGTAGCTTCGGACGAGCCTGCCGCCCCGGGCGAGCCTGCCTCGGACGAGCCTGCCGCCCCGGACGAGCCTGCCCCGGACGAGCCCACCGCTTCGACGGAACCGTCCGGCTAGCCTTTCTCGGCGGCGGCCTTGATATTGGCCAGCGAGGTGTTCATCCCTTCGACCAGTTCACGTTCGAAGCTGGTGTTCCCACCGAGTAGCGCCTTGACGGTGATGCTCGAGAACGCGGTGACGCCGTTTTCGGCGTGACGGGTCTCCGTCAACCTGGTGCCGTCACCTTGCGGTTCGAGTTCATAGCTCCAGATGGTGCGGTTGGCGTCGACCCGGAACGCCAGCTTCTTCTCCGGAACCACTTCGACGACCGTGCTGGTGGTCGGCCAGAACAGCCGGTTGCGACGGTTGAAGTTCAGGGTGCGGGTGCCGGGGCGCAGCGGGCCGAAAGGTCGCATCCAGCGACATTGTGGACTCCACTGCGGCATTCGGCGGAAATCGGAAATGAGCTCCCATACCTTCGCCGGCGGGGCATCGATGTCGATATGTGTTTGTAAGAGTGGTGTTGCCATATGTCCTCCCAAGGGTGCGCAACTGCTACTACTGGTCGAGATAGTTCTCCAGCCCGGCCTGCGCGCCGCGAGCGCCGCGACGTGCGGCGGCCAGCTGCCAGACGAAGATGCTGGTGCCGAGCACTCCGACGCCGAGACCGGCGAGCGCGATCGGCCGCCAACTGTGCAGTCCGGGCACCAGGAACGCCGCAACCGTAGCGATCACCCAGCCGGCCGCACCGACCATGACGACCGGCCATACCTGCAACCAAGCCCGCGGCAGCGGAGGGGGTTCGGGATCGTACGACTCGACGTTCATCGCGTCTCAACATAACGCGCCGTCATTGCAAGTCCACAGGCCGCCGAGAGTGAAGCCCACGACAGGTACCCGGCGCGTCGCGTCGTGCTTTCCACACTCGATGCGCCGCCGGGTTCGCCGTTTCTCATCCACGTTTCTCGGGTTCCGTTGTAACCTCGCGCTGTGCCTGACAGCGATGCGCGGCTGGCCGCCGATCTGTCGTTGGCGGTCATGCGGCTGTCGCGCCAGCTCCGGTTCCGGAACCCGTCCTCGCCGGTGTCGCTGTCCCAGCTGTCGGCGCTGACGACGCTGGCCAACGAGGGTGCGATGACACCCGGCGCCCTGGCGATCCGCGAACGGGTCCGGCCGCCGTCCATGACCAGGGTCATCGCGTCGCTGGCCGACGAAGGCCTGGTGGACCGCGCCCCGCACCCGGTCGACGGTCGACAGGTGCTGGTTTCGGTGTCCGAGTCCGGCGCCGAGCTGGTCAGGGTGGCCCGCCGCGCCCGTCAGGAGTGGCTCGCCGAGCGCCTGGCGAAGCTGGACGACGGCCAACGCGACATCCTGCGCAGCGCAGCCGATCTGATGTCGGTCCTGGTCGACGAAAGCCCGTGACAATCGACGTCCAGGACATCGCCGATCCCGACGACCCGCGCCTCGACGACTTTCGTGACCTCAACAGCGTCGACCGCCGCCCGGACCTACCGACCGGCAAGGGCCTGGTGATCGCCGAGGGCGTGCTGGTGGTGCAGCGCATGTTGGCGTCGCGCTTCACTCCGCGTGCCCTGCTGGGCACCGACCGGCGGCTGGCTGAACTCGAACACGATCTGGTCGGCAGCCCGGCGCCTTATTACCGCGTCTCGGCCGAGGTGATGGCGCAGGCCGTCGGCTTCCACCTCAACCGTGGCGTATTGGCGGCGGCGCGCCGTGTCCCCGAGCCGACCGTCGCCGAGGTGATCCAAGGCGCCCGCACCGTGGCCGTGCTCGAAGGAGTCAACGACCACGAGAATCTGGGCTCGATCTTCCGCAACGCGGCCGGGCTGGGTGTCGACGCCGTGATCTTCGGCAGCGGCTGCGCCGACCCGCTCTACCGCCGCGCGGTGCGGGTTTCCATGGGTCACGCGTTGCTGGTGCCTTACGCCCGGGCCGCCGAATGGCCCGCAGACCTGCGGCTACTGAAGGAACACGGCTTCCGGTTGTTGGCGCTGACACCGCAGGGTGACGCCGGCTCCCTGTTCGAGGTGATGGGCGCGGTCACCGACGAACCGGTCGCGCTGTTGGTCGGCGCCGAGGGACCGGGCTTGACGACGGCAGCGCTGCGGATCAGCGACGCGCGCGTCCGCATTCCGATGTCGCGCGGCACCGACTCGCTGAACGTCGCCACCGCGGCGGCGCTGGCGTTCTACGAGCGGACGATCCCCGATAGGCTTCGCACGTGAGCGACGAACCCGTCCCGTGGGGCACGGGTTTGGCGGTCGCCGCCTTCGTCGCCGCGGTCACCGGCGCCGCGATCGTGGTACTCAGCCTCGGGTTGATGCGAGTGCACCCGCTGCTGGCGGTCGGCCTCAACATCGTGGCGGTCGGCGGGCTGGCGCCGACGTTCTGGGGTTGGCGGCGCACCCTGGTGCTGCGTTGGTTTGTGCTGGGCGCCGGAGTCGGCGTCGTAGCAGCGTGGGTGGCGTTGATCGCGGTGGTGTTGCGGGGCGGCTAGCGCTGTCCGCTTGACCGCACGCCGAGCAGCACGTCCTCCCAGGCCGGGATGGCCGGCTTGCCTCGGCGGCTGCCGGTTGGCTGTTCGGTGGGCGTACCCGGTCCCGTTGCTGCCGGTGGGCTCGGCGCCGGCGCCGGCTCCAGCGCCTCGGGTATGGGTACGGGTTCGGGCTCGAAGGCCAGGTGGGCCACGGGTGCCAACTGGCGCGGTTTGAAGTCGGGGTCGATGAGTTCGGTCGCCGCGTCGTCGATCGCGGTGACCATGCCGCCGTGCGCACCCGGCGTGAAGCGGAAATGCGCGCGGTTGTCCGACCGCCCGGCCTGCCACCCCAACTGAACCGTCCAGCGGCTGTCCTCGTTGCGCCACGCGTCCCAGCTGAGCCGCTCCGCGCTCAACCCACGCGCCACCAGCGCGGCGGTGACGGTTTCCAGCAGCGTCAGCACCGCGGGGCCATCGGCCAGGACCGGATGCGCAGCCGTTGCCAGCTCCGCCGCGCGGAAGCGTTCCAGCAGCACCGGGTTGGCGAAACGCTGGATCCGCGCGAGGTCGGATCCCGACGCGGCGGCCACCTGTTCCACTGATGCCCCGGCCCGGATCCGGGCCTGAATCTCCTTGGGGCTCAACATGTTCGTGACGTCGATGTCGAGTGCGGGCTGCTCGGCCGGCAGTTTTTCGCCGTTCATCGCAGCCCGCAGGCGGTCGTCGGCGGGCAGCCTGAACTTCTCGGCCGAGTTGGCCCCCTCGCAGAGGACGTATTTGCCGTCGGGGTCGAGCCCAACCACTTTGAGTTCCCGCATGGCTTCTCCTCGCAGGTCAGCGCCGGACCCGTTACGTGCGCACTCTAGTGCGCCAGACGTCGTTAACGTCGCTGACACGCGGGCGTGGCTAGAGTCGCTCGACCACCCAGTCGATGCAGGCGGTCAACGCGCTGATGTCGTCGGGATCCACGGCCGGGAACATCGCGATGCGCAGTTGGTTGCGTCCGAGCTTGCGGTACGGCTCGGTGTCGACGATGCCGTTGGCTCGCAATGTCTTGGCCACCGCCGCAGCGTCGACCTCGTCGGCGAAGTCGATCGTGCCGACCACCTGTGAGCGCAACGCCGGGTCGGCGACGAACGGGGTGGTGTAGGAGCGTTCCTCGGCCCACGAGTACAACCGCTGCGACGAGTCCGCGGTGCGTTTGACCGCCCAGTCCAGGCCGCCGTTGCCCAGCAGCCAGTCGAGTTGTTCGGCCATGAGCGCCAGAGTTGCGACCGCCGGGGTGTTGTAGGTCTGATTCTTGACGCTGTTTTCGATCGCGATCGGCAGCGACAGGAAGTCGGGCACCCAACGCCCCGACGCGGCGATCGCCTCGACCCGGGCCAGCGCCGCCGGGCTCATCACGGCCAGCCACAGACCACCGTCGCTGGCGAAGTTCTTCTGCGGCGCGAAGTAGTAGGCGTCGACCTCGGTGATGTCCACCGGCAGTCCGCCCGCTGCCGAGGTCGCGTCGATGACCACCAGCGCGTCACCGGCATCGCCGGGGCGGCGTACCGGCACAGCGACACCCGTCGACGTCTCGTTCTGCGCCCAGGCGATCACGTCGACGGACGGGTCCGACTGCAGCTCGGGTGCGCTGCCCGGGTCCGCTTTGACGATGATCGGGTCGCCCACGAACGGGTTCTTGGCGACGCCGGAGGCGAATTTCGCGCTGAACTCGCCGTAGGTGAGGTGCAGCGAGCGCTTGTCGATCAGACCGAACGCGGCGGCGTCCCAGAAGGCCGTCGCCCCGCCGTTGCCCAGGATCACCTCGTAGCCGTCAGGGGTGGAGAACAGCTGGGCAACACCTTCGCGAACTCGGCCAACCAGGTTCTTGACCGGCGCCTGGCGGTGCGACGTGCCGAACAACTCGGCGGCCGTAGTGGTCAGCGCTTGCAATTGCTCGGGTCGCACCTTGGAGGGTCCGCAGCCGAACCTGCCGTCGCGCGGTTTGAGGTCGGCGGGGATCTCGAGTGAAGTCGGGAGCTGGTCAGCCATGGTGACCAGGGTAGTGAGCGGGGCCGGGGCGACGACCAAGCGGGCCGAGCTGTGACCTGAGCCACACCCGATGCGATATGCGGCCTAGGCCACAGTCGATCCGACGGCTCTGGAAAATTCCCAGTACCGGCGGTACCGTATTTCCTATCCGTCCGATCTGAACCTCGTTGGGGAGGCTTGAATGGCTAGGACGCGCATGGTTCGACGTTGGCGCCGCAACATGGAAGTGCGGGACGACGCGGAGTACGTGGAAATGCTCGCCACACTGTCCGAGGGGTCGGTGCGGCGGAACTTCAATCCGTACACCGATATCGATTGGGAGTCACCGGAGTTCGCCGTCACTGACAACGATCCCCGGTGGATCCTCCCGGCCACCGACCCGCTGGGTCGCCACCCCTGGTATCAGGCGCAGCCCGACGACGTGAAGATCAAGATCGGCATGTGGCGCCAGGCCAACGTGGCCAAGGTGGGTCTGCACTTCGAGTCCATCCTGATCCGCGGGCTGATGAACTACACCTTCTGGGTGCCCAACGGCTCCCCGGAGTACCGCTACTGCCTGCACGAGTCGGTCGAAGAGTGCAACCACACCATGATGTTCCAGGAGATGGTGAACCGCGTCGGCGCCGACGTTCCTGGGATGCCGCGCCGGCTGCGCTGGATCTCGCCGATCATCCCGCTGGCCGCGGGTCCGTTGCCGGTGCTCTTCTTCATCGGCGTGCTGGCCGGTGAAGAGCCGATCGACCACACCCAGAAGCAGGTGCTGCGCGAAGGCAAGTCGCTGCACCCGATCATGGAACGGGTCATGGCCATCCACGTGGCCGAGGAAGCGCGGCACATCTCGTTCGCGCACGAGTTCCTGCGCCGCCGACTGCCGAATCTGACTCGCCGGCAACGCTTCTGGGCGTCCCTGGCCTTCCCGCTGGTCATGCGCACGCTCTGCAACGCGATTCTGATTCCGCCCAAGGCGTTCTGGCAGGAGTTCGACATCCCGCGCTCGGTGAAGAAGGAACTGTTCTTCCGGTCCCCGGAGTCGCGGAAATGGTTGCGCGACATGTTCTCCGACGTGCGCATGCTGGCCTACGACACCGGGTTGATGGAGAACCGCTCGGCCCGGCTGATGTGGCGGATCTGCAAGATCAACGGCAAGCCGTCGCGCTACCGCAGCGAACCGCAGCGTCAGCACCTGTCCGCCGCGCCGGCCGCCTAGGGAGTTCGCGAGTCAGGTTATGCCGCACGTCATCACCCAATCGTGCTGCAATGACGGGTCCTGCGTGTTCGCGTGCCCGGTCAATTGCATCCACCCGTCCCCCGACGAACCAGGCTACGCAACGTCGGAGATGCTCTACATCGACCCGGTGGCCTGCGTGGACTGCGGCGCGTGTGTGAGCGCCTGCCCGGTCGGGGCGATCGTGCCCGACAGCCGGCTGGACCTCAGGCAACTGCCGTTCGTGGAGATCAACGCGTCGTTCTACCCGGAACGGCCCGCCGGTGAGAAGCTGCCGCCCACCTCCAAGCTGGCGCCGGTGCTGCCGGCGGCCGAGGTGCGCGCGCACGACCGGCCGCTGACGGTGGCCGTCGTGGGCTCGGGGCCGGCGGCGATGTATGCCGCCGACGAGCTGTTGGTCCAGCACGGCGTGCGGGTCAACGTCTTCGAGAAACTGCCCACGCCTTATGGTTTGGTGCGGGTCGGGGTGGCGCCCGACCACCAGCACACCAAGCGGGTCACCACGCTGTTCGACCGGGTCACCGGCGACCGTCGGTTCCGCTTCTTTCTCAACGTCGAGGTCGGGAAGCACGTCAGCCACGCCGAGCTGATGCAGCATCACCACGCCGTACTGTACGCGGTGGGGGCGCCCAACGACCGTCGTCTGGACATCGACGGGATGGGTCTGCCAGGCACCGACACCGCCACCGAGTTGGTCGCCTGGATCAACGGTCACCCCGAATTCGCCGGTCTGCCAATCGATCTGAGCCACGAGCGGGTGGTGATCGTCGGCAACGGCAACGTCGCTCTGGATGTTGCGCGCGTGCTCACCGCAGACCCCGACGATCTGGCTCGCACCGACATCGCCGACCACGCGCTCAAGGCGTTGCGCAAATCGGCCGTGCGGGAGGTGGTGATCGCAGCCCGCCGGGGTCCGGCGCACTCGGCTTTCACGCTGCCGGAGCTGGTCGGTCTCACCGGTGCGGCCGACGTCGTGCTCGACCCCGGTGACCACCGCAAGGTGCTCGACGATCTGGAGACCGCGACGGATCCGTTGACGCGCAACAAACTTCGAATCCTCAGCACCCTGGGCGACGGGACTGTCCCGGCGTCGCGACCGCGCATCCGGCTCGCCTACGGTCTTACCCCGCAACGCGTTGTGGGGGAGGGGCACGCAACCGGAATCGAGTTCACCGTCACCGGCACCGAGGAGGTGCGCCGGCTCGACGCGGGCCTGGTGTTGACGTCGATAGGCTACCGCGGCAATGCAATTCGCGATCTCCCGTTCGACGAGCGGGCCGGCGTCGTGCCCAACGACGGCGGCCGCGTCGTCGATCCCGGCACTGGCCGGTCCGTCCCCGGCGCCTACGTCGCCGGGTGGATCAAGCGCGGACCGACCGGGTTCATCGGCACCAACAAGTCGTGCTCGATGCAGACCGTCGCGGCGCTGGTCGCCGACTTCAACGCGGGCAAGCTGACCGATCCGACGGCAGGGCGCGCGACGCTGGCCCAGCTGGTGGCGGCGCGTCAGCCCGACGTCGTCGACTCCGCAGGCTGGCGTGCCATCGACGACGCGGAGGTAGCGCGCGGCAGCCGAGACGGCCGGCCGCGCAACAAGTTCACCGCGGTTGACGACATGCTCGCGGTCGCCGCGACCGCCGCGCCGCAGACGTCGTCGTTCCCCCGACGCCTGCTGGCACGGCTACGCGGCTAGGGTCGACGGCGGCGACCCGCTTCGCCCGGCTTCGCCGCGCTTGCGATCGCCGCTAGGGTCGACGGCGGCGACCCGCTTCGCCCGGCTTCGCCGCGCTTGCGATCGCCGCTAGGCCTGCGCGGACATCGCCTGCTGGATTTCCTCCATGCTGACCTCGCGTACCGGCTGTCCCAGCGACCAGTTGTGCCCGAACGGATCGGCCAGCACGCCGTAGCGGTCTCCCCAGAACTGGTCCTCGAGCGCCATCACCACCGTCGCGCCGGCGTCGACGGCTTTCTGGAACTTGTTGTCGACATCCGTCACCGTCAGATGGATGGTGACCGGGGTGCCGCCCAGTGACTTGGGCGTCATCGACTGGCCGTTACACATCTCCGGGAAGTCGTCGTTGAGCATGACGGTGGAGCCGTTGATCTTCACCGCGGCGTGGATCAACTTGCCGTCTGGGCCGGGTACGCGACCAAGCTCTTCGGCACCGAAAGCCTTGACGTAGAAGTCGATCGCAGCGGCGGCGTCGTCGACGACGAGGTGGGGGATCACTGCGGGTTCGATGTTGATGGCCATGGACTCTCCTCGGGTTGTTGGTATCGCCCGCGCGGGGCTGCACAGGTACAGACCGGGCGCGCAGACAAAACTCATCGGACGTCCGCGAGGCTAACCAGGCCCACCGACAAGTGGGACCTACCGCAACCCGGCGCTCACACCGTCGTGAGGACCCGGTCCCAGCCTTCGATGGACTCAGGGCTGCGCGGACCCGGACCGACATAAACGGCCGACGGGCGGACCAGCTTGCCGAGTCGCTTCTGTTCGAGGATGTGCGCGCACCATCCTGCGGTGCGTCCGCAGGTGAACATCGCCGGCATCATGTTGGCCGGCACCTTGGCGAAGTCCAGGATGACCGCGGCCCAGAACTCGACATTCGTCTCGATCGGCCGGTCCGGGCGGCGTTCGCGCAACTCGGCCAGCGCGGCCTGCTCCAGCGCGACGGCCACTTCGTAGCGGGGCGCACCCAGCCGCTTAGCGGTCGCTCGCAGCACCCGCGCCCGTGGATCCTCGGCGCGGTACACCCGGTGGCCGAAGCCCATCAGCTTCTCGCCGCGGTCCAGGATCCCTTTGACCAGGCCACGCGCGTCGTCGGTGCGCTCGACCTCTTCGATCATCGGCAGCACCCGCGCCGGCGCCCCACCGTGCAGCGGGCCGCTCATCGCGCCGATCGCCCCGGACAGGCACGCGGCCACGTCAGCGCCGGTCGAGGCGATCACCCGCGCGGTGAAGGTCGAGGCGTTCATCCCGTGCTCGGCCGCCGACACCCAGTAGGCATCGATCGCCTCGATGTGCCTGGGGTCCGGCTCGCCTTGCCAGCGGGTCATGAAACGCGCTGTGACGGTAGGGCATTCGTCGATGATCCGCTGGGGGACGGCCGGGTGATAGATACCGCGACCGGACTGCGCGACGTAAGACAGCGCCATCACCGACGCGCGCGCCAGTTGGTCGCGGGCCGTGGGTTCGTTGGTGTCCAGCAACGGCTTGTAGCCCCAGATGGGTGCCAGCATCGCCAGACCCGCCTGCACGTCCACCCGCACGTCACCGGTGTGGATCGGCAGCGGGAACGGCTCGGCCGGTGGCAGCCCTCGGCCGAAGTCGCCGTCGACCAGCAGCGCCCACACGTCACCGAAGTGGACCCCCTGGCCCACCAGATCCTCGATGTCGACGCCGCGGTAGCGCAGCGCGCCGCCGTCTTTGTCCGGCTCGGCGATCTTGGTCGTGAAGGCCACCACGCCTTCCAGACCTGGGACAAAATCCTCGGGGATCACAGTCATGGGCAGATTCTCGCACCCGACCCCCGCACGGTTACTACCGGCCAGTAACAACCGCCGAGTAGCGTTGGCCGGGTGACCGGATCTGACTGGCAGCGCTTGGCCGGGATGCGGGTGGAGTACGGATCCGCGGAGAAGGACGGCAGTGCCGACCTCGATGCCGACTGGCTGGCCGATGGCTGGCTTGCTTTGTTCCGCAAGTGGATGGACGACGCATGGCAGGCCGGGGTGGCGGAGGCCAACGCGATGGTCGTGGCCACCGTTGCCGACGGGCGGCCGGTGAGCCGGACGGTGTTGTGCAAGAACGCCGACGAGAGCGGGATCAGCTTCTACACCAACTACGACTCGGCCAAGGGGATCGAACTCGGGGTGACGCCCTATGCCTCGGCGACGTTTCCCTGGTATCTCCTGGGCCGACAGATTCACATCCGGGGCCCGGTGAGCAAGGTCGCTCCCGAGGTCACCCAGGATTACTGGTCGAAACGGCCGCGCGGTTCCCAGCTGGGCGCCTGGGCGTCACACCAGTCGCAGCCGATTGCCTCGCGTGCCGCGTTGCTGGACCAGCTGGCGGAGGTGACCGAGCGGTTCGCTGACACCGAGCACATCCCGGTGCCGCCGAACTGGGGCGGTTATCTGATCGCACCGCAGGTCGTGGAGTTTTGGCAGGGCCGAGAAGACCGGGTGCACAACAGGATTCGGGTGATTGGTGGTCAGGTCGAGCGACTGCAGCCCTGAGTTCTGCTCACCGTGTCCCGATGCCTCAGTCGCATCCTCCCGGCCATTACGGCGGACCGGCGAGCCCGTCCAGTCCGCGAAATAGCCGGCCGTTGCCGCCGGCACCGCCACTGCTTGGCAAGGCGAGGCCTGGCCCACCGTTGCCGCCGTTGCCGATGAGCGGGCGCTGCCAGCACCGCCGTGGTTTGAACCGTCGCGGCCGCGTCGGCTGCACCGATCGCCACTGGATGCCGGCCAAATCCGTTGCCGCCGAACTGATTATCTCCGGGACCGCAATCAAGGACGACATGTCACTGAGCGTCGTCGAACTTGGCGAGCGCGGCCTCAAGGTCTTCCTCGGCGAAGAGCTCGCAGCGGGTGATTCGGTCGCGTTCGACAATCACCACTTGGATCATGCGCCATTCGAGGTCAGAGCCCTCGCGCGAGGAGCCATACGAATGATTGGTGATGACCGCTCCGAGGTTGCTGAGCCGATGCACTGCCTCGATTCTGACCCTGAACTCCGGGGTGAAATCCCGGAAGGTACGAATTACGGCGGTCAGGTCGCTGGCTGAGAACGGCGTTCCTCGCCGGTTGTCCACGTTGACCCAATCCATTGCGGGAAACTCGTACCGGTTGAACGCGGAGTAAGTGCCTGAAATTAGCGACCAAACGAATGCATGGGTGGCCGCTTCGCCTGCGAGGTATCGGGCATCGAGTTCTTCAAAAGCGGCGTCGAAGTCGTCCATGTCGAACGTGACAGCCGCGACAATCCGGTCGTCGAAGTTGGTCTCGACAATGACGAGTACCTCGGTAGAAAACGCTTCGGAAGCCGGATCGCGATTCGAGAAGCGGCTACTGAGAAGGGCGAGCCGTGTTCCGCGGGTTGCTACGACGGCCGACGTCACGTTCATAGTGGACAGGTTGGCGATCGCGCGCACGTCCACAGTCAGGGCATCTCTACCGCTTCGGACTCCCGCACCCACCACCCGACGGCGATCGTCAGTGAAAATGTTCTCGGCCAGTATCGTCGCCATGCCGTCCCAGTTGCCTGCCGCGAGAAGCGTCAGATAGCGCCCACCCGCCTGGCTCGCCGCGTTTTCCAGTCGCGGTGCCTGCGGCCGCATTTCCTCGAAGCGCGCAAGCGCGGCGCCGAGATCGTTCTCATCAAAGAGCTCGACGCGGCTGATCTGGTCAGCGGTGCGCATCGTGATGCTCAGTTCCCGGAACTCCGCGTCGAAGCCCTGGGCTGATGTCCCACTCCACGCGTACGTGACCAATGCCCCGTGGTCGCCGAGCCGGTGCACAGCCTCGATAAATCCCCTGGAGTTCGGCATGAGATCCCATGTGGCACGAAGAAATGCGCTTAGGTCTCCGGACTCGAATGATCGTCCCTTCCGCTGGTCGACGCTGATCATGTCCGGCGTCATTGCTGGCAGCTCGTGCCGGTCGAGGGCGGCGTAAGCGGCCATAGTCACCGACCACGTTCGTGCGTGAGCCGCCGCTTCGCCGGCGAAGTAGCGGGTGTCGAGTTCCGCGAAGGCGGCATCGAAGTCATCGGCATCGAAAGCGATTTGCGCCGAGATCCGCTCGTCGGTGTCGACCTCGACGATGATGAGCATGTCGCTGCTGAAGTCGCCTTGCTGCAAATCCCGGTTCGGCGAACAGATGCGAGTGAGGGCGAGGTGCTCCCCGCGGGTCGCGACGACGGTCCACGTCGACGGCGCCGTATCGGCCAGGGCTTGCAGGTTCGCGACCACGACGTCGCGACCGTCCCAGAATCCGGAACTCGTCACGCGCCGGCGATCATCGACCAAACTGTCGTCGGTCAGGATCGCGGCCAACGCCGCCCAGTTGCGGGCGCGGAAGTACGCAAAGTTTCGGTCATTTGCCCGGCTCGCCGCGTTTTCCAGTCCAGGCCGTGGGAGTTCGTCGAACCTTGCGAGTGCGGCTTCGAGGTCGGCCTCGTCGTACACCTCGACGCGGTTGATCCGACCGGTTTTGACAGTCAGAACAAGGATCATTCGCCACTCGACGGCAAACCCGTCTGGCGAGCTTCCCCACGCGGCATAGGTGCCCACCGCTCCCACATTGCTGAGCCGATGTACCGACTCGATCAGCATGCTGAGTTCTGGTGTGACGTCCCAGATGTCGCGCATGGCTACTTGGGGATCGGTCGCGTCGATTACCGCGAGCCGTCGATGGTCGATGGCCGCCCAGTCCGCGGTCGGAAGTTCGTGCCGGTTGAACGCGGCGCATTCACGTGTGACAACAGACCAAGTCTGCGCGTGAGCGCCGGCTTCGCCGGCCAGGTATCGGGCGTCGAGTTCCTCGAGCGCAGCCTCGAAATCGGTCAGATCGAACGCGACGATTGCCGAGATCCGCTCGGCGGCGTCGATCTCAAGTACGTATAGAAGATCGACGCGAAACGCTTCGGGTTTCTCGTCGGTGCGCGAAAACCGGGCCTGGGTAAGGACGAGGCGATCGCCGCGAGTGGCAAGGGCCTCCGAAGCCATTTGCGTCACCCCCAGGTCGAGGGCCGTCCGGAACTGTCTGACCATGGCATCCCGACCGGTTCCGATGCCCTCGCCTACCAGAAGGCGACGATCTTCGGCGTAGAGGTCGTCGGCGCAGATCTTCGCTAACGCGTCCCAGTCACGGGCAGCGAAGTACGCCAGTAATCGGTCGTACACCCGGCTTGCCCCGTTTTGCAGTCGCGGTGCCGGCGCGCTGAGCTGATCGAACTTCGCGAGCGCGGCGTCGAGGTCTGTCTCCTCGAAGACCTCGCGGCGATTGATTTTGTCGCCATCAAAGGTGAGAAGACCGATTGCCCGCCACTCGGCCTCGAAACCGTCGCGCGAGCTCCCCTTCAGCACATGAGTCGCGAGCGCGCCGCGGCCGCTCAACCGATGCACAGCCTCGATGTAGATGCTGCTGCCCGGCGCGGCGTCCCACGTGGATCGGATGTACGCGGTCAAGTCACCGGGTGTGAACGATATCCCTCGGCGATGGTCCGTATTGACGCAGTCGGGCGTCATAGCGGGGAGTTCGTGCCGGTTGAACGAGGCGCAGGCACCTGCGATGAGAGACCAGGTGTCCGCGTAAGCTGCCGCCTCGCCGGTGAGATAACGCGCATCGAGCTCAGCGATGGCCGCGTCGATGTCGTCGACATCGAAGGTGATACCCGCCGTCACTTGGTTGTCGGCGTCGACTTCGACGAGGCAAAGCATCTCGAGACTGAACGGATCGGGCCGCTGGTTGCCGCCCGACATCCGGCTGCGAGTGAGCACCAGGCGCTCCCCACGGGTTGCGATGACACGCGACTCGCAGCTCCTGACCCCGACGTCGACGATGGCCCGCAGATTCGCAATCTGCGCAGCCCGGCCGCGTTGAACACCGCTGCGTATCAACCGACGACGATCGTCGTAGTAGCTGTCGTCGGTAGTCATCTCCGCCATGGAGTCCCAGTCACGAGTCGCGAGGTACGCATTGAAGCGGTCGTAGACTCGGCTTGCCGCATTCTCCAAAAGCGGTGCGGGTCGGCTCAGCCGGTCGAACGTTGCGATTGCGGTTTCCAATTCCGCCTCGTCGTAGACTTCGAAACGCTTAACCTTGTCACCGTCGACCATCTGCAAATCGATACCGCGCCACTCGGCGTCAAAACCCATAGCCGAAATGCCTTGCGCCACATGCGTACACACCGCGGCACGGTCACTGAGCCGATGTACGGTCTCGACGTAGAGTCGGACGCCTCGGAAATTGCCCAGGTTACTGAGGTCGTCGAGCAGATCACCGGGCGCGAAAGAGACCGGACGATGATCGATGCTGACGCAATCCGTTGCGAACGAGGGACGCTCGCCTCGATTGACCGCAGCGGGGCCACGTGCAATCACCGACCACGTATGAGCGTGCGGCGCGGCCTCGCCGCTGAGGTAGCGACGGTCGAGTTCGGCGACCGCGGCATCGAAGTCGTCAAGGTCGAACACAACGCGCGCCACAATCCGTTCTGTGGCGTCGATCTCGACGACGGCGAGCACGTCGATGCCGAATGCGTCCGGACGGTGGTCACCGAAAGAGGACTGGACCCGATTGAGTACTAGGCATCCGCCTCGTGTCGCAATGGTATTCGTCGCCATGCTGTTGATCCCAGCTTTGGCCACTACCGATAGTTCGGCCATCACGGCATTGCGTCCCTGTCGAAGTCCCGAGCCCAC
Organism: Mycobacterium sp. NGS59; assembly: GCF_059812345.1. Taxonomy (NCBI): domain Bacteria; kingdom Bacillati; phylum Actinomycetota; class Actinomycetes; order Mycobacteriales; family Mycobacteriaceae; genus Mycobacterium; species Mycobacterium sp. NGS59. The sequence goes on from NZ_JCALCN010000002.1 coordinate 452,096, forward strand.
CACCTTGCGGCGATCATCTTGGACGACATGCTCGGCCAGGGATTCTTTCACCGCGTCCCAGTCGTTGCCCACGAAATATGTGTTGACCCGCTGGCATACGCGGGTCGCCGCGTTTTCGGGTCGTCGAGGCTGCGGCCGTGCTTGCTGCTCGAAGCGGGCATCCGCGGCGTCGAGTTCGGCCATCGCCGCGACAAGGTCTTCGGAGTCGAACCACACCTGCGTTGCGATTCGGCCATCCTCGTCTAACACGCAGACTTGCAGAAATTCGTCGTGCGGCGAGCCAGCAGTGTCGTCACAAGTGGTTACGGCTAACCGAGTTACCGCCATGCGTTCGCCGCGCACCGCAACGACGCCAACAATTCGGAAGCGCAGCGCGCCGTCTTCAGCGAGCCGTCGTACCTGGTGCGGCCAAGGGCCAGCAGGTAGATCGTCCAGATTGAAGCGGACAATCTTTCGCCGGCTCTCGACAACGACGCCAGGCGCAAACAACTGCTCCAATTCGTCCCAGGCCTCAACATCCAGCGCGGCCGCCACCTGTCTGACCGCTCGCACACAGGCGTTTTCTGGCTCGAGTCTGGGCGCTTCAGGCATTGGCAGCGGGGCTACGCAGAGATCTTGCTCCACGATCTTGCGGGCAATCTCGGTAAGCGCCGCAGCGCCTTTCAGCTCATACAGCTCGACGGCTCGCTCCGCAGCAGCATGGGCCTGCGCGAGGTCGTCGCAAGCCTCCAAAACCGTTGCCAGGGCAAGGCATGCGTCGCCGTGGTCCACCAGCAAGTCGGTACGCTCGGCAAGTCCCACGGCGGCCTGAGCTACGCGGCAGGCCTCGTCGTGTGCTCCGCTGCGCGACAACAGATGCGCCCGAAGGGTGCGCCACGCGATTGACGGCTTCAGTGCATGTCCGGCCAGACGCTCGCTCTCGCAGCACAACTCGTCCGCCTCGCCGTCTCGGCCCAGCGCCAAGCGGGCGCGGCCCAGCAGGGCAGCGGTTTCAGCGGTGTCGGCGTCAAGACCCATGCGACGAAAACCGTTGTAAGCCTTCATTAGATGCGGCTCGGCTGCAGCCGCGTCGTCGGCGACAAGCTCCACGATCCCGGCGAACTGCTCGACTTCGAGCAGTGCGGGCCGCAAGCCGAGCTCGGTCACGGTCCGACGCGCGGAGTCGATCATCCGCCGGGCCGCGGCCGTGCGGCCGCGGAAGGCTTCCAACACGGCTTGACACCGGGTCGAGGTGGCCTCGACCGCTGGCGAGTCGGTGGTTATTCGCAGCAGCCGCACCACGTCGAGGCACCGTCCGCCGGCCCGCGGCACCGGGTTGGGTCCCCATAAGGCCGCCAGCGGCGCACCGGCCAGCACCGCGTTCACCCGGCGGTGTTCGCGCGCGCGCCGCGCCGCCGTCAAGGCATCATCCAGGGTGGCTTCACAGTCACCGATACGCCCAAGGCGTGCAAGGCATCCGGCACGCACGGTATGGGCCTTCGCCTCCCCGGCGGCATCGGCCAAACCGGCCAACTCTTGGGCTGCGGTCTGCAACGCGACTTCTACCTCGTCCAATCGCTCGGGATGGATGAGCATCGACAACTGGCCGTCGAAGCAGGTGGCCCACGCCGACAGTTGCACCGAATCGACTGTCACCGAATGCAATTGGGAAACTGCGCCACCCGCCGAAGCTACATCACCAGCGGCCAGGAGCGCTTCGCAGCGCGCCACCAGCAGCGCGGCGGCCTGATCGTCACGGTCGGGCAGTTCCTCGTCGATCTCCTCCAACGCGTGCAAGGCATGGTCGTAGAGGTCGGCGGCACCTTCGTAAGCCAGCCGTGCCATCGCCTGGTCGGCGGCGCGTCGGCAGTACTGAACGGCCTTAGCCGCGTTGCCGGCCCAGGCGCATTCGAAATAGTGGTGAGCCAATTCGGCCAGCAACTCGTCCTCGGCGCCGGGTTGAGACTCCAACGTCGTGGCGATCCGTTGGTGCAGTCGCATCCGCCGCACCGAGGCAAGCTCGGTGAGCAGCGACTGGCGGACGATCGCGTGGTTGAAACGGTAACGGCCACCTGGCTCTTCGACGACGAGACCGGCCGCGCACGCCTCGTCGAACGCGTCGACGAGTTCACTCCCGATCACCTGCTCGACCAGTTCCAGGCCGAACCGGCTACCGACCACCGCAGCCGCCGAGAGCGCCTTGTTCGTCTCCTGCGAGAGTCGAGAAAGCCTGCGGCTCACGGCTTCTCGAACACCCTGGGGAAGGGTGCTCTGATCCCATACGCCGCCACTTTCATCGACGTGACGCAGGGCCTCAATGAGGAAGAACGGGTTTCCGCCGGTGACAGACGCCAGGGCGTGGGCGAGTTCCTCGTCGTCATAGCCGGCTTCGGCCACGTAGGTGGTCACGTCGTCTTCGTCGAGTCCGCTCAGATTCAGCCGGCTGGCGGTGCCGTTCCGGTGCAGGTCGGCCAGCATTGCCGCCAACGGGAGGGAGCGGTCCAGATCGGTGCTGCGGTACGTGCCCACGATTTGCACGCGGGCATGGTCGCCGAACCGCAGCAGATGCCGCAAGAGCAGCAGCGTCGGCTTGGCCGCCCAGTGCAGGTCGTCGAGGATCAGCACGATCGGCGCCGCGGCCGACGCGATCTCCAGGAGCGCGACGACGGCGTCGAACAGTGCGTAACGCTCGGTGTCAGGGTCCGCGCGGGCCGGGGACGCCAGATCGGCGACCGCGTCCAGCAGCCCGGGGGCCAGGGGGAGCAGCGCTTCGACGCCCCGCAGTCCCCGCAGCCGGTCCGCGCCGACGCACGGCACGAGCGCGCGCAAGGCTTCGGCAAACGGCTGATACGGCGCGCCGAGGTCCTCGTCGCAACGTCCGTAAAGCACGATCGAACCCTGTGCATACGCGCGGTGGGACCATTCGCCAGCCAGGCGCGTCTTGCCGACACCGGGTTCGCCGGCGATCAGCACCGCGTGCGCGCCGCTGCTCTGCCACGCGGTGAAAAGACGTTCCAGTTCCACGCCGCGGCCGACGAACGGGCCGGGAGCGGTCAACACGGCGGGCAGGGCGGGGCGGTCTATCGGTGCGTCGGCGACGACTTGCTCGCGCTGGTCGGTGTCCAGTCTCAGCTCGAAAACATGTTCTGGGCGCGCGAGGTTGCGCAGCTGGCGCATCCCCAGGTCGGCAAGCACGACATCGTCCGGAAGCGAGTCGATGACAAGCTCGGCGGTCGCTCGCGAGCACAAAGTCTGGCCGCCCGCGGCCAGCGAGCGCAGGCGCGCTGCCCGGTTGACCGCGCGGCCGAAGTAGTCGCCGTCGCGAAGCTCGACCTCACCGGTGTGCAGGGCTATGCGAATGCTCATCGGCTCGGCCAGTGTCCACGGCTCGTGAATGACCGCTTCCTGCAGCTCTATTGCTGCGGCAGCGGCAGCAGAGGGCCGTTCGAAGACCGAGAACGTGGCATCGCCCTCACCGCGCGTCTTGATCAGGCGTCCGCCGCGTGAGGTCACGACCTGTTCGACGAGCTCGTCGTGGCGCGCCAGCGCGGTCGCCATGGCCGCAGCGTCAGCCTCCCAGGCCGCCGTCGACCCCTCGATGTCGGTCAACAGGAACGTCACCGCCCGGGTTACCGTCGAAAGATTCTGCGCAACAGGGATTTCCAGTCCCGCGTCCTGTGCGACGACCGCTGCCTCCAGGCGGCGCAGTTCCGGACCGGGATCGACACCCAGCTCCTCGGCGAGCAGCGCCCGCGCCCGTTGATACGCGCCGAGGGCCTCGCCCTGCCTACCGGCGCGATACAGGGCGAGCATCAGCTGGCCCCATCGCCGCTCGCGTAGCGGCGCGTCAGCCACCACGGCCTCGAGCTCGCCGATGATCTCTGCGGCACGGCCCGTCGCCAGCAGCGCATCGGCGCGGTCCTCCACCAGTGCGGCGTGCTCTTCCGCCCACCGCGTCTTCTCGGCGGTTCCGCGCTGACTGTCGGGCAGTTCGGGGATTCCGCGCCATAAAGCCAGGGCCTCGTCGAAGCGAGCCACCGACTGGCCGCTGTCCCCGGCAGCGGCCGCCTCGCGACCCCGCCGAGCGAACGACCGGTAACTCGCGGTGTCAACCTCCGTCCCGGCCAGGATCCATCCGGCGCCTTCGGTCAAGACGAAGCCGTCGCCGAGGGTGCGACGCAGCAGCGAGATGTGAGTCTGCAGAGCCTTTCCGGCGGTGCGCGGCGGCTCCTTGCCCCAGAGCAGTTCGATGAGGGTGGCAGCGGAGACGACCGAACCGGCGTGCAGCCCGAGCATCGTGAGTAGGGCGCGCGGTTTTGTGTCCGGGATCATGATGGTTGCGCCATGCTGCCGGACTTGAAGAGGGCCCAAAACCCCCAGTTCCACGTCTTGAAGAGTAGTCACGAAGGCCATCGTTGGGCAGAGGATTCAACGGGCAGTCAAGGTCGAGTAAAGGCGGTCCACGCGATTGGAGTAGGCGGGTACTTGTGCCCGAGCACTCGGCATACCAGGAGCAGTTCGTCCAGAACTTGACGACCAACGCTACGTCCTATGCCGGCGCGGAAAGCGCCAACACCTTGAGTCTCAACTTGCTGTCCGGGGTGGACGCATTCAGGCTGGGGTCCACTGTGGCGTTGCTTGCTGCGGCGATCGGATATGCGGGGTTGCTTTACAACTTCGTGCCGTTCCTGCCGGAAGCATTGATATTTCCCTTGGCTGCGCCGGCCGGATTATTGTTGTTCGCTGCATTTGCGAATGCAGTGTTCTGGGCGATCGTCGAGTCCGGCTTGGCGTCTCTTCTTGGAATCGCATGATGTCGAATTACCTCGTTTGGTGAGGCGCGAACGCCGCACCGGTGTGCCGTTCGCCGCCGAATGTCACCCAGGCGTGACCGTCGCAAGCAGCAGCGGTCCTAGCTGCACGCCGCGCAGGACCTGCAGACCTGACCCCGGGCAGGCACGCCATCGTGATAACGACTACCTTCACCTATGACGCTCCTAGTGCACCTAGGGCGGGCAGCCATATCAGCCTGAGCGCAAAGGGGTTCTCGTGGGCGACACCGACGACACCGCATCTCTGAAGTACCCGGGGGGCGATATCGACCTGAAAATCGTCCGCGCCACCGAAGGTGCCGACGGCATCGCGCTCGGTCCGCTGCTGTCCAAGACCGGGCACACCACCTTCGACAACGGGTTCGTCAACACCGCCGCCTGCAAGAGCGCCATCACCTACATCGACGGCGACGAGGGCATCCTGCGCTACCGCGGCATCCCGATCGACCAGCTCGCGGAGAAGTCGACGTTCATCGAGGTCTCCTACCTGCTCATCTACGGCGAGCTGCCCACCACCGACCAACTGGCCGAGTTCACCGGCAAGATCCAGCGCCACACCATGCTGCACGAGGACCTCAAGCGGTTCTTCGACGGATTCCCGCGCAACGCGCATCCGATGCCGGTGCTGTCCAGCGTGGTCAACGCCCTTTCGGCGTACTACCAGGACGCCCTGGACCCGATGGACAACTCTCAGGTCGAGCTGTCCACGATCCGGCTGCTGGCCAAGCTGCCCACGATCGCCGCCTACGCCTACAAGAAGTCGGTCGGCCAGCCGTTCCTCTACCCGGACAACTCGCTGACATTGGTGGAGAACTTCCTGCGCATGACGTTCGGCTTCCCGGCCGAGCCCTACCAGGCCGACCCCGAGGTGGTACGCGCGCTGGACATGCTGTTCATCCTGCACGCCGACCACGAACAGAACTGTTCGACGTCGACGGTCCGGTTGGTCGGCTCGTCGCGCGCCAACATGTTCACCTCGATCTCCGGCGGCATCAACGCGCTGTGGGGTCCCCTGCACGGTGGCGCCAACCAGGCGGTGCTGGAAATGCTCGAGGAGATCCGCGAGAGCGGCGACGACGTCGGCGAGTTCGTCCGCAAGGTGAAGAACCGCGAAGAAGGCGTCAAGCTGATGGGCTTCGGTCACCGCGTCTACAAGAACTACGACCCGCGTGCCCGCATCGTCAAGGAACAGGCCGACAAGATCCTGGACAAGCTGGGCGGCGACCCGCTGCTGGACATCGCCAAGCAGCTCGAAGAGGCCGCGCTGACCGACGACTACTTCATCGAGCGCAAGCTCTACCCGAACGTCGACTTCTACACCGGCCTGATCTACCGGGCACTGGGCTTCCCGGTCCGGATGTTCACGGTGTTGTTCGCGCTGGGCCGGCTGCCCGGCTGGATCGCGCACTGGCGCGAGATGCACGACGACAGCGACAGCAAGATCGGCCGGCCGCGCCAGATCTACACCGGCTACACCGAGCGCGACTACGTCGCCATCGACGGCCGCTAGTTTCGCTGCGAGCTGGGGGCACCACCCCCTCGCGAGCAGACGCAAAAGCCCCTGATTCGTGCCGAATTCAGGGGCTTTTGCGTCTGCTCGCCGTCAAGGTCGCCAGCACGGCCATCGCCGCGTTGTGCCCGCCGATGCCCGAGACCCCGCCGCCGCGGCGAGCGCTCGCGCCGCACCGCATGATCCGCGGGTGTTCGGTGGCCACCCCCCATCGCTGTGCCGGAGTGTCCAGCGGATCGTCGTCCTCGACGAACGGCCACGACAGCGCGCCGTGGAAGATGTTGCCCGCCGTCATGCCCAGCGCGTGCTCCAGGTCCCGTGTGGTCGTCGTCTCCAGGCACGGCCGGCCCTGCGCGTCGACGAGCAACAGATCTTGAATCGGTTCGGCCAGAACGGAATTCAGCGATCCGAGTACGGATTCGGTGAGCACGACGGCGTCCGCGCGCAGTGACGGCGGTGTGTGCAGACCGAACACCGTCATCGTCTGCACACCGGGCAACTCAGGCGACACGATGCTCGGATCGGCCAGCGAATGGCAGTAGGCCTCGCACGGCAACGGGTCCGGCACGTCTCCGTCCGACGCCCTCGTGTAGGCGGCGTCGAGCTGTGACCAGGTCTCGTTGACGTGCAGCGTCCCGGCGAATGCCTGCTCCGGTGTCACCCGCGGGTCCCGTAACCGGGGCAGTCGTCGCAGCACCATGTTGACCTTGACCTGCGCGCCCGGCGCCAGGGCGGGTGCCGACTCGCCCAACAGGTCGGCCAGTAGGACCGGCCCCACCCCGCTCAGTACGAACCGCGCCTGCAGCACACACTCGTCGTCGTGCCGGCGATAGCGCACCTCGCCATCCGGGTCTATCGCGAAAACATCTGCGTCAGTGCTGATTTCAGCTCCGTAGCCGGTGGCCGCCGCGGCCAGGGCCGCCGACACCGCGCCCATGCCGCCGACCGGCACATCCCAGTCGCCGGTGCCGCCACCCAGCACGTGATACAGCAGGCAGATGTTCTGCAGCAGCGACCGGTCGTCCAGTCGGGCGAAGGTGCCGATCAGTGCGTCGGTGGCGATCACCCCGCGGACCACGTCGTTGCCGACGGTGCCGGCGATCGCCCGCCCGATCGGTTCGTCGACCAGGGCTTGCCACGCAGACGCCGCGTCGGGATCACCACCGTCCAGCACGAGCCGGCGGGCTTGTTCGCGGGTGCGCAGCGGCTCGAGCAGGGTCGGCCAAAAGCGCCGCGTCACCAGCCGAGAGCGCCGGTAGAACGCGTCGAAGCCCTGCTCGTCGGCCGCGGCGCCGAGCGCGTCGAACCCGCCGGGTGATCCGACGAGCAGACCGGTGCGTCCCCCGGTGATGGGGTCCGGGGTGTAGGACGAATACGCGCGTCGGCTCAGCCGTACCCGAACGCCCAGGTCATCGAGTATGCGCGACGGCAGCAGGCTGACCAGGTACGAATAGCGTGACAGCCGGACGTCGACGCCGTCGAAGGCCCGTGCCGATATCGCGGCGCCGCCGACGTGTGCTTGGCGTTCCAGGACCCGCACTCGCAAACCCGCGCGCGCCAGGTAGGCGGCCGCGACCAGCCCATTGTGCCCACCGCCGACGATCACGACGTCGTACCGGGGATTGACCGCCGGGCCAGTCCCGTTGGCCATCGCTACAGTCTGCCCGACGTTCCCCCGGGAACGGGCCGGGACTCGGTAGGCTGCTAATCGCCTGGAAGTGCACGAACGAGTGAGGAGCGATGGCCGGTTCAGAGGTGGGTGTGACGGAAGCACCCACGCCCGCCGAGCCCGTGGCCCAGGACCGACCGACCCGACGGCAGCTCGTCCGGCTCTGGCTGATCGGTCTGGCGCTGATCCCGTTCCTGCTCGCCCTGATCAGCTACGGCGCATACGAGCGTCCCATGGCCGTCAACGGCCCAACCGGCGATCTGCCCACGCTGTCCCCGACATCGGTCAGTATCTCGATGGCGCCCAGCCTGTCGTTGTCGCTGCTGTCCGTCAGCCGCGACGGCAACGGCATCACGTTGATCGGTGACTTTCCCGACGAGGCGTCGAAAGCGTCATTGATGAAGGCGCTCAAGGGATTACTGGCGCCGGGAGTCGCCGTCGTCGACCAGATCCGCATCGACCCGCTGGTGCACACCCTCGACTTCACCAACGCCGAACCCGTTTTCACCGCCGGCGCCCCGATTCCAGACTTCAACTTCAAGGTCGAGAAAGACACCGTCACGCTGACCGGCACCGCTACCACACCGGACCAGAAGGAGGCGATCGGCCGCGCCGCCGCCGCCGCCTGGCCGGACGTCAACCTGACCAACAAGATCGTGGTCAAAGGCCAGATCACGCCGATGCCCCCGGGTGGTACGCCGGCCCCGCCTGCCCCTGCCCCTGCGGCGGCCGCGAATTGCGGCGATCTACAGGCCGCCATCAACGCCATGACCGGTGGTCCGCTTGCGTTCGGAAACGACGGCGTGAGCCTGACACCGGAGGACAACGACATCCTGATCCGGGTGGCCGACAAGCTCAAGGCATGTCCGGACGCCCGCGTCACCATCAACGGCTACACCGACAACGCCGGCAGCGAGGCCGTCAATATTCCGCTGAGCACCCAACGGGCCACCGCCGTCGCCGAATACGTCATTGCCAACGGCGTGCCGCGCGCCCGGGTCACCGCCAAGGGGATGGGGTCGGCCAATCCGATCGCGAGCAATGACACCCCAGAGGGACGGGCCAAGAACCGCCGCGCCGAGATCGTGGTCGGCTAGGGGATCGGATATGGGTTTCGTGGTCCAGTGGTTGATCTGCTCGGTCGCTTTTGTCGGCGGTTCGGCCGTGGCTTACGGAATAGCGTTGCTGCTCAAGCCCAAACAACGCGACGCCGAAGACGCGCCCGCCCCCGAGCCCGAACCCGAACCCCGCCCCGACCCCGAACCGCAGCCCGTCGAGCAGGAGTCTTCGGAGATCGGAGCCAAAGGGTGAGCGGTCAACTGCACTGGTGGCCCGCCGCTGTCGCGTTCGGGCTCGGCATGGTGCTGACGCTGACGCTGATGATGCGCCCGGCCAAAGTCCCGATGCCGGCCTGGGTGTCGGGTCAACCGGGGCCGCTGGCCCAGCCCGAGCCGCCGACGATGAAGGTGCCGGCCAGCGAGGCGCCTACCCAACGGATCCCGGTGGCCAGGCCGCGACCGGCGAAGAAGACCGCCGCCAAAGTGCCACCGAGAAAACGCAGGCCGATTCCGCGAGACGATGCGACGGAGGCGATTGCGGTCCCAAGGAAGAGGACCGCGAAGAAGGTCCCGGCGAAGAAGGCCAGACCCAGACGCCCACCCGGTCGGATTCCTGTCACGAAAGACCTTGCGACGCAGACTGATACGCTCAGCGAAGCGCAGACGGTGCAGATACCTCTGGTGCCGTACGCGCCGTACGGCCCTGGGTCCATGCGTGCCGATCCCGACGGGACTGGGCCGGAGGGCTGGCAGGTGAAGGGCCGCACCGATTCTCGGCTGTTCTATCTTCCCGATGATCCGGGCTACGACGACGTCGAGGCCCAAGTCTGGTTCGAGGACGAGGATTTCGCCAGGCGGGCGTTTTTCATGCCGGGGCGCGACAGCGCGCCTACCAGCCCCGAGGACTAGGGCGTTTCTGACAATAGCGCCGGTCCTGGTGAGGCGGGTTGAGTTGCATGGGGGTGCGCATCCTGACGCTGGTTTCGCGCCCAGATTTTGCACGCGGAGTAAGCGTTTGGGTTGTTTCGTGATTTCGCTGTGAAGACTTGGTCTTGGGGGTGAAGGGACGGCTTTCGGGGTGAAACCAGGGCGGGAAAATCGGCGAAATCCCGCCGTGGTTTCCCTCGCAAAGCCCAGGTTTCACACTGAAAGCCCAGGTTTCACACTGAAAGCCCCAGGTTCACCCGAACTCGACACCGACTAGCTGGGGCCGGGCAGGCGCAGCACCAGTCGCGCCCCGCCCATTGCGCTGCTCTCCAAAGTCGCCGTGCCACCGTGTAATTGGGCCTGCTGAGCGACCAGCGCCAGGCCCAGGCCGGACCCGGAATGTGAGGCGGTCGAACCTCGCGAGAATCGTTCGAACACGATCCGGCGTTCCTCTTCGGGCACGCCGCTGCCGTCGTCGTCGATGGCGATCTCCACTCCGGCTCGCGAGCTGACCGCCGACACCTGGACATGGGTGGCGCCGCCGTGCTTGACGGCGTTGGCGATCGCGTTGTCCACCGCCAGGCGCAGCCCGGCCGGCATCCCGACGATGATGCACGTCGGCGACGGCACCAGGGACACGTCGACGTCGGGGTAGATGCGGGTGGCATCGTGAGCGGCCCGGTCCAGCAGATCGGTGATGTCGACCGGTACGTGGTCATCGGAGGTGGACAGCTCGCCTTGGGCGAGCCGCTCCAACGCGCTCAGGGTGGCCTCGATGCGCGACTGGGTGCGGATGACGTCGCCGAGCACTTCCTTGCGCTGCTCGTCGGGCATGTCCAGGGTGGCCAGCACCTCGAGGTTGGTCCGCATCGCGGTCAGCGGGGTGCGCAACTCGTGCGAGGAGACCGCGGCGAAGTCACGGGCCGAGGCCAGCGCCTCCTGCGTCCGGTTCTGCTCGTTCCAGATGCGTTGCAGCATGCCCCGCATGGCCTCGGCGATCTCGACGGCTTCACTGGCGCCGTGCACCTCGACCCGCGGGGCTTCGTCGCCGGCATCGATCGACCTCGTCTGTTCGGCGAGTTGTTTGAACGGCCGCACCGCGAAAGCGGCCAGCAGCCAAGCGAACACGGCGGCCGCCGCCACGGCGAAGATGCAGATCAACAGCACCCGCCGATGCAGGTTGTTGGTTTCGGCGTACGTCGCGTCGTAGGTCGCGCCGACGGCCATCGACATCGGTTCCGGTCCGGAGATCTCCACCGTGCGCACCCGGTAACGCACCCCGTTGATGTAGGTGTCGGCGTAGTCGGCCTGCAGTGGCGGCAAGGTGATGTCGGAGTTCGACTTGACCACGTTGCCGCGGCGCACCGTGATCAGGGCGTCCTGGTCGTTGGGGGAGCGCGGGATCTCGTCGAGACCGCGCGGCACGAACGGGATGGCGAAACCAGCGGCCTCGTCGAGCCGGCGGTCCAGCCGCTCTTTGCGGTCCTTGGTGATACCGACCCACACGACAACGCCCACGATCAGCACGGGAATCGCGGCGCCGATCGCCGTCGCGACCACCACCCGGGTCCGTAGCGAGGGCGTTCGGGCGAAGATCCGCGACAGGATGTTCATCGGCAATACTGCGGCCTTACTGCATCCGAAGGACGAACCCGACTCCCCGGACGGTGTGCAGGAGCCGCGGACCGCCGTTGGCCTCCAACTTGCGTCGCAGGTAGCCGATGAAGACATCGACGACGTTGGTGTCGGCGGCGAAATCATAGCCCCACACCAGCTCCAGCAACTGCGCGCGGGACAGCACTGCGGTCTTGTGCTCGGCCAGCACGGCCAGCAGGTCGAACTCTCGCTTGGTCAGGTCCACGTCCACGCCGTTGACCCGAGCCCGGCGGCCCGGGATGTCCACCTCCAGCGGGCCCACCGTGATGGTTTCCGACGACGACGTCGCGGTGGCTCCGCGGCGGCGCAGCAGCGCGCGCACCCGGGCCACCAGTTCGGCCAGCACGAACGGCTTGACCAGGTAGTCGTCGGCTCCGGCCTCCAGACCGGCCACCCGGTCGTCGACCGAGCTGCGGGCGCTGAGCACGCACACCGGCACGTCGTTGTCCATCGCGCGCAGTGCCGTGACGACGCTGACGCCGTCCAGCACCGGCATGTTGATGTCCAGCACGATCGCGTCCGGGCGGGTCTCGGTGGCGCTGCGCAGGGCTTCGGCGCCGTCGACCGCCGTCGACACCTCGAAACCGGAGAGCCGCAGGCCGCGCTCCAGCGAGGCGAGCACGTCGGAGTCGTCGTCGACGACCAAGACCCGAGGTGAGTTGACACCAGTGTCCATGGGTTCATCTTGCCTGATTGTCGGGTGCGACGGTGGGAGGCACGAGCAGTCCGCGGGATGCCGGGACCGTAGCAACGCATTGTCGAAATGGTTATCGTTTCGACGCTGCGCAGCGACCGGGCCTGGTTGCCGACGTGCAATCATCGAGATCGGGTGGCAGGTCACGACATTCGGCGTCGCGACCGAAATTCGTTGTTGCGATTCGCCTTTGACGCCATCTCTCGCAACGGGATCGGGAGACGAGCTCGATGACCGACGTCATGCCCGCCCCGTATGAGGTGGCCCAGGCGCCCGACCAGGACCCGCGTCGGTGGAGCGTCATGGGTGCGGCGGCAATCCTTACTTGCGTTGCGGCCGTTGGGTTCCCACTCATGGCGAGGGCGACGATCGATGGCCCGCTGAGCTACTACGATCACCGTGGGCTGTGGGTGCCGGGGGTGGCGGCCATCGCTTTGCTGTTGTCCGAGTCGGCGATGTGGTTGATACGCCGCCGGGTCACCGTCTGTGCGGCGACGGGCCTGGGACCCGCGATTCGCCGAGACTTGCACCAAGGCTTGCATATCTTGCCGCTGACCTTTCACCTGCGTTGCCAGACCGGGAAATTGGTGTCGCGTTCAGTGAGCGATCAGGACACCGTGCGCGGTCTGCTCTCGTTCGGCGCGGTGCTGGTGGTGCTCGACAGCCTTCAACTCGCCGTGGTGACAGTGTGTCTGCTCGCGCTGTACTGGCCGATGGGGGTGGTGGCGCTGGCCATGGTCGCGGCGCTGCTCGCCACGGTGCTGCACCATCAGGGCGAACTGAGTTTGCCCAGGTTGCCCGCGCAGGTCTGGACGGTGCTGGAGGTCATCCCCAATCTCGCTCTGGTCGTCGTGCTGGGGCACGGGGCGTACGCGGTGTGGCATGGCCTGATCACCATGGGCACGCTGACGGCGTCGCTGCTGATGACGCTGTCCCTGGTCTGGCCAGCCACCGGGCTGGGCTTTCTGTTGTCGATGACCCGCGAAGCGATGAGAGGGTCGGCTAACTGAGCGTGTTCCCGGCCTCCGGCAGGCCGATACGGCGGTAGCGCCGCAAGCGCGCGTCCAAGCGCCCGGCGTCGGGCAACATCCGCAGCGCGTGTACCTCCGCGGCGATCGCGCGGGACAGCCGCGCCGAGAACTCGGCCGGCTCGTCGGCGGCGTCGGGACGTTCGGGCACGACCGCGTCGACGATGCCGGCCGCCAACAGGTCGGTCGACCGGATACCTTGTGCCGCAGCGAGTTCCGGTGCATGTGTGATGTCACGAAAGACGATCGCGCTGGCGCCCTCGGGCGGCAGCGGGGCCAGCCACCCGTGCTGCGCGGCCAGCACCCGGTCGGCGGGCACCATGGCCAGCGCCGGCCCGCCGCTGCCCTGACCCAACAGCACCGACACCGTGGGAGTCGCCAACGTCACCAGCTCGGCCAGGCACTGGGCGATCTGCCCGGCCAAGCCGCCCTGTTCGGCTTCGATGGACAATGCCGGCCCTGCGGTGTCGATCACCAGCACCAGGGGGAGTCGCAGTTCGGCGGCCAAGGCCATACCCCGGCGCGCCTCGCGCAGCGAAGCGGGCCCGACGGCATTGCCGCCACCGGGTTGGGTCCGCTGCTGGCCGAGCACCACCACCGGCTGACCGCAAAACCGGGCCAACGCCAGCAGCGTCGTCGTACCCCGACCGGTGCCCGACAACGGCACCAAATCGGTAGCGCCGTGGCGCAACAGGTCCCGCACATCGGGCCGATCCGGGCGCCGCGAAGCCAGCACCGAATCCCAGGCACCGACGTCGGGCACCGGCTCGGCCGGCTGAGGTGCCGGCGGCGGCCCGGGGGCGTCGGCGATCACCGTCAGCGCCCGGTCGAGCGTGTCACGTAACTCACCGAGCGCGACGACGTCATCGATCACCCCGTGCCGCTGCAGGTTCTCCGCCGTCTGCACGCCGGACGGGAACGGCTCGCCATACAGCAACTCGTACACGCGGGGACCGAGAAACCCGATCAGCGCGCCCGGCTCGGCGAACGTCACGTGACCCAGCGATCCCCAGGACGCAAACACCCCGCCCGTCGTCGGGTTGCGCAGATAGACCAGGTACGGCAGGTGGGCTTGGCGGTGCAGCCGGACGGCGGCGGCTATCTTGACCATCTGCAGGAACGCGACCGTACCCTCCTGCATGCGGGTGCCGCCCGAGCTCGGCGACGCCAGCAACGGCAACCGCTCGGCGGTGGCGCGCTCGACCGCCGAAGTGATCCGTTCTGCGGCGGCCACCCCGATCGACCCGGCCAGGAAGTCGAAGTCGCAGACCACCACCGCCACCCGGCGTCCGAAGACCGTTCCCTCGCCCGTGGAGACGGATTCGTCGCGTCCGGTGGCGGCCCGGGCGTCGGCCAGCTCACGGGCGTAGGACGGCGAGGTCGGCACCGTGAGCGGGTCGGTGTCCCAGCTGAGGAACGAGCCGGGGTCGAGTACCGTGTCGCGCAGTTGATCGGTCGTGATACGGCTCACACCGACGAGGCTAGTTATCCTGGCCCCCATGATCGGTATCACCCAGACCGAAGCCGTCCTGACCATCGAACTGCAGCGACCGGAGCGGCGCAACGCGCTGAACTCCCAGCTCGTCGAGGAGCTGCGGGAGGCGTTGCTGAAGGCGGGGGACGGCTCGGTGCGGGCCATCGTGCTGACCGGGCAGGGCACGGCGTTCTGCGCCGGGGCGGACCTGTCCGGCGACGCGTTCGCCGCCGACTACCCCGACCGGCTCGTCGAACTACACCGGGTCATGGACGCCACGTTGATCCCGGTGATCGGTGCGATCAACGGTCCCGCCATCGGCGCCGGGCTGCAGCTGGCCATGCAGTGCGACCTCCGGGTCGTCGCACCGGACGCGTTCTTCCAGTTCCCGACGTCGAAATACGGTCTGGCGCTGGACAATTGGAGCATCCGCCGGTTGTCCTCGCTGGTCGGTCACGGCCGGGCCAGGTCGATGCTGCTGACCGCGGAGAAACTGACCGCCGAGGTCGCGCTACAGACCGGCATGGCCAATCGGATCGGGACGCTTGCCGACGCCCAGGCCTGGGGCGCAGAGATCGCCGGGCTGGCGCCGCTGGCCATCCAGCACGCCAAGCGGGTACTCAACGACGACGGCTCCATCGAAGAAGCCTGGCCGGAGCACAAGGAGCTGTTCGACAAGGCCTGGGGCAGTCAGGACGTGATCGAGGCGCAGGTGGCCCGGGTCGAAAAGCGGCCACCGAACTTTCAGGGGGCCTGACGGACATGACGAACCGGGCGCTGCGACTGGCCGCCGGCACCGTCTCGCTGGCAGCGGGCGGCTGGTTGCTACGCGCCCTGCACGGCGCCCCCTCGGCGCTGGGCGCCGACCCCGGAGCCATCGAAGCCGTCACAGCGGATTCGCCGAACTACCGGGACGGCGCGTTCGTCAACATCGACCCCGGCTCGCTCTACGTGATGAACCGCGAGCAGCTGCGCCAGGTCGCCTGGGAACTGGTCGGCGCACGCGTACACAGCCGTCCCGCGCGACCGATCCCGTTGGCATCGCCGTCCATTTATCAGGGTGAGCCGGCCGAATTGGCGGTCAGCTGGTTCGGTCACTCGACGGCACTGATCGAGATCGACGGTTACCGCGTGCTGACCGACCCGGTGTGGAGCGACCGCTGCTCGCCGTCGGACCTGGTCGGACCGCAACGACTGCATCCCCCGCCCGTGCAATTGGAAGGCTTGCCGGCCGTCGACGCCGTAGTGATCAGCCACGACCACTACGACCATCTCGACATCGACACCGTGCTCGCGCTGGCTCGCATGCAGCGGGCACCGTTCTTCGTGCCGCTCGGGGTTGGTGCGCACCTACGGTCGTGGGGGATACCCGAGCAGCGGATCGTCGAGCTCGACTGGAATCAGAGCGCGAAGGTCGACGAACTGACCATCGTCTGCGTACCGGCCCGGCACTTCTCCGGGCGCTTTCTGAGCCGCAACAACACGCTGTGGGCGTCCTGGGCGTTTGTCGGGCCGTCGCACCGGGCCTATTTCGGTGGCGACACCGGCTACACCAAGAGCTTTGCCGACATCGGTTCCGAACACGGGCCGTTCGACCTGACGCTGATGCCGATCGGCGCGTACAACACGGCCTGGCCGGACATCCACATGAACCCGGAGGAAGCGGTACGGGCTCATCTGGACGTCACCGACTCGGGGTCGGGGCTGCTGGTGCCGATTCACTGGGGGACGTTCCGGCTGGCGCCGCACCCCTGGTCCGAGCCGGTCGAGCGGGTGCTCGAAGCGGCCGAGGCGGACGGGGCTCAGGTGGCGGTGCCCAATCCTGGGCAGCGGATCGACACCGCCTCGCCGCTGCGATTCAGCGCGTGGTGGCGGCTCTGAGCGAACCTGGTTTCCTTCCCGCGAAACCAGATGCCGGCCCGCTTCATCGGGCGCGAGGGTCCTCAAATGTACGGCCAAAACGGCGTGTCGTCGTACATTTGAGCGCGCTCGCGGGAAAAGGATTAGCCATGAGGAAACGTGCGGCGACGGCCGCAGTCCTGCTGCTGATGGTGTCGCTGGTTGGCTGTGGTCCCGGGCGACCGGCGTCCAGTCCGTCGTCCACGCCGGTCCAGGTGCCGCCCAACGAGTTCTCCGGCTTGCAGATCCCCGCCGGCCGCATCGACGACGCCGTCGCCAAGGTCGACGGCCTGGTGGCCGAACTGATGAAGAACAGCGGCATCCCGGGTATGGCGGTGGCGATCGTTCGCGGCGGGAAGACGTTGTACGCCAAGGGGTTCGGCATCAGGGATGCAAGCAGGCCAGACGCTGCGGACAACAAGGTCAACGCCGACACCGTCTTTCAACTGGCCTCGATATCGAAGTCGATCGGTGCGACCGTGGTGGCGCACGAAGTCACCGACGGTGCCATCACCTGGGACACGCCCGTGGTGTCGAAGCTGCCGTGGTTCGCGCTCAGCGACCCTTACGTCACCGAGCACGTGACAGTCGCCGACCTTTATTCGCACCGCTCCGGGTTGCCCGACCACGCCGGCGATGCCCTGGAAGACCTGGGCTACGACCGCCGGCAAGTGCTGGAGCACCTGAAGTATCTGAGTCTGGCCCCTTTCCGGAACAGCTACGCCTACACCAACTTCGGGGTGACCGCCGGTGCCAGCGCCGCCGCGGCCGCCGCCGGCAAGTCCTGGGAGGACCTGTCCGACGAAGTGCTCTACCGACCGCTCGGGATGGCCTCGACGAGTTCCCGGCTCGCCGACTTCCTGGCCAGGCCCAACCGAGCGGTCAACCACATCAAGATCGGCGACAAATGGGAAGCACGTTTCCAGCGCGACCCCGACGCCCAGACTCCCGCGGGTGGGGTGAGCTCGTCGGTCAACGACATGGCGCACTGGCTGACCATGCTGCTCGCCCGCGGTACCTACAACGGTCAGCGCATCACCTCACCGGAAGCGTTGCAGCCCGCTCTCACCCCGCAGGTGATCTCCGTGGCCGCAAAAAACCCGCAGGCGCGGGCCGGCACCTACGGCTACGGTTTCAATGTGTCGGTGACCTCATCCGGACGTACCCAGTACAGTCACTCGGGAGCGTTCGGACTAGGCGCGGCAACGACTTTCGCGGTGTTGCCGTCGGAGGACGTGGCCATCGTCGCGCTGACCAACGCCGCTCCCTACGGTGTGCCGGAAGCGCTGACGGCCGAGTTCATGGACCTGGTGCAGTACGGCCAGGTGCGGGAGGACTGGGCCACGTTGTACCGGCAACAACTGGGTCCGATGAACCGCCCGGACGGTTCACTGGTCGGCAGGCCACCTCCGGTCAACCCGGCTCCGGCCCGGCCGCTGACCGAATACGTCGGTGTCTACGCGAACGACTATTGGGGGCCGGCCACCGTCACCGAACGTGACGGCCGCCTGCAGCTGGCGCTAGGGCCCAAGAACCAGACCTTCGACCTGACCCACTGGGACGGCGACACCTTCACATTCCCGCTGACCAACGAAAACGCCTTGCCCGGTTCGATTTCCAAAGCGACCTTCGTCGGCAACGCGCTGAACCTCGAGTACTACGACGCCGACAAGCTCGGAACATTCAACCGATGACCGCCGCGCCTGCCGTGACCGGATTGTCCGATGCCGAAGTGGCGCAACGGGTCGCCGACGGGCAAGCCAACGACCTTCCCGAGCGCGCCACCCGCAGCATCGCGCAGATCGCGCGGGCCAACGTCTTCACCCGGATCAACGCAATCCTGGGTGTGCTGTTCGCCATCGTGCTGGTGACCGGGTCGGTGATCAACGGGCTGTTCGGCTTGTTGATCGTCGCCAACAGCGTCATCGGCATGGTCCAGGAGATCCGCGCCAAGCGGACGCTGGACGAACTGGCCATCGTCGGACAGGCAAAACCATTGGTGCGCAGGCAATCCGGAACGTGTGCCCGCCCCCCCGACGAGGTGGTGCTCGACGACGTGATCGAGGTCGGTCCGGGCGACCAGATCGTGGTCGACGGGCAGATCCTCGAAGTGGACAATCTCGAGGTCGACGAGTCACTGCTCACCGGCGAAGCCGACCCGATCGCCAAACAGTCGGGCGAGGAAGTCATGTCGGGCAGTTTCGTCGTCGCCGGCTCCGGAGCGTACCGCGCCACCAAGGTCGGCCGTGACGCCTACGCGGCCAGACTCGCCGCCGAGGCCAGCAAGTTCACGTTGGTGAAATCCGAACTGCGCAACGGTATCAACAGAATCCTGCAGTTCATCACCTACTTGCTGATACCGGCCGGACTCCTCACCATCTACACCCAGTTGTTCACCACCAACGCGGGCTGGCGCGAGTCCGTGTTGGCGACCGTGGGTGCGTTGGTGCCGATGGTGCCGGAAGGTCTGGTGCTGATGACCTCGATCGCATTCGCGATCGGCGTCGTGCGACTCGGTCGGCGCCAATGCCTGGTGCAGGAGTTGCCCGCGATCGAGGGACTGGCCCGGGTCGACGTCGTCTGTGCTGACAAGACCGGCACGCTGACCGAGAGTGGCATGCGGGTAGCCGAGGTCGAAGATCTCGGCCCGGCCGGCGAAAGTCCCGCCGACGTGCTCGCCGCGCTGGCGGCGGCCGACCCCCGTCCGAACGCCAGCATGCAGGCGATAGCCGACGCATATCCCGACCCTCCCGGTTGGACCGTCACCGCCACAGCGCCTTTCAAGTCCGCGACCAAATGGAGCGGCGTGTCCTACCGCGATCACGGGGACTGGGTGATCGGGGCGCCCGACGTGCTGCTCGACCCGGACTCGGAGCCGGCCGCGCAAGCCGAGACGCTCGGCGGGCAGGGCCTGCGGGTGCTGCTGCTCGGCACCAGCGCCACCGCGGTCGACGATCCCGAAGCGCCCGGTGCCGTCGCTCCCGTCGCCCTGGTGGTGCTGGAGCAGAAGGTGCGCCCGGATGCCGGTGAAACACTGGGATACTTTGCGGCTCAAGGCGTTACCGTCAAGGTGATCTCCGGGGATAACGCCGTGTCGGTCGCCGCGGTGGCCGACAGGCTCGGACTGCACGGCGAGACGATGGACGCCCGGCGGATGCCGTCCGAACCAGCCGAACTGGCCGAGACCCTGGACACCTACACCACATTCGGCCGGGTGCGCCCCGATCAGAAGCGCACCATGGTGCACGCCCTGCAGGCGCACGGGCACACGGTGGCAATGACCGGTGACGGTGTCAACGACGTGCTCGCCCTCAAAGACGCCGACATCGGCGTGGCGATGGGTGCGGGCAGTCCGGCGGCCCGCGCGGTAGCGCAACTTGTGTTGCTGGACAACAAGTTCGCGACGCTGCCCTATGTGGTGGGCGAGGGGCGGCGAGTGATCGGCAACATCGAACGCGTCGCGAGCCTGTTCCTGACCAAGACGGTGTATTCGGCGTTGCTGGCACTGCTGGTCGGCATCGAATGCCTACTGGCCAAGCCATTGGGTGCCGATCCGCTGTTGTTCCCGTTCCAGCCCATTCACATCACCATCGCGGCCTGGTTCACGATCGGCATTCCGTCCTTCATCTTGTCGTTGGCGCCCAACAACGAGCGTGCTTACCCGGGTTTCGTGCGGCGGGTGCTGACCTCGGCGTTGCCGTCCGGCCTCGTCGTGGGAGTCGCGACGTTCGTCTCGTATCTCACTGCCTATCACGGCCGGCATGCGACGGGAGTGGAGCAGGACCAGGCGTCGACGACAGCGCTGATCACCTTGCTCGTGACGGCGGTGTGGGTGCTGGCCGTGGCGGCCCGGCCCTACCAATGGTGGCGGTTGGCGCTGGTCATCGTCTCCGCGCTGGCGTACGTGCTGATCTTCAGCTTGCCGTGGACGCAACAGAAGTTCTTCCTCGATCCGTCGAACCTGTGGGCGACGACGACGGCGCTGGCAATCGGTGCGACGGGGGCGGCCGTCATCGAGGCCTTGTGGTGGATCCGGGCCAGGGTCCTGGGAGTGAAACCGCAAGTGTGGCGAGGTTAGCACCGGCAGATAGGGTCGTACCGGCAATCAGGGGCCCCGGGGGGAGGGGCTCTTCGAGGGAAGGGGCGATCAGATGGGATTTCTGGACAAGGCCAAGGGCCTGTTGTCGCAGAACGCCGACAAGGTCGAGACGGTGATCAACAAGGCCGGCGAGTTCGTCGACGAAAAGACGCAGCATAAGTACACCGACACCATCCACAAGGTGCAGGAGGGTGCCAAGAAGGTGGCCGGCCCCGGCGACCAGCAGGGGTAGCGGCGGATGGCGAAACTCTCCGGAGCCATCGACGTTCCGCTCCCGCCGGAAGAGGCGTGGAAGCATGCGTCGGACCTGACCCGATACAAGGACTGGCTGACCATCCACAAGGTGTGGCGCAGCAAGCTACCGGAAGTCATCGAGAAGGGCACCGTCCTCGAGTCCTATGTCGAGGTCAAGGGCATGACCAACCGGATCAGGTGGACGATCGTGCGCTACAAGCCGCCGGAAGGCATGACACTCAACGGCGACGGCGTCGGCGGTGTCAAGGTCAAGCTGATCGCCAAGGTCGCCCCCAACGGAGAGGGTTCCTCCGTCGTCAGTTTCGACGTGCATCTCGGTGGTCCCGCGCTGTTCGGGCCGATCGGCATGGTGGTGGCCGCGGCGCTGCGCAGCGACATCCGCGAGTCGCTGCAGAACTTCGTCACGGTGTTCACCCGTCCCGATCCGGGCATGAACGGGGGCCGGGTCGTCCACACCTGAGCGAGGCGGTCCGGCCGAGTTGACGGACGGTTGGCCGCCGCGACCGATCACACCGGGGCCGCGTTCAACCTGTCGTCGCTGCGGAGCTGACGCCTGTTGCCACGCTGGCGTGACGCTCGGCGCCAAACGCAACGCTGGCGTGACGCTCGGTCGAGGCAGCGGCCTTCGGTTAACCTCGCAAACATGAGTCGCCGCCCCCGCCCCGGCTGGATGGTGGCGCTGTGCGCCATGGGGCTCGCCACCAGTACCTGGTTGCCCTGGCTGACGACGCAGGTCGACGGCGGCGGCTGGGCGAACGCGATCGGGGGCACCCACGGCAGCCTGGAACTGCCACGTGGATTCGGTGCGGGCCAACTGATCTTGTTGCTGTCCTCGGCACTGCTGGTGGCCGGCGCGATGGTCGGGCGCGGATTGTCCGCCCGCTCGGCTTCGATTGCGACGCTGGTCATTTCACTGCTCGTGGTGGGACTCGTGGTGTTGTACTACCGGCGCAACATCAGCGTGCAGGTATCGGCCGAGTACGGCTTTTACGTCGGTGCGGTCGCCGCGGCCGGCGCGGTGGCCTGCGCGGTGTGGGCGGTGGTGGTGGCGGCGCTGGACGCTCGGCGCTAGCGGTCAGCCCGGAAACCGATGCGTGCCGGATGCTGAGCTGTCGACGGGCTCGTTGACCCCGTACACGAACGGGGCGAAGACGACTTCGCGACCGTCCGGGTCGCGGTAAGTGACGGCACCGGTGGCCTCCCAGTACGGATGCTGCTCGACGCGCGGAACGGCTGCCTCTTCCAGCCGGGTGATGGCGTGCTGCTGGGCTTGCCTGTCCGGAAAGTACAGGCACAGCTGGTCGTGCGGGTCCACTGCCGGCGCGGTCACGGACTCCACGATCTCCATCGTCAATGGTGAGCCGGGCAGCCCGAATATCGCGCCGTTGCTGCCGTAGCTCTCGCTGAACGTCTCGAATAGCGGCAACCCGACCAGTTCGCGGTAGAACCGTACCGTCTCGGCGTAGTTCGACGAGCGACGGGCGAAACGGATGGCGCCGATCGAGGCCAGCTGCGCCGGCCAGTGCGCGTCCCGGCCCTCGTTCACAGCCCGACCGCCGTCGCCGCTGAATCCACTTCGCCCCAACGGCGCAACTCGGCACCCGGCACCCACGTGGAATGGGTACCGCTGGAAATGCGTTCGGGCAGCGCAAGTTTGCACAGCGGTCCGTCACCGACCCGGGCCGCAGCGAACACCAGACAGTACGACGCATCGGCATTCATGTCCGTGGTCAGCGTGACCAGGTAGCCGTCGTCCTCAGCAGTGCCGCCGGCTCGGGGTGCCATCGCGGTCTCGCTGCCGTACACGCCGTCACCGAATGAGAAGCGCTCCTCGTTGCCGGTGCGCAGATCGTGTTTGACCAAGCCGTCGAACAGGAACCAGCCCGGCTTGCCACTTGCGGCGTACACATAGCGGTAGTCGCTGGTCAGGTAGTCGGTGTTGATCATCCCGAATTCGGTGACCGAGTCCGACAGCGGGCGTTCCGTCACCTTCCCGGTCACCAGGTTCAGCCGCCACCGGTGCAGGCGGGCGTCCATTCGATCCAGTGCCAGGAAGCGAAACAGTTTCTCCCACTTGCCGGTTGGTCCGGCCCCGCTCTCCAGCGGTTGGGGTGCGCCTTCGAAGAATCCGTCGAGCACGATCTCGTCGCCGTCCTCGTAGGCATTGGTGAAGTGCAGCACGTACGTCGGGTCGGCTTCGAACCACCGGATCTCCTGCGTGCCGCCCCGCCGCGGGATCACCGCGAACCGCGACGGTATGTCCGCGTGATAGCGCGGCAGGTGCACCCGGTGCTCGAGCAGCCGAGGATCCCAGAACAACGGGAAATCGTTGAGTATGGCGTAGTTTTCGGTGAACGCCATGTCGTGCGGGAGGCGTGGCCCGGGCAGTGGGATGTCGACATAGTGGACGAGGTCGTTGTTCGCGTCGACGACCCCGTAGCGCATGTACGGGTCCTGCTTGCTGTAGTTGAAGAACAATAATTCGCCGGTCTTGTTGTCCACCTTGGGATGTGCCGACACTCCCCAGTCGGACGGGAACTTTCCGTTCCAGGTTTCCTTGCCCAACGTGTTCGCCGACCGCGGATCCACCCGATACAGGTCACCGCACTGGTAGAAGCTGGTCAGGGCGACACCGCGGTGCACGACGACATCGGTGCTCGACGCATCCTTCATCAGTTCGCGCGCACCCCAACCACGTTCACGTTTGGCGATCTGTACCGGCTCGGCCAATCCGGGCCAAAGCGGTTCGCCCGCTTCGTTTTCCGCCAGGAAGCCATCGGTCTGGATGAACCGGTTTCGGTAAAATGCCTCGCCGTCGCGGAAGCCGACGATGTGCAGCATCCCGTCACCGTCGAACGGGTGATACGTCTTGAACGCCGGGTGCAACGGGTTCTCGGTGTTGCGCAGGTAGATGCCGTCCAGGTCACCGGGAAGCTCGCCGTCCACGACGGTCAGATCGTCGGCGTCCCACTCGGTGGTCTGCGGTCGCCACGGACCGGTGCGGTAGGGGTGGTCGTCATCCTCGGGCAGCGTCGACAGATACTTCCCGACAATCTGCACATCCATGGTCAAACGCCTTCACCGACAATGAAACTCACGGTGGTGGCGGTACTGCCGCCGAAGTTGAGGGTGCCGAAAGTCCGGGCACCCTCGACCTGGTAGTCGCCGGCCGTGCCGCTGACCTGCTTGGCCGCGTCCACGAGCATCCGAACTCCGGACGCCCCCACCGGGTGCCCGCCGCCGATCAGCCCGCCGCTGGGGTTGATCGGCAACCGACCGCCTATCTCGATCTCACCGTTCTCGATCGCTTTCCACGATTCGCCCGGCCCGGTCAGCCCGATGTGGTCGATGGCCAGGTACTCACTGGGGGTGAAGCAGTCGTGCACCTCGAAGCCGTCCACCTCGTCGAGCGTCCGCTGCGCGCGGCGCAACGCATCGAGCACCGCCGACCGCACGTGAGGTAGCACATAGGGGTCGTCGGCGGCGCGGTCCAGTTTCTGCCGCAATCCCAGCCCGACCGTTCGATGTCCCCACCCGTCGATCCGCCCGATCGGTCGCGCCGACGGGTGCTGCCGCAGATAGGAGTCGTTGACCAGCACCAGTCCGGCGCCGCCGTCGGTCATCTGGCTGCAGTCGAACCTGCGCAACCGGCCCTCGGTGACCGGATTGGTTGCCTCGTCGTCGGTGATCGGGTCCGGGACCGTCCAGTCACGGGTCTGGGCGTTGGGATTGCGGCGTGCGTTGGCGAAATTGAGTGCCGCGATGGCGCGCAGATGGGTGTCGTCCAGCCCGTAGCGTCGGTCGTATTCGTCGGCGACCTGGGCGAACATCGACGGCCACAGATAGCGTGCGTCGGCCCCCTCGTGTCCCGTCCAAGCCGCCGCGCCGAGATACTGGGCGGCGGTGTCGCCAGGCACGGTCTTTTCCAACTCCAGACCGACGACCAGCGCGGCGTCGTAGGCCCCGGACCGCAGATCGGCGATCGCAGCCAGGGCGGCGATACTGCCCGACGCGCATGCCGCCTCGTGCCGGGAGGCGGGGGTATCCCACAGCTCGCCGCAGACGGTTGCAGGCATCGCGCCGAGGTGGCCCTGCTGGGCGAACATCTCGCCGAAGGCGTTTCCGACGTGCACCACCGCGATCTGGGCGGCGGGAATTCGGGCCGCGGCGAGCGTGCCGTCGACGACCTCGGTGGTCAGTGCCGCAAAGTCACGGTTCTCGCGGGTCAGGTTCCGGGCAAAGTCGCTTTGGTAGCCGCCCAGGATCCACACGCCGCAGACACCGTCCATACGCGGCACGGTACTCCCAGGCCGGTACGCCCATCCGGGTTATTCACCGACCCGAAAATAAAGCGGTCCCGTCGGCTCTCGGGCTGAACCGACGGGACCTGGGTGGGCATATAGGCCGGCCGATATGCCCACCTCCGGTTCAACATTGCCATCCAAAGCGATTGACAAACATGTTGTGAGAGATATCCGGCGAATCAGGGGTTTAGCCCTTGATGGACGAGAAGTCAGGACGCGGTTCGGGTCAACTGCATGCCGGGTGTTATCGCGGCGAGCGCTTCGCCCTCGGAGTTCGCTGTCGCCAACCCGTCGTTGGGATCGCCGACGCGCAGCACTCTCTGGACTGCCCGGCTTGCCACGATGACACAGCTGGTCTTGGCGGCCCGGCACTCGTTGACGAGCGCCTGCAGCGCGAAAATTCCTTTGGCGCAGATGAAGTCGACTTCGCTGAGCTCGATGATCAGTCCAGGAGCGACGGAGACGAACCGGTGGGCGTAGTGGTAGAAGCGGTCGATGTTGGTGGCGTCGATCTCACCTGTGACTTGCACCACGGTCACGCCGTGGCGGCAGTAGGCACGCATTCTGGTGCCGTTGCAGACGACGGTGCAGGCACCGGGGGAGTATGAGGTGAAGCCGGGAGAGGTGGGCTGTGGGTAGCGTGAAGCGGTCATCGGCGAATCTCGATTCGATGGTTGCCGTAACAGGTTTCGAGACGCCGCGATGAGCAAGCAGTAACCGGTCGTCAAAATCCCTACTGGAAAGGGAACGTAGCCGGATGCACTGTGCGGCGTGTCCACAGGCTGTGGCTTCAACTTGTCCCATGAGCCTAGCTCAGTTTTCGGCCCTGCGCACAGTCCGGGCACGGTCGCCGCTTACGCCGCCGCGACCCTTCCGCTGTAACTTATTGTGCAGCAATCCAATACGCCGATGATTGCTTGGCGGCAGTCGGATGACCGACGCCGACGCAGGTGTTTCAGGCGGGCGAAGAGCCGGCAGATAGGCCGAGGGCGATCGTCAGTTCCAACACCGTCCGCGGATCGTTGAGCCGGTCGCCGTACAACTCGCGTAGCTGAGTCATCCGGTAGCGCACGGTTTGTGCGTGGACGAACAGATCGGCGGCCACCGCGTCGCGCCGCCCCTGATGTAGCAGCCATGAGCGCAGCGTCTCGGTGAGCCGGTCGGCGGTATTGGCTGGTAGGTGCGAAAGCGGACCCAGGGCCCGGGCACGCAGGTCGTCGGCGGCTTCCCGATCGGCGCCCAGCACGAGCTCGACCAGATGGTCGTCGGTGTCCAGGGCAGCGCCGGTGTCGGTGCGCACCAGTTCGCGAGCACGCAGCGCCCGCTGATAGGACGACCGGGCCTCGAGCCACGGTCTGGCCGGCCCCACGATCGCCCGGCGTGCGGAGAGCCCCGACAGCAGTCGACCCCGCAAGCCTCCCGCCATGTCCGGCACCAGTAGCACCGCAAGTGCCTCACTGGGATCCACCCCGGGCAGATCCTCCGACAGCTGCAGCGTCGACTGGCCGAACTGCGCCGCCAACCCACGGGCCTGCGTCGAGGGCAGCAGCACCGCCGTCAGCGTGTCGGGAGTCAGCCAGCCCGCGGCGTCGGCGTCGGCGAGCAACGTGGCCGACGGTTGGCCGGCCAGCAGATTCTGGGTCAGCCGTTCCAGGTAGCGCTGACGGGCGCGCCCGGACGTGGCCAGTTCGTCGGCGTGACCGGACACGCTGGATGCGGAGAGTTCGTCGATGTAGGCGAAGACCAACTCGGCGAACCTGGCGATCGTCGCCGCGGGCAGCCCCGCCGCCACCGCGGTCGTGGACAGCTCGCGCCAAGCCACTCGCGCCCCAACCCGGAAAGCCGACAGCAGCGCGTCCATCGAGCGACCCTGCCTCGCCTCCCCTCGGCCCAGCTCGTACGCACCGTCCAGCGCCGGCGACAGGGGCGGTCCGGGATCTGAATCCTCGGCGCGGGTGACCAGTCGCAGGAACGCACCCAGCGACGTCTGCACCGCATCCTCGATGTTCTGGCCCATTCGCCCGCTGAACGCATCTGCGTAGCTGGGTACCTCGATAGTGATCGCAGTCACGGTTCGCTCGGCCATGGCGGGCAGGATCGCCTCCAGCGCCCTGACCACGGGTTCATCGAGACGCAAACCCGTCAGCCGAAGCGACGAGTCCGGCATACTTATCCTTTCCGAACAAAAACAATGCAATTCTTCACACGCTTCAGTCAAGACTTTACATTCAAGAACAACGACGATGGAATCATGACGACAACCGCACCCCGGTTCGCCCTTCGGTCCGAAATCGTCGGCGGCCTGCGCGCCCGAGTGCTGGAGTTTGCCGAGCGGATCGCCATACCGCTCGCCACGCCGCTGGTACCGGCCGACTATCTCGACGTCATCGACCCGCTGCGCTCCGGCGCGACCTTGCGCGGTCGCATCGTCGCGATCCATCCCGAAACCCGCGACGCCGCCACCCTGGTGATCAAACCCGGACGCGGCTGGCGGCCCCACCTTCCCGGCCAATACGTCCGGGTCGGCGTGGACGTCGACGGCGTCCGGCAATGGCGGGCGTACTCCCTGACCTCCAAGACGCACCGGCGCGACGGCTGCTTCTCGATCACCGTGAAAGCCATCCCGGGCGGAGTGGTCAGCAATCACCTCGTCCGGCGCGCCACCGTTGGCACCGTCATCCAGCTCGACCAGGCGGCCGGTGACTTCACCCTCGGTGAGCAGCCGCCGGCCAAGATCCTGTTCCTGACCGCCGGCAGCGGCATCACCCCGGTGATGGGGATGCTGCGCAACCTGGCCGGTGCCCCGGACATCGTGGTGGTGCATTCCGCACCGACGCGCGACGACGCCATCTTCGGCTGGGACCTGCGCATGCTGGCCCGTCAGGGACGAATCCGCCTGATAGAGAAGCACACCGACGTCGACGGCATGCTGGACGTATCGGCCTTGGAAGAGCTGGTCCCCGACTTCGCCGACCGCCAGACCTGGACCTGCGGTCCGGCCGGGTTACTCGACGCGCTCGAACAACGTTGGGCCGCTGACGGTATCGCCGAGCGGTTGCACATCGAACGATTCCGGCCCGCCGTCATCACGACCGGCGAAGGCGGCACCGTGACATTCGCCAGATCGGGCAGTGTCGTGGACGCCGACGGATCCCAGACGCTGCTGGATGCCGGTGAAAGCGCCGGGGTGCTGATGCCGTCGGGATGCCGCATGGGCATCTGCTTCGGCTGCGTCGTACCGCTCAAGCAAGGTGCCGTGCGCGATCTGCGCAACGGCGACATCACCATGGCCACCGACGGTGGCGACGACGTGCAGATCCAGACGTGCGTCTCGGCCGCTGCCGGCGCCTGCGAACTCGAAGTCTGAGAAGGAGTCAAACGTGACCGACCCGACCGCTCACCTGTCCGACCAGGACGTCGAAAACCTGGGGCGCGAACTCGACGCCATCCGCGCACATGTGCTGGCGGGCCGCGGCGAGCGTGACGCCGCCTACATCCGCCGGGTTATCGACGGTCAGCGCAAGCTCGAACTCGCCAGTCGCGCGGTGCTGCTGTTCTCGCTGTTCCCGCCGGCGTGGCTGCTCGGCACGGCGGGCCTGTCGATCTCCAAGATCGTGGAGAACATGGAGATCGGGCACAACGTGATGCACGGCCAGTGGGACTGGATGCGCGACCCCAAGATTCACTCCACGACCTGGGAGTGGGACAACGCCTCACCGGCGGCGATGTGGAAGCACTCGCATAACGAGGTGCACCACACTTACACGAATGTGCTTGGCAAGGACCATGATCTGGGCTACGGCATCATGCGGGTCGATGAGAACCAGCGCTGGAAGCCGTTCTACCTGGCCCAGCCGTTGTGGAACTTCGTCAACGCCTGCCTCTTCCAATACGGCATCGCTGCCTACGATCTGGAGATCGGCAAACGTCTGCAGGGCCGCGGCGACAAGAACGAGTTCAGCCGGCAGGGCAAGAAGGTGCTCGCCAAGGTGCGCAAGCAGCTGACGCGTGACTACGTGCTGCACCCGCTGTTGTCCGGACCGTCGGCCCTCACCACGTTGACCGCGAACCTGACGGCCAACCTGGTCCGCAACTGGTGGACCCACTCGGTCATCATGTGTGGGCATTTCCCCGACGGTGTGCAGACCTACGAGAAGACCTCCATCGAGGGGGAGACCCGCGGTCAGTGGTACCTGCGCCAGATGCTCGGCTCGGCGAACATCAGCGGCAACGCGTTTTTACACTTCATGACCGGCAACCTGTCTTTCCAGATCGAGCATCACCTGTACCCGGACCTGCCCAGCAACCGTTACCAGGAGATCGCACCGAAGGTGCAGGAACTCTTCGAGCGCTACGGACTCACCTACACCACCGGGAGCCTGCCGCGTCAGGTCGCCTCGGCGTGGAAGAAAGTGTTCCGGCTGTCGTTACCGAACGACTTCCCGCGCAAAGCCGCCCAGGCCGTCGCACCCGCGGCGATCAGAGAGGCGATTCTGGCCGCGCCCCGCGCGGCCGCGTGACCGTGTGACGACTGTCTCATTCGAGCCGAGGGCGGCGAAATCATTTGAGGTATCTATGATTTCGCGCCGCCACCAGTGCTTTTGCCCTGTGGCAGGGTTTCGCCGAACAGCGTGAGAGGGTACGTAGGGGTAATGCCTGAGAACACGCAGCCCCGCAAGCCGGGGACGCCTCCGCGTGCGTTGGTTCTCGGCTACACCGGCGTTCTCGCGCTGATCGCGGGATTCGTCAACGCGGTGGCGTTGCTGATCCTGGCTTTTCCGGTCGGCAATCTGACAGCCGTCACCACCCAGTTGGGCATGACCACGGCCAACCCGTGGCTTTACCAAGGGCACCTGCTCATCGCGATCTTGGTCGGTTTCCTGGGGGGAGCGACCGTCGCCGGGGCGCTGCTTGCGCCCACGAACGCGATGACCGGTCGACGACACGCCTTGATTTTGGCGCTCGAGGCGGTGCTGCTGCTGCTTGCCGCATTCGGGGTCGAAGGACAGTCCGCCAAGGACCTCATCTCCGAACTCGGCGTCGCACCGGCCGCGATTCAGGCGATGCTGGCGGCTGCCGCTTTGGGTCTGCAGAACGGTCTGACCTCCAGCCTTCGCGAGATGGCGGTACGCACCACTCACTTCACCGGTACCGTGACCGACCTGGGGCTGATCCTGGGACGGAGTCGCCAGGACGGGATCGACAAGTACAAGGCGGCGATCCTGTCGGTCACGCTGTTGCTGTTTCTCGGCGGCGGTGTCGCGGGGCTTCTGGTCGGTGCCAGCATCAATGGCTACGCGCTTATTGTGCCGGCGGTGGCCTGCATGGCCGTAGCGGTCGCCAACTTGCTGTACAGCCGGTCGTATCGCAACCAGCGGCGGAGCGAGCCTGAGTCTGTCAGGGTCTGAGCCGGTCTGCCGCTCGAGCGTCAGGCCAGTGTGGCTGTGGCTTTGCGCGCCGAGCGTCACGCCAGCGTGGCTTTGGGCGTCGAGCGTCACGCCAGCGTGGCTGTGGGCGTCGAGCGTCACGCCAGCGTGGCTGTGGGCGTCGAGCGTCACGCCAGCGTGGCTGTGGGCGTCGAGCGTCACGCCAGCGTGGTTGTGGCTTTAGGCGCCGAGCGTCAGGCCAACGTGGCTTTTGGCTTTGGACGTCGAGCGTCACGCCAGTGCGGCTTTGGGCGTCGAGCGTCACGCCAGCGTGGCTTTGGGCGTCGAGCGTCACGCCAGCGTGGCTTTGGGCGCCCAGCGTCACGCCAGTGTGGCTTTGGGCGTCGAGCGCCGAGCGCCGAGCCAGCGTGGCTGTGGGCGTCGAGCGTCACGCCAGCGTGGCTGTGGGCGTCGAGCGTCACGCCAGCGTGGTTTTGGGCGTCGAGCGTCACGCCAGCGTGGCTTTGGGCGTCGGGCGCCGAGCGTCACGCCAGCGTGGCTGTGGGCGCCGAGCGTCACGCCAGCGTGACGTGCTATGGTTGTCGACAAGCGTCACGCGCGCCAATCGCCTACGCGCAGTTGACCGTTCTTTCGCAGGCAAGATCGGATCATTCCGATCCTCCAGTCCTCGAAGCTTTGAACGTAATGTCGGTGCACCGCAACGACTCTCATGCGGCGATCGATTTTGCCACCGGCAATCTCGCCACACACGACTTTGAAAGTTCCTCTCCATGAATACAACTGCATCCTTTGCCGATCTGCGCGTGGGTCAATCCACGATCCGGGAGCTGGCCGCCCGCGGTATCACGTCCCCGTTCCCGATCCAGGTCGCAACCCTCCCTGACACGCTGGCCGGCCGCGACGCACTCGGACGCGGAAAGACCGGCAGCGGAAAGACACTGGCGTTCTGCATCCCGCTCGTCGAACGGCTGGCCGGACAACGGTCGTCGGGCGGTCCGAAAGGCTTGATACTGGCCCCCACTCGCGAACTGGCTTCCCAGATCGCCGCTGTCTTACAACCTTTGGCCGCTGCACACCGGCTGAAGGTCACCACGATCTTCGGTGGCGTGCCGCAGAACCGGCAGGTCGCCGCGCTCAAGACCGGCATCGACATCGTCGTTGCGTGCCCGGGCCGCCTGGAAGATCTGATGAAGCAGCGGCTGATCAGCCTCGACGGGGTCCGGATCACGGTGCTCGATGAGGCCGACCACATGGCCGATCTCGGATTCCTGCCGTCCGTGACCCGCATCCTGGCCGCGACCCCGACGGATGGGCAACGGATGTTGTTCTCCGCAACCCTGGACAACGGTGTCGACAAACTGGTGCGACGCTTCCTGCGAAACCCGGTGACGCACTGCGTCGATACCGCCGACTCGCCGGTGCCGGCCATGACCCACCACGTGTTCCACGTCGACGGGGTCGACGCCAAGAAGGAACTGGTGCACCGGCTGGCCTCGGGCAGCGGCCGCCGAGTGCTGTTCATGCGCACCAAGCACCACGCGCGCAGACTGGCCAAGCAGCTCACGCAAGCGGGTGTTCCGTCAGTTGACCTGCACGGCAACCTTTCTCAGCCGGCGCGTGATCGCAACCTGGCTGCCTTCAGCACCGGCGAGGCACGGGTATTGGTGGCCACCGACATTGCGGCGCGGGGCGTTCACGTCGACGGGGTCGAACTGGTCGTGCATGTGGACCCACCCGCTGACCACAAGGCGTATCTGCACCGCTCCGGTCGTACGGCGCGGGCCGGTAACGCCGGGGACGTCGTGACCGTGGTGCTTCCCGAACAGCGCAGAGACCATCAACTGATGATGCGCAAGGCGGGCATCGACGTGCGTCCCCAACAAGTCAGCGTCGACTCCGCGCCGGTGCAAGCGTTGGTCGGTGCCATCGCTCCGTTGCGTGCTCCCGTGGCCGCGGCGCCGGATGAACCCGTCCGAAGCCGTAGTACGCAGCAGCGCAACTCTGGGCGAGGACACCGCGTCCAAGGTGCCAGTGGTCGGCAGAGCGCACGACGGCGTCGTGCGGTTCGTCCGCAACAAGCCGGCAGCGCACGCTAGCGGCACTTTCGGAGGCGGCCCCGCCACCCCCTGGGCTACGGTCGCAAGCATCGTGCGCTGATTACGCAGGGTGTGGTCGCAGCTCAGTTGGGCGGGGCCGGTGCTTCCATCGGACGATGGTAGGCGGCTTCGACCACTGGCCGAGTTGCTATGTCCTGCAACCGCTTCTGGTCATCCGGCGTGAGGAGTTTCAGGGTGATCATCGGCAGGTAGTACGTGGCAGGCGCACCCAGGATGTAGGTGGCGTTTCCCTCCACATACGTCTTGTTGCCTGGATCGGACAGGCTCAGACTGCTGTAATCGCCGTGCGGTCCTTTGTACTGTCCTCTGCCCGCGACGAAGAACGAGGCGATCCTGTTCCACAACGCGGTGAAGTTCGAAAGGTCGTTCGGGCAATCGGACCAGAAATCGTATTGGCGGGCAACAACTTTGACGGTGTAGCGGGTGTCGGCTGGAAATCCCTTGCCACCGTAGGCGGCCCGGCAACCGCTATTGGGCACGCTGGCACAGCCGTTGTACTTGCTTTCCAGATCGCCGGTGAGCACGAAGGTCACCGTCGTGGGATCGATGTCGCTGCCCGGGCCGTACCGTCGCAACCAATCGTCTTCCACTTGTGCGCCTTCGCTGTGACCCAGGACGATCTTGCGTCCCGGGTAGGCATGCAGAAAACGGTCGAGGGCGTCGGATCCTCGGTGGACGTTGATCTCAGCGGGAAAGTTGTTATACGGGACTTTGACTGTGACATTCGGGGCTGCGAACAATTCACCGCGTAACCAATTCGATGGCAGCGCCGAGAATGCGGGGTCGAGTGTCAGTACCACGGCCCCGGTCGGCGCCACCTCCTCGGCGTGTGCCTGAGCGGGCGCGAATCCGACGACATTGCCGGCGATCGCCAACGTCAATGCAACTGAAGTCACCGAACGTCCCAGCACCGCCACCCCTGGCGCTCCTCCCCGCCGAATTGCCCGCACCGGCACCTTTTCCGCCATGACTCGAACTGGCAGCTCAAAAAGGCAATCGAAGTTATATCACCGGCGACAGCTGATACTTCGCTCTGTATTACAAAGTGACATCACAATGTGGCCGACGGTATACACGCTGCAATTTACTTTTCACAACGGCCGGATTGTCACTCCGACAATCGAGGATTGTTCGGTGATTCTTGGTAGCGTCCGCTCTCATGGATGACGACTACTTGGGTTTCAGCGCGCTCGTATTCTTCACAACGTTGATTTTCGTCTGGCTGCTCTCTGCGATAGTGGCCGGATTCATTGCGATGGCTCGGGCCCGCAGCTTCTGGGCGTTCGCCACCATCACGTTCTTCTTTCTCGGTCCGCTGGGACCCGGTTTTGCCCTCGTTGCTCCTGACGGCGAGGTCGAAGAACTGCTGCTTGAAAGCAGGGAGCACGGCAGCTCTCAGCCGGCTAAACGAAAAATCGCGGACGGGCGCCGCCGATTTAGCTGTCCACGCTGCGGTGCGGACAACGACATCCCCGAAACTGATCAGAGCTACGACTGTTGGAGGTGCTCGGAACACAGAAAGGTCCAAGCTCGGGTCGACAGGCCTGCCCAAACGACGGCAGACTAGCTGCCGTTCCCTGACGCGCCCTTATTTCCGGTCAAAACAATTGCCGGCGGACATTCTCGAAACATTAGTTCGTTGCGGCCGAGAAAAGCGATCGTAAATGACGTAAGAGACCAACGTGCCTCCAGCAGTGGTCAACGACGGCACCACGGCCTATACGCCGACATACACCGAGCCCAGCTCGCTTACTTGGTGGCCGCCGTCGCCACCGTCGTCTACCTCAGGGAGACCCGCTGGAAACGGCGGCAGAACAGACGCAACCGCAACGTCTGAGCGGCGACCACTCGAGTCAACGATGTCCCCAGGCAGGCCAGGAGTGCCCCCGGCAGGATTCGAACCTGCGACACCGGCTTTAGGAGAGCCGTGCTCTATCCCCTGAGCTACGAGGGCGGCGACCGAAAATGCGGAGTAAGACCGGGGTCAGCCTACCGCGAGAGACCGTAACCGGATCAGTCGACGGTGATCGCCCGGGTCACGGCGTCGGCGACCTGCTCGTCGGTGAGAGTGCTGCGTTCGATCAACGTGTGCGAAAGCACTGTGCGGACAATGATTTCGGCCGCCTGAAGGGGCGGCAACAGCGGGCGCGGATACTCATTGGCGGCGATCACCGGTGCGACGATGGCGGCGACCGTCTGCACGACGTTCATCCGGGTCTCGCCGATCTGCAGCACCGCCTGTAGCAGCCAGTGCGGCTCGTGGTCGCGCACGTAGGTGAAGGCGGCGTGGTTGCGCAGGTACTGCAATGCCGAAAGGACGGTCGAGCCGACCGTAGTCATCGGATCGGCGTGTGCGTCGACGCGGGACATGACGTCGAGGACCATCTGCTGAATCTCGTGCTGCGCGACCGCCGAGATCAAGCCGTCTTTGTCGCCGAACTCCCGGTAGGCCGTCGCCCGCGACACACCGGCGCGCCTGGCTACCTGGCTCAGGGTCAAGGCATCGACTCCGCTCTCGGTGATCAACTGCAGCGTCGCCTGCAGCAGCGCTTCAGTGGATCGGGTCGCGGGCATCACCGGTATTTGTACCGCAGCGTCGCGTCGCGGCATGTTGACTGAGCTTCGGACTGAGACTACCTTCACGATTAGTCTCAGTTGTTTACGGCTGAAGGAGCGCACGTGGCGGCAAGTTCGACTCAGTCAGCTTCCCTACCCGACCTGACGAACTTGCCGGGCCTGCGCCGCTATCTGACGTCGCTGCCGCACGAGGAACGTGCTCGAGCCACCGACCGGCTCGCGGCGCTGTCGGGCGCGGATCTGCTCAGCCTCGGCGTCAGCGAACCGCAGTACGGCGAATACGACTACCAGGTAGCACAAATCGACGGCAGCATTCCGTCGGAGCTGTCTGGGACGCTGTACCGCAACGGTCCGGGCCGTTGGGAGGACCACACCGGCCGTCCGTTGCACCACCTGTTCGACGGAGACGGCATGCTGTCCGCCTTCACTATCCGCGACGGCAACGTCCACTACCGAAACCGGTATGTGCGCACCCGGCATTACCGGGGCAAAAGCGGTACGACACACCTCGGCACGGCGGCGCCGGGCGGCTGGCGGAAAAACATCGCCAAGACACCGCCGAACTTGGCCAACACCAACATCGTCGAGCATGCCGGCCACCTGTATGCGCTGTGGGAGGGCGGCGCCCCCTACGCAATCGATCCGGACACACTGGACACGTTCGGGTTATGCCGATTCGGCGGCGAGTTGCGCCCGGGGGCCACGTTCTCCGCGCATCCCAGCACATGTCCGAGCACCGGCGAGATGTTCAACTTCGGTGTCGAATTCCTTCCGCGACCACACCTGCGCATCTACCGCGCCGATCGCCGAGGCACGCTGCGCCGTATCCGCTCCGCCCGGTTGCCGTACCTGGCGATGGTGCACGACTTTTCGATTACCCAGCGCTATCTGGTGTTCCTGGTGTCGCCGATAGTCGCCGATCTGGTACAGGTCGCGTTGGGCCGCAAGCCAATCGGTGATGCGCTGGAGTACCGCCCGGACAAGGGCAGCGTCTTCATCCTGGTGCCGCGTGACGGCGGAAAGATCCGTCAGGTCGACTCCCCGGCCGTCCTGCAATTCCATCTCAGCAACGCGCACGACGACGGTGACGACGTCGTCGTCGACGCGATCACCTATCAGAACTCGCAGTTACTCAAGAGCATTGCGCGATTCCAAACCACTCCGCTGAACGCGTCGCCGTCGGAATTCACCCGTTTCCGACTCACCAGCGCCGGTCGGGTCATCCGAGAGTCGTTGAGCGACAGCGCATGCGAATTTCCCCGGCACCACCCCGACCGCGAGGGACGCCACCACCGCTACGTCTATCTCAACACCCGACGCCAGCTCTCGTCGCTGTACGACTCGGTCACCAAACTCGACCTTGCCGACAACACCGAGACCACCTACACCGCGGCGGGGGCCGGCAACAGCTTCTGTGAACCGGTATTCGTTCCGCGCCCAGACGCGAAAGACGAGGACGACGGCTGGTTGCTTAGCGTCGAATACCAAGCCGGACAACACCTGTCCCGGTTGGTCGTCTTCGACGCCGAAGACCCGGCGCGCGGACCCGTTGCCACCGCCCAACTCACCCACCACATCCCGCAGGGCTTCCACGGCCACTTCGCACCCCGGGCACGCTGACTACCGCAACTCCGCGATGACCTTCGCGAAGTTCTCGATGTGGTTGTCCTGCACGGTAATCGAGGTCACCCCGTACTTGTCGCGATACTCCCGCAGGGTGTCGGCGATCTCGCGCGGTGACCCGCTGAGCACCGAGTGCAGCGCCAGCAGCTCGTCGTCGGAGAGGCCGGGCGTGTATCGGCGGGTCATCGCCAAATCCGGCAGGGTCTCACCGGCGTGCGGCATCGCGGTAATCGCCAGGTTGAGTTCCAGCGCGTCGAACCGGTCGCCGGCCGCGGCGCGGACGAACTCCACCCGTTCGGCCAGCGGATCGTCGGCCTCCCGCACCCTGGCCCCGGTCAGCCCGACGATGTGGGCGTGCCGGGCTGCGAGGGTCAGCACCCGGTCCCCGTTGCCGGCAATCAAAATCGGCATCTGCGGGTGCTGCTCGCTCAGATACTTCGTCATGTGCTCGAGGTAGTCGACCCGCGCGCCGGCGCTGGGGTAGGGCAACTCGGCGGCCTCGAATTCCTCTCGGACGTAACCTGTTCCGAGTCCCACCTCGACACGGCGGTCGCTGATCAGGTCGAGGCCGCCGAGGTCTCGGCTGAGCAGGGCGGGCTTGTAGAACGCGGCATTGAGCACATACATGCTCACCCGCAACGTCGTGGTCACCATGGCGACCGCCGTCAGCGTCGGAAACGGTGCGGCGGCACCGAGATGGTCGGGTACGCAGAGGATGTCGAATCCCGAATCTTCGGCTCGCTTCGCGGTGTCCACCAGCGCGTCGCGAGACTTGAAGAAGCGCAAGCTCAGTCCGAACCGAAAATCCTTGGCCACCAACAACCTCCATCTAGTCCGAAGAAAACCGCCAGGATCGTGCCGCGTCCGCCAGCCCTGCCACCAGGGCGGTGGTAACCGGCGACAACCCGTCCGGCCCGGGCAACCCACTGCGGGGGCTCAGGCCTCGTACCCGCACGCAGAGCTCCAATTGTGTTCCGCCGTCACGCACCCGGTTGA
Organism: Mycobacterium sp. NGS59; assembly: GCF_059812345.1. Classification (NCBI taxonomy): domain Bacteria; kingdom Bacillati; phylum Actinomycetota; class Actinomycetes; order Mycobacteriales; family Mycobacteriaceae; genus Mycobacterium; species Mycobacterium sp. NGS59. The sequence goes on from NZ_JCALCN010000002.1 coordinate 490,180, forward strand.
CCGGGTTGTCGGGATGCAGGCCGCGCAGCTCGGACGGGATGGCGTCGAGATCGGTGACCACCTCGTATCCGGGTAGTCGGACGTGGCGCGCCACATGCTCGGCCAGCGCGCGGTTGCGCCCTCCGGCCAGCAACTGGGTGCCGCGCCCGATCCGGCCGTAACCATGCAGTGAAACGGCCACGTCGACGTGATCGAGAAACTCGGCCAGGCAGGCGGACTCGGCCGGATCGAACCGCGCCGACGGCAGATGGTGCGGATATCGGTCGGGATGAGCCAGCACATACACCGACGCGCCGGCGGCTTCGGCAGCCCGCTCGGCGATCACGTCGGTCGTCCGTTCCAGACCGCCGCCGTGGATGGCGAGAAACCCGAAGCGTGAGCGCAACCGGTTCGTCTCGACCATGCCGGGCTCATCGAGCAGCGCTGAAAGCGATTGCGGCCCCGCACCATTCGAGATGAAGGGCTGCGGCCAATGCAAAGGGTCCCAGCGGTGCAGGAAATCGATCCACCGTTGCGGCAGCCCGTGGTGCAGCGCGCCGTCGATGATGCGCGGCAGGTATCCCGGCCGCGGTGGTCCCGTCGTCACCCGCGGGTCGATGTACACCCACGCTGCCGACGATCCGTCGTCCGTCTGCACCGTCAGACGGTCGCGCCGGTAGCGCACCGGCACGCCCTCGGCGCTGTCCAGGCGCGCCAGGTCGTAGTCGGAAAGCCACCAGAGCACGCCGTGAACCTCGTTCCCCGCCAACGGCTCGACCGTGGCCACTCCGCGCTCGTTGATCAGCCACTCATGGTCGCTGAGTACCGCGGGCCGCGCATCGCCTGCGTCGGGGCAGCGTGCCGCCATCTGCCGTACGCACAAGTTGGATCCGTAGGCGAAGTAGGGGTGCCGGCGGGCCGGCATTCAGCCGGTCACCGTCAGATAGATCAGCACCACATTGAGCAGACTAATCATCACCGCGACCACCCAGCCCACGACGGTGGTGACCCGGTGGTTGGCGTCGTTGCCCATCAACTCGCGGTTGCCGGTGAGCCGGACCAGCGGCAGCACCGCGAATGGGATGCCGAACGACAACACCACCTGGGACAACACCAAGGTGCGAGTCGGGTCGACGTTGAAGGCCAGCAGCGCGATCGCGGGAGCCACGGTGACCAGGCGGCGCACCACCATCGGGACCGACCAGTTCAGCAGGCCCTGCATGATCATCGCCCCGGCGTAGGCGCCCACCGACGACGACGCCAGCCCGGAGGCCAACAGTCCGATTGCGAACAGCACGGCGATCAACGGTCCCAAGGTGTCGCGAACCGCGACGTAGGCGGCATCGATCGACCCGACATCCCCGTGGCCGCGCATGTTGAACGCAGCGACCAGCAACATCGCGGCGTTGACGCCGCCGGCGATCACCATCGCCACGCCCACGTCCCAGCGGGTGATGCGCAGCAGGCGCCGGCGGGGCAGTCCGGGTTCGGGATGCCCGTGCCGGTCACGGGCCAGCCCGGAGTGCAGGTATACCGCGTGCGGCATCACGGTGGCACCCAATATGGCCGCTGCCAGCAACACGCTTTCGGTGCCGTGGAAACGGGGGACCAGACCCGACAACACCTCGGCGGCCGGCGGCGTCGAGACGAAGAAACTGGCGGTGAAACCGAGCGCAATCACCAGCAACAGTCCGGTGATGACCACCTCGAACAGGCGCTGACCGCGACGATCCTTGATCATCAGCAACAGCAGGGAGACTGCCCCGGTGATAATGCCCCCGATCGGCAGCGGCAGATCGAACAGGATGCGTAACGCGATGGCCCCACCGATCACTTCGGCCACGTCGGTCGACATCGCCACGATCTCGGCTTGAGCCCAGTACGCCAGCCGGGCCGGCCGGCCCATCCGCTGGCCGATCGCCTCGGGCAGCGAACGTCCGGTGACCAGCCCGAGTTTCGCCGACAGGTACTGCACCAGTCCCGCCATGACATTCGCCGCGACGATCACCCAAAGCAACAGGTAGCCGAACTGGGTGCCCGAACTGACGTTGGCGGCGACGTTTCCGGGGTCGACGTAGGCGATCGCCGCGACGAACGCCGGCCCCAGCAGATACCAGTTCGCTTTGCCGGACGTGGTGGTTTCCTGCGTCAACTCACCACCCTTTGATCCCGCGCGCCGAATAAAAAAGTGAGGTTAGCCGAAATCTGCGGGGCGCGACCACCGGCCCGCAGGGTCTTACAGGTCCGGGACCGGGATCTCCAGGTTGGGGAACGTCAGGCCGCCGTCGACCTCCAGGGTCTTGCCGGTGAGGAAACCGCCGGCCGGCGAGGACAGGTAGACCGCGGCGGCGGCGATGTCCAGCGGGTCGCCGAGACGGCGCAACGGTGTGGCCTGTTCCATCGGCGCGCGCAGTTCGTCGTTGTCGGCCACCACGTCGAGTGCCGAGGTCAGGATCGAGCCCGGGGCTATCGCATTGACCCGGATCCGTGGGCACAGGTCCAGCGCCGTCAACCGGGTGTAATGCGACAGGGCGGCCTTGGCGGTGCCGTAGGCGGCGAAACCCCGTCCCGCCAGTCGGCCGATGGCCGAGGTGATGTTGATGATGCTGCCGCCGCCGGAGTGCTCCAGCATCAGCGGCACCGCGGCGACGGTCAGCGCGTGCGCAGTGGCGACGTTGAACGTGAAGGCGTCTCTGAGGTCCTTGGTCGACGTCGTCAGCAGCGTGTTGGGCATGCTGCCGCCGACGTTGTTGACGACGATGTCGAGCTTGCCGAAGGTGTCGACGGCCTGCGCGGCCAGTTGCGCGGTGTCGTCCGGACGAGCCAGATCTGCGGCCACCACGTGGGCTCGTCGACCGACGGCCGCGACCTGCCCGGCAACCTCGTCCAACTGGGACTGTGTCCGCGACGCGATCACGACGTCGGCACCGGCTTCGGCGAATGCCACCGCGATGGCTGCGCCGAGACCGCGGCCGGCTCCGGTGATGACGGCGACCTTGTCGTCCAGGCGGAACCTGTCCAGGATCACTGCGGCCTCGTTTCACGGGTCGAGCCGAGACGGGAACGCCAGCGGCCGGGGGATTTCTGTAACAGGTTCTAGTTTGTCACACGTCCAGTACCGCCGTGTTCCAGACCTTGACGCGGCGGCATGATCGTCATTAGCTTGCGCGTCAATCCCGTTGCGCGCGTTGATGAAGATAGCGTCGTGCGAACCGCGGCGTTGTCGCCGAGTGATCATCGACCCTTTAAAGCCACGTTACAGGTTGTTAATGTAGCTGCAAGGCTGCAATGAAAGGGGTTGTCACGTGCCGCGACGGGTGGGCGGCATCTAGTATGTTTCATCACTACCGTTAGGAACTGGATTGAAACTCAACCGATTTGGTGCCGCGCTGAGCGTCCTGGCTTCAGGTGCGCTCGTTTTGTCGGCGTGTGGTAGCGACAACAACAACGCGGGCGGGGGACAGGGTTCGTCAGGAAGTCCGTCGTCGGGCAGCGTGAACTGCGGCGGGAAAAAGACGTTAAAAGCCAGCGGTTCCAGCGCGCAGAACAACGCGATGACCCGCTTTATCAAGGCATTCGAATCGGCCTGTCCCGGACAGACCTTGAACTACACGCCCAACGGCTCCGGTGCCGGTATCAGCGAATTCAACGGAAACCAAACCGATTTCGGTGGTTCGGACTCGCCGCTGACCAGCGAGGAAGCCGCGACTGCGCAGCAGCGCTGCGGGTCGCCCGCCTGGAACCTGCCGGTGGTGTTCGGTCCTATCGCGGTCACGTACAACATCGCTGGGGTCAGTTCGCTGAACCTCGACGGGACCACCCTGGCCAAGATCTTCAGCGGGGCCATCAAGACCTGGAACGACCCCGCGATCGTCGCGCTCAATTCGGGCACCAACCTGCCCGGCACCGACATTCACGTCGTCTTCCGAAACGACGAGTCGGGCACCACCGACAACTTCCAGCGCTACCTTGACGCCGCGTCCAACGGGGCATGGGGCAAGGGCGCCGGCAAGGTGTTCAAGGGCGGTGTCGGCGAGGGCGCCAAGGGCAACGACGGCACCGCCGCGGCCATCAAGACAACCGAAGGCTCGATCACCTACAACGAGTGGTCGTTCGCTCAGGGGCAGAAGTTGAACATCGCCAAGATCATCACCTCGGCCGGTCCGGAGCCGGTCGCCATCGGCACCGACTCGGTGGGCAAGACGATTGCCGGAGCCACCATCGCCGGTCAGGGCAACGACTTGAAGCTGGACACGATTTCGTTCTATCGGCCCACTCAGCCCGGGTCCTACCCGATCGTGCTGGCCACCTACGAGATCGTCTGCTCGAAGTATCCCGACTCCCAAACCGGCACGGCGGTCAAAGCTTTCCTGCAGTCGACCATCGGTGGGGGCCAGAACGGGTTGGGGGACAACGGATATGTCCCGATCCCGGACTCGTTCAAATCGAGGTTGTCGACCGCGGTCAACGCGATCTCCTGATCTGAGGTTGACGTGGCCAAACCCCCGCTGGCAAGACAAGCGCTAGCGGAGGTGGACGTACGCGCGTCGCGGCGGGCCGACCGCCTGTTCAAGTCGGCCGCCGCGGCCGCGGGGTCCACCATCGTGGTGGCGATCGTGCTGATCGCAGTGTTCTTGTTGATCAAGGCGATTCCGTCGTTGCGGGCCAACACCGTCAACTTCTTGACCAGCGCCCAGTTCGATACCGCCTCCGACGACAAGCTTGCGTTCGGCATCCGCGACCTGCTCATGGTCACCGTGCTGAGTTCGCTCACCGCGCTGACGCTCGCGGTGCCGATCGCCGTCGGGATCGCGGTATTCGTCACCCAGTACGCGCCCAAACGGTTGTCCCGTCCGTTCAGCGCGATGGTGGACCTGCTGGCCGCGGTGCCGTCGATCATCTTCGGGCTGTGGGGGATCTTCGTGCTCGCGCCGCAGCTGGAGCCACTCGCGAGATTCCTCAACCGTCACATGGACTGGCTATTCGTGTTCAAACAGGGCAATGTGTCCCTGGCTGGCGGCGGGACCATCTTCACCGCCAGCATCGTGCTCGCGGTGATGATTCTTCCGATCGTGACGTCGGTGTCGCGCGAGGTCTTCCGGCAGACTCCGCCGATGCAGATCGAAGCGGCGCAGGCGCTCGGTGCGACGAAGTGGGAGGTGGTGCGGATGACCGTGCTGCCCTTCGGTCGCAGCGGGGTGGTGGCGGCGTCGATGCTGGGATTGGGTCGTGCGCTCGGGGAAACCGTGGCGGTGCTGATCATCCTGCGTTCGGCCGCCCGCCCCGGAAATTGGTCGCTGTTCGACGGCGGCTACACGTTCGCCTCCAAGATTGCTTCGGCGGCAGCCGAATTCAGCCGACCGCTACCGACGGGCGCCTACATCTCAGCGGGCTTTGCGTTGTTCGTCCTGACATTTCTGGTCAATGCGGCTGCCCGCGCGATCGCCGGTGGAAAGGTCAACGGATGACCCGAGCCACTGTCGACGCGCTCGAACAGCCGGTGAAGACGGTCGTCTTTCGCCCGTTGAGCACCGCGCGCCGCGTCAAGAACGACATCGCGACCGTCTTCTTCTACACCTCGTTCGTGATCGCGCTGGTGCCGTTGGTGTGGCTGCTCGGCGTGGTTGTCCTGCGCGGCTACCACGCCGTCATCCACACGGACTGGTGGACGCACTCGCTGCGCGGCGTGCTGCCGGAGGAGTCCGCCGGCGGGGTGTACCACGCTTTGTTCGGGACTTTGGTGCAGGCCGGTGTGGCGGCCGTCATTGCGGTGCCGCTTGGTTTGATGACCGCGGTCTATCTGGTCGAGTACGGCACCGGTCGCCTGGCCCGAGTGACCACGTTCATGGTGGATGTGCTCGCCGGGGTGCCCTCCATCGTGGCTTCGCTATTCATCTTCAGCCTGTGGATCGCGACCTTGGGTTTCCAGCAGAGCGCGTTCGCCGTGTCGCTGGCCCTGGTCTTGCTGATGTTGCCGGTCGTGGTGCGCTCCACCGAGGAGATGCTGCGACTGGTGCCCGACGAACTACGCGAAGCCAGCTACGCCCTGGGCGTCCCGAAATGGAAGACGATCGTGCGGATCGTGGCCCCCATCGCGGCACCGGGCATCGTCTCGGGTGTGCTGCTGGCGGTCGCGCGGGTGGCCGGAGAGACCGCGCCGGTGCTGGTGCTGGTCGGATACAGCCGCTCGATCAACACCGACATCTTCTCCGGCAACATGGCCTCGCTGCCGCTGCTGATCTACACCGAGCTCACCAACCCCCAGCACGCCGGCTTCCTGCGGGTCTGGGGCGCCGCGCTGACGCTGATCATCATCGTGGCCGTGATCAACCTGTTGGCCGGCGGTATGAGTTTCCTGGCCACCCGGAAACGCTGACCTAGGTGTTGGTCGGGGCGAGCCGCAACACTCTGCCGTTGCCGCGGTCGGCCACGTAAACGTTGCCCTTCTTGTCCACCGCGACCGATAGCGGGGTGTTCAGACCCTCGAACGGCAGTATCACTGACGTGGTGGCACCGGCGGGCAACTTGGAAACCGTGTTGTTGTCGTGGTCGGTGACGTAGATGTTGCCTGCACCGTCAATGGTGATGCCCCACGGCGCGCTGATGCCGGTGAACGGCAACGCGGTCTGATTGGTGGTGCCGGCATCGAGCTTGAGCACCCGGCTGTTGTCGGTGTCGGTGACATAGATGTTGCCGTCACCGTCGACGGCCACCCCGTCGGGATGCTTCAAGCCCTCGAACGGCACCTCGGTCTGCTCCTTGGAACCGGCCGGCATTTTCAACACCCGGCTGTTGCCGCGGTCGGCGACGTACACGTTGCCCTGGGCGTCCACCGCGACACCTTCGGGATAGCTCAGCCCGACGAAAGGCACCTCGACCTGGTTGTTCGAGCCGGCCGACAACGCCACCACCCGATTGTTGAAGTCACTGACGTAGATCTTTCCCGAGCCGTCTACCGCGATACCTTGCGGTTCGTAGAGGCCGCTGAACGGCTTGACCGTCGGTGACGACGAGCCGTCCGGCAACGTCACCACCTTGCCGTACATGGTTTGGTTCGTGACGTAGAGCGTCCCGCTCGGGTCCATGGCCACCCCGCCCGGCGCGAAACGGAAGGTGAGCCCGGAGAACGGCATCACCGCTTGGCCGTTGGCTTGCTCCTCGCCGCCGTCTTTTCCGCCGAACACCATGAACGCGGTGACCGCGGCCACCGCCAACAAGACCGCGGCGACGACCGCGCCGATCACCAGCGGCTTGCGCGACTTGCGCTCCGACGGCGGGGTGGTGGTCGCATAGGGTCCCGACGGCTGGTCGTACGACGGCCCGGTGGCGACCCCGGGCTGGCTGGCCCATCCCGCGCCGGCGACCGGGGCCGCCTGCGTCCATTGACCCGAATTCCCAGCAGGCGCGGAACGCCAGCCGCCGGCGTTCGACGGCAGCGGCTGAGCCATGGTCTGGTCCCCGGAGTGTTGCGGGGGCACGGGCGTTCGCATGGTCTGGTCCCCGGACTGGTACGGGGGCACGGGCGTGCGCATGGTCTGGTCCCCGGACTGGTACGGGGGCACGGGCGTCCGCGTGGTCTGGTCCCCGGACTGGTACTGGGGCACCGGTGCGTACTGGGTCTCGGCGCCGCTGTTGTATGAGGGACCCGCGGGTTGCACGTAGGCACCAGACGAATGCTGGCCCGAGCCGCCGTAGCTGTTCCAGCCGCCATTCAAGCTGGGGTCGACGACGGGTGCGATCAGCGTCTCGTTGTCACCTTGGCGCAGGATGGTGGCCTCTTGACGCTGTTCGGGCGTGGTGAGGGCGTCGTGGGCGGCGCTGGCCAGGTCGCCGGCGGTCATGTAGCGGTCATTGGGGTTCTTGGCCATGCCCTTGGCGATCACCTGGTCGAGGGCCTCTGGCACCTGTCCCGGGCGCAGCACGCTGGGCCGGGGTACCGGTTCCATCAGATGCGAGGCGATCAATCGTTCGACGCTGTCCGCCCGGTAGGGCGGCGCACCGGTCAGACACTCGCCCAGCACGCAGGCCAGCGCGTAGATGTCGGCCCGGTAGGTGACCTCGTCACCGGTGAACCGTTCCGGCGCCATGTAGTTGTAGGTTCCGACCGCCATCCCAGCCTGGGTGACGTTCGGGTCGTGGGCGGCGCGGGCGATGCCGAAGTCGACCAGATAGGCGAAATCGTTGTTGGCGATCAGGATGTTTTCCGGTTTGACGTCGCGGTGGGTGATCCCGGTGGTGTGGGCGGCGTCCAGGGCAGCGGCGATCTGCCGCACGATCGCCACCGTTCGCGCGGGGGTCAGCGGACCGAACTGGGTCAGCATCGAGCGCAACGAGACGCCGTCGATCAGGCGCATCTCCACGTAGAACTGGCCGTCGATCTCGCCGTAGTCGTGAATCGGCACGATGTGCGGCTCGGTCAACCGTCCCGCGGTGTCGGCTTCGCGTTGCATCCGCGTGCGGAACACCGGGTTGTCGGAATACTGCGAGGAGATCAGCTTCAGCGCGACCACCCGGTGCTTGCGGGTGTCCTCGGCCTCGTAGACCTCACCCATCCCGCCGCGACCGATCAGGCGCACCAATTTATAGGGACCAAATTGCGACCCCACTCGCGATTCCGACCCGGTGTTGGTCACCGTCGACGCTCCCTTCGCCCGGCCACCACTGCCGTCGGCCGCAACGGGCAGCAGCGGCACTCCGACGCCGCCCGTGCAGCCACGCCGAACCTGATGGTTAACCCACGGTAAATGCTCGATGAGCGGGCACACAACCAAATCCGGCGACTCGGCACGAATTTTCAATCACGAGTCAGTAACGGGGACCAGCGGGCCGGCACTGGCCGGATGACCCAGCGAAGTCGTCCAGCGGACAAAATTGTTAGAGCCGTGGGGGTTTCGCTGACTGATGTCGGAGGGATCGTGCAACGCCGTCCCCCGACTACCGGTCATGCGATGGCGTTGACGATCGGTGTGAGCTTTGATTGCAACGACTTCGGCAACGGAATGTATCCGTACTCGTCCAAGCCGATCTGACCGTCACCAATTGTGGCTTGCATGAACGCCTTTACCGCTTTGCCTGTGGGTTCGTCGGGGTACTTGGAGCAGACGACTTCGTAGGTGACCAACACGATGGGGTAGGAGCCGGCCTGGGTGGGGAGATAGAACGACGCGGTGTCCACGATCAGGTCGCGCTCGTCGCTGCCGGGCTTGAACTTGGCGCCGCTGATCGTCCTGCCGACCGTCTCCGGGCTGATCGACACGGGCTCGGGTCCCGCCGAGGTGATGATCTGCGCCTTGTTCAGCTGGTGCCCCTCGGCGAAGGACCATTCGTTGTAGGTGATCGACCCGTCGGTCTTCTTCATGGCCTGCGAGGTGCCGTCGTTGCCGGTGGCGCCTTCGCCGACACCCCCGTTGAACACCTGACCGGCGCCTTTACCCCACGCACCGTTGGAGGCGGCGTCCAGATACTTCTGGAAGTTGTCGGTGGTCCCGGACTTGTCGGCGCGGAACACGACATGGATCGGAATCGCGGGCAGGTTGGTATTGGCGTTGAGGGCTTTGATGGCCGGATCGTCCCACTTGGTGATGGCCCCGTTGAAGATCTTGGCGATGGTGGGCCCGTCCAGGCTGAGCGAATTGATCCCGTTGATGTTGTACGTGACTGCGATCGGGCCGAATACGACGGGAATGTCCCACGCAGGGGAATTGCAGCGCGCCCGGGCGCTGTCGGGTTCGCCTTTGTCCGCGTTCATCGGTGAGTCCGAGCCCGCCAGATCAACCTGGCCCCCGATGAATGCCGCCATCCCGGCACCGGATCCGTTGGCGTTGTAGTCCAGGGTGTGTCCCGGACATGCATGGATGAAGGCGTAGACGAACTGTTCCATCGCGTTCTTCTGCGCGGTCGATCCCGCGGCCAGGATCTTCTTCTTTCCGCCGCAGTCCACCGGGATGACGGGGGCGGTCGACGACGACGAGGAGGCCGACTTGTTGGAATCGCCGCCGCACCCGGACAGCACCAGCGCCATGCCGACGAAGAGGCTGAATGCAACGACAGACCGAGCGAACTTCACGGCAACTCCTCTGCAGAACAGTCGACCCGTTGAGGGTGAACCCAGAATGTCACTGGTGACCCCGTGCCGGTCAAGGGCTCTTAAGATTTCGACTCCGCTTTGGAACCCGCCTTCTTCGCCGGTGCCTTCTTCGCCGGCGTCTTCTTGGCCGGTGCCTTTTTCGCCGCGGACTTCTTGGCCGGCGCCTTGCCGTCACCCGAGCGCGCCTTCACGCTGGCCTCGAGTTTGGCCAGCAGATCGGAGACATCTTCGGTCTCGTCCAGCTCGGTTGGCTTCTCCTCGACCGTAAACGCTTCCCCGCCTTCGAGTTTGGCGTCGACCAGTTCCCGCAGCTGCTCCTGGTAGTCGTCGTGGTAGCGGTCCGGGTCGAACTCGTCGGCCATCGACTCCACCACTTGCCCGGCCATCTTGAGTTCGGCCGGCTTGATGTCGACCTTCTTGTCCAGCACCGGGAAATCCGGGTCGCGGATCTCGTCAGGCCACAGCAGCGTGTGAATCACCATCACGTCGCGCTTGCCGAAGTCCTTGACGCGCAACGCGGCCAGTCGGGTCTTGTTGCGCAGCGAGAAGTGCACGATCGCCATCCGGTCGGATTCGGCGAGCGTCTGGGCCAGCAGCACATAGGATTTGGAAGATTTCGAATCTGGCTCCAGAAAGTAGCTGCGGTCGAACAGCATCGGGTCCACTTCACTGGCCGGGACGAACTCCAGCACTTCGATTTCGCGGCTGCGCTCTTCGGGCAGGGTGGCGATGTCGTCGTCGGTGATGATGACCGACCGGCCGTCGTCGGATTCGAAGGCGCGGGCGATGTCACCGTATTCGACGACTTCGCCGCAGACCTCGCAGACCCGTTTGTACCTGATGCGTCCGTTGTCCTTGGCGTGCACCTGGTGGAACTTGATGTCGTGGTCCTGGGTGGCGCTGTACACCTTGACCGGGACGTTGACGAGCCCGAACGCGATCGAGCCCTTCCAAATGGAGCGCATTGCCTCAGTATGCCCAGTTAATGCCGAGGGATCGCAAAAGTACCCGACACGCCGAGCGTGCGAGGGCCATTGCGGCTGCTCGCCTCAGGGGCCGGGGCGGCTCACCGCGCGTGCCGCCGCCGCGGCCGCGGCCTCCAGCGCCGACGTCAGCGTGTCCAACCCGATCCTGCGCAGGAGGGTTCGCCGGTCACCGCCCAACAGGCCCGCTTCCCAGAGCGTGTCGAGCAGACCGACCATGAACGCGTCACCGGCACCGACGGTGTCGACGACCTCTACCGGACGCGCCGGCACCGTCACCTCACCGGCCGCGCAGAGCGCCAGCGAGCCGCGCTCACCCATGGTCAGGGCGATGATCGCCGGCCCGGACGCCAGCCAGCCACGCGCGGTGTCCCGCGGCGGGCGGTCGGGTGCGAGCCAGCGCAGGTCCTCCTCGCTGACCTTGACGATGTCGCTGCGCTCGACGAGCTTGTCGACGCGGTCGCGCGCCTGCTCGCGGTCCACGATCAGCGACGGCCTGACGTTGGGGTCGAAGGTGACGGTGGCAGACACCCGGTAGGCATCCAGCAGCGCGGCCACCGCCAGGCAGCCCGGCTCGCGTACCGCGGCCACCGACCCGGTGTGCACGAACAGTGGGGGCGGGACGGGCGGGGTCCCCGAGAGCTGCCAGTCCAGCTCGAAGCAATAGCTCGCCGAGCCGTCGGCGGCGATGGTCGCCGTGGCGGTAGGTGTCCGGGTAGCGGCAACGCTGCCCGAAACCAGCTGCGCGCCAGAGTCTTTGACATAGGCCGCGATGCGGCGGCCGTTCGCGTCGTCAGCGATGTGGGTCAGGAAATCGATACCGCGACCCAGGCGGGCAAGGCCCACGGCCACATTCAGCGGGCTGCCGCCGACATGCCGGGTGGTAGACGGTCCCGCCACGATGTCTATCAGCGCTTCGCCGATCACGAGCCCGCGCTCCATGCCCGACACGTTACGTTGACATCATGGGTTCGGCACGCGAGCAACAGGTGCGCCTGACCAATGCCGACAAGGTGCTCTACCCCGCCACCGGGACCACCAAGCGGGACATCTTCGACTACTACACCGGTATCGCCGAAGTCATGGTGCCGCACATCGCGGGTCGGGCCGCGACGCGCAAACGCTGGCCCAACGGTGTCGACGAGCCCTCGTTCTTCGAAAAGCAGCTGGCGTCGTCGGCGCCGGCCTGGCTACCGCGCGCCAGCGTCACGCACCGGTCGGGTACCACGACCTACCCGATCATCAACAGCGCCGACGGGCTGGCGTGGATCGCGCAGCAGGCCGCGCTCGAGGTGCATGTGCCGCAGTGGCGCTTCGTCGCCGAGTGGACCCGCAAGGGCGCCGAAGAACTCAAGCCCGGCCCGGCCACCCGCCTGGTGTTCGACCTGGACCCCGGCGAGGGTGTGACGATGGCGCAGCTCTGCGAGGTTGCCCACGCCGTCCGAGAACTGATCACCGATATCGGACTGACCCTCTTTCCGTTGACCAGCGGTAGCAAGGGTCTGCACCTCTACGCCCCGCTGGAGGAACCGGTCAGTAGCGCCGGCGCCACGATCTTGGCCAAACGTGTTGCGCTGCAACTGGAGAAGTCCATGCCCAAGCTGGTCACCGCGACGATGACCAAGAGCTTGCGCGCCGGCAAGGTCTTTTTGGACTGGAGCCAGAACAACGGCGCAAAGACCACCATTGCGCCGTACTCGCTGCGCGGCCGAGAACATCCGACGGTAGCGGCGCCCCGGACGTGGGAAGAGATCGAGGACCCCGAGCTGCGCCACCTGCTTTACGACGAGGTGCTGGCCCGCGTGCAACGCGACGGCGATCTACTTGCCCCGTTGGACGCCGACGCCCCGGTGGCGGACCGGCTGACGAAATACCGCAGTATGCGCGATCCGTCCAAGACTCCGGAACCGGTGCCGAGTTCGAAACCCGTTACCGGGCAAGGCAACACCTTTGTCATCCAAGAGCACCACGCCCGTCGCCTGCACTACGACTTCCGGTTGGAGCGGGACGGGGTGCTGGTGTCGTGGGCGGTGCCGAAAAATCTGCCCGAGACCACCGCGGTGAACCACCTGGCGGTGCACACCGAAGACCATCCGCTGGAATACGGGGGGTTCGAGGGCATCATCCCCAAGGGCGAATACGGCGCCGGCAAGGTCGTCATCTGGGACTCAGGAACCTACGACGCCGAGAAGTTCCTTGATGACGAGGTCATCGTCAACCTGCACGGCAACCGGATCTCCGGACGGTACGCGTTGATCCAGACCAACGGCAACCAGTGGCTGGCGCACCGGATGAAGGACCAGAAGGCTTTCGACTTCGACGGTCTCGCACCGATGTTCGCCACGCACGGTTCGGTCGCCGGGCTGACGAAGGGTCAATGGGCGTTCGAGGGGAAATGGGACGGCTACCGCCTACTGGTCGACGCCGAATACGGCCAGATGCGGCTGCGTTCGCGCAGCGGCCGGGACATCACCGCGGAGTTTCCCCAATTGGCCGCGGTGGCAGCCGATCTCGCCGAACATCATGTGGTGCTCGACGGCGAGGTCGTCGCGCTCGATGACGCGGGCGTACCCAGCTTCAACCGGATGCAGAACCGGGTCCGCGCCACCCGCATCGAGTTCTGGGCGTTCGACCTGCTCTACCTCGACGGCCGCTCACTGCTGCGGGCCAAATACGCCGATCGGCGCAAGCTGTTGGAAACCCTGGCCAGCGCAAGCGAACTCATCGTTCCTCCGTTGCTCTCCGGCGGCGACGGAGCCGAGGCGCTGGAGTATTCGGCCAGGCAAGGTTGGGAGGGCGTGGTCGCCAAGAAGCGTGACTCCAGTTACCAGCCGGGCCGCCGCTCCGCCTCGTGGATCAAGGACAAGCATTGGAACACCCAGGAAGTCGTGATCGGCGGCTGGCGCGCAGGCGAAGGTGGGCGCAGCAGCGGCATCGGAGCACTGTTGATGGGCATACCGGGACCCGACGGACTGCAGTTCGTCGGACGAGTCGGAACCGGCTTCACCGACCGCGAGCAAGCCAAGCTGAAGGAAACCTTCGCGCCTCTGCACACCGACGAATCACCTTTCGCCGTCAAGCTTCCCGCTCGCGAAGCCAAGGGCGTTACGTTCCTGGAGCCGAAGTTGGTGGGCGAGGTGCGCTACAGCGAGTGGACCCCGGAAAACCGGCTGCGCCAACCGAGCTGGCGAGGGCTGCGCCCCGACAAGAAACCGAGTGAGGTGGTACGGGAATGACATCCAAGGACGCAGCCCGCCCTCAGTTAACGCGAATGTCCGTCAGCTCGATGGAGACGACCAGCTGATCAAGCATGGGATGTCCCGCGTCATCGCGTACGAAAATCATGCGCCTTGCCGGAACAATCATGCCGTCGACGTCGAACTCCGAGACATAGTGCGCCGCAGGTGATCCGCCGGCAATGTCAACTTGGTAGTCACGTCGCCGGATCAGGCCGTCCTCGTCGATGTAGAGCACCTGTTGCGGACTGTGGGTGGCGATGTCCGGCGGGTAGTCGACATGGAGCCGACGCCAGAGTGCTCATGGCAGTTAGGTTTCCAGCCCGCGGGGACAGTCGGTATAGGTCGGATGACTAGCCTCGGCGTTTACGTCAGGTGGGTTTGGAAATGAGGATGACGTCCGTCGGCTCGACGATCTGACCGTCGCGGCGTCTCAGCACCGCTCGCACCGGCTTGCGCGTAACGCTCTCGACGAACCGATTGCTGCTGTCGGTGGCAGAGGGCAGGTGCGTCCGGCCCCACTGTCCCAGTGCAACGAGGATGGTGCTGACCTCGTGGCCGGCATCCGTCAACTCGTACCGCTGCCGCCTGCGGTCACCGGGTTCCTGGTAGTCGACGACCTCGAAGACGCCCGCTGCGACCAGGGCCGACAAGCGGTTGCTCAGAATGTCTGGTGCGACGCCGAGTTCGGTACGGAACTCGGAGAATCGCGTGCGCCCCAACATGGCTTCGCGCAGGATCAACATCGACCATCGCTCGCCTAGTACCGCCATCGCGCGTGCAATCGGGCAGTCATCGTCCACATTCATCGGCACTCAGCGGCACCCCCGATCATCTGGATTGGAATAACCTACTCAGCGATGTTACCGTCAAACCCATGACCCGGGGCGCGGGGGTGCGATGTCGATGATCGGCCGCACCGACGAGTTCACTGCACTGACTTCGGCGGCGTCGAATATCACCCAGTCGGGCCGCGCACTCGTCGTCGAGGGCGAAGCCGGCATCGGGAAGACCACGCTGCTGAACGCCGTCGCGAGGTGGGCCGGCGACAACGGATTCACTGTGCGTTCGTGCGCGGGTGTGCAATCTCAGGCGAAAGTGGGTTACGCGGCCGTTCACGAGCTCGTTCATCCCCTCCTGGGTCATGCCGAAGCCTTACCGAACCACCAACGCAGAGCCCTGCTGGCGGCATTCGGGATGGAGGAGCACGAACTCCCCAACCCTCTGTTGATCGGGGTGGCGATGCTCGGCTTGCTCGAGGAAGCGGCGGCTCACCAACCGCTCATCCTCATCGTGGACGACGCTCAGTGGCTCGACGGCTCCTCGTTGCATGTGTTGACCTTCGTCGGACGCCGGCTGGCGAATTCGCCTGTCCTGCTGCTGTGCGCCGCGAGACCGAACCTGGACGGTGAGCCGGAGCGGCTCGTCTCGCTGTCGCGATTCCCGCTCGGGCCCATCGATGACGACACGTCGCGGGCACTGTTGGCCGAGGCGGTAACCGACACGGGCGCAGGCACTCTCAGTGATGTGGCTCAACGCCGGATCCTGGCCGAGGCCGGAGGCAATCCCTTGGCCATCGCCGAGTTGGCCAAAGCCGTGTTGGCGAGCGACGAGCACACGGTGCTGACGGCGACGACACCGCTGCCGACCACTCGGCGTATCGAGCGTGTCCTGCTCGAGCAGCTCGATTCGCTTCCCGAGCCAAGTCGTCAGCTATTGGCCTTGATATCAGCCGGAGATGATGCACCGCTGGCCGAGCTGGTCGATGCTGCCCGACGGGTGGGGCTGTCCGAAAGCGACTTGGACCCGTTGGAGCGCAATGGATTGATCACCGTCGGCGCCGGTGCGCTTCGCGTTCGCCATCCGTTGATTCGGTCGGTCGCCTATAACGCGGCAGGGCTCTCGCAACGCTCGACCTTCCATCGCGCTCTCGCCGAGGCAGCGACCGATCCGATGCGTGCAGTATGGCAGCGTTCCGCAGCGGCCTACGGGCCCGATGAGACCATTTCCGCCGAGCTGGAAAGACTGGCCGACAGTGCATTACACCGCGGCGCGAACGACGAAGCGGCCGCGGCATTGCGGCGCGCTGCGGCGTTGTCACCATCGCCGGACAGACGCGTTCGTCGCCTGGTGAGCGCGATCATGCCGGCCTACCGCGCAGGGCTGACGGTGGAAGCGATCGACATCCTGGGCGAGGCAGAACCGCTCGCCACCGACTCCCTCGACTTGTTCGAGCTCGCCTTCGCGCGCTTCACGATGGGTATCACCACAGGCGTTGCGGCCCCGAAGGTGTCGGATCTCGTTTCATTGGCAGACCGACTCGGCGACAACGGCGAACATAAGTATCAGACGCGTCTACTGGCAGCCGCGGCCGCTCAGTGTCGCATGCACGGCATGGACGAGCGTGACAGGCATATGGCGGCCGAAGCGCTGCATTCGATCGAGTACCGCGGAGACCCCTCCATCGAGATCGCCCTCGCCATCGCCGAGGACACCAAGTACGCCCGTCACTTCCGTTCTGAGGCAGAGCGGCTGCGCACTCAGGTGGCCGGCGACGTCACCGCGTTGATGTCGATGGGCCTTGCCGCGGAATCGGTGTCGGACTTGAACATCGCGCAAGGCTGTTGGACCGAGGCGGCCGCAGTCGCCCACGCCACCGGGGCACCCACCATCGAGTGCGAAGCGCTCCGCGGTTCCGCGCGTGCGCAGATCATCGCCGGACACCTACAGGAGGCGACGGTCAGCGCTCAAGGCGCTTTCCGCATAGCGACCGATGCCAACCTATCTATCAGTACCGGTGCCGCGGCAGCGCTCCTGGCGAGATCGCATGCCTGGCGCGGAGAGATCCGGGCAGCAGAGCAAGCGCTCGCAACCGCCCGACAGCATCTGCCGACCGACACGCCGCTGCTCTGGTTGGACGACCTCTCTTGGGCCAGCGGATTGCTGGCACTCACGGTGCACGATTACCAGCAGGCATTCGTCGACCTCTCGCAGATGACCCGTGACCGCAGTGCCCGCCGCTGGGCGATCGGCGATCTGACCGAGGCGGCGGTCGGTAGCCGACATCCGAGCATGGTCGGCGATCTCATCGACGAGATTGCCTCGGAGGCAACCACTCTGGGATCCGAGCACATTGCGATGCTGGTGCACCGCAGCCGCGCCCTGCTCGCGGGCAGTGACCCCGATGCCGAGCATCACTTCAACGCCGCACTCCAGTGCGCGGATGCGACTGAACGGAGTCCGTTGGAGTACGCCCGCACGCAGCTCTGCTACGGCGAGTGGCTGCGACGTCAACGCCGTATCGTCGACGCCCGCGCACAGTTGTCGACTGCGCTGCGCGTGTTCGAAGCGCGTGGAGCGCATCCGTTCGCGCAGCGTGCCCGCGGGGAGTTACGCGCTGCCGGAGTGCAACTGCCGGGGCACGTGACTGCGGAGGATCAGGTCGCGGAGTTGACTGCACAGGAACTGCAGATCGCTCAACTGGCCGCAGCCGGTCTCAGCAACCGGCAGATCGCCGACCGGATCTACCTATCCCACCGGACTGTCGCGGCGCACCTGTACAAGATCTTTCCCAAATTCGGCATCACCAGTCGCAACCAGCTTCGGGATGCGCTCGGCGATGGGATCCCGTCCCAGGGTGACATCTGAGCCTCCGGCATAGGTGAGGTGACTGAGACAGCGAACTCGTCTGGGCTCCAGACTGCGGAAATCAGTGGCGGCGCCGGCGGCACGCCACTGCGCCGAACGACGGTCGGTGTGCTGATACCGAAGTGTCCACCGATCTGGTGTCGTTACGGCATGAATTCGTATCGGGCGTATCAGGTGACCGGCCAACGCAACTTCGCGATGGTGGAGCGCGAATTGCGCGAGCCACTCGAAGGGGAGGTGCGCATCCGGACAGCGGCGTGCGGCGTGTGCCACAGCGACATGCTCGGCGTCGAGGGGCAGCGGGCGGATCCGACGCAGCCGATCGTGCCGGGACACGAGGTGATCGGCACGATCGACGCGGTTGGACAGGCAGTGGACGATCGCTGGCGCGTTGGCGATCGCGTCGGGCTGGGCTTCCTGGGCGGACATTGTGGACGATGTGAATACTGC
This sequence comes from Mycobacterium sp. NGS59, assembly GCF_059812345.1. NCBI lineage: Bacteria > Bacillati > Actinomycetota > Actinomycetes > Mycobacteriales > Mycobacteriaceae > Mycobacterium > Mycobacterium sp. NGS59. The sequence continues at coordinate 508,563 of NZ_JCALCN010000002.1, forward strand.
CGCTACGGCGATTTCGTGAACTGCACCGATCAACCGCAGCCGGGCACGACCGTCGATGGCGGTTACGCCGAGATCGTGTACGCCCGCCCCAGCGGGTTGGTGCGCATCCCCGAGGGATTCGACGTGCTGACCGCTGCGCCGCTGCTGTGCGCGGGAGTGACCGTCTTCAACGCGTTGCGCGCCGGCCAGGCTCCGCTGAACACCCTGGTCGCCGTCCAGGGCATCGGTGGTCTGGGCCACCTCGGGATCCAATACGCAAAGCGGATGGGGTACCGCGTCGCCGCGGTGGCCCGAGGTACGCAGAAAGCTTCGCTGGCAAGGGATCTGGGTGCCGACCACTACATCGACAGTGCGGCCGAAGACACCGCCGGGGCGCTCACCGCACTGGGCGGCGCGACCGCCATCGTCGCCACGGCGGCCAGTGGCGCGTCGATGGCGGGTCTGATCCCCGGGTTGCGGCCGCGCGGCCGTCTGGTGGTCGTGGGTGCCTCACCCGAGCCGATACCCGTGCAGACACCAGACCTCATCTTCGGCGGACGCAGCATCATCGGCAGCCTGACCGGGTCTGCGATCGAGAACGAAGACAATCTCGGGTTCGCGCTCACTCATCAGATTGCCCCGATGATCGAGCCGCTCCCGTTCGGCGAGGCACCACGGGCCTACGAACGCATGATGTCGGGGCGTGCGCGCTTCCGCGTCGTCCTCGACTTCACGTGAGCATTCCCAGCAACTGGTTGAAACACTCCGACATCGACGGATGGGTGTAGATCCCATCGCGTAGCGTGCTGGCAGTGATCCCGTGCCGCATCGCCAATGCGACCAGGTTGATGACTTCGTGGGCGTCGTGGCACAGCAGCGTCGCACCGAGGATCCTGTCGGTGGTGGCGTCGACGACCACCTTCATCATCCCGGCGGTTTGACCGACAATCCGCGCGCGTGCGACTGTCGCGAGATTGACCACGGGACTTGCGGCTACACGGACCTCGTAACCCGCTGTGCGCGCTTGGGATTCGGTCAAGCCGACGCGTGCCAGCGGCGGTGTGAGGAACAGGCAGTTGGGCACCACATCGCGCTGCGAGGCCCGGCGGGGCACCGGTGCGTCCGTGAGTTGATCGAGAACGATGCGATAGTCGTCGAGCGAGATGTAGGTGAACTGTGGTCCGCCGTTCACATCACCGACGGCGAAGATGTGCGACTGGCTCGTGCGCCGGTAATCGTCCACGACGACGGCACCGATATCGGTGGTCTCCACGCCGGCACGATCGAGACCCAGATCGGCGGTGTTGGGCGTGCGCCCGAGCGCGACGAGTACGGCGTCGGCGTCGACGGTGGCCGAACGACCGTCAACCAGATACTCCACGCGCGCTGCCGGTGGACCGCCTTGACGCATGATCGTCTGCAACCCAACGATGTTCGCGCTGGTGATAATGGTGGCGCCCCGCTGCCGCAGCAGCGCCCGCGCAGCGTCGGCCACGTCGGTATCCTCGTTCGCCAGCACGGTGGGACGATGCTCCAGGATGGTGACGGCGCTTCCGAACCCGGCGTACATCGACGCGAACTCCAGACCGATGTAACCTCCGCCCAGGATGACGAGTTGGTCAGGTCGCGACGTCTTCCGGAGGAGCTCCGCGCTGGTCACCACTACCGGGTTCTCCCTGAGCCCCGGCAGATCTGGGATGTTCGGTGTCGACCCGGTACCGATGACGATGTGACCGGCGGTGATCACCACGGGCCCCGAAGCCGTGGAAACCTCCACGTTCTCGGGATCGAGAAAACGCGCCTTGCCGGTCAGGACCGTCACCGACGGGAGGGGTGCCATCGATGCGCGGTTGGCTGCGCGCAGACCGGCTGTCAGTCGCTCGGTGGAGGCCATCGCGTCTGCGTAGGCCGACGCGCCGGAGACCGCCGCTATCTGATGCTCGCCTCGGTGCACCATCGACTTCGTGGGGACGCACCCGGTGTTGATGCACGTCCCGCCGTACATCGCGGCTGACTCTTCGACCAAGACCACGCGGTGACCGCGCCGGCCCATATCGGCGGCCAGGGTCTTGCCACCCTTGCCGAAGGCGATGACCAGCAGGTCCGCGGCCAGGTGATCCTGAGCTGAACTCGGTTCCATGGCGGCGACATTGCCGGGCCGCGGCGGTGGCCGGTATCCGTCGGATGACCTAATCACGAAGCCAGGAAAGTGAGCACCTCCATCGTGAAGTCATCGATGTGCTGAAAGAGGAAGCCGTGGCCGGCATCGCTGTAGAGGATCACCTTGGCGTTGGGCAGGCGGCCCGCCATCGCGTACGTGGCGTAGGCATCAATCATGTGGTCGTGTGCGCCGTTGGCAACCAATGCCGGAATCGTCAACTCGCCCAGGCGATCCCACACGCTTGATCCGGTAGATCCGATGACGGCCAACTGAGCCTGCATCGTTTCCAGCGAAACCGCCACGTGGTCCTCGGATAGCGTGCGGGTGTCCAGACGGCGCAGCGACTGGATGCCCAGTTCGCGAGCACGGTCGGTATCGGGGAAGAACAGGTAGAGGAAATCGTCGTCGTCGTTGACGGGCTTGGTCGCCACCTGCCAGATCTTCGGATCGGCCTGCGGCATACCGGGAACGCCGCCACCGGGAGAGCTGCCTGCGACAACCAGGCGACGCACTAGATCGGGGCGCTGCAGCGTCACCGCCTGCACCACAATTCCGCCGAGCGACCATCCCAACAGGTCGATCTGGGTCACACCCAGAGCCTCGACGAATTCCAATAGTCCGCCTGCGAGCGCGTCCATGGTGGTGGGTGCGGTGCCATCGGTTCTGCCGTGACCCACGTTGTCGAAGATGATCACATCGCGTTCTGCAGCCAGCCGATCGAGGAACACCGGATCCCAGTGGTCGATCGTGCCGCGAAAGCGTAAGGCCAGCACCAGCGGTACCCCGGATGTGCTGCCGAACCGGCGATAGGCGAATCGGGCGTTCACCCCGTCCACGAATCGGGTCTCGGCGTCTGCAGCGGGTGATGACGACATGTTGGTACCTTCGCTCGGTGCGGTCTGATCAGCCGCTGGCATTCGCCGCGGTCTGGATTCAGCGTGCTGTCGAGCACGGTGCGAGTCCATACGCACGTTGACTGAATAGTTCGACGTTCTCCGTGGGATCCTGCTGCGGATGGCGACCCCGCGAGGGTCGCGCGGGAACGACTCCGCGCAAACAGACCTCGAGTTCGACGGGTGATCGGCTACTGGCCGCACGCAGTGGCCGATCGGCCGTGATGGATGATCGGGGAATGCCGCGCACTTCGAATACTGCAACTCCGCCGGTGGTACGGGAATGAAATGGGTCACCTTCCGGGACCGGGACGACGAGCGCGTCGGTGTGCTGTCCGGCGACGACGTCTACGCCGTGGAGCCGGGTCGTACGTTGCTAGACCTGATCTCGGCGGGGCCGGACGCGCTGCGTGCGGCCGGAGAAGCGGCGCTGCAATCACCGTCGTCGGTGATTCGGCTGGTTGACGTGACCCTGGCCGCCCCGATCCCGCGGCCGCCGTCGATCCGCGACACCCTGTGCTTCCTGGACCACATGCGCAACTGTCAGGAGGCCACCGGCGGCGGCCGGGTGTTGACGGACACCTGGTACCGGATCCCGGCATTCTATTTCGCCTGCCCGGCAACCGTATTGGGGCCCTACGACGATGCCCCGATGGCGCCCGGAAGCGCCTGGCAGGACTTCGAACTGGAAATTGCGGCGGTGATCAGCTCCCCCGGAAAAGACCTGACGGTGGAGCAGGCCGAGCAGGCCGTCGTGGGGTACATGATCTTCAACGACTGGTCCGCGCGCGACCTGCAGATGCTGGAGGGCCAGTTGCGGATCGGTCAGGCCAAAGGCAAAGACAGCGGGGTCACCCTGGGACCGTGCCTGGTGACCGCCGACGAGCTGGCACCCTTTTGCCGCGACGGCAAACTCAGCCTGCAGGTCACCGCACTGGTCAACGACACCGTCGTCGGCTCGGGATCCACCGGCACGATGGACTGGAGCTTTCCCGAGGTGATCTCCTACATCTCTCGCGGCGTGACGCTGCGCCCCGGCGACGTGATCGGTTCGGGCACCGTGCCCACCTGCACGCTCGTCGAGCACCTGGGTAGGCCGTCGTTTCCGGGCTGGCTGCGCGACGGGGACGTGGTGACGCTGCGGGTCGAGGGACTGGGGGAGACGCGTCAGACCGTGCGGGCGTCACCGGCCCCGTATCCGCTTGCGCCGCGGCCCAATCCGTCTTCGGCCGGGCTCGCGCAGCGGGTGAATCCGGCTGTGGCGAAGGTGCCCTACACCCGCGGGCTGCACGAGGTCGCCGAACGGGTGTGGGCATGGACGCTGCCCGACGGCGGATACGGTTGGAGCAACGCGGGTTTGGTGACCGGCGACGGGGCGTCGCTGTTGGTGGACACGCTGTTCGACCTGACGCTGACCCGTGAGATGTTCGACGCGATGCGTCCCATCACTGACCGGGCGCCCATCACCGACGCGTTGATCACCCATTCCAACGGCGACCACACGCACGGTAACCAGTTGCTGGACAGTCGAGTTCGGATCATCACCGCCGCCGGCACCGCCGAGGAGATCGCGCACGAACCCAACGCGGACCGGTTGGTCGGGATCCAGACCGCCGACCTGGGTCCGGTCGCGACGAAGTACGCGCGAGACCGGTTCGGCCACTTCGACTTCAGCGGGATCACCATACGCAACGCCGACCAGACCTTCGACCGCGAACTGACCGTCGACGTCGGCGGCCGCCGCGTGGACCTGCTGAACCTGGGACCCGCCCACACCGGTGCCGACTCGGTGGTGCACGTGCCCGACGTGGGGGTGCTGTTCGGCGGGGACCTGCTGTTCATCGGCTGCACACCGATCGTGTGGGCGGGTCCGATCGCCAACTGGATCGCGGCCTGCGACGCGATGATCGCGCTGGACCCTGCTGTGGTGGTGCCAGGCCACGGGCCGGTCACCGACACCGACGGGATCCGGTCCGTCCGTGGCTATTTCGTGCACCTCATCGAGCAGGCCGACGCGGCTCATACCAAGGGCTTGTCGTTGGCGGAGGCCGTCGATACCGTCGACCTCGGTGAGTACGCGTCCTGGCTGGACTCCGAACGCGTCGTCGTCAACATCTTCCGGCGCTACTGCGAACTCGATCCCGACACACCGCAGCCGGAATTGATGGGGTTGTTCGCGATGCAGGCCGAGTGGTTGGCCAAGCGGCAGGGTTAGGGGTCGCCCGGAACACCCCCGTCAGCCGGATGTCCTACGGTTTCGATATGGCACCCGAACCCGCAGTCACACTGGAAACTCTCGAAGACGGCATCGCCTGCCTCACGCTGAACCGGCCCAAACTGTTGAACGCCATCGACGGGTCTCTCATCAGAGCCACCGACGAAGCGCTGGATGTGCTGAGCAGGGGTGAACATCGGACAGTGATTCTGACCGGCGCCGGACGAGGCTTCTGCGCGGGCGCCGATCTGAGTGGCACCGGCGAAGCCTGGACCGACGTCAACCCGTCGACCCCCGGTTTCAAGGTCACCTACGACGCGCAGGTGCGGCTGGCCGATCTGTTCGTCCGGCTCTACGAGCTGCCGATCCCGGTGATCGCAGCGGTCAACGGTGTCGCGGTCGGCGGCGGCCTGGCGTTCGCACTGCATTCCGATATCCGCATCGCTTCCGAGACAGCACGATTCGGCTCGGCGTTCATCAAGGCCGGCTTCTCCTCGATGGACATGGGCACCAGCTACCTGCTGCCGAAGATCGTCGGCGCCGGAGTGGCACGTGAGCTGATGTTGACCGGTCGGATGATCGACGCCGAGGAGGCCCACCGGATCAAGCTGGTGCACCAGGTGGTTCCGGCCGAGGACCTGATGACTGCCGCGCTGGACAAAGCCCGAGAGATCGCGCAGAACAACGCATTCGGGGTGTGGCAGACCAAGATCGGCCTCAACGCCGCCCTGGATGCGCCCAGCCTGCGGCATGCCATCGAGATCGAGAACCGCACCCAGATCCTGACCGGCTTCACCAACAATCCCGCCGAGGCGGCGCGGGCGCATCGCGAGAAACGTGCACCGAAATGGGATACGTTGTGACGGTCAGGCTTTGGCGATCACCTGATCGGCGTACTTCTCCAGCAGATGAATCTTCTTCGCCAGCGGGTCCTTATCCGGGCCGACGATGTAGGGCCAGCGGAAACCCACGATCACGTCGGTGACGCCGTTGTCCTCGAGACGCTTGATCCCGTCGACGGTGTAGGCGTCGGTGGAGATGACGTGAATCTCGAACGGGCCGGTCTTGCCCTCTTCGTCGCGAAACTGCTTGACCCGGGCGATGAGTCGATCAAGTTCCTCCGGGGAGCTGCCACCACCGTGCATCCAGCCGTCGAGCCGCGCGGCCCGTCGCAGCGCAGCGTCGGCGTGCCCGCCGACCAGGATCGGGATCGGCTCAGTGGGCGCCGGACTCATCTTCGTCTTGGGGATGTCGTAGAACTCGCCGTGGAATTCGAAGTACTCGCCGGTGGTCAGACCCTTGACGATCTCGATGCATTCGTCCATTCGCTTGCCGCGCTTGGCGAACGGGATGCCCATCAGCTCGTAGTCCTCCGGCCACGGGCTGGTCCCCACGCCGAGTCCCAGCCGGTTGCCGTTGAGCGCCGCCAGCGAACCGGCCTGCTTGGCGGTGAGCGCCGGGTGCCGGACGGGTAGCTTCAGGACGAAGAAGTTGAGCCGCAACGTCGTCGTCACCGCGCTCAAAGCCGCTGTCAGAACGAATGTTTCGACGATCTCTTTGCCGTCGAGGAACTCCCGGCTGCCGTCGGGGGTGTAGGGATATTTCGAGTCCGACTCGAAGGGGTAGGCGAGGCTGTCGGCGATCGTCATGCTGTGGTAGCCGGCCCGCTCGGCTGCCTGAGCCAGCGGAATGTAGAACTGCGGGTCGGTCAACGACTCCGCGTAACTGAAGCGCACGGCATCCTCCTGTTACGCCGAGCGTGTAGCCACCGCGAAAAATCGGCTGTTTTTTCGCACTGGCTACACGCTGGGCGAAGCTGAATGTCAGAGCTGGTTTTCGGGTCCGATGATCGCCCAGACCGTCTTGCCCGCCGCCGTCGGGGTGCTGCTCCAGGCGCGCGACAACGCGTCGACGATGGCCAGCCCGGACACGTCGATGCCCTTGGGCGGCGACGCCAGACGCACTGCGGGCGCGTTGCTGGTGTCGGAAACCGCGATGGTCGCGGTCTGGCCGTCGCACTCGATCCTCATCACCGGTTCGCTTCCGGTGTGCTCCAGCACGTTTTCGATGAACACGTTGACCACCACCAGCGCGACGGGGATGAGTCCCGGCTTCGACCAGGTGGTCAGCCATTCGCGGACCAGCTGACGTGATTCCCGCAGGCTGGTCAGGTTGGCCGGCAGCTTGGCCTGGGCGTGCTTCAGCTTGCGGCGCCCGAGCCGCTCGACGGCCTTGATGGCCGCTTTCTCGGTCGGGTACACCGGCATGAATCGGGCGACGCCGCTGCGCGCGATCGCCTCGCGAGCCGCGCGGTTGGCGGTGACCAGCACGATCGGGACGTCCGGACGCGCGTCCATGTGCCAGCGTGCGCTGACGAAAGCCGACCAGGCGGCCTCGTCGGGGACCTGCAGCCCGCTGACGTCGACCACGACCGCGGCGGGGACGTCATGCGTGGCCTTGGTGATGTTGTCGCGCAGCTCGGCGGAGTTTTTGGCGTCGAGCACTCCCTCAGCGGACAGCAGGACTATCGATTGCTCGGTTCGGGATTCCAGCCCCAACGAATTGGAGGACTTGGCCACCGCACTCATACGAACCATCCCGGATTGCGGGACGTCTCGAGAAGGCACGCCGGTTGCATCGTGTCGTCCGATTCCATGTCCCGCTCCTCGAACCCTGCCCGGTTGTCAGCTGCTGCCGCCCTCGATGGCGGAGACGTCTATCTTCGGGCAAATCTCCCGATTTGTGAAAGTGGCGGCTTGGCGGCGGATGTCAGTGCTCCCGCGCGCACTGGATTAGGCACCGGATAGCTGTGCCACCCGGTCGTGTGATGCAACCCCACCACTGCCACGCTGAAGTCGTCGTTCCTGCTGTCGTGCCCGTCTTTGCGCACGATCTCAGTGGAACTACCCACCCCAGCGCGCGGTCAATCCCGAACGGGGCATACCCAAGCTAGACGTGTTTGAAGCAGCCGACGTCAGGCGCCGCTTCGAGCGTAGGGAGGCGCACCCACGCCGGCGACCGAATGAGTGCCCCACGGCGTTTGTTCGACGATGCGCGCGGGCGCGGTGCGATCGCCGACGCACAGCGTGACCGTCCGCGCCCGCTTCATCGAGTCGTCGGGCAGGTCGTCCAGGACGGTGCCTTGCCAGTGGTAGTTGCCGTCAAGCGGGTCGAGGTGACCGGTCAATCGGACGTGCACCGGGTAACGGGTGCCCGAAATCTCCAGAGTCGCATCGCCGTCGTAGGTGTCTTCGTAATCGGGCGCGCTGGACGACAGGTCGAACGTCTCGAACGCCCCCGTCACCGAGGGCGGCGTGGTGGGTGCGAGTTGAGCGCGCTCGTTGAAAACCTGCTGGCTGGAGCGGCGTACCTCGATACGACGGCTGCCGGTGCGCGCCATCACCGTGAGGCACTCGGCGATGTAGCGTGCCTGCGTCTCGGTGTCGGGGCCGGTGAGGAAGAAGTAGTTCGGAAATCCGTGCACGGCCATCCCGAGGAACGGTTCCATGCCGTCGTGCCAGGCCTGCTGGATGGTCTGTCCGCCGGTGCCGACCAACGGCTGACTGTCGATCGAGAACCCGGTGCCATAGATGATCGCGTCGACGGGGTGTTCGACGCCGTCGCCGGTCCGGATGGCCGCCGTCGTGATCTCCTCGATCGGCGACGTCACCACCATCGGGCCCGGTTGCGGGCGGCGGCGCCGCCAGCGCTGCGTCCACGGTGTGATGTTGGTGACAATGCGGCGCGGCGCATGTCCGAATACGGTTACCGATCCGGCTGATTCCAACAGCCGGCCCAGACGGTGGCCGGCCGAGGAGTCGGTGCCCACGACTGCTATGCGCTTGCCGGTGGGGCGGAAGTGCGGATCCCACGCCGCGGCGTGGAACGACTCCCCGGCGAAGTCGCTGCGACCGTCGATATCCGGTACCCAGGGGACGTAGCGGGTCGGGCTCGACTCGACGACCACACCCGCCCGCAGGGTTTCGTCAGCCGTGGTCTGCAGCACCCAGGTGTCGGTCTCGTCGTCGAACACCGAACGGACTACCTCGCCGTCAAACGTCGCGACGTCGGTGATTCCGGCCTGCCGCAGTTCGGCCGCCGCGCCGACTGCTCCCGCGCCGACGATCAGCGTCACAGAAACCTGCTGCGCTTCCAACCGCGGCGCGCCACCGGCCCCATCAGACCCACTTCGGTCAAAAAGGCTGCCAGCGGGGCGAATCCGGCGATCTGCACCTCGCGGCGGTGTGCGCTGTGCCGGGCGAGTTGTCGGGCCCGCTTGGCATCCAGGCCGGTGCGCGCGTACGGCACGGGATTGCTGAACAGGTAATTGAAGAAGTACCCGCCCAGCCCGTTGATGTTGGCCATGAACCATCGGTTCACGCGCGGCATCTCGGTCACCCGCTTGCGCGCGCCGTCGCGCGCGAACTGAATGTGCCGGGCCTCTTCGGTGACGTGAATCCGCATGAGGCGCTGGATGATCGGCTGCAGTTCGGGGTCGTCCATCATCTGGCGTTGCAGCGAGTCGAAGATCTCCTCACCGATCAGCGCGGCCACCCACAGCATCGACCCGCGCTGGAACGCAAGTGGCAGCAGATTGATGACGTAACGGTGAAAACGTTTCGGCCGCACCGGTTTTGCGCCGATGCGCTCGATGGCTTTTCCGAACATCACCATGTGGCGGGTTTCGTCGCCCAGTTCGGTCAGCTTGTAGTGGGTGGACCTGCTCGTCGGGTCCTCGTGCAGGATGGTCCGCAGCAATGACTGATTGAGCATGTTCTCGAACCAGATCCCGGCCGAGAGCGTGTTCACCAATTCCTGCCGGGACAGCTCGATCTGCTGGGCACGGGTCATCTGGTCCCACATCGGGGTGCCGTACAACGAGACCAGCCTCGGGGGCAGGAAGAACTTGTCCGGATCCAACGGGGCGTCCCAGTCGATGTCGACGACGGGTTCGTAGGACTTCTTGACCGAGCCCTTGAGCAGGCGCTCGGAGAACTCTTCCCGACTGGGTCCACTTGGTCGTACCGCAGTGGTCATCGCTGTGTCCCTTCATGTGCCTTGCCAGGGCCTGGGTTTCGACGTTAGGAAGATCACACTCGATAGTCAATACCCAGGGTACTGGGTACCGGCGGTCTCGGCTAGACGGCGCGCGGTCTCGATGAGGTTCTCGATTAGGTTGAGGCCCTATGAGCCGGCACATTCACGTCATCGGCATCGGTGCTGGTGACCCGGACTATGTGACCGTGCAGGCGATCGACGCACTCAACGACACCGACGTGTTCTTCGCGATGGACAAAGGCGAGGCCAAGAGCGACCTCGTCGAGCTGCGCCGGAAGATCTGCGCGCGGTTCATCCGCAAGCCCGGATACCGATTCGTCCAGTTGCCCGACCCGCGGCGCGCCTCGGGCACCGACTACCGGCAGGCCGTCTCGGACTGGCACGCGTCCCGCGCCCGTCTCTGGGCGACGGCCATCGAAACGGAACTGGAACCTGACGGCGTCGGAGCCTTTCTGGCCTGGGGCGACCCGTCGCTCTACGACAGCACGCTGCGCATCCTGGACCGGGTCGCGGACGAGGTCGAGATCAGCTACGACGTCATCCCGGGCATCACCGCAGTTCAGGCACTGACCGCGCGTCACCGCATCCCGCTCAATGACGTGGGCGAACCGGTACTGGTCACCACCGGACGGAAGTTGGATGCGCACGGTCTCGCCGGCTCGGCCGTCGTGATGCTCGATGCCGACTGCTCTTTTCAGGCATGCGCGCCGTCCACGCGGATCTGGTGGGGCGCCTACCTCGGGACCGCCGACGAGTTGTTGGTGGCCGGGACGGTCGGGGAGGTCGGAGCGCGCATCGTCGAAATGCGTGCGCAGGCCCGCGCTCAGCACGGCTGGATCATGGACACATATCTGCTGCGCTCGTCCGGCGAATGCGAAGGCTGACGGCGCTCAATGGGCGTATTCGTCGGCATATGCGCCGCAATTTGGGACGTGTCCGTCATAGCTTGGGATTTGCGCAACCGGGATTTCGAGAACGCGTGCTCCCGGCACCGTACGTCGGGTTAACATTCATTTGGCGTGCTATACACGTGCTGAATGCGAGCTCGCAGTCGGGAGAGGTCGTCGAATGTCGTTTGTGTTTGCTACGCCGGATTGGGTCGCTGCCGCGGCCACCGATCTGGCCAGCATCGGTTCGTCGATCAATGCTGCTAGTTCGGCTGCGGCCGCCCCCACGGAAGCGGTGCTGGCTGCGGGAGCCGACGACATTTCGGCCGCGATCGCCGCGCTGTTCAGTTCACACGCCCAGGCATATCAGGTTCTCAGTCAACAGGCCGCACTATTCCACCAGCAGTTCGTCCAATTGATGAGCGGTGGTGCGACCCAGTACGCCTCCGCGGAAGCGCTCAACGCGACAATGCAGGAAGCCGCGTCGGGTATCAGTGCGCCACTTCAAGCGCTGGCCGGGGGTGCCCCCGCCGGCGGGTCCGCCGCTCCGGTTGCGGGCAACAGTGACGAGCAGGTCCTGCTGACCACCAACGGCGGAACCTACGTCCAGATCGGTACCGGCGCCAACGCCGCTGCGGCCGGTGCAGGGGTGCACGGGGCGGCGAGTCCGAACGGGGCCGCGGGGACCGGTGGCGTCAGCTCGAATCCGGGCGGATTCCTCCCCGGTGCCGGGACAGGGGTCAGCGCACCGACTGCGCCACCTCCCGTGACTGCGCTCCCCGTCGCTGCCGCGGTGGACGGCCCCGTTGCCGGAGTGGACGGAAACGCCGCCGGTCTCGGTGGAGTCGGTCCCGTGGTCTTCGGTCCGGGTCAGACCGGGGTAGCGGGCGGCCCTGCGCTCGGCGGGGCGCAAACCGGTGCGAGCGCTGCGCCGGCCGCGAGCAGTCACAGTGAGCAAGTCGACAACGACGGTCACACCGGGCTGCGCGGCAACAGTGGGTGGTTGTACGGCGACCATGCGCTCGGTTCGAATACCGCGCTGTTCGGCGACGGTGGCGCCGGGGGCAGCGCGGCGTTGGGCGCGAATGGCCAGGTCCCCTTGGCTACCGGTGAGGGAAGCTTCTTCGCCGGGAATGCAGATCTCGGAAACTCGGCCGGCGTTGTCGACGGAACTCGTCAACAGGCCTGACGCTCCGTAGCCACAACCGGCAGACTGGACGGGTGCCCGAACTCCCCGAGATCGAAGCGCTGGTCGACCATCTGCGCCGGCACGCCGTCGGCTTGCCGGTAGGCCGCGTCGACGTCGCCGCGTTGTCGGTGCTCAAGACCTTCGACCCGCCGATCAATGCGCTGCACGACCAGACCGTTGTCGGCGCTTCCCGGTGGGGCAAGTACCTGGGCCTGCAAGCCGGCGACTTGTGGCTGATCACCCACCTGTCCCGGGCGGGATGGTTGCGGTGGTCGGACAAGCTGGCCGCGGCGCCGCTGCGCCCGGGCAAGGGTCCGATCGCGTTGCGTGTGCACCTCGGAACTCCGGGCGAAGCACCGGGGTTCGACCTGACCGAAGCCGGCACCCAGAAACGTCTGGCCGTGTGGCTGGTCGGCGATCCCGAGCAGGTGCCGCAGATCGCCGCCCTGGGGCCGGACGCGCTCGAACTGGGGCCCGAGGACCTGGCCCGCGTGTTGGCCGGCAACACCGGCCGGATCAAGACCGTCATCACCGACCAGAAGATCATCGCGGGTATCGGCAACGCCTATAGCGACGAAATACTGCACGTCGCGCGCATCTCGCCGTTCGCCACGGCGGCGAAACTGAGCGACGAACAAGTCGTCGTCCTGCACGACGCGATGATCTCCGTCCTGACCGACGCGGTGAGCCGATCCGTCGGCCAGGGCGCAGCAACCCTCAAGGGTGAGAAGCGCTCCGGGCTGCGGGTACATGCCCGTACCGGGTTGCCATGTCCGGTCTGCGGTGACACGGTGCGCGAAGTGTCGTTCGCGGACAAATCGTTTCAGTACTGCGCGACCTGCCAGACCGGCGGCAAAGTACTGGCCGATCGGCGCATGTCAAGGCTGCTCAAGTAGTCTGCCCCGGTGACTCGCCAGAAAATCTTGATTACCGGGGCCAGTTCCGGTCTGGGCGCCGGGATGGCCCGGGCTTTCGCCGCCAAAGGCCGTGATCTGGCGCTGTGCGCCCGCCGCACCGACCGGCTGGAAGAACTCAAAGCCGAACTGTTGCAACAGCATCCGTCGATCAAGATCGCGGTGGCGGCGCTGGACGTCAACGACCACGATCAGATCCCGAAGGTGTTCGCCGAACTCGGCGACGAGCTGGGTGGCATCGACCGGGTGATCGTCAACGCCGGTGTCGGCAAGGGCGCGAAGCTGGGGTCGGGCAAGGTGTGGGCGAACAAGGCGACGCTGGAGACCAATCTGGTTGCGGCGCTGGTGCAGATCGAGACCGCGCTGGAAATGTTCATCGGCTCCGGCTCGGGGCACCTGGTGCTGATCTCCTCGGTGCTCGGCAACAGAGGCGTACCGGGTGTCAAGGCTGCTTACTGTGCGAGCAAGGCGGGGCTGACCTCGCTGGGCGAGTCGCTGCGCGCGGAGTACCACAAGGGGCCGATCAAAGTCACCGTGATCGAGCCGGGCTACATCGAGTCGGAGATGACGGCCAAATCCAACAGCACAATGCTGATGGTGGACAACGAAACCGGCGTCCGGGCGCTCGTCGACGCGATCGAACGCGAACCCGGCCGCGCCGCGGTGCCGCGGTGGCCGTGGGCGCCGCTGGTGCAGCTGATGCGGGTGTTGCCGCCGCCGATGACCAAGCGGTTCGTCTGCTCGCGCAAGTTAAGACGCGCGGCCTCGTTCGCTGCGGTAGCGGCGCACCAGCGCGTCGGTCGAGCTGTCCGACTGCTTCTCCGGTGCATCGTTGCTGGTGATCACCGGCAGCAGGGCCTTGGCCTGCGTCTTGCCCAGTTCCACACCCCACTGGTCGAACGAGTCGATACCCCACACCACACCCTCGGTGAACACCTGGTGCTCGTAGAGCGCGATCAGCTGGCCGAGTGCCGAAGGCGTCAGGCGGTTTGCCAGGATCGACGTCGACGGACGGTTGCCGGGCATCACCTTGTGCGGCACTACGTCGTCCGGCGTTCCTTCCTCGGCGATCTCCTCGGCGGTCTTGCCGAACGCCAGCACTTGCGTCTGAGCGAAGAAGTTGCTCATCAAGAGGTCGTGCATGCTGCCGTCGCCCTCAGCGGTCGGCAGGTCGTCGAGGGGTTGACTGAACCCGATGAAGTCGGCCGGGACCAGCCGGGTGCCCTGGTGCAGCAGTTGGTAAAAGGCGTGCTGGCCGTTGGTTCCCGGCTCGCCCCAATAGATTTCGCCGGTATCCGTGGTGACGGGGGAACCGTCGGCGCGGGTCGACTTACCGTTGGACTCCATGGTCAGCTGCTGCAGGTAGGCCGCGAACCGGGCCAGATCGTTGGAATAGGGCAGCACCGCGCGGGATTGGGCACCGAAGAAGTTGGAGTACCACAGGCCGATCAGGCCGAGCAGCGCAGGCGCATTGGACTGCAGGGGGGCGGTCCGGAAGTGTTCGTCGACGATGTGGAACCCGGACAGGAAGTCCGCGAACGCTTCTCGGCCGATCACCGCCATGACCGAAAGTCCGATTGCCGAGTCCACCGAATAGCGTCCGCCGACCCAGTCCCAGAACCCGAACATGTTGTCGGTGTTGATACCGAAGTCGTCGACCAGCTTCTTGTTGGTGGACACGGCGACGAAATGCCTTGCCACAGCGTCGTCGCCGAGCGCCTCGGTGAGCCAGCGGCGCGCCGCGGTTGCGTTGGTCAGGGTCTCCAATGTCGAAAACGTCTTGGAGGCGACAATGAAAAGTGTTGTGGCAGGGTCTAAGTCAGCCAATGTTGCGACCAGGTCGGCCGGATCTACGTTGGAGACGAAGCGTGCCGCGATGCCCCCGTCGGCGTAGTGACGCAGCGCCTGACAGGCCATTACCGGTCCCAGGTCCGAGCCCCCGATGCCGATGTTGACCACGGTCTTGATCCGCTCGCCGGTGGCGCCTTTCCAGTCGCCGCTGCGCAGCTTGTCGGTGAAATCGCCCATGGCGTCGAGCACCTCGTAGACGTCCCTCACGACGTTCTGGTCCTCGACGATCAGGTCGGCATCGCGGGGCAGCCGCAGCGCGGTGTGCAGCACGGCGCGGTCTTCAGAGGTATTGATACGGGAGCCGGCGAACATCGCGTCGCGGCGCTCTTCCAGCTTCGCCGTCCGCGCCAGGTCGACCAGCAGCTGCACCGTCTCGCGGGTGATGCGATGTTTGCTGTAGTCGATGTAGAGGTCGCCGACGGTGAGGGTGAGTTCGCGGCCGCGGTCCGGATCGTCGTCGAAGAGTTGCCGTAGGTGGGTTTCTCCGATCTGATCATGGTGCTTGAGCAGGGCGTCCCAGGCCGGGGTGGCGGTGATGTCTGATGGCTCGGAGGTCATAGTTCGACCCTAATGCGGCATCGGGGACGAGTCAGGGTGGATGCGGACTGCCGAGCACTTGTTGCAGATCGGGCAACATCGCCTGCAGTTGTTGACCCCAGTACGACCAGGTATGCGTGCCGTTGGCGGGAAAATTGAACAACCCGTTGTGGCCGCCCTTGAGTTGGTAGCGGGCCTGGAACACCTTGTTGCTGATGCGGGTAGCGCTTTCCAGCAGACTGGCATCCAGCTTGGTGCCCAGATCGTGATCGTCGCCGTTGCCGGTATAGATCCAGATCCGGGTGTTGTTGGCGACGAGTTTGGCGGCATTGACCGTGGGGTCGTGGTCGGCCCAGGCCGGGTCGCCCGGCGGGCCCCACATCGCCTCGGAGCGGAAACCTCCGGCGCCCAACTGCACGGCGCTGAGCAGGGCAGGCCAGTTCCCGGCGGACAGGTTGAGGAAGCCCGACATCGAAGCCGCATAGACGAAATGTTGCGGGTGGTCGGCGGCCAGGATCAGCGCCGCCGAGCCGCTCATCGACGCACCCACCACCGCGTTGCCCGTCTGACTGACGCCCTTGTTCGTCGCCAACCAAAGCGGCAGCTCCTGGGTCAGGAAGGTTTCCCACTTGTAGGTCTGCGTTCCGTTGCCGCCCACGGCCGGGCGATACCAGTCGGAATAGAAGCTCGCCGTTCCGCCGGTCGGCATCACCACCGACAGGCCGGACTGGGTGAACCATTCGAACACCGGCAGATGAATATCCCAGCCGTTGAAGTCGTCACGGGCCCGCATCCCGTCGAGCAAATAGACCGCGTGCATGCCGCCGCCCTGATATTCCACCTTGATCTGGCGGTTCATCGACGCCGACGGGACCATCAGGTATTCGATCGGCTGGCCCTGCCTCGACCACGCGGACGAGGTCGCCGAGCTGCAGCCCAAGGCAAGCAGGGTCACGACCGACAGCAAGATCAGCCGGCGCACGGGCGAAAACCCAATCGTTATTGCCGTGACCATTTCCGGCGAAATTTACTCCGGCAAACGCGCGATTCGTCGAATGTAACGGCGGGAGTAACCGTTTAGTGGCCGAGTCGTCCCCGGCCCAGACGCAAAAGCAACATCGCCAGATCTTTCCCGTCGGGACCCAGCTCGCTGTAGCGCTCGATGACTTTCATTTCGCGGTTGTGCACCAGCCGGGTGCCTCCGGACGCCATGCGGGCCCGTCCGATCGCTTGGGACACTTCGGCGCGCCGCTTCACGGCCGCGAGGATCTCGGCGTCGAGCCGGTCGATCTCTTCGCGCAATTGGTCGATATCGAGCTGCTGGGTATCGAGGGTCTCGGTGTTCATCTTTGCTATCTCCGCATTTTCGTGAGGTGGGGGTTCTGGTCTCATCCGGTTTGGGCCTCACACAAGAGACGAGCCCCGAATCCGGAAGCGGACCACGGGGCTCTGCGATAGCAGCTAGACCACGGGCACCGCTGGGGGGTACCCATAGAAAAATCGGGGCTGCACGTTGAGCACGACCCGAGTGTGCCACCAAGGGCCACACGCGCGCAAAAATATGCACGAAAAATGCCTGGTCTGTCGAATGAGTCAAGCCCGAACGGACATACGCGGCCTGATTCTGCGAGGTGTCGGCGGGCGGCGGTAAGTTTGGACCGACATGAGTGTGCACGCAACTGAGGCAAGATCCGAAGCCGAACAACTCCTCGACGGACTCAATCCGCAACAGCGCCAGGCTGTCGTCCACCAGGGCTCGCCGCTGCTGATCGTCGCGGGCGCCGGTTCGGGCAAGACTGCGGTGCTGACCCGGCGCATCGCCTATCTGATCGCCGAGCGGGGCGTCGGGGTGGGTCAGATCCTGGCCATCACCTTCACCAACAAGGCCGCCGCGGAAATGCGCGAACGTGTGGTCAATCTGGTCGGCAACCGGGCGCGATACATGTGGGTGTCGACCTTTCACTCGTCGTGCGTACGCATCCTGCGCAACCAGGCTTCGCTGATCAAAGGTCTCAACTCCAACTTCTCCATCTACGACGCCGACGACTCCCGCCGGCTGCTGCAGATGATCGGCCGCGACATGGGCCTGGACATCAAGCGCTACTCGCCCCGGTTGCTCGCCAACGCCATCTCCAACCTGAAGAACGAACTGATCGACCCGGAGCAGGCGGTGTCCGATCTGACCGACGAGTCCGACGACCTGGCGCGCACCGTCGCCTCGGTCTTCGGGGAATACCAACGCCGGTTGCGGGCGGCCAACGCACTGGATTTCGACGACCTGATCGGCGAGACCGTCAACGTGCTCCAGACCTTTCCCGAGATCGCGCAGTACTACCGGCGGCGGTTCCGGCACGTCCTGGTCGACGAGTACCAGGACACCAACCACGCGCAGTACGTGTTGGTGCGGGAATTGGTGGGCCGCGACACCCAGGACGGTGTCCCGCCTGGTGAACTGTGCGTTGTCGGCGACGCCGACCAGTCGATCTATGCGTTCCGCGGCGCCACCATCCGCAACATCGAGGACTTCGAACGCGACTACCCGGACGCGACAACCATTCTGCTGGAACAGAATTACCGCTCCACGCAGAACATCCTGTCGGCGGCCAACTCGGTGATCGCGTGCAACTCGGGACGCCGCGAGAAACGGTTGTGGACCGACGCCGGCGAGGGCGAACTGATCGTCGGCTACGTCGCCGACAACGAACACGACGAGGCCAGGTTCGTCGCCGACGAGATCGACGCGCTCGCCGACCGCGGTGAGATCACCTACAACGACGTCGCGGTCTTCTACCGCACCAACAACTCGTCACGGTCGCTGGAAGAGGTCTTCATCCGCGCCGGGATTCCGTACAAAGTCGTTGGGGGAGTGCGCTTTTACGAACGCAAGGAGATCCGCGACATCGTCGCCTATCTGCGGGTGCTGGACAACCCGGGTGACGCGGTCAGCATGCGGCGCATTCTCAACACGCCCAGGCGTGGCATCGGCGACCGCGCCGAGGCGTGTGTGGCGGTGTACGCCGAGAACACCGGCAGCAGCTTCGCCGACGCGTTGCAGGCCGCGGCGCAGGGCAAGGTGCCGATGCTCAACACGCGCGCCGAGAAGTGCATCGCCGGTTTCGTCGAACTCCTCGACGAGTTGCGGGGGCATCTGGACGACGACCTCGGCGACCTCGTCGAAGCGGTCCTGGACCGCACCGGCTACCGCCGCGAGCTGGAGTCGTCAACCGACCCGCAGGAATTGGCGAGGCTGGACAACCTCAACGAACTCGTCAGCGTCGCACACGAATTCAGCATCGATCAGGCGAACGCGGCGGCGCTGGCAGCCGAGACCGACCCCGACGACGAGGACGTGCCCGACACCGGTGCCCTGGCGGCGTTCCTCGAGCGCGTGTCCTTGGTGGCCGACACCGACGAGATCCCTGAGCACGGCTCCGGTGTGGTCACGTTGATGACGCTGCACACCGCCAAGGGTCTGGAGTTCCCGGTGGTGTTCGTGACCGGTTGGGAGGACGGCATGTTCCCGCACATGCGGGCGCTGGACGACCCGAGAGAGCTTTCCGAGGAGCGGCGGCTGGCCTACGTCGGCATCACCCGTGCCCGGCAGCGGTTGTATGTGAGCAGGGCCATCGTCCGCTCGTCGTGGGGACAGCCGATGCTGAACCCGGAATCCCGCTTCCTGCGCGAGATTCCACAGCAGCTCCTCGACTGGCGGCGCACCGCGCCCAAGGCTTCGTTCAGCGCGCCGGTCAGCGGCGCGGGCCGGTTCGGGACCCCACGAAGCGCCCCGACCCGATCAGGTGCGAGTAAGCGGCCGCTGATCGTGCTCGAACCCGGCGATCGGGTGACGCACGACAAGTATGGGCTGGGCCGCGTGGAAGAGGTCTCCGGTGCGGGTGAGTCGGCGATGTCGCTGATCGACTTCGGCAGTGCCGGGCGGGTGAAGCTGATGCACAACCACGCTCCGATCAGCAAGCTTTAGCCCTGCTACTCCACCCAGCGTCTGGTCTGGGGCAGCATCGCCAGCACCCCGCCCGCGACCGGCAACAGCGGCAGCAGATGCACCAGCCCAGCCACCTTTGCGCCCGCGATGAACACACCGAGATAGGTCAGCAGCGCGACCACCGCCCCGGCCACCACGAGATAACGGCCCACCGGACGGCGTAGCAGCAGCATGATCACCCCGGACACGGTGGTGATCGCGAAGACCAGGGCCAGGAAGCCGACCGCGACGCAGAACAACCGGTCGGACCGCCACCAGCCGGCGATCAGTTCGGTAGCGACGACAGACGTGGCCCAGCCGCTGACGATGC
This sequence comes from Mycobacterium sp. NGS59, assembly GCF_059812345.1. Taxonomy (NCBI): domain Bacteria; kingdom Bacillati; phylum Actinomycetota; class Actinomycetes; order Mycobacteriales; family Mycobacteriaceae; genus Mycobacterium; species Mycobacterium sp. NGS59. Next base: position 528,557 of record NZ_JCALCN010000002.1, read on the forward strand.
TGACGGCGCTGGCTGCCACGGCCGTCCGGGGTGACGGCTCAGCGGCCAGTACCCGGGGCAGGGCCGGAAACACGTTGGCACGCGCCGCATCTGAGGATGGTGCGCGCCGGATTATCTGCGTGGTCTGCGCCGAAGCCGGTATCGACGGAAGCGGGCCGGTCGGTGCGCGCCGGATGATCCGCGTTCGTGGTTCGTCGGAAGACTCGGGGGTCTCGGGCGTAGCCGGATCGTTCGGCTCGGTCACCGGTCAGCCGGCGTAGTTGCCGACGGACAATCCGCGCTTGGCCAGCCACGGCACCGGGTCGATCCGCTCCGAGCCGCCGAGGAGAACCTCGAAGTGCAGATGGGGTCCAGTGGAAAAGCCCCGGTTTCCCATCGTCGCGATCTGGTCGCCGGCCATCACTCGCTCCCCGACGCTGACCAGCGTGGTGTTGACGTGGCCGTACAGCGTGACGGTGCCGTCGGCGTGCTGCAGCTTGACCCACATGCCGTAGCCGGCGGTCGGCCCGGCATCGATGACCACGCCGTCGGACACCGCGTAGATCGGGGTGCCGATCGAATTGGCGAGGTCGATGCCGGCGTGCAGCACACCCCAGCGGTAGCCGAAGTTCGACGTGAAGATTCCCTTGGTCGGCATGACGTACAGCGGCTGCTGCAACCGCGCCTCGCGCTGCGCGCGCTCCTGCGCGAAGGCCACGCCGCGGGCGAATTCTTCGTTGTGGACCGTGACGTTGCCCGGTTGGGCGGCGATGACCTGCGCTCCTCGCGGCGCGTTGGCGCCGGGGGACCCACCGGACATCGTCGACGCGTTGGCGGTCAGCACCGTCTCGATCTTGGGTGTGTCGGACTGGTTGAGCGCGGTGTGTGTCGCAGCGGCGGCCGCGCCGGCGGCCATTGCGCCGATCAGCAGACGCCCCTTGGCGGCGGTGGTCGGCTGCTTGCGGTGACTTCCCCCTCGGCGGGGCACCGGGATGACATCGGTGACCTCGACGGCCTTGGGTTCGACGACTACCCGGGTGAGCACCTCGGTGGCCGGCGCGGCCAGCCACAGCGGGGTCAGATCGTCGGTGTCGTTCAGGTCGTCGAGTTCGGGGGCCTGCAGCAGCTGCTCGTCGATGTCGAACTCGGAATCCCCGAAGTCGAGGTCGTCGAGATCGGCGAGTTCCATGTCGTCGAGTTCATCAAAGCCATCTAACGGGATGATCTCGGTGACTTCGTTGCGGTGATGATGCAGCCACCGGTCCCGGGGTGCTCGGACTGCTACTGCGCTGGCAGAGCGGGCGATTCGGTGCTGGGACAAAGCTGGAATGTCCTCGGTTCGTAACCATAACGTTATCTGGACCCTGAGACGGTATCCGCAAACGGGTGAGGGTGGCAACCTCGGTATGGAAACTGGCTGATTTTGTGACTTGTATCACGGTTTGAGCCAGATCGAGGTTCGGTGACCTGCGCCACAGCGGTGGATGCGGCGGCAAAGTGCAATTCGGGTGCCGATACAGTTCCTCGGGGCGAGGTACCGAAACGGGACGCCGCCCCACTGGACTAGTAACTAAGCCGAGCAAAGGCAGTGACGCCCATGGATCTGTTCGAGTATCAAGCCAAGGAATTGTTCCTCAAGCACGGAGTGCCCGGTACGCAGGGCCGCGTGACCGACACCGCCGAAGGTGCGCGTGCCATCGCCGAGGAAGTCGGCAAGCCCGTCATGGTCAAGGCACAGGTCAAGACCGGGGGACGCGGCAAGGCCGGCGGCGTGAAGTACGCAGCCAACCCGGAGGAGGCCTACGAGCACGCCAAGAACATCCTGGGCCTGGACATCAAGGGCCACATCGTGAAGAAACTGCTGGTCGCCGAGGCCAGCGACATCGCCGAGGAGTACTACCTGTCCTTCCTGCTGGACCGGGCGAACCGCAGCTACCTGGCGATGTGCTCGGTCGAGGGTGGCATGGAGATCGAAGAGGTCGCCGCGACCAAACCCGACCGGCTCGCCAAGGTTGCGGTGGACGCGGTCAAGGGCGTCGATCGGGACTTCGCGCGCTCCATCGCCGAGCAGGGTCACCTGCCCGCCGAGGTGCTCGACGCCGCCGCCGTCACGATCGAGAAGTTGTGGGGGGTGTTCGTCGGCGAGGATGCGACGTTGGTCGAGGTCAACCCGCTGGTGCGTACGCCGGACGACAAGATCCTGGCGCTGGACGGCAAGGTGACGCTGGATGCCAACGCCGACTTCCGTCAGCCCGGCCACGCCGAATTCGAGGACCGCGCAGCCACCGACCCGCTGGAACTCAAGGCCAAGGAACACGACCTCAACTACGTCAAGCTCAGCGGTGAGGTCGGGATCATCGGCAACGGCGCCGGGCTGGTGATGTCGACCCTGGACGTCGTCGCCTACGCCGGGGAGAAGCACGGCGGCGTCAAGCCGGCCAACTTCCTGGACATCGGCGGCGGCGCCTCGGCCGAGGTGATGGCGGCCGGACTGGACGTGATCCTGGGCGACCCGGAAGTCAAGAGCGTGTTCGTCAACGTCTTCGGCGGCATCACCGCGTGCGACGCGGTCGCCACCGGGATCGTCAAGGCGCTGGAAATCCTCGGCGACGAGGCCAACAAGCCGCTGGTGGTGCGGTTGGACGGCAACAACGTCGAGGAAGGCCGCCGCATCCTGGCCGAAGCCAACCATCCGCTGGTCATCCAGGCCGAGACGATGGACGCCGGTGCCGATAAAGCCGCCCAGCTCGCGAACGCCTGACAAAGAGAGATAACCCAATGGCTATTTTCCTGACCTCCGAAAACAAGGTCATCGTCCAGGGCATCACCGGGGCCGAGGCCACCACGCACACCGCACGGATGCTCAAGGCCGGCACCCAGATCGTCGGCGGCGTCAACGCCCGCAAGGCCGGCACCACGGTTTCGCACAAGGACGCCGACGACAAGGACATCGAGCTGCCGGTGTTCGGCACCGTCGTCGAGGCGATCGAGAAGACCGGCGCGGACGTCTCGATCATCTTCGTGCCGCCGAAGTTCGCCAAGGACGCGATGATCGAGGCCATCGACGCCGAGATCCCGCTGCTGGTGGTCATCACCGAGGGAATCCCGGTGCAGGACAGCGCGTATGCGTGGGCCTATAACGTCGAAAAGGGCAAGAAGACCCGCATCATCGGACCGAACTGCCCGGGCATCATCAGCCCCGGACAGTCGCTGGTCGGCATCACCCCGGCCAACATCACCGGGCCCGGTCCGGTCGGGTTGGTGTCGAAGTCGGGCACCCTGACCTACCAGATGATGTATGAGCTGCGCGATTTCGGGTTCACCACCTCGATCGGCATCGGCGGTGACCCGGTGATCGGCACCACGCACATCGACGCTATCGAGGCGTTCGAGAAGGACCCCGACACCAAGCTGATCGTGATGATCGGCGAGATCGGTGGTGACGCCGAGGAGCGGGCGGCCGACTTCATCAAGGCCAACGTGACCAAGCCGGTCGTCGGCTATGTCGCGGGATTCACCGCGCCCGAAGGCAAGACCATGGGCCACGCGGGTGCGATCGTGTCCGGCTCGTCGGGCACGGCGGCTGCCAAGAAGGAAGCGCTGGAGGCGGCCGGTGTGAAGGTCGGCAAGACGCCGTCGGAGACGGCGGCGCTGGCGCGAGAAATTCTGCAGTCGCTCTAACGCTTCCCCGGCCAGCAGACGCAGAATCGCACGTTTCGGTCCCGAAACGTGCGATTCTGCGTCTGCTCGCGGAACCGAGCCGGGCCACTCTGTACCCCCCGCCGAGCGGCGATGCGCGGTGGGGTATTTAGTTGAACTATGAATATTGATCCGCGGACGCCCGTCGTCGTCGGCGTCGGACAGGCGGCCGAGCGCATCGACGACCCCGGTTACCGGGCCATGTCACCGGTCGAGTTGGCCGCCGCCGCCGCGCAATCCGCCCTCGACGACTGCGCTGCCGCGGCTGTGGCAGCCGAGATCGACACCATCGCGGCGCTGCGGCAATTCGAGATATCCGGGCCGATGGCCGACGCCCCGTTGGGCCGGTCCAACAACTACCCGCGGTCGGTGGCCAAGCGCATCGGTGCCGAGCCTCGCCGCGCGATCCTGGAGATCGTCGGTGGGCAAGGCCCGCAGCATCTGATCACCGAGCTGGCCGGGGAGATCGCCGCCGGTCGTTCCGAGGTGGCGTTGATGTTCGGCTCGGATGCGACCTCGACCCTGCGCCACTTCGCCAAGGCCGACGAGAAGCCCGACTTCAGCGAGACGGTCGAGGGTGACCTGGAGGATCGCGGAGCCGGCATCGAGAAACTGATTTCCCGCTACACCGTCATCCACGGTCTGGTGGACGCGCCGACTCAGTATGCGCTGATGGAGAACGCCCGACGGGCGACGACCGGGCTGGGGCCGGCCGAATACCTGCGCCGGATGGCCGAGTTGTTTGCGCCGTTCAGCAAGGTCGCCGCCGGTAATCCCTACGCGGCCGCGCCGGTGGAGCGCACTGTCGAGGAACTGATCACCGTCACCGACAGCAACCGGATGATCGCCGAGCCGTATCCGCGGCTGCTGGTCGCCCGCGATCAGGTGAACCAGGGTGCGGCGGTCTTGTTGATGTCGGTGGGGACGGCCCGGCGGCTTGGTGTTCCCGAAGACAAGTGGGTGTATCTGCGCGGGCATGCCGACTTGGAAGAGCAGGCGCTACTGGAGCGACCGGAGTTGGGTCGTTATCCAGCGGCGGTCATGGCGGCACGGGAGGCGCTGGATGTGGCCGGGATCGGTGTCGACGACGTCGCCACCTTCGATCTGTACAGCTGCTTCCCGGTGCCGGTGTTCAACTTCTGCGACGGAATGGGCGTGGCTCGCGACGACCCGCGCGGTCTGACGCTGACCGGCGGGCTGCCGTTCTTCGGCGGCGCCGGCAACAACTACTCGACGCATGGCGTCGCCGAGACGGTAGCCCGGATGCGAAGCGCGCCAGGGCAGTTCGGCCTCGTCGGTGCCAACGGCGGCATCCAGAGCAAGTACTCGGTCGGGGTGTACTCGACGTCGCCCGGACCGTGGCGACCGGACCGCAGTGCGCAGTTGCAGGCCGAGATCGCCGGACGGCCCACCGTGGCGGTCACCGAGAACGCCGACGGCCGCGGCACCGTCGAGACCTACACCGTGCGTCGCGACAACGGGCGTCCGACCGGGATCATCATCGGGCGCCTTGAAGACGACAGCCGCTTCCTGGCGACCACCGAGGACGACGAGTTGATCTCCCTGTTGATTGACGGCGACCCGCTGGGGCAACAGGTCCAGGTGCGGTCGTTCGACTACGGCAACCGCTGCACCCTCTAGCCCGAGCAGGCACTCTCTAGGGCGAGCAGACGCAAAAGCCCCTCATTTCGGCACGAAATGGGGGCTTTTGCGTCTGCTCGGCATCAGACGAACGAGGCGAGCTTGCCGGCCAACCGCTCCACATACGCGGCGACCTTGTCCTCATCGCTGTCGGGCATTCCGAACAGCACCTCGGTGACGCCGAGTTCGGCCCAGCGCGCCAGCTTCTCCGCATCCGGCTTGAAGTCCAGCGCCACGATCTGCGGGGCGCCGTCCCGGCCGGCCGCGGCCCAGGTGTCCTGCAGCAATTTCACCGGCTCGTCGATGTCGAAGTCGCGCGGCGTGGTGATCCAACCGTCCGCACTGCGCGCGATCCATTTGAAGTTCTTCTCGTTGCCGGCGGCGCCCACCAGCACCGGAATGTGCGCCTGCACCGGCTTGGGCCAGGCCCAGCTCGGCCCGAACTTCACGAACTCGCCGTCGTATTCGGCCTCCTCCTGAGTCCACAGGGCGCGCATCGCCTCCAGGTATTCGCGCAACATGGTGCGACGGCGGCCGGGCGGTACGTTGTGGTCGGCCAGCTCGTCGGTGTTCCAGCCGAAACCGACGCCGAGGCTCACCCGTCCCCCCGACAAGTGGTCCAGCGTGGCAATGCTTTTGGCCAGCGTGATCGGGTCATGTTCGACCGGCAGCGCCACCGCGGTGGACAAGCGGACCCGCGACGTTACCGCGGACGCCGCCCCCAAGCTCACCCACGGATCCAGCGTGCGCATGTAGCGGTCGTCGGGCAGGGTCTCGTCACCCGTGGTCGGGTGGGCAGCTTCGCGCTTGATCGGAATGTGAGTGTGTTCTGGCACGTAGAACGTGCGAAACCCGTGATCGTCGGCAAGTTTGGCGGCTGCCGCCGGGGCAATACCGCGGTCGCTGGTGAACAGAACGAGGCCGTAGTCCATGCCCCAATTTAGAACGTGTTCTACTTTTGCCCGCGGGCGGCCCCCGTCCGCACCGGTAAGTGGACGGGCGCGCTGGTCAGCGGCCAAGGGCATTTGCCATCCAACGTGCGCTAGCGTGGTTGGTCGATGGCGTCGCAAACAGCAGCGTGGCAGTGGCGCCGCCCCGGCACCGGAAGCAACAGGAGGAGTCCATGACCTTTTCGCCCGGTAGTCCCGGCTATCAACCCGCGCAACAGGCCGGTTCGTACAGCGGCGGCACGCCGGCCGCCACACCCGCCCAAGCCGACCCCGCAGCCCCCCACGAAAGCAAGCTCGGGCAGTACTTGGCACTCGCGGTGGTGGCCCTAGGTCTGTTGGCCTACTTCTTCAGCTTCGGGCCGATGTTCCCCCATGGCTCAGAACCCGGTAGTTCCGGTGGCGAAGTGTCCTACAACGTCGCGGCGGTGGCGGCGATCACCGCAGCCGTCCTGGCCGCACTACTGGCCGGGGTTAGTCTGCTCCCCAAGGTCGCCGGCTACGTGACGACCTCGGGGGTGCTCTCGGTACTCGGCGTGCTGCTGATCATCTTCGCCATCTTCAACAAACCCGACTCGTCTTCGGCCGGCTGGGCGCTGTGGATTGTTCTGGTGCTGATCGTGTTTCAAGCGGTCGCGGCCGTCGGAGCGTTGCTGCTCGATGCCGGAGTCATCACCGCCCCGACGCCGCGCCCCAAGTACGACCCGTTCAGCGGGTACGGCCAGTACGGTCAATACGGTCAATACGGCGGGCAGCCCGGCGGGTACTACGGTCAGCCAGGTGCACAGCAGTCCGCGCCCAACCCGGTTCAGGCGCAGCAGCCGCCCGGGTACGGCTCGCAGCAGTTCGGCAACTACTCGTCGAGCCCGAATCCCCAATCCGGCGGATTCCCTGCGCAGCCGACACAGGTCGTCTCCCAGCCGCAGCATCAGCCGCCGGCGAGCCACACTCCGCCCACCGGATTCCCCAGCTTCAGCCCGCCCCCGCCGGTCAGCGCCGGCTCGGGTTCGCAGGCTGGGTCGGCGCCGGTCAACTACGGCAACCAATCCGGTGGACAACAGTCGTACGGCCAGGATCAGCAATCGTCGCCTGGTTCGGCTCCGGTCTAACCGTGCGCTGTCGCGCCTAGTCGGTCCCGCGCGCCAAGAGTGACACGGGTGTCGGCACGAAACGAGGACAACCGGGTAGCGGGGGCCCGTCAGGCGCGCGACCTCGTCCGGGTCGCTTTCGCCCCGGCCGTGGTAGCGCTCGTCGTGATCGCCGCGGTCACGCTGCTGGAACTGTTGATCGCCAACAGCGACATGACCGGCGCACTCGGCGCCATAGCCAGCATGTGGCTCGGCGTGCACCAGGTGCCGATCTCGATCGCCGGCCGCGAGTTGGGCGTCATGCCGCTGCTGCCGGCGATGTTGATGGTCTGGGGTACCGCACGGACCACCGCGCGGGCGACTTCGCCGTATTCGTCGTGGCTGGTGGTGCGCTGGGTCGTCGCCTCGGCCCTGGGCGGCCCGCTGCTGATGACGGCGATCGCGCTGGCGGTCATCCACGACGCGTCCTCGGTGCTGACCGAACTGCAGACGCCCAGTGCGTTGCGGGCGTTCACCAGCGTGCTGGTGGTGCACGCGATCGGGGCTGCGATCGGCGTGTGGTCCCAGGTGGGACGACGGGCGTTGGGTGCATCCCCGTTGCCCAATTGGCTGGGCGATTCGTTGCGCGCGGCCTTCGCCGGTGTGGTGGCGTTGCTGGGGTTGTCGGGGATGGCGACGACGGGATCGCTGGTCGTCCATTGGGCGACCATGCAGGACCTGTTCTCCATCACCGACTCCATCTGGGGTCAGTTCAACCTCACCGCGCTGTCGCTGCTGTACGCGCCCAACGTCATCGTCGGCGCCTCGGCGATCGCGGTAGGGTCCAGCGCGCACATCGGCTTCGCGACGTTCAGCTCGTTCACGGTGTTCGGCGGCGACGTGCCGGCACTTCCTATCCTGGCCGCCGTACCCACTCCCCGGCTCGGTCCGGTATGGGTCGCGCTGCTGATCATCGGAGCGGCATCCGGCGTGGCGGTGGGCCAGCAGTGCGCGCGGCGACCGCTGCCGGCGGTTGCCGCCTTCGCCAAACTAGTGGTGGCCGCCGTCGTCGGAGCTTCGGCTATGACGTTGCTCGGCTACGCCGGTGGCGGCAAATTGGGCAACTTTGGTGACGTGGGGGTGGAGCTGAGCACGCTGTTCCTCGGCACACTCTTCTGGTTCGCCGGGGTCGGCGCGCTGACCGTGGTGATGGCCGGGGGGATCCGACGGCGTCCCCGACGACCTCGCCCGAAACCCGACGCGGAAGAGGAAACCGTGTTGGGGGCATACGACGAGGATCTCGAGCAGGACGAGGATCTCGAGCAGGACGAGGTCGTCGAGGACGAGGACGCGCCCGTCGACCGAGATGAGGACGAAGTGCAGGAGTTGCCGCGCGAGAGTTGAGCGCTCCCCCACGCTGCCGCGCGGGCGTTGAGCGCTTCTCGTCCGCCCACGCTGCCGCGCGGGCGGCATCGTCGCCCGACGCTGCCGGATTTGTCGGGCTCCTCCTCCCCCCCACGCTGCCGCGCGGGCGGCATCGTCGCCCGACTAGGCTCGCCTCGTGCCGGAACCCCTGCGTGTACCTCCCAGTGCACCGGCGCGGCTGGTAGTGCTGGCATCGGGCACCGGTTCGCTGCTCGACGCGCTGCTCAAGGCGGCGACGGGTGAGTACCCGGCGCGGGTGGTGGCCGTCGGCGTGGACCGCGACTGCCGGGCTACCCAGATCGCCGCCGAGGCCGCGATACCGGCCTATGCCGTGCGGGTCGGCGACCATCCCAGCCGCGACGCCTGGGACGCCGCGATCACCGACGCCACCGCCGCACACGAGCCCGACCTCATCGTCTCCGCCGGATTCATGAGAATCCTTGGCCCGCAATTCCTTTCACGATTCTCTGGCCGCACGATCAACACCCACCCGGCATTGCTGCCGGCCTTCCCCGGTGCCCACGGCGTCGCCGAAGCGCTGGCCTACGGTGTGAAAGTCACCGGCTGTACGGTGCACCTGGTGGATGCCGGCGTGGACACCGGTCCGATCCTGGCGCAGCACCCCGTCGAGGTGTTCGACGGCGACGACGAAGAAAGCCTCCACGAACGCATCAAAGTCGTGGAGCGACAACTGCTGGTGGATGTAGTGGCCGCGATGGCCACCCGAGGCGTAACGGTGACGGGACGGAAGGCGGCCATAGGATGAGCACACGATGAGCACCGACAAGAAGCCGATTCGTAGGGCATTGATCAGCGTCTACGACAAGTCCGGATTGATCGACCTCGCCCAGGGGCTCGCCGCCGCCGGGGTCGAGATCGTCTCGACCGGATCGACCGCCAAGACCATTGCCGACAAAGCGATTCCGGTCACCCGCGTCGAGGAACTGACCGGCTTCCCGGAGGTGCTCGACGGGCGAGTCAAGACCTTGCATCCGCGCGTCCACGCCGGGCTGCTGGCCGATCTGCGCAAGCCCGAACACCAAACCGCCCTGGCCGAACTCGGCATCGAGGCGTTCGAACTCGTGGTGGTCAACCTCTATCCGTTCAGCCAGACCGTCGACTCCGGCGCGGGCGTCGACGACTGCGTCGAGCAGATCGACATCGGCGGGCCGTCCATGGTGCGCGCCGCTGCCAAGAACCATCCCAGCGTCGCCGTGGTCACCGACCCGCGCGGCTACGACGGCGTGCTCGCCGCGGTGCGCAACGGCGGATTCACGCTTGCCGAGCGAAAGAAGCTGGCCTCGTTGGCGTTTCAGCACACCGCCGAGTACGACATCGCCGTCGCCACCTGGATGCAGTCCACCCTGGCGCCCGAGGAACCCGCGCAGGAATTCCCGCACTTCGTCGCCCGCAACTGGCGTCGCGCAGCGACGTTGCGCTACGGCGAGAATCCGCACCAGCAGGCCGCCCTGTACACCGACCCGGCGGCCTGGCCCGGTCTGGCGCAGGCCGAGCAGCTGCACGGAAAAGAGATGTCCTACAACAACTTCACCGACGCCGACGCCGCCTGGCGCGCGGCGTTCGACCACCAACAGACCTGCGTGGCAATCATCAAGCACGCCAATCCGTGCGGCATCGCCATCTCCGATGTCTCCGTCGCCGACGCGCACCGCAAGGCCCACGAATGTGACCCGCTGAGCGCTTTCGGCGGAGTGATCGCAGCCAACACCGAGGTCACTGTCGAGATGGCCGAGTACGTCAGCACCATCTTCACTGAAGTGGTCGTCGCGCCGGCCTACGCGCCGGGGGCCCTGGAGGTGCTGACGCGCAAGAAGAACATCCGGGTGCTGCTGGCCTCCGAACCGATGGCCGGCGGCCACGAACTGCGCGCGATCAGCGGCGGTTTGCTGATCCAGCAACGCGACCAGCTCGACGCCGCGGGTGACGATCCGAACAACTGGACCCTGGCCACCGGAGAACCCGCCGACCCCGCCACCCTCACCGACCTGGTCTTCGCCTGGCGCGCCTGCCGCGCCGTCAAGTCCAACGCGATCGTGATCGTCGCCGACGGTGCCACCGTCGGTGTCGGCATGGGTCAGGTCAACCGCGTCGACGCCGCCCGGCTGGCCGTCGAACGAGGCAATGCACGCGGCGACCAGCGGGTCAGGGGAGCGGTCGGCGCATCGGATGCGTTCTTCCCGTTCCCGGACGGGCTGGAGACGCTGACGGCCGCGGGAGTCAAGGCCATCGTGCACCCCGGTGGCTCGGTGCGCGACGACGAAGTGACGGCGGCGGCCACCAAGGCAGGGATCACGTTGTACCTCACCGGGGCCAGGCACTTCGCGCACTAGCTCCGTCCGCCGAGAGTGAAATCCACGACCGACACGCCGCAGAGTGCGTCGGGAAAGTCACTCTCGTCGGCACAACCCAAGGCAGGGTCGTAGCGTGGAGAGGTGACTTCACCGAGCAATCTGCCCCGTACCGTTGGCGAGCTGCGTGCCTCCGGCCATCGTGAGCGCGGCGTCCGGCAGGAAATCCGGGAAAATCTACTGACCGCTTTGGCCGACGGCGACGACGTGTGGCCGGGGATCCTAGGTTTTGACGACACCGTGATCCCCCAGTTGGAGCGGGCACTGATCGCCGGACACGACTTCGTCCTGCTGGGTGAACGCGGCCAGGGCAAGACCCGGCTGCTGCGGGCGCTCACCGGACTTCTCGACGAGTGGACGCCGGTGATCGCCGGCGCAGAGCTCGGCGAACATCCCTACAGCCCCATCACCCCCGAGTCGATCAAGCGGGCCGCGCAGTCCGGTGAAGACCTGCCCATCGCCTGGAAGCACCGCAGTGAGCGTTACACCGAGAAGCTGGCCACCCCGGACACCAGCGTCGCTGACCTGGTCGGAGACATTGATCCGATCAAGGTGGCCGAGGGCCGCAGCCTCGGGGATCCCGAAACCATCGCCTACGGGCTGATCCCGCGGGCACACCGCGGCATCGTCGCGGTCAACGAACTGCCCGACCTCGCCGAACGCATCCAGGTCTCGATGCTCAACGTGATGGAAGAGCGCGACATCCAGGTCCGCGGCTACACGCTGCGGCTGCCGCTCGACGTCCTGGTGGTGGCCAGCGCCAACCCCGAGGACTACACCAACCGCGGCCGCATCATCACCCCGCTCAAGGACCGGTTCGGCGCCGAGATCCGCACCCACTATCCGCTGGAGCTCAGTGCCGAGATCGGGGTCATCGCCCAGGAGGCGCACTTGAGCGCAGAGGTGCCCGACTACCTGCTGCAGGTGATCGCGCGGTTCGCCCGCTACCTGCGCGAGTCCAGCTCGGTCGACCAGCGTTCGGGCGTCTCGGCGCGATTCGCCATCGCGGCGGCCGAGACGGTCGCGGCGGCAGCACGGCACCGCGGGGCGATTCTGGGGGAGACCGATCCGGTCGCCCGCGTGGTCGATCTGGGCACCATCATCGACGTGCTGCGCGGCAAGCTGGAATTCGAATCCGGCGAAGAGGGCCGCGAGCAGGCCGTGCTGGAGCACCTGCTGCGCCGCTCGACGGCCGACACCGCGTCTCGGGTGCTGGGCGGCATCGACGTCGGCACTTTGGTCGCGGCCGTCGAGGGAGGCTCGGCGGTGACGACGGGCGAGCGGGTATCGGCCAAGGACGTGCTGGCCGCGGTTCCCGGCCTGCCGGTGGTGGACAAGATCGCGACCAAACTGGGCGCCGAGTCCGAAGGGGAGCGGGCCGCGGCACTGGAGTTGGCTCTCGAGGCGCTGTACCTGGCGAAGCGGGTCGACAAGGTGTCCGGTGAAGGGCAGACGGTCTATGGCTCGTAGCGGGCACTCATCGCGTTACTCGGCGTACACCGGCGGTCCCGACCCGCTGGCCCCGCCGGTGGATCTGCGGGAGGCGCTCGAGGCGATCGGGCAGGACGTCATGGCCGGCACTTCGCCGCGCCGCGCGTTATCGGAGTTGCTGCGGCGCGGCACCGAGAACATGCGTGGGGCCGACCGGCTGGCCGCCGAGGCCAACCGCAAACGACGGGACCTGTTGCGGCGCAACAATTTAGACGGCACGTTGCAGGAAATAAAGAAGCTGCTCGACGAGGCGGTGCTCGCCGAACGCAAGGAACTGGCGCGTGCCCTCGACGACGACGCCCGCTTCTCCGAGTTGCAGCTGGAGGCGCTGCCGCCGTCGCCGGCCAAGGCCGTGCAGGAGCTCTCCGAATACGACTGGCGCAGCGGCGAGGCCCGTCAGAAATACGAGCAGATCAAGGATCTGCTGGGCCGGGAGATGCTCGACCAACGCTTCGCCGGGATGAAAGAAGCGCTGCAGGGCGCCACCGACGAGGACCGTCAGCGCGTCAGCCAGATGCTCGACGACCTGAATGACCTGTTGGACAAGCACGCCAGAGGCGAGGACACCCAGCAGGACTTTCAAGATTTCATGGACAAGCACGGCGAGTTCTTCCCGGAGAACCCGAGCAATGTCGAAGAGCTGCTCGATTCGCTGGCCAAGCGGGCCGCCGCGGCGCAGCGGTTTCGCAACAGCCTGTCCCAGGAGCAGCGTGATGAGCTGGATGCGTTGGCGCAGCAGGCATTCGGGTCACCGTCTTTGATGCAGGCGTTGAGTCGGCTCGACTCGCATCTACAGGCGGCGCGACCCGGTGAGGACTGGACCGGGCAGGAGCAGTTCTCCGGCGACAATCCGTTCGGCATGGGCGAGGGAACCCAGGCTCTGGCCGACATCGCCGAGCTGGAGCAGCTGGCCGAACAGCTCTCGCAGGCGTACCCAGGGGCCACGATGGACGACGTCGACCTCGACGCACTCGCCCGCCAGCTCGGAGACGAGGCCGCCGTCGACGCCCGGACACTGGCCGAACTCGAGCGTGCCCTAGTCAACCAGGGCTTCCTGGACCGCGGCTCCGATGGTCAATGGCGGCTGTCCCCGAAGGCCATGCGCCGATTGGGCGAGACCGCGCTACGTGATGTGGCGCAACAACTTTCGGGTCGTCACGGTGATCGGGAGACCCGTCGGGCGGGCGCGGCCGGCGAACTGACCGGCGCGACACGGCCCTGGCAGTTCGGCGACACCGAGCCGTGGAACATTTCCCGGACGCTGACGAACGCCGTCCTTCGGCAAGCCGGCACCTCGACGCTCGACGGGGGACTGCGCATCAGCGTCGACGACGTGGAGGTCTCGGAGACCGAAACCCGCACCCAGGCCGCGGTCGCACTGCTGGTGGACACCTCGTTCTCGATGGTGATGGAGAACCGGTGGCTGCCGATGAAGCGCACGGCGCTGGCGCTCAACCATCTGGTGTGCACCCGGTTCCGCTCGGATGCGTTGCAGATCATCGCTTTCGGCCGCTACGCCCGGACGGTCAGCGCCGCGGAACTGACGGGTTTGGAAGGTGTCTACGAGCAAGGCACCAACCTGCATCACGCGCTCGCGCTGGCCGGCCGTCACCTGCGTCGGCACCCCAATGCGCAACCCGTGCTGCTGGTGGTGACCGACGGGGAACCGACCGCGCACCTGGAGGATTTCGACGGCGACGGGAGGGGTTCTGCTGTGTTTTTTGATTACCCGCCGCATCCCCGGACCATCGCGCACACGGTGCGCGGATTCGATGAGATGTCCAGGCTCGGTGCGCAAGTCACGATCTTCCGGCTAGGCAGCGACCCTGGTCTGGCGCGGTTCATCGACCAGGTCGCCCGTCGTGTGGAGGGCCGGGTGGTGGTGCCGGATCTGGACGGGCTGGGTGCGGCGGTGGTGGGCGACTATCTGCGGTCCCGACGCCGCCGTTAACCGGCGCG